>NZ_MAIQ01000001.1:0-23135 GCF_001678845.1 Christensenella intestinihominis
GCGCCGTATGAGGGAAGACGCGATAAGATTTTCAACAATCCCTGCGAAAAATAAACATAAACAGGAGGAAAGAATAGAATGGCAAGAATGATGAAAGCACAGGTTGTGGAATCGCCGAACAACATGGTTCTGAAAGAAGTACCGGTTCCGGAGATTACTGATGACGAAGTTCTGATTAAGGTAAAATATTGCGGAATTTGCGGTTCCGACTGGAGCATTTATACCGGAAAATATGCCGCGGACCAACTGCCGCTGATTACGGGGCATGAAATTTTTGGCGTAATCGAAGAAGTGGGACAAAATGCAAAAGGAATTAAAAAGGGCGACCGTGTTGCCGTAGATATCTGCCTCACCTGCGGAACGTGCTATTTCTGCCGCCGCGGCGACGGATTGCTCTGCGAATCCTTTACGCAGCTCGGTATTCATACGGACGGCGGTTTCGCCGAATATGTGAAGGCGCCATGGAAGAATATCTACCCGATTCCGGACAGCATGGATGATTATACCGCAACGTTTGTAGAGCCCCTTACGGCAACCCTGCAGGCAAGCAAGAAGATGGATGCCAAGATCGGTTCTTCCTGTGTGGTAATCGGCTGCGGCCTTGGCGTAATCCATGCCCTGCTTGCAAAGCTGCGCGGCTGCGCGCCGGTAATCCTTGTAGGCGACAGCGAGCTGCGTCTTAATATGGCGAAGGAAATGGGAATCGATTATACAATTAATATCAAGGAAGTGGACGACCCGGTTGCGGAAGTCAAGAAACTGACCGGTGGCGTCGGCGCAGATTATGCCATTGAAGCGGTCGGCCATCACAGCACATATGAGCAGGCGTTTGCAATGCTCCGCCGCGGCGGTAAACTGGAAGCGTTCGGCGTATGCGCGACAGACGATATGGCATCCCTTGCGCCTTATGATTTTGTTCTGGGCGAGAAGAAAGTCAGCGGTTCGTGCGCGGGGATTGGAAACGACTGGGGCGATGCAATCCGTCTTCTCCAATATCACCGTATCGACCCGAAACCCCTGATTTCCATGGTGGTTCCGCTGGAAGAACTGGAAGATGCGCTGAAAGAACTGCGTACCAACCCGAATCTTTTCAAAGTTTTGGTTTCTCCTGAAATTAAGGAACGGGTGGTATTCTAAGCATGGAAATAAAAGGGGCGGATCATATCGGAATCAATGTCGGCAATATGGATAAGGCGCTGCACTTTTACCGCGATTTGCTGAAGCTGCCGGTTTTGCAGGAAAAAATCGACAATGGCGACAGCGATATATGTTATCTGCAGCTGGGGGAAAATTCGCGGATCGAGCTTTTTGATTATCACGGCTCGAGTGAAAAAAAGACGATTGCGGAAAGTGATCTTGGATACCGGCATCTTGCGATAGGAGTAGATGATGTAGACGAATGGGCGGCGTATTTAAAAGAAAACGGCGTACCGGTTCGCTATGGCCCGGAAAGCCTTCCGCACCTTGGTGCGCGCGTATGCCTGATTGAAGACCCGGATGGAACGGAAATCGAAATTTGCGCAAAACTTTAGTCTGACCAAAAAGCCACTGGAAACAGTGGCTTTTTTTGGTAAATCCATTGATTTATTCTCGTTTTATGTTACAATAAAGATATATTAGTGTTGGATGCTATTTTTTATTAGCTTTTTATTACAAAATTGTTATCGGATATTATTGTTTTTGGTAGATGCTTCTATCATTTAATGCTATAATGAAAGTGATATGATAAGTTTGAAATGATTTCTCGGTTGAGAAAAAATGAGGGAGGTTAACCTGTTATGATGAAAGCACGTCTGGTGCCGCTTTATTTCGATGCGGCAAATGAGAGGGAACGGGGAGAGTTTAAAGAACAGCTTGACAGGCTGAAGGAAATGTACGGCGATGTTGCCGAATTTCTCGAACCGGTCTGCGTAGGAAACGCCCTGCCGGAGGCGGCGGATGCGGTTGTATTTCCGCAGTTGATCGGCGCGGCGTTTAAAGAAAGCGAAAGCCTGAAAAAGTACGACTTGCCAATGATTGTCCTGACGTCCAAGTTCGGTACGGTGGAAATGTGGGATTGGGAGATTGTCTACTATCTCCGCGAAAAGGGAATGAATGTTTTCTCACCCTACAATATTGAACTGGCAAAGGTGGTTATCCGCGCGATTGCAACCAAAGTACAGCTCAAGCAGGGCGTGAAATTCCTGATGTTCCAGGATACGCCCGGCGAAGGAATGCAGGCATATATTTTCAAACGTTTTTATTGGTGGGAAGACGAAGCGACCCAAAAAATGGCGGATGCGTTCGGCATGAAGCTGATCCATAAGAGTTGGAAAAAGCTGGCCGAGGACGCGAAAGCCATATCGGATGACGAAGCGCGCAAGGTCAGCGCGGACTGGGATATCAACAAAGCCGAGGACCTTACGGAAAAATCTTTCCTTTCCGCGGTGAAACTGTATATTGCCGCAAAAGCGGAATGCGAAAAGGAAGGCAATGTGGTCGGCATCGGCTGCAACTGCCTCAACGAAAGCTTCTATTCGGACAGCACTCCGTGCCTTGCATGGAACATGCTGTTTGAACGCGACGGTATCATTTTTGCCTGCGAGGGCGATACGCTGACGCTGCTTTCCAATTACATGATCTACCAGTCGCTTCAGGCTCCGTTCATGATGAGCAACGTTTATCCGTTCCTCGTCGGGATGGCGGCTCTCGCACATGAGAAAATCGATAAATTCCCGGATATAGAAGACCCGGACAATCATGCGCTCGTCGTGCATTGCGGATACTTCGGCCTTGTCGCGCGCCAGTTCTGTTCGCGTTGGGTGCTTCGGCCTAAGGCGCTTGAGATCGTAGACGACAACGCCGTTGTGGTGGACTGCGAACTGCCTAAGGGCCCAGCGACGCTTGCCAAGATCACTGCTGATTTCAAGCATATTGTCATCATTGAAGCGGAAATCGAGGACTATGTGCAATATCCGGGCAGCGATTGCCGCAACGGCGCGCTTGTACGCTATAAAGACGGCCATAAGGTAATGGAGGGCTTAAGCTCGCACCATGCGATTGTGATGTCCGGCGACTGGAAGGTTCAGCTGCTCCAGATGGCGAAGGTATTCGGTCTGGAACCGACCGTTTTATAAGTAACGTTGTGTAACCCAAGAAAAGGAGGAATAAAACATGAAAATAGGAATCGATAGTTATTGCTACCATAGATTTTTTGGCGAGGTATACGATGATCAGGAGGCTCCCAGAAAGAACATGACAATGGAGGATTTCCTGCGCCGCGCAAAAGAGCTTGATGTTGACGGCGTTTCCCTGGAATCCTGCTTTTTCCCGAGTTTTGATGAAGCTTACCTTACCGACCTGAAAGGGCAGCTCGACGAATATGGTTTTGACCGTGTATTCGCGTGGGGACATCCGGACGGACTCGAACGGGGCGGAAATCCGCAGGCGTTTGAGGATATGAAAAAGCTGATTCCGTGCACGAGGATGATCGGCGCGGATACGATGCGCGTAACAGGTTCCAGCCTGATGTTCCGGCATGAAGATCATGGCCCGCAGGTAAAAGCGCTGATAAAGCAATTCAAGGAAGCGGTAAAAATTGCGGAAGACAACGGTGTAAGAATGGCTGTTGAGAACCATATCGATTTTACGGCGGATGAAATTTACCAAATTCTTGAAGGCGTTGATTCTCCGAATTTTGGCGTCAATTTTGACACCGGTAATTTCCTGCGCCTGCTTGACGACCCGATTGCGGGCATGGAAAAATTGGCTCCTTACGTATTTGCGACCCACATCAAGGATTTGAAGATTGAGCCTTCCGCAAACCCCACCGATTGGTTCTTCTTTGCGGGGGTGCCGGTAGGCATGGGTCTCATTGACAACCAGAAGCTGGCTGAAATCCTCCATAAGAACGGATACAAGGGATTC
Organism: Christensenella intestinihominis; assembly: GCF_001678845.1. Classification (GTDB taxonomy): domain Bacteria; phylum Bacillota; class Clostridia; order Christensenellales; family Christensenellaceae; genus Christensenella; species Christensenella intestinihominis. The sequence goes on from NZ_MAIQ01000001.1 coordinate 3,907, forward strand.
CTTGCCGTTGAGATCGATCATCCGCACAGTGACTGGGCGGGCTTTGAAGACGAAGCGGTTGGCATCAGCGTAAAGAACCTTCGCAAGATTGGCGATTCACTGAAATAAGTAAAGGAGACTTGCTATGAAGAAAAAATTGAATATTGCCCTTATGGGCAGTGGTTTTATGGGCAAAGCCCACAGCTTTGCATGGACGTTGGTCAACAAATTTTTCGACGTTCCGTATGAACCCGTGCTGAAGGTGAATTTCGGAACGGATGAGGATATTACGCGGGAAGTTGCCGAAAAATGGGGATGGGAAGAAATCTCCATGAACTGGGAAGAGGTTATTAACCGCGATGATATCGATATCATCGACATCGTAACGCCGACCTATATCCATAAGGATATGGCGGTTGCGGCGGCGAAAGCAGGAAAGCACATCTTCTGCGAAAAACCTTGCGCGGTTACGTACGACCAGACAAAGGAAATGGCGGAAGCCGCAGACAAAGCGGGTGTGGTAAACTACCTGAACCACAACTACCGCAGGGTTCCGGCTGTTGCCTTTGCGAAGCAAATGATCGAAGAGGGGAAGCTTGGAACAATCTATCACTGGCGGGGAGCCTATTTGCAGGATTGGATCATGGACCCGAATTTCCCGCTGACATGGCATTTTAAAAAGGACCTCGCAGGCGGCGGCCCGCTGTTTGACCTGAGCTCCCATTCCGTTGACCTCGCAAGATACCTGGTTGGGGAAGTCAAGGCGGTTACGGCAGTCAACAAGACATTTATCGAGGAACGCCCGCTGCCTGGAAAACGTGCGGCGACCTTCTCGGCCGGCGGTGAAATTAACAGCGAAAAAGGCAAGGTAGAGGTTGAAGACGCGAGCTTCATGATTGCTGAATTCGAAAACGGAGCGCTTGGCTCCTTTGAGTCAACCCGTTTCGCATCAGGGCGCAAGAATTACAATACGTTCGAAATCTACGGCAGCAAGGGAGCCCTGACGTTCAACTTTGAACGCATGAATGAACTCCAGTACCTGAATCTCGACGATCCGGCTGACGAACAAGGGTTCAAAACGATCCTCGTGACCAATATGACGCATCCTTATGCGGCATGGTGGGCGGCAGGACATGTGATTGGGTATGAAAACACCTTCGTCCATGCCGTAGCGGATTTCCTGAAGGCCGTCGAGAAAAATGAGACAATCGAGCCGAACTTCCATGATGGAGAGAAGATCATCCGTACGCTTGAAGCGGCGGCGCTTTCCAGTGAGGAGAAACGGCGCGTTGAAGTTTCCGAAATCAAATAAGAAACAGGAAACATAAAAAAGACGCACATGGGGAAGTGGTAATCCTTACACTCCGTTATCCTTTCCCGGTGCGTCTTTTTGTATGCTTTTATGAAAAAGGAATGTTTTCCTTATTCCTCGATATCGAGCGCGTATAATTTATCGCCGATCCTGGCAAGGTAGTCGGTTGCTTCCTTATAGACCTCAAGGATTTTGTTGTATTCAGCCTGCGCAGCAGGGTCGACGTGGCTCACGCTCTCGATTTTATGGATTTTATCAATGGGGGAGAAATCCTTCCACATTCCACAGCCAACGGCAGCGATTGCCGCCGCGCCGAGGGAACCCGCCTCCTGGCCGACATTTGTCTTAATGACCTCCATGCCGTAAATATTTGCAAACATTTGCAGCCACAACGGGCTGTTGGCTCCGCCGCCGACAAACAATATTTCATCCTGGAGCGTGGTCATGGTTTTCATGTAATCGAGCGCAACGCGCAAAGCAAGGGAAATTCCTTCCATCGCGGAACGGATCAGGTCCGCCTGCGTATGCTTGAGGTCAAGACCCACATAGGCTCCGCGGATATTGGGCGTAAGGTCAGCTCCGGTGCCGCCTGCAAGGCTCGGGTTAAAGAGCAGCTTGTGGGAACCGATGGGCGACTGTGCCGCAAGTTCGTTCATGAGCACATAAGGGTCCTTATCACCGGCATTTTGCATGATATCCTTACAAAGCTGGTTGCGGACCCATTGGAAGGAGGAACCTGCTGAAAAGATGGAGGTTGCCGAGACAAATAAGCCGGGGATACAGTGCGCGAATACAAAGGGAGAAAGCTTGGTATCAAGGATCGGCTCGTGGCTGGATACCACATTCCATGCCGAAGAACCGAGGGATACATAGGCGCGCCCGTCCGCAATGCAGCGTCCGCCGAGCGCCATGCACGAATTATCCACGCCGCCGCAGGCCACCTTGACGTCCATCGGGAGCCCGATTTCCCCGGAAGCCTCCGCTGTCAGTGTTCCAATGATTTCGGTAGAGGGGACAATTTCAGGGAAAATATCGGCGGGAAGCCCCATTTCTTTCATATAAGATTCATCATACCGGCCTTTTTTCAGGTCATAGAAACCGATACCGGAGGCATAGGAATGATCGGTATACATTTTCCCGGTCAAAAGGTAGTTGATATAATCCTTCGTTCCGAGGACGGTTGCGATTTTTGCAAACATTTCAGGCTCGTTTTTGCGGTACCACATCAGCTTGAAAGCCGAATATAAATGGCTGGGAAAACCGTTCCCCGTCATCATATACCAGTCATCCTTGCTATGGGAGGCAAAAAATTCATCCGATTCCTTCTGCGCGCGCGAATCAGACCAGATCGGCGCGGTCTCACGCAGGAGATTACCGTCTTTATCAACCGGGACGACTCCGAGGCTATGGCCCGAAATTGCGAGCCCCTCGATTTCGTTCTTATCCGCCTTTGACTTTTCAAGCAGCCGCCGGGTGCTTACACAAATAGATTTCCACCAGTCGCCGGGGCGCTGCTCATGCCAGCCAACATGGGGATAGACCGTGTCGTACGGCTCAAAGGACGACGCTAGGGAAAGGCCGTCGGCAGTGTAAAGGGATGCCTTAATGCCGCCTGTACCAAAATCATATGCAATAATATACTTTTTCATGAGAAGACTCCATTCAAAATAAGTGTTGTTATAGATTTATTATAATAAATCACAACTGTGGTTTCAAGTGAAAAATGAAAATATTTTTTCAAAAAAAATTTATATTTTCAAAATGAAACGAACAAAAAACCACATTGGTTTTTAGGGCTTTTTTGGCCTTCAAAGTTTGACGCAAACCCGCTTCCGTATTATAATAAATGAGGTTAGATTTCAAATTCAAAAGGGAGAATCGTATGATTAATACAGTTACTTTAAATCCGGCGATGGATGAAATTCTCTACATCGAATCCTTTCAGGAAAACTGCATGAACCGTATCCAGAAAAAGGAAAAATGCCTGGGCGGAAAAGGAACGCACTTGGCGTATAATTTTTCATTGCTGGGGGTTCCCAACCGGACCTTCGGCGTTTCCTTCGGAAGGTGCGGGAAGGAAGTAATCGATGTGTTGGAAGAATCCGGCTCGGATACGCACTATCTTTGGTATGAGACGCCTGAAACGCGGACCAATTACCTGGTAGTGGATAAAGAGAGAAATTGCACGTTCCTCGGGGGCAAGGGCGAGGTTCTGACGCGGGAAATTACGGGAAAACTGCTTGCGCTGATGGAATCCCAGATGCAGAAGGGAGATACGCTGATTATCGCGGGCGATGCTTCCAATGTGGAAGATAAGGATGTCCAGAAAAAGCTTCTCCTGATCGCGCAGAAGATGGACCTGAAGCTATACCTCGATAGCTCGGGCGCGTTTATGAAGGAAGGGCTTAAATACCATCCGCAGCTGATTAAACCGAATCTGGAGGAACTGTCGGAGCTTGTGGGACGCGAACTTAAAAATGCGGATGACGTAGTGGAAGCGCTGGACGAAATTCCGGATATCCCGGTGGTGATGGTCTCCATGGGCGGGGACGGCTGGGTGTTCCGTTATGAGGATAAAATTTATCGCGGTCACGGCCTGAAAGTGCAGGTCGGAAATACGGCAGGCTGCGGAGACGCGCTTTTGACCGGGCTTATCTATGGCCTCGAGTGCAATCCGATGCCTGTTATGGATATGCTGGCATATGCAACCGCACTTTCCGCGACCTGCGCTGCAAGCAACAAGACGGTCGGCTTTGATATCGAAAAAGCAAAAGAATGGATGAAAGACGTTAAGATCGAAGTCATCCGCTGAAACAGGTCAACATCCGGCAACGCCGGAAATATAAAGTTTATGCTGGGAGGCAATTAAAATGGCAGAATTATCTTATATGGACAGAAGAATGGAAATGCTGGAAATCATCCGGTTCCTATATGACCGTAAACTCACGAATGCGGCAGGCGGAAACCTTTCCGAACGCGTTGCGGAAAACCGCGTGCTGATTACACCCACCATGATGTCGGAACATCACAGGTGCCGCCTGAAGCCGGAAGACCTGATGATTATCGACTACGATTGCAATATTATCGAAGGACCGGATATGCTCTCGCGCGAAAGCCGTATGCATACGATGCTCCTGAAAAATTTCCCGGAATTCGGAGCGGTGATTCATGCGCATCCGCAGTTCTCCATGTGCTTTGCGGCATTCAGCCAGCCGATCCCGTCCGTAACGGAAGCCACCATGAAGATGGGCGACTGCGGCGTAATCCACCAGGCGTGGGCGTATTCCGAAGAGCTTGCGATCCGTACCAACGAGTATTTTATGAAGAACCGCGAACGTGCGCAGAAAATGGGCCTCGAAGGAATCCTTCCGCAGCACGGTATCGTTGCGGCGGCCCCCACGCTTAACAAAGCATACAGCATTGTAGAGCGCGTGGAGTATGACGCGATGGCAAACATTTTCAAACCGGCGGTATATGCGGCGCAGGAGAATTTACACGAATGAAAAAAGAAGGGTTGGCGTTAGCGGTTGATCTCGGGGCTTCCGGCGGTAAGCTTTTTGTAGGCGAGCTCAAGGATGGCAAGGCCGAGATTCATCCGGTACACAAATTCAAAAACAAGATTGTCCTTGCCAAGGGCAGGGCCTACTGGGATTTCCTGCGTATTTTTGATGAAATCAAGATGGGCTATGCGCTTGCCCAGCGCGAATTTGACGGCCAGATTACGTCGATTGCCATCGATTCCTGGTGCAACGATTATGCGCTGATTTCCGGACATGGGACGATGATCGGCACGCCGCGGAATTATCGTGACAGCCGGACGTTTGGCTGGGTGGAGCGCTCGTTTGAGTTGATGCCGCAATATGAGGTATACAAGCGTACGGGGCAGCAGTTCCAGCGGTTTGAGACGAGCTATCACCTGCTGGCGGAAAAGGAACAGGACCCGGATATTCTCGGGATCGCGAAGGAATTAATCTTTATACCGGATTACCTTTCGCATCTGCTTGGCGCGAAGAAGTATTCGGAGTATACGATTGCAAGCGTATCAAATCTTTATAACCTTGTGGAGAACAAGTGGGACGAGGATATTCTCAAAGCATATGGTTTGCCAAAAGAAATCTTTATGCCCATTGTATATGCGGGAGATAAGGTCGGCGAAATTGCGAAGGACGTGACGGATGAGCTGCAGGTGCCCTCCGCAGAAATTTATGCGGTTGGTTCCCACGATACGGCTTCGGCGGTTGTGGCGGCCCCGGCGGCGGATGACGAGGAATTTATTTTCATTTCAAGCGGCACGTGGTCCCTTGTGGGTGCGGAGCTTCGCAAGAATATCATGACCGAGGAGAGCATGAGGCTTGGATTTGGAAATGAAGGCGGGGTCATGCGGCGCAACCGCTATATCTGCAACGTAATGGGGCTGTGGATCATCCAGGAATGCGTGCGCATGTGGAACCTGCAAGGGAAAAATTATGACTTTGCGGGGCTTGCGGAAGAGGCGAGTAAGGTTACGACCTGCGATACGGTGTTTATCGATCCGGATGACAACAGGCTCTTTGAACCCGCCAATATGCCCGAGGTTGTCGCGCAGATGGCTCGTGAACAGGGCTATACGCCCCAAAACGATTTTGAGATTGTGCGCATCGTTACGCAGAGCCTTGCATGTAAATACCGGTATGTTATTGACAATATCGAGTATCTGACCGGGAAAAACTTTCCGTGCCTGCATATTATTGGTGGCGGCAGCCAGAATGCCTTCCTCGACCAGCTTGCGGCGGATTACCTGCATAAGCCTGTCAAGGCCGGGCCTGCGGATGCAACCGGGATTGGGAATATCCTTACCCAGTGGATTGGACGGGGAATGCTCAGAGACCTCAAAGAAGCGCGGCAGGTGTGCGCGGCTTCGTGCGGAATCAAGACCTACCAGCCGAGCGGCGACGAAAAGTTTGAAAAGAACTACCGGAAATTCCTGCGCGATATTGGGAAAGCTTAATTGCAGTGCTGAAAACGGTCCTCCCGAGGGCCGTTTTTTGATATAAAACAGCTTCCTTTCACGCGGCGTTCACATTATACGGATAAAATGATAAAAAAAGGAAATACATGGCGGTGAAACAGATGTATAAAATTTTAGTCGTAGATGATGAAGAAAATATCCGTTCCTTGATTCGTAAATATGCGGAATTTGAAGGATATGGGGTGGAGGAGGCAAAAGACGGAATGGAAGCGGTCGAAATGTGCCGCAGCCATGATTATGATTTTATTATCATGGATATTATGATGCCCGAGCTTGACGGCTTTTCCGCATGCGGCAAAATCCGCGAAACCAAAGATATTCCCATGCTGATGCTTTCCGCGCGCGGGGAGGAATACGACCGGATTCATGGCTTTGAACTGGGAATCGATGATTATGTGGTGAAACCTTTTTCGCCCAAGGAATTGATGATGCGCGTGAACGCGATTTTGCAGCGTTCCAACAGGAGCGGGCCGGAGAACGAGAAAATGACATTTGGCGGTCTCGTTATCGATACCTCGGCGATGGTGGTATATGTGAATGGGGAAAAGGCTGAACTGTCCCCGAAAGGATATGAACTCCTGTATTACCTTGCAAAAAATAAAGGAATTGCACTTACGCGGGAGAAGCTGATTACGGAAGTGTGGGGGTATGATTTTTACGGGGATGACAGGACGCTTGATACGCATATCAAGCTGCTGCGCAGCGCCCTGAAAGAATACCGCGACTGCATCGTAACGCTCAGGGGAGTGGGTTATCGTTTTGAAGGCTGATACGATGAGCGTAAAATGGAAGATTTTTTTCTATATATTGATTTTCGCGGTTGCTATGATCGTCCTGCTGTGGCTATTCCAGATCGTTTTTCTGGATGATTTTTACCAGGCGATTAAAAAAAGCGAAATCCAGAAAACGGCGCAGACCATTTCGCAGAATATTGATAATGAAAGCGTAGAAACGCTGATCGACCAGATTAGCGACCGTTTTGACGTACGCGTTGAAGTTGCGGATATGGAAGGAAATACGGTATACAGCACGGACACAATGCCCGAGCTTCCGCAGAGCGAGCTGGCGGTGGTGGCCCGGAAAACGCAGGAAAACGGCGGAAGCGATATGCAAATATTCAAGATGGAAAAGGCGGACAATCCTGAGTATAACGACCAGATGTTTAATGGAAAAAATGTGCCGCCGCGCGACATGGGCGGTTTCGAGACGCTTATTTATTCGCAAATCATAACCCCGGAAGGAGGAACGCCGGTCCTGCTGGTGCTTACGTCGCGGATAACGCCGGTAGACGCCACGGTGGATACCCTCCGCGTCCAGCTCGTGTACATTACGGTTATTTTGGTTGGATGTGCGCTGTTCCTTGCGTTTGTAATATCAAAATGGATATCCCGCCCCATTGTAAAAATCAATAAGGGGGCGAAAAAGCTTGCGCATGCGGAGTATGACGTGCAGTTTGACGATGCGGGCTACCGGGAAATAGCGGAGCTTGCGGATACGCTGAATTATGCGTCGCAGGAGCTGTCAAAGGTAGAGAAACTCCGGCGGGAGCTGCTGGCCAATATTTCCCATGACCTTCGCACCCCCCTTACAATGATTATTGGATATTCCGAGGTTATGCGGGATATTCCCGGGGAAAATTCCCCGGAAAATATACAAATTATCATTGATGAGGCAAAGCGGCTTACGACGCTTGTTAATGATGCGATGGACATTTCAAAGCTGCAGGCCGGGACGCAGGAATTGAATGTTGAGCGCTTCAACCTGACGGAAGCGGTAAGCAACATTGTTGCGCGCTATGTGAAACTGGTGGAACAGGAAGGTTACCGTATCAGTTTTATCTATGACCGGGACGTATATGTGAAGGGAGACGAGGTTAAAATTGGGCAGGCATTGTGTAACCTGGTCAACAACGCCATCAATTATTCCGGAAAAAACAAAGAGATCATTGTGCGGCAGGCAGTCGGGGACGGCCAGGTTACGGTTTCCGTGGAAGATAAGGGCGAAGGAATTACCAAAGACCAATTGGAATATATTTGGGACCGTTATTATAAAGTAGATAAAACGCACAAACGCGCTTCTGTTGGAACGGGGCTCGGGCTTTCGATCGTAAAGGGAGTGCTTGAACTGCACCATGCGGAATATGGCGTAGAGAGCGAGGAAGGAAAAGGAAGCGTTTTTTGGTTCAGGCTTGAGGAGGATTCAAGACAGGAATAAATCGGAAGGCGGCGAGGGCCGCCTTTTCCGGTATCTGGGAAAATAATATTTAAAAATTCTTTAAGACCCGGTAAGCGCATTGAACAAGTACCGGGCTTCTTTTATAATGGAGTGGAAGGGAAGGATGGTTGAATGAAAATTTGTATTGTGGAAGACAACCAGAAAATCAGGGAAGAGCTTGCTTCCTTTTTGCAAAAGTACGGATATTCGGTATGTGCAATTGCCGATTTTGATGGAGACGTAGTGTCCGCGATTATAAGTGAAAAGGCGGACCTCCTGCTGCTCGATATCAATCTGCCAATGGTAGACGGATACTCCATTTGCCGCGAGATACGCAAACAGTCAGCTATGCCCGTTATCATCGTGACGAGCCGTAATACGGAAATGGACGAACTGATGAGCATGAATTTGGGTGCGGACGATTTTATTACCAAGCCGTACAACACCCAAATTCTTCTTGCACGCATCAATTCCGTGCTGAAAAGGGCATATCATACGGTAGATAAGATTGACTGCGGACGTTTTATCCTGAATCTTTCCAAAAGCATGGTTGAATACAACGGAAGGGAAATTGAACTCACCAAAAATGAATTGCGTATTTTAAATACGTTGGCCCAGCATGCCGGCAGTATCGTTTCCCGCGAGGAACTGATGAACGACCTGTGGAGCAGTGATATGTTTGTTGATGAAAATACGCTGAACGTGAATGTAAACCGCCTGCGCCGGAAGCTTGAGGATGCGGGTCTTGCGGATGTAATCGAAACCAAACGGGGACAGGGGTATTTGTTGAAATGAAGCTGACGGATTATCTGAAAGATAAAATGTTTTTCCTGCTATTTGATTTGCTGATCCTCGCAATGGTAGCGCTTTTATTTTACCTGCTTGCCGTGGGCTCGATGATTATTATATTCTTTGGCGCGGTTTTCATTGCCTGCCTTGTTGTCCCGCTGGTAATTGACTACCATAGGCGCAAACAATTTTACAATGGTTTCCTGTCCCTCCTGGATGCGCTTGAAAACAAAAACCTGATAGCAGAGATTATGGAAAAGCCTGATTTCAGGGAAGGCATGATTTTGTACGATGCCCTGCATGTTTCCAATAAAGCGATGCTGGAAGCGATTAAGAAATACAGCAAGGCACAGGAGGAATACCGCGAATATATTGAAATGTGGGTGCATGAAATCAAGACGCCAATTGCGTCCTCGCGGCTTATACTTGAAAACCATAGGGATATTCCTGCTGCAAAGGGGCTTTCGGAAGATATGGATACACTTGAAAACCTCGTGGAACAAGTGCTTTTTTATGCGCGGAGCAGCGCGGTTGAAAAAGATTATATGGTGAGGAATACCGGCCTCAAGGAGATCGCGTATGCCGTGGCGCGCAGGAATGCGAAGATATTTATTGAACGCGGAATCCGTTTTGAGACGGGCGACCTTGATATTCATGTAAATACCGACGCCAAGTGGATTGAATTTATTTTGAACCAGGTCGTTGGCAATGCGGTAAAGTATTGCGATAAGGACGGCCCGGAAATCCGGATTACGGCGCGCAGGGAGCCCAATGCCGTTTTTCTTGATATTTCGGACAATGGAATAGGTATCCCGGAGGAAGAGCTTGGCAGGGTGTGTGAAAAAGGGTTTACCGGAACCAATGGAAGGCAGAGGGAGAAATCAACGGGAATGGGGCTATACCTGTGCGCGAGACTATGCGAAAAGCTTGGCCACGGGTTCAAAATTACGTCGGAATACGGAAAAGGAACGACGGTGACCATTATTTTTCCGGAAAGCTCCATGTTCCATATGTAATAATAGCGAAAAGCGGTTCCCGGCCGCTTTTTTCTTACAAAACTGTAAGGAAGGCGTAAGGCGAAGCGATAGGTGTTTCCACGGCACCTGCATATAATAAAGTCATAAGAGGGTGCAACTGCATCCCCGCAGAATTTATTAATTTATGCAGTCAGGAGCTTTGGAATGAGCATCTATTGGGAGGTAAAAATGGAAACACTGCTAAAGGTCAGGAACGTAGAAAAAATATATGGAGGGAAAAGCAATCTTACAAAAGCGCTTGACGACGTCAACTTCGATGTCGGCAAGGGTGAATTTTTGGGGATCATGGGCCCCTCCGGAAGCGGGAAGACAACACTTTTGAATTGTATTTCCACCATTGACACGGTGACAAGCGGCCACATTACGGTAAACGATACGGACGTTACAATGCTGAAGGCCGGAAGGCTTGCGGAATTCCGCCGTCGGCAGCTTGGGTTTATTTTCCAGGATTTCAACCTGCTCGATACGCTGTCCGGGTATGAAAATATTGCGCTTGCCCTTACCATATGCGGAGTGGGCTACGGGCAGATCAAAGAGCGTATCAAGAATATCGCGCAGACATTGGAAATTAACGATGTGCTGTACAAATACCCGTGCGAGATGTCGGGAGGCCAGAAGCAGCGTATTGCCGCGGCGCGGGCGATCATTACCAATCCGTCCCTGGTCCTTGCCGACGAACCGACAGGAGCGCTCGATTCAAAATCGTCGCGTATGCTTCTGGAGAACTTCGTGGAAATGAACAAACGGCTTGGCGCGACGCTTTTAATGGTGACGCATGATGCGTTTGCGGCAAGCTATTGCAGCCGCATTTTGTTCCTGCGCGACGGGAAAATATTTACGGAGCTCGTGCGCGGGGCGGACAGCAGGAAAGATTTCTTCAGCAAAATTATTGAAGTGGTATCCCTTTTGGGAGGTGACGTAGCCGATGCTGTGTAAATTAGCTTTTCGGAATGTCCGCAAGAGCATCAGCGATTACACGGTCTATTTTATTACACTGATGTTTGCGGTCATGTTTTTTTATGCCTTCAATTCGCTGGATGCGCAGCAGGCGATTATGGACCTCAATGAAAACAAGGCGACCTCGGCGCAGGTGATGCTGGAAAGCATCAAGCTCTTTTCGACGTTTGTAGCCGTCGCGCTTGCAATACTGATTTTATATGCCAACAACTTCCTGATTAAGCGCCGGAACAAGGAACTGGGAATATACCTGACGCTTGGAATGGGCAAGGGCCGGGTGGCTGGCATTTTAATGCTGGAAACGCTGCTTGTGGGCGTAATCGCGCTTGTGGTGGGCCTCCTTTTGGGGGTTCTGTTCTCGCAGGGAATGTCGCTCATTACGGCGAAGATGTTTGAAGTGGAGCTAAAGGAATATGTCTTTGTATTTTCGCCAAAGGCGGCGATCCAATCAATCATCTACTTTGGCGTAATGTTCGTGTGCGTGATGATTTTCAATGCGGTAAGGGTGTCCAAGCAAAAAGTGATTAAGCTGCTGCATTCGGATGTGGAAAATGAAAAAGTAATCGGAAAAAAGACCTGGGTTTCCGTCCTGATGACGGTTGCGGGCATCGTATTAATCATCATCGCCTATTACCTGATTATCAAGGGAATGCTGATTATGTACCTGCCGTTTGTAATGCTGTTTGGCATTCCGGGTACGTTCCTGCTGTTTGCGGGGCTTTCCGGGTTCGTATATAAGATTGCGTCCCGCAATAAAAAGAAATATTATAAGGGCCTTAACCTGTTTGTAACACGGCAGCTTACCAGCAAAATCAATTCGACCCATACGTCGATGGCGCTTATTTGCCTGATGTTGTTCGTAACGATCGTGACGCTTGGCGCAAGCTCGGGCGTATCTGCTGCGGTAAACAAGGAAGCGGGGCGCGAGATCAGGTTCGATGCGGAATATTACGTGACGCCCGAGGAGGTGGAAAGCGCGGGCGGGGGAGCCGCGGCGCTTGAGGCATATGGAATCCCGGTTGACGAATTCTTTAAAGAGACGTCGGAATATACGTACTATGACAGTGATGTGGATGTGCTGGCCGATTTTGCAGACTATCTTGACGTTGCGCAAGCCAATGAAATGGCGGACAATATGGACGTCAAAGCGTTTGCCGGGGCGGTCTCGGTCTCGCAGTTCAACAGCTTCCTGCGCCTGATTGGGGAACCTGAGGTGCGGCTTGGCGAGAATGAACTCGGCGCGGTAACCTATAACGAAAAGATGGCGGAAAGCATGGAGGATTTTTCAAAAGACGGAATCAAAATTCATTCCAACGGGAAAGAATATACGCTTAGCCCTGACCGTATCCGTGTCGTGAACACAAGAATCATGGGCTCTGCAGCCGTTGCGCCGATGATCTTCATCTATCCGGATGCGGATGTTGCGAATTTTGAACGCCGGGATGTGATGGTGGACGGAATCTATATCGACGGCGTACCGAAGGAAGAGACGGATCAGGCGCTGCAAACCCTGCAGGGACAGCTGAGGGAAGCAAACGCAGAACGCCCATATCATAATTTTACGACAGCGCTTACGTCCCAGGATTCCAGCATCGGCCTGCGTGTCACAATCTCGTTCGTAGGCATATATCTTGGCATCACATTCCTTGTGACTGCGGCGGTCATTCTTGCCCTACAGCAGCTTTCGGCGGCAAACGACAATAAAAAGCGCTATGCGACGCTCAGGAAGCTGGGAACGGAAGAAAAAATGATTAACCGTTCGCTGTTGAAGCAGATTGCGATTTATTTCCTGATTCCGCTTGCAATTGCCGCTGTCCATGCAGTCTTCGGGATACAGGGCCTGATGAGCATGATCAATATGATGTGGTACGAAAACGTCTATCAGGATGTGTTCTGGGGTCTTGCGATCATTGCGGTAATTTATGGAATATACTTTGCGGTAACGTATTTCAGCAGCAAAAAGATTATCCGTGAACAGCAATAAAAAAAAGTGCTTGACCTTGTCATAGTGTGAAGGTGTATTCTTGAGGGGAACTGGCCGGTTCAAAGAAGGAGTGACAAACATGCTTACCATCGGCGAATTTTCAAAGCGGGGGAAGATATCCCCAAGAATGCTCCGGCACTATGATGCGATCGGGCTGCTCCATCCCGTGTACACGGCTGACAACGGATACCGGTACTATGATCCGGCACAGCTCAGTATACTGAAACAAATCGAAACGCTGAAAGGATACGGATTTCCGCTTAAAGAGATCGGCACGCTCCTGCCGCTTTCAGAGGAGGAAATGGGGATGCGCCTGCATGCGCGCCGCCTGGATGCCTATGGGGAATTAAACGAGCTTCGGAAAAAACTTCGTCAGATGGAAGCCGACATTGCCGAAATGGAGGGAACCGGAATACTGATGGAAAAATATCATGTGATTGTTATGAACGCGCCTGCCCAAAAGGTGTTTTGCCTGCGGCGGGTAATCAATGTGAGTGAAACACATTCACTCTTTGCCGAACTTTTGAAGGAAATGGAAGGACAGGGCCTCACGCGAACCGGGACAACGCAGCAGATGTATCTGGGAGAACAATTTTCCTATGATGCGATGGATGTGGAAGCGCAGGTGGAAGTGCTTGAAGACGGCCCGGGTGTAAAAACGCTTCCGGCGGGAATGTTTGCCGCGGTCACGCATGTCGGGCCATACGAAACACTGCAATCTGCGTATGAAGCGGTTCAAAAGTGGTTTGACGCGCAAAATGAGTATGAAATATGCGGGCCGTCAATCGAACGCTATATAAAGGACGAAAATATGGTAAAAAGCCCGGAAGAGTTGGAAACAGGAATATTGTTTCCGGTCAGGAAAACCGGAAAGGCGGACTGAACAAATTGAAACAGGGACGTAAAAGTCCGGAAGGCAGAAAAAAGGGTTCAGGCAGCGAAAGCAGCCTGAACCCTTTATCTATCAAATTGGAAAAACTGCCAAGCGCATCCGGAGCGTCCTTAAATCAGGATATTTAGTTGCTTCTGCAATACATAGGCGCTGACGGCTTTATAATTTTCATTTCCCTTCAGGTGTGCGGACGAAATATTCAGATCGCGGCCGAAAATATTTACGATGCGGCTTTTGGCTTCGGCGGTTGCGGCATTAATCAAAAACGAATCAAAATCCGCCCCCAGACCGGATATAATTAACCTGTCAGGATCAAAAATATTATACAGGTTGGCGATGCCGCTGCCCAAATATTCAGCTGTTTCGAGAAGCAAGCCCTGGATGGCAAGACTGCCCATAGAATGAGCCTTGGCGATGAGATCGAGAGTTACAGGTTCTTCTTGGTTCACGGCAAGGTCGTAGAAAAGATCGTTTCTGTTGCTTTCGGTCAGCAATGCGCGGGCGCGGGAAATAATGGCTCTTTGATCGCAATAGAGTTCAAAACAGCCGCGGTTGCCGCAATAGCATTTTTCGCCGTGGATATTGAGCGACATATGCCCGGCCTCGCCGCTGATCCCCGTGTGCCCCTCGATCAGGCTGCCGCCAAAGTAGTGGGTGATCCCAATTCCTGGAGACATGTTCAGGTACAGCACATTCTTTTCCTGCGGCTTAACCCAGCGCATTTCATATACGGATTTGATACGCGTTACATTTTCCACATAAACCGGAAGCTTTGAAGCTGTTTGAAGGGGAGCCTTGAGATTGATATTCTTCCAGTTGTAGATGGGAATATCCACAAATTGTTTTGAGTCGACCATACCGCAGATGCTGACGCCGATTGCGCAGATTTTTTCCCGCACGTCCTCTGAAAGATTCCCAAGATATTCGGTAACAATATCGATAATCATGCGAAGGACACTATTGGTAGGATTATCATCCGTGATAAGAAAGGGAACCGTATAAGCCTCATGGTACAGCCTTGTGCCAAGAAGATCGCAAACGCTGAGGATCAAATCGTCCTTTGAAGATATTTCCACGCAAAGAATATAAGAGATACCACCATTGAATTTTAAAAATGTAGTTTTCCTTCCTGCGCTGATATTGGTCTTGCGGCTTTCGTAAAGAAGGTTTTCCCGGATAAGCTCGGTTACAATATTGGTAACCGTTCCGGTGCTGATACCCAAAGCGGAAGCAATCTCAATTCGTGTTGCCTCTTCGTGAATGATTACGTATGTTGCAATTTTCCGCTTATTCATTTGCTTGGCGCGCAAGGTTGCGGGATTCATTTGTATATGCTCCTTTCCAATCGTTTGGTATAGTTCAAGTATAATACAATTATCCGGGTATTTGTCGGTTTCTGAAAGAATTTTTACAAAATTTCCGAAAAGACCGGAACATTTTTTTTCGCTAACAGGTCATGTAATTCCGACACATATTCCGCCGATTGCGGCATAAGTTCCGGGAGGGAATATTCACCCACGCCTCCATCCGTATACGCCGTATGGTTTCCATATTTTGATTCGGCCAGTTTGTTATAGGGAAGCAGTTCTACCCTGATAATTTTGTTTTTCAGGATATCCCGGATAAAATCGCCGATTGCGCTGATATTTCGGACAGTATCGGTCATCCCGGGAATTAATGGAATACGGATGATGATATTGGCGTTCCGATCCGCAAGCTTTTTTATATTGTCAAGTATCCGGGTATTATCCTGTCCGGTATAGGCCTTGTGGAGCAGGGGGTCCATCTGTTTTATGTCGTAAAGGAAAAGGCAGGTATAGGGAAGAATCCGTTCAAAAGTACTCCACGGCACAGCGCCGCTGGTGTCGACCGTAGTGTGGATGCCTGCCTGCCGGCACAGCCGCAATGCTTCTTCCATAAAATCCGGATAAATAAGACATTCGCCGCCTGAAAACGTAACGCCGCCCTCCCTGGACGCATCGTAAAAAATTTTATCTCCGGCGACTATTTTCACGGCTTCTTCCGGCGTCATGTATTGGGCTGCAAAATGCCGGGCACCGGCCGTGCAAACGTCAACACAGCGACCGCAAAGCGTGCAGTCCTTTTTTTTGAGCATCAGATTTTTGTCCAGGTTGCCGCACACGCGGGTGCATGCTCCGCAGCCAATGCATTTCATCCGTGTAAGCATAAGCTCTTGCGCCGGGTTGATGGCTTCGGGATTTTGGCACCATTTACAGTGAAGGGGGCAGCCTTTCAGAAAAATGGTGGTACGGATGCCCGGCCCGTCATGGACCGCATATTTTTTCACATCGAAAACAGGAGCTTGAATTGATTTCAAAGGGCACCTCCGTTAAAAGATAATATGCACCGTACCCGTACCATCCACGGTATGGGTGCGGTGCATGGATTGATTCATTTGTCTTTCGTTCAGAATGCAAGTGTGGAGCGTGCGATAATATGATCCTGGAATTTTTCGGGAATTTCTACAAAATATGTGGAGAATCCCCAAATCCTGACGATCAGGTCACGATAGTTTTCCGGATGCTTTTTGGCATCGACCAGTACCTTGTTGTCGAGGACGTTAATTTGCGTTTGCATTCCTCCCAGCTTGAAGTAAGTTTTAAGCAAGGCAATAAATTTGTCGCGGCCTTCTTCGCTTTTCAGCGCGGAAGGATGGAACTTCATGTCCAGGACCGCACCGCCCGCGCAGTGGGAAAAATCAATTTCTCCGCATGATTTTACAATTGCGGTCGGGCCGTTTTTGTCCGCGCCCATCATCGGCGATAAATTGTCGCTGTAAAATTCCCTCGCATGCCTGCCGTCCGCGGAAGCGCCGAGAATCTGCGAGCCGTATACATAGCTGGTGGCGCTCGTTACCCGGGCACGATAAGTCTGGCCGTCCGGATTGCGGTGCTTGGTGACTTCCTGGATATAATATTGCACGATTTCATTTGCAATGGAATCCACCTCTGGAATGTCATTTCCAAACCTGGGGAAATCGTTGAGGATGCGCTGGCGCAGATTTTCGTGACCCGCCCAGTCATTTTTCAGGATATCCGTAAATTCACGCAGTGTATATTCTTTATCCTCGTAAACCAGTTTGCGGATCACGTAGAGCGCATCGGCGCAGTTGGAAAGCGAGGCAAGCTGAAAATCGGTTTCCGTGTAACGCACTCCATAGGCGTCGAAATCACGTCCCAGTTCCATGCAATCTTCCATCATGGACGAATAGAATGGGGAAGGGGAGATCATTGCCCGGTTCAGGTACGATGACGTCATATCGATGGTATGCTTCATCTGCACCTTAAATGCGTTGAACAGCTTTTCATAGGTGTCGAACCATTCCGGATATCCGGTCCTGATGCCATAGCGGTCATCGATAAGCCCCTGCGCGGTATCCGCATTGGGAACTCCAAGGAAGTATTGCCCGTCGTTGAGCGCCCATTCAAGGCAGCGCAGGCAGCACACTCCGCCGAGGTTACGATTGAAGCTGCGCCCCTGGATGGTCATTTCCCAGCAGCCGGAAGCGGCATAATCACGTGCGTCCTCCAGCGTATATTCCGGGTGATTCATAAAAGCCGGAATGATGGCGTCGTCGTTCTCGTAGGTAGGGAAACCCATTCCCAGGCTGTTCAGGTAGGCGGCTTTTTTCCAGATGCTTTCCGGCGTATTCTGGTTAACACGCAAATGCACCTTCGGATCGGTGACACGCATATCGCATTTTGCGTCCAAGATCATCATTGTCAGTTCGTTGGAAACGTCATCCCCGGTAATCGGATCAACCCCACCAATAGTAATGGACTGCCCGGTATCGCTGTTGATTTTGATATCCTCGCCGTGTGTCCTGTCGACTTCGTAATTCAGCTTCATAAAAAACGCTTCAAGAATCTCAAAGGCAAAATCCTTTGTGATTTTTCCGCTTTCAATATCCTTCTGGTAGTAGGGGTAGAGAATCTGGTCCGTCCGGCCTAAGGGAATCAGGTATCCCCCTTCCACCCAAATCAAAAACTGGATGAAATACATCAGCTGGCAGGCCTGCCAAAAGGTTTTTGGGGCGCCTTTCTGAAGCTGTGCCATGTTTTCGGCAATTTGATGCAATTCTCCTTTTCTGGTCTCATCAGACTCGTTTGCTTCCATAGTCCGCACCATTTCTTCATAACGGGCCATCAACTTTATCGCGGCGGTATTGGTCATAATAACGGATTCGTAATATGTTTTCTGCGCATCCGTTTCCGCGGTTTCCATCCTTTTTTCCGCCTCTGCTATGAGGGCCGGGAGTCCGAGAGGAAGCACCTTGTAGTAAGCGGGAATACTGCTGTCGTTCAGCGCGAAACCACGTTCGTCCTGGCCCAGGTTGAAGCAGTTGTCAAAGTTGTGGTTGTAACCGCGCGTTTCAAAGTTGTGGTTGCCCCACTTAATTTCTTCGTCGGTGATGTAAGTGGGAAGCTGATAGACGGTCTTTCCGCCGCATATCAAATCGCCGTCCAGCAAAAAGATAGGCATTTTTTCAAGCGCCAGGCTAAAAGCCATCGCTTTACGAATAGGGAAAGGAAGTCCTTTCGTTTCATCGTCCAGGATTGAAAGGTTCAGGCTTTCTTGCCTGTATTTTTTGTGAGCACCCGCAAAGAATAATTCGCGGAGAGTATTAATTCGATTTGTCATGATAAAACCCCTTCCTCTAATTTATTTGTAATATATTTAAGTAGAAAATATAAAATGTAAACAAATAATTTATATAATAAATTTTTATATGTGAATTATAGCTTTTGCTCAGATATATGTCAATAGAATATAATGAAAAATAGTATTCTGATTTAGTAGGGATTAATGAATAAAAGTCAAAAATAGAATGAATTATTCGAATAATTGCATAATAGTGATGATAAAATCCAAAAAATGGATATAAAATGAATAATTCATTATTAAAACATTCAAAAAATACCGGATTAATATATACAAAATACATTTCAATTCTGTAAATAAAGGGAGAGCAGAAACATAAAATTATAAAAAAAGGCTAAAATAAATGCGTAGGCAAAGGGAAAAACGAAATGAAT
>NZ_MAIQ01000001.1:23145-568150 GCF_001678845.1 Christensenella intestinihominis
CTAAAATAAATGCGTAGGCAAAGGGAAAAACGAAATGAATCAAAACAGGCTAATAAATATTATATTTTTGTGTTGACAGGGAAATATGATTATGATAAAGTTTATAATATAAATTTAATAAATAAATTAAAACATTAGAATTAACGAATTCCAATCAGTACTTAGTCCACACAATGACGTGAAAAAGTAAATTAAGGTTTTAACATTTAATCTTGGCGGTAGTCTACACAACGGAGTGAAAAAGTAAATAAAGTATCTCAGTTTTTACGGTTCTTATTAATAGAAAGGAGTCAATGAGTAATGAAAAAAATCATTGATATTACAGGGCCGATTGACAATGGAATGTGGAATTATGACGAACCCTTTCCGAAGGTCAACATCAAACCGCTGCCGCCGATTGGCTGGCTGGGGGGAAGAACGGTCGGCGCGGAGATTTTTGAGGGGGTACATTCTCAAACGGGAACCTATCTGGAAACGCCCGCCCACAATTACGGCAATGAAAATTCCTACCTGCTCTCCGACGTTCCTGCTGAAAAGACATACGAGGTTCCCTGCGTGGTGCTGAACGTAGGAATGTGGGACATGGACCTTGAAAGCGGGCGCCGTGGGATTACCGTGAACGACCTTAAGGCCTGCGGCAATTCGGGGGATATTCGTGAAGGAGACGCGATCCTTGTGGGAACCGGGTGGGGAAGATACTGGTTCGATCCGCACAATCTGGATGGAGCGCCTTATTTTACAAAAGCGGCAATGGAATGGCTTATTTCAAAAAAACCCTTCATCCTGGGAAGCGATACGGCAAGATGGGATAACCTTGAACGGCCTGAAAACTTTTTTGAGGATTTCTACGCGGCAGATATCCTGATGGCAGGCCCATTTATAAACCTTGAACAATGTACTGCAAATCGTTGCAGACTGACGGTGCTGGCGGCGAACTTTATGCATACCAGCTGTGCGCCGGCCCGGGCGGTGCTGATTGAAGAATGACGGACTCAGAACAATTGGCTTTATTCGGTCAAATTGAATAAAAGCCGGGGAATAAATGAAACCAAGAGGAAATATGAAGGGAGAAAATCATGAAAAAATGTATTACTACAGCCATAGTTCTACTGTTGGTCCTGTCCATACTCGTTGTGGCGGGATGCGGCTCTTCTTCGGGTGATGCATCCGGCGAGACAGCATCTGCCGGCAATTCGGCAGGAACCGCTGCTTCCGCAGATTCGCCGGCGGGTGCTGCCTCGGGAAACAGCGATGAACTTGTGATTGGAATCAACGGGGATATTGACGACTTTAACCCGCAGACCAATCAGATGAACAATTATCTGCAGACAATCGCTTTCAATTGCTATGAGCCCCTGATGCATCATAATGAAAGTATGGAGTACAGCATGGATTTGGCCACCGAATATAATAAAGTCGACGACCTGACCTATACTTTCACACTCCGCGAAGATGCAAAATTCCATAACGGGGAACCGTTTACGGCTGCGGATGTAGTGTACACCTTTGAATATATCCAGAATCCGGATAATGGAGCGTGGCGGGCTTCGCAGTATACGACGCTCACCTCCGTTACCGCCGATAACGACTACCAGGTTACATTCAAACTGAACGAACCGACCCCCGCGTTCCTTGACAGTATTGCCTATACGCCAATTTTGTGCAAGAGCGCCGACCCGGCAACATTGAGCACAAATCCGGTCGGGACCGGCCCGTTCAAGTTCATAAGCTGGACGCCAAACGATAACATCTCGCTGGAAAAATTCGACGAATATTATGACGCCGATAAAGTATCGTTCAAAAAAGTTATGATAAAACCCTTCTCGGACTACACGGTCGCAATTACAAATATGGAAGCCGGGGCAGTCGACCTGCTTGTCAACATCACTCCTGATAACGCACAAACAGTTAAAGATACGAATGGCCTCAACGTCCTGCAGGCATCCGCCTCGAACAATTTGATGGATTTGGAAATCGGACGCCATAACGTAGAAGCGTTCAAGGACCCGAACGTCTTAAAGGCAATGTTCATGGTTTTTGATGCAGACACGATTAATGACCAGATATTCTATGGAATGGGGAATAAGACTGTAAGCTGTTTCCCGTCCAGCGCAAAGTACTCCACGCCGACCTATGACTGGACCTATGACCCGGAAGGCGCGAAGGAGCTTCTTGCACAGACGAACTTCAAGGACGGTTTTGAATTTGAAGTCAAAGTCCTGACGGCGGATACGGCCTCTGAAAAAGCCATGACAATCTGGCAGGCGGACCTGGCGCAGCTTGGCATTAATATGAAGATCAGCAAGGAAGAAATGTCGATATGGCTGGACAATTACCTCAACCGTACGTACGACATGATCGCAAACAATTACAATATGGTTGGCGTAGACCCGGCAATGTTCTGCTCGATCATCCTTTCGCAGCTTAAAGATTACCAGACTGCGGACCTGCCCGAACTGAACAGCCTGATTGAAGAAGGGGCGAAGGAAACGGATGAAACAAAGCGCGCGGACATTTATGGAAATATCCAGAAGCTGGTTGCGGAAAATTATCCGGTTGTCGAATGGATAGAAGCGCCGCAGCTTTGCGGGCAAGTTGACCCGCTCAGTGGCGTACAGGTCAATCCTGTCGGTTACCTGTTCCTGAAAGAAGCCAAAAAAAGCTGATTTGAATTTGAAAAGGGCCGGGTTGCGCGTTTCACAAGAGACGCCGGAGACACACCGTGCAGGAAAAGCGAAAAGAAGCAACCCGGACGAAATATTCCGGTTGGCCGGGCGGCGGTTCCGCCGCCCGGAAAATACCGGAGAGCAAGACGGCATATTACCGTTTCATGCCGGAAAAATGACCTGAATTTCATCTAAAACTTAACAAAAAATCAGATATTGGGGGGCGATGTTATTGCAGCGTTCTGGTGCTTCCATTTTAAAGTATAGCCTAAAACGGATTGGACTGTCCGTACTGGTCTTGCTGCTTGTTACGATAATCGTTTTTGCAGCGGTTCGCATGGCCCCGGGCGATCCGGTATTGACAAAAATCGGACCGTACGGTGACCAGTCACAAGAAAATTATGACAGGATTGCGGCCCAGATGGGCCTCGACCAGCCGGTTTTCATCCAGTATTTTATCTGGATCGGGCAAATCCTGTCCGGAGATTTCGGCGTATCACTCCGCAATGGAGCGGATATCGGCGACCTGATCCTCCAGAAAATTCCGGTCAGCCTCGAGCTCATTATCGTAGCGCTGGTTTTTGCGATTGCGATCGCGATTCCATTGGGCACAAAATCGGCGCTTAAGCCAGGGGGCGGATTGGACCAGACCTTGACCGTCCTGACGACGAGCGCCCTCGCCATGCCGGGGTTTTGCCTGGGATTGCTGTTTATTGTCTTGTTTTCGGTACAGCTTGGGTGGCTGCCGCCGAACGGATATATAAGCTTTGCACAAAATCCCGTGGAAAATATCAGGCTGCTGATTATGCCCGCGCTCACACTGGGATTGTTTGAGATGGCAGTGTTTACAAGATTTCTGCGATCTGAAACAATCAGTGTGCTTGGCTCCAATTATATTCGTACCGCGCGTGCGAAAGGACTGCCGCAAAAGAAGGTGTACTATAAGCACGCATTTAAAAATACGCTTGTAACATTCGTTACCGTAGTGGGCAACGAGTTTGCAACGCTGATGGGCGGTACGATTATTACGGAACAGCTTTTTGGCTGGTCAGGCCTGGGGTGGTTCATATACCAATCCGTCATCAACAGGGATTATCCGGCGGTGCAGGCCGGGGTATTGGTTATCGCGTTGTCTTTTGTTGTCATCAATCTGGTCGTTGATCTGGTTTATACGGCAATAGACCCGCGTATCAAACTGAGTTAAACGAGGGCTTGATTATGAAGATACGACGAGTAAAGGTAACAACTGTTATTGCGTTGGTAATATTGGTAATCGTGTTGCTGATGGCGATATGTCCGCAGCTTTTGGCAACCTATGAACCACTTGAGATAGATATGCAGCATAAGCTTGAAGGGCCGTCGGCGGCTCATTGGCTCGGGACGGATGAGTTTGGAAGGGACCTGTGGTCGCGGATCGTATACGGCGCCCGGGCAACGCTGTCGGTAGGCTTTGGCGCGGCGGGCATTGCGCTGCTGCTTGGGGTTCCGCTGGGGCTCATTGCCGGTTATTTCGGGAAAACGATTGACAATGTCATTATGCGTATCATGGATGCGTTCCAGTCATTCCCGTCCTTCCTGCTGGCAATTTTGCTGATTACAATTTTCGCACCATCCGTAACGACGTTGATTTTTACGATCTCCGTCGTCAGCTTCCCGATATTTGCACGGATTGTGCGAGGGAATGTGCTCTCGCTTAAAAACCGGGAATTTGTGGAAGCGACGCGTGCGTTCGGCGCAAAAAGCCCGTATATTATGTTCCGGACAATCCTGCCGAATTGCATTTCTTCGATCACGGTAGAGTTTTCACTGCTCGCGGCAACGGCGATGCTGATAGAAGCCGGCATGAGCTTTCTGGGGCTGGGCATCCAGCCGCCGGAGCCGGCATGGGGTTCTATGCTTTTCTATGCGAATCAATATATTAACCAGTCGATCACTTATATCATCGTACCGACCGTAACCATCTTCCTTGTAGTGCTGAGCGTCAACCTGCTGGGAGATGCGATGCGCGACTGGTTTGACCCGATGAAACTGAAGTAGGAGAGAGGCTTATGAATTTACTGGAAGTAAAAGACCTTGAAACGCATTTCTTTTCAAGGGCAGGCGTTGCAAAAGCGGTTGACAAAGTCAGCTTCAACCTGGAAAAAGGAGAAATCCTTGGCGTAGTAGGGGAATCCGGCTGCGGAAAAAGCGTTACGGCTATGTCCATTTTACAATTGGTAAAATCCCCGCCCGGAAAGATTGTCGGCGGCGAGGTGCTGTTTGAAGGGCAAAACCTCCTGGCCCTTTCCGAAGAAGAAATTGAAAAGGTTCGGGGAAACAGGATTTCCATGATTTTCCAGGAACCGATGACGTCACTGAATCCGTTGTTTACGGTCGGCGAACAGATTATGGAGCCCCTAAGGCAGCACCGCGGAATGGATAAGAACGCTGCGAAAGCCGAAGCTGTAAAGCTTCTGACAGACGTTGGTATCCCGCTTCCTGAAGAACGCGTGGATGAATATCCGAATGCGCTTTCAGGCGGAATGCGGCAGCGGGTTATGATTGCCATGGCGCTTTGCTGCCGGCCGGAAATCCTGATCGCAGACGAACCGACGACTGCGCTCGATGTGACGATACAGGCCCAGATTCTGGAGCTGATGAAGGATTTGCGGGACGATATCGGCACCTCGATCATTATGATTACGCATGACCTTGGCGTTGTCGCCGAGCTGTGCGAGAGGGCGGTGGTTATGTATTGCGGCAACATTATCGAATCCGGCGCAGTAGAGGAAATATTCAAGCATCCCGCACATCCCTATACGCAAGGTCTCTTAAAGGCGATTCCAAAGCTGACGGACGACAGCAACAGCAAGCTCTATAACATTCGGGGGTCCGTGCCAAACCTTATGGATTTGCCAAAAGGATGTAAGTTTGCCAACCGTTGTGATTGTTGTATGGACCAGTGTAAAACGAGCATGCCGGATGAGACGTTTGTATCAAAAGGGCATATGGTGCGGTGCTTCAGGAACGGAGGCTGTGAAAATGAGTGAGACACCACTGTTTCAGATGAAGGGAATCAAAAAATATTTTCCTATGAAAGATGGGTTTAAAACACGCTATGTAAAAGCGGTTGACGGAGTAACGCTCAATTTTGAACGCGGCGTGACGATGGGCCTGGTTGGGGAATCGGGATGTGGGAAGTCGACCCTCGGCCGGGTAGCGCTGAAACTCATCGAGCCGACGGAGGGAGAGAGTATTTTCCGGGGAGAGGATATCTATCGCCTTAAGTCCAGGGATTTGATCGGTATGCGTCGGCATATGCAATTTATTTTCCAGGACCCGCTGGCCTCGCTTAACCCGCAGCTGCGGGTTCGCCAGATCATCGAAGAACCGCTGCGGTTTCACAGTAAGCAGATGAAAATCAATATGCATGACAGGAAGCTGGTGGGGAAACTTGTGACGGATGCCCTGGGCGCGGTAGGCCTTCCGCCCGAGATCGCGAACCGTTACCCGCATGAATTTTCCGGCGGCCAGCAGCAAAGGATCGGCATAGCAAGGGCCCTGATTTTGCGGCCGGATTTCATTGTGTGCGATGAAATGGTTTCGGCGCTTGATGTGTCTGTACAGGCACAGGTCCTGAATCTTCTCCAGGACCTGAAAGAAGAATATCACCTGACGTATCTGTTTATTTCGCATAACCTTTCCGTTATTAAGCATGTCTGCGACCAAATTGCTGTGATGTACCTGGGAAAGGTGGTTGAGCTTGCTGATAACGAACGCCTATTCTCTAATCCGCTGCATCCTTATACGAAGGCGCTGATATCAGCCATACCGATACCGGACCCGGACATCAGGAGAAACCGGATATTACTCGAAGGAGACCTCCCGAGTCCTATGAATCCGCCCTCCGGCTGCCGTTTTCATACGCGCTGCAACGAGGCCGTAGAAGAATGCAGCCGGATTGAGCCGGAGTTCAAAGAAATAGAACCCGGGCACTTTGTTGCCTGTTGTAAATATTCAGACGGCGGGTGCGCCTGCGGGGAAGGAGAGAAGGAATGAAAGTTGAGCATGTGACGGAAAATAAGAAAGATTATCTGGAACTGTTGCTGATTGCGGATGAACAGGAAGAGATGATAGACCGCTATCTTGAAAAGGGCGACTTATATGTGCTTTTTGATGATGGTGTGAAAGGCGTTTGCGTGACTGTTACGGACGGGGATGTCGGTGAGATTAAAAATATAGCCACAGCGGAAGCGGCCCGCGGAAAAGGGTATGGACGGATTTTGATCGATTATGCCGCGGACCGGTGTAAGGAGCAGGGATGCAGTACGCTTTTGGTCGGGACCGGCGACAGCCCCCTTACGGTTCCGTTTTATGAAAAATGCGGGTTCGTCCGGTCGCACCGGATCGAAAACTTTTTTACGGATCATTACGATCATCCGATCTATGAAGCCGGAATACAGCTTAAGGATATGGTCTATCTGAAGAAGAATCTGTAATTACAAATTGATAAGGAGACGAAAATGGATTCCGAACAAAGGGTACTGAACTATATGGATGAAAACCGGCAGGAGCTTTTCGAGTGCCTGTCGGATTTGCTGAAAATCAATACGGAAAATTTTATCACACATGGGAATGAAGCGGAATGTGCGGATGCGGTAAAAAAGCTGTACGAAGGTATAGGGCTGGAAACGGAGCAATATTACCCGGACGATTACCTGAAGGGCCATCCGGCTTATCTTCCGGGCCGGGGAACAGACAAACGGCCTAACGTAGGGGGCGTATACCGTGGGACGGAAGGTAATAAAAGCGTTATGGTTGCGGCCCATATGGATACGGTGGAAATCGGGGACCCGAAAGACTGGAGTGTAGACCCGTTGGGCGGGGAGATTCGCGACGGCCGTATTTATGGCCGTGGGAGCTGTGACAACAAATTTGGGCTGGCTACCGGCGTTTTCGCATTGAAGGCCATTATGGAATGTGGATTGCGTCTGCGGGAGAATGTAATTCTGTCTGCCTACTGTGATGAAGAAGACGGAGGCGGAAACGGGACAATCGCTTCCTGCGTGAAGTATCCATGTGACGTTTACGTCAACCTGGATGCCGGAAACAGCGAGCGCGAATTATGGATCGCCTCAGTGGGCGGACAGGCCCTTGCCGCTGAAATTCGTGCCAAAGAGCCGCAGGATTCAGCGGCCCTCGTGGTAAGCGGAATGAATTTGCTGAACGAAGAGCTGGAAAAGTTCGGACAGGCGAGACGCGAGGAATTGGGTAAGAACGGCTTTTTTGCAGGCAGTGACATCCAGCGTTCCGCGATGCGGATTACCTGTTTTAGCTGCGGCGGCGGATTCGACATGGCGCATGGCCGCGTTCAGTTTTCTTTCTATACGGACCGGACAAAAGAAGAGGTGTGGAATGAACTGCATCATATAGAACGCCGTATGCGGGAAAAACTTGATGGCCTGGGGCTCGTTTTTGACGGTTTCCAGGAGGTCAGCCGGTATTTCGATTATAAATACGCGGATGCGGAAGACCCTGCCGTCTGCCTGATGGCCGAATGCGCGTCTGAAACCAGCGGGAATCCGATCAAAAAGACAGGAGCTTGTCTCAGTGATCTCTTTTTATACATGGAATACGGGTCCCCGGCCTCGTTCGGCTATGGAATCATGAGGGATTTCAAGCTATACGGAGGAGCCCACCAGCCGGACGAATATGTCGATTGCGTTGATTTCCTGAACTGCACGAAAGCGGTCGCTCTTTTCCTGATGCGGTGGTGCGGTATTGAGAAATAAATTCCTAAATTAGGAGGGAAGGTATATGAGCAGTAAATGTTTTATCTACGATCCGGCGCCATGGCTGCCGTTCAGGGATCGGGAAATCCTCGAAAAATGCCGTAATATAAGGCAGGCGGATATGGAAAAAACGGTTTTTGAAAACCCGGATTTCAAGCTGCTGCTGGTCTATGATGCGCGGAACTATTTTGTTACGGATTTGTTCTGCCGCATAAAAAAATCGGATATGGAAGACCGCAAGCTTACAGTCATTGTGCCCGGGCATGAAAATTCACTCTATATCAGCCTGACGGAAGCATTGAACAAATATCGTGTCAGCCTGCGTAACGTTCACATCTTTTTACAATCCGAATATGCGGATGAAAATGGAAATGTCGCTCCGGCAGGGTATGGATGCGGAAAGCAATATCAGTTCATGAAGTATTTTTATGGACGCCTGGATAAAGATTTGCGGCCTCCGCGGGAAAATATTGTGCCGATA
Organism: Christensenella intestinihominis; assembly: GCF_001678845.1. Classification (GTDB taxonomy): domain Bacteria; phylum Bacillota; class Clostridia; order Christensenellales; family Christensenellaceae; genus Christensenella; species Christensenella intestinihominis. The sequence goes on from NZ_MAIQ01000001.1 coordinate 32,064, forward strand.
ACAACAAAAAATGTCGCCGCCTATTCCGATCTGATCGACGAGTGCGGGAACGGCGGGGCGGATGCTGTTTATACCAGCGTGTGCTGGTCCGGACGGATTGCGGGAATCGACCCGGTTAAAGAGTTTTCCGCCGGGAGCATGGAGGAGTACCTGCGGCTTACATCGCGGGTAATAACCCCGTTGCCGGAATCGATTGCGGAAGAATCGCTGCATGGAATTTTTGGATGCTCGGGCGATGTTGCCAACGTTCCGCCCAAAATGGCGACAATCGGCCCGCGGGACGTCGCACACGCAAGGGATCACGCGGAGTTTCAATTCCGTGCGCCGTGCGGCGCGAATACTTCGTGGCAGAGGCTGATTTCACGTCTTATGCTGTTTGGACCGGTAACGCAGCAGGTTCCTGCGTCAATGCTGAGATTGTTCAAGGGGCGCTGTTATACGGATTTTGCGATTTCACAGGATATTTATTACCCGCCGGACAGCGATCCGCTGCAAGAATGGCTATAAGGGAGGTGCTATCGAATGAATGAAAATACTTTTACATTCCGGCCATCCGAATGGATTCCGGTCAAGGATAAAAAGATTTTGGATTACTGCCGTAACATCAGGCGTGATGAAATGGAAACGCTTCCGCATCCCTGTGAGGATTACAAAGTCCGCGTTGTTCCGAATCCATCCAGCGCAATTACGGCGGAGCTTTTCAACTGGGTTTGGCGTTCTGACCTGGAAGACAGGAAAACGGTCATTATCTTTCCAAATTCATGGAAAGAAATTTATTCCGCGGTGGGCAGGATGTGCAATGAGAACAACATCAGCGCGCGGAATATCCATGCGTTTTGTATGGACGAATGGGCCGATGCCGACGGGAATGTAGCGCCGATTTCCTATGCGCCGTCTTTGGGCGGGGAATTTCTCCGGCATTTCTATATGAGTTTCCGGCCGGACCTGCGTCCGCCGCTGGAACAAATGCATTACTATACCAATGAAAATATCGAACATTATTCCGACTTGATTGAAGAAACGGGAGACGGAGGCGCGGACCTTATCATATCGGCGACAGGGTGGATTGGCCATACTGCCTTTATCGACCCGATGAGCAAGGCGTTCCAGGCTGATTCCCTGGAGGAGTTCCTGACGCTCGGGGCGCGGTTTGTCGACAATCACAGGCTCACAATCATTCAGAATTCCAATGCGCCGGATTTCGGCGACTGCGGGGATTTGGCCTATACGCCCTGCTGCTCCGTATCCATAGGCCCGCGGGATATTTATCATGCACGGGATCATCTGGAACGCCATGACCTTGGCTTTTTGGGCGGATACAGCTCGTGGGAGAGAATGATTTCAAGGCTCCAGCTTTACGGGCCGGTAACCAAAGACGTGCCCGCTTCGATTTACCAGCTTTCCAAAGGAACGATTTATGTTAGTGAAGATATGGCAAGGCCGATTGAAAGGCATGAGCTGATTGACTACTAAAAAATGGATTATTGAAAGAGAGGCTTAAAATGAGTAAGAATTTTGATTTCACACCGGCATCCTGGATTCCGTTCCGCGATAAAAATGTGCTTGAGCATTGCAGGAATATCAGGCGTGAGGATATGGAAAAACACGAGAATCCAGATTTCAGGATAAAAATTGTTGCAGACGTTACTTCGGTTTTTGTTGCCGATATGTTTACACGGATCAAGGAATCCGACGAACAGGACAAACCTTTGTCGTTTATTTTACCGAACCCGTGGGCCTCTGCCTATTCGAATGTGGCGCTGTTATGTAACCGTTTTGGGGTCAGCTGCCGTAATCTCCATACGTTTGATATGGATGAATGGGCCAATGAGGACGGCGAAGTCGCTCCGCTTTCCTATGAAGCGGGACTGGGGCATTCCTTCCAGAAGTTTTTCTATGAAAAGCTGGACCCGGACCTGCGTCCGCCCGAAGACCACTTCCATTACCCGACGACGCAAAACATTAAGGATTATTCCAAAATTATTGAGGACGTCACAGGCGGCGGCGTAGATGTCTGCTATAGCGCGACGGGATGGCCGGGACATATTGCGTTCATTGATCCGGATACGGAGGAATTCAAGGCTGGATCAATGGAGGAGTTTTTAACGCTCGGGTCGAGGCTGGTTACCCAGCATCCCCTGACGGTTGCAGAGAACTCGCTTTTTGGGGTGTTCGGCAAAAGCGGAGACGTGGCGAACGTTCCGCCAAGGGCCGCCACAATCGGTCCGCGCGATATCAAAGCGGCCAAAGACCGTTTCGAGATGCATAGCCTTACTTTCATGGGCGGGGTCGATACATGGCAGCGGATGATCTCCCGGCTGACGTTGTACGGACCGGTCAGCATGCAGGTCCCGGCCTCTATTCTGCAGCTGTTCAAGACGTCGGTATTTGTCAGCGAGGCGATTGCACAGCCTTTTGAGTGCTGGGAAGCGGAATAACAATCAGGATACAGCAACTTCCTCCGGCATGCGGGAAAAGCCCGCATACCGGAGGGATTGCCGTGGGGAAAGAAAAATGAAAGACTGCTTAATAGGGCTGGATATCGGGACGACCGGAACCAAAGCGCTGCTTATCGATATACACGGGAAAATTCTGGCTTCGTCTTATCGAAGTTACAGGTGCGAAAACAGGAAGCCGGGCTATTCGGAACAGGATGCACGCGATTGGTGGAAAGCGGCATGCGAAACCGTGCGGGAATGCTGTGAAAAAAGCGAAAGGGGCAATGATGTCGCGGCAATAAGCCTTTCCACGCAAGGGGGAACCTTTGTTCCAGTGGATGCATCGGGGAATCCGCTGAAGGCGGCCGTTTTATGGAATGATACGCGGTGCTGGGCGGAAAAAGAAGAGACGGCCCTGACGCTCGGGGAACAATATATTTATGATACGACAGGATGGAGCCTTTGCGATTCCATGAATGCCATGCAGATTTTATGGATGAAAAAGCATGAGCCGGAAATGTTCGGACGGGTGGCAAAATTCCTGTCGGTTCCCGATTATATGACGGGAAAGATGACGGGACGATATGCCGTCGATCTGTCCAACGGCGGAATTAACCAGATGGTAAATATTACTGCCGGCGAATGGGATGATAAAATTTTATCGTTTTTGGGAGTATCTGGAAACCAACTGCCGGATGTGGTGCCGTCAGGAGAAATGGCAGGAACCCTGACCAAGGATGCGGCTCGTGAGTTGGGCCTTAGGAAAGGCGTTCCCGTAATCAGCGGCGGCCATGACCAGTACTGTGTGGCGCTTGGCGCCGGAGCCATCGAAAGCGGCGATGTGGTGATTGGAACAGGAACCGCATGGGTGGTGACGGCCATCACCGATGCTCCGTGTATTTCAGGGGCCCAGCGCAGCAGGCATACGGTTCGTGGAAAATGGGGAGAGCTTCTGTCGGTTATAACCGGGGGCGCCTGCCTTGAATGGCTGAGAAAAAATATTTGCCCACTTTCCGGCGGGGAACCGCTCCCCTTTGACGAAATAAACGACCATGTAAAAAAAATCGAGGCGGGCGCGGACGGCATGACTTTCTATCCTTATCTTGCAGGAGCGCCGTATCCTTTAACAAGGTCTGATTTCCGGGGCGCTTTTACCGGACTGGACCTGGCGCATGGGAAATACCATATGGCAAGGGCCGTCATGGAAGGCGTAGCATATCAAATCGCCTGGATACTGGAAACGTTCCGCCTGGCCGGATATAAGATGAAAGAAATTAAAATACTGGGTGGAGCGTCAAAAAGCGATGTGTGGACGCAGATTATAGCAGACATCACGGGAGTACCCTTGCTGGTGCCGCAGGTTGCCGATATTGCTTGTGTCGGGGCGGCGGTGCTGGCGGGTGTCGGATGCGGATTATTCCACAGTTTTCGCGAAGGGACGGAGGCGCTAGCAGCGGATTTCTGCCATATTTCTCCCGGACGGAATGCCAGGGTTTATCCGGCGCTGTTTGAAAAATTCAAGGACCATGCGGCGGCGGCCGGCGGCTTGGATAAATTGACCGTTTGATTAAAAGAAGGAGTAATTTGAAATGAGCCTTTTTGAAGTAACTGATTTGGATCGAAACATTTATGATGAAAAACTAAGGGATTTCCTGCCGGAACAAATTATTGATATCCATACGCATGTATATCTGAGAAAGTTCAAAAAGGAAAAAAATCCCGCTGTACAGACCCGGGTAGTGGCATGGCCGGAGATGGTTGCCCGTGACAACAGCATCGAAGACCTTATGGAATCCTACGGGCTGATGTTTCCCGGCAAAGACGTAAAGGCGCTGATTTTTTCAAACCTGAGCCACGGGGACGACGGGGCGGCGGCTAACCGCTATGTTTCGGAAAGCTCGCAAAAAAGCGGATATCCCGCGCTTTACTTTTCCTACCCCTTCCAAAGCGCTGAAGAAATAGAACGGGAAATAATTTCAGGCGGTTTCCTGGGGTTGAAATCCTACCTGTCATTATCCCCGGAATATATTCCGGAAGCTGAAATTCGTATTTTTGATTTTTTTCCTCCGCATCAGCTGGACGTGTTGGACCGGCATGGCTGGATCATGATGCTGCATATTCCCCGTAATGGAAGGCTGAAGGACCCGGTAAATATCGAGCAGATACTGGAAATAAAACAAAAATATCCCGGAATCAAGCTGATTATCGCACATATTGGACGGGCGTATACGACCGATGACATCGGGGATGCTTTTGAACGGCTTGCTCCGGCGGACGACCTTTTGTTCGACTTTACAGCGAACTGTAACCAGGAAGTGATAGAAAGGCTGATTGAAGCGGTAGGACCGAAGCGCATCCTGTTCGGCAGCGATTTGCCAATCCTGCGTATGCGCACGCACAGGATTACGGAAAATGGAACCTATGTCAACCTTGTGCCGCCCGGCATGTATGGGGATGTATCGAAAGATTCGCACATGCGGGAGGTCGGCGAAGAAGAAGGAAAGAAGATCACCTTTTTCATGTATGAAGAAATACTGGCTTTTAAGCGCGCGGCGGCCTCGTGCGGGCTGAGGCCGGAAGATGTGAAGGATGTATTTTACGGCAATGCGAAGCGCCTGATCGACGAAGTAAGAAAGTAAATCCATTCGTACGCTTATCGGTATGCTGCGTAAATACAACAAAATTCCCAGCCTGAAGGAAGATGCGTAAAAAGCATCTTCTTTTTTGTGGAGGAAACAGCCTGTCCTCCGCTTCAAAAGATCGTAAGAATATCGTAAGGATTTTAAACGATTCCCGTTAAGAAGTGCGGCTTATAATTGAAGTATCAAATAAAGAAAAGGAGTGATGAAAGTGAAAAAAATGTTTTATGCGGTGATGGTTTTTGTAAGCGCCTTCTTTTTGGTCAATGCGGGGATGAGCGAAACCGAAACACTCGGAATCATTCCTGACTATAAAAAAGCATAGGACAAAGGGTTATGGAACATTTGCTTTGGGTGGACGACATTGAAAAGATATATGGCGGCAGGAGGAATGTCTCAAGGGCGCTTGCCGGGGTCAGCTTCGGCGTAGACAAAGGGGAGTTTGTCGGGATTATGGGGCCGTCAGGCAGCGGGAAGACGACCCTGCTCAATTGTATTTCGGCAATCGATACCGTAACGACAGGACATGTTTATATCAACGGAACCGATGTTGCCCAGATAAAGCCGGAACATCTTGCCCGGTTTCGGCGGGAGCAGCTGGGGCTTGTGTTCCAGGAGTTTGGGCTCATCGATTCACTGACTGCCTATGAAAATATAGCGCTTACGCTTACGATCAACCAAATCAACTATAAGGAGCTGCGCGTTCTTGTCGCGCAGGTGGCAGACGCGCTCGAAATCAGCGATATCCTGGACAAATATCCGGGGGAGTTATCCGGCGGCCAGAAGCAGCGTGTGGCGGCTGCCCGAGCAATTGTGACGCAGCCCGCGCTGGTGCTCGCGGACGAACCGACCGGGGCGCTTGACTCCCGCGCCGCCCGCCGGATGCTTGAAAGTTTTGCCAATATGAATAAGCGTCTTCATGCTACGATCCTTATGGTAACCCATGACGCATTTGCGGCAAGCTATTGCAGCCGGGTCCTGTTTTTGAGGGACGGAGAAATTTTCACGGAAATCCGGCGGGGAAATCTTGTGCGCAGCGCTTTTTTTAAGAAGGTGTTGGATGTCGTATCCCTTTTGGGAGGGGATACGGAGAACGCCGGTTAATTTTCGGAGAAAATTTATTAAGCGGATAAATGATTGCAAGGCGGTGAAAGCCGCCTTTTTATATAAGAAAGCGTTACAAAATCATAACGGGTATGCTATAATAAATTAATGTCTTAATAAGGAGCATTCATTATGGCAAAAAATATTTTGATTGTGGATGACGAGCCGACTTTGGTGAAGGGCCTGCGTTTTAATTTAGAACAACAAGAGGGCTATGTGATCGACGTTGCTTATGACGGGGAGGAAGCGTTAAATATTTTTGATCCGGAAAAGCATGACCTTATTCTCCTGGATTTGATGCTGCCTAAGATCGACGGGATGGAAGTATGCCAGAAAATACGCAGCGTATCGGAAGTGCCGATCATCATGCTGACCGCAAAAGGCGAAGATATGGATAAGATTATGGGCCTTGAATTTGGTGCGGATGATTATATGACCAAGCCGTTTAATATGCTTGAACTGAAAGCACGCATTAAGACGATCCTCCGTCGGGCGGGTGCGCAGAAAACGGTGGCCGATACGCAGGCAATCCAGGTGAAAGACATGAAGGTCAACCTGATTAACCGCAGTGTGGAAATCAAAGGGGAAGACGTCAACCTTACCGCGAAGGAATTTGACCTGCTGAACCTTTTTATTACAAACAGGGGCAAGGTGTTTGACAGGAACACGCTGCTGGAGCTCGTTTGGAAACACCAGGGGGATTTGCGCACGGTGGATGTGCACATTCGCCGCCTTCGTGAAAAAATTGAGCAAAATCCGGCGAAACCGGAATATATCTTAACAAAATGGGGAGTTGGCTATTATTTTACGAACAAATAAGCTGCTATACTCTATCAGGTGGCAATTTGCCGTCATCTATCTGGTTCTTGTAGGAATCGTATTTGGCTTGGTATCCATTGCGGTTTCGTCGCTGGTGGAGGATTATTTAGTCAACCAGCGGATTTCGTCACTGACAAAGGCGGCGAACAGCACTGCGGTCCAGGTAGCGCCGTATCTTTCGGATGATGATGCGGGGACAATGTATGATATCGTGGTGAACAACGGAAATGATTCGGGCGGCCGTTTTCTGGTTCTGAATAGTTCCGGGATTGTTGCTGTAGATAGTTTTTCCGATTTGAACGGGGTTAAATTGTCGGATCGGGAAGTGAACGACATTTTATATGGCCGGAATTCATCCTCTTACGGGTTTCATTCCATTAACGATCCCGGCAGCGGAAATTTCTGGGCCGTTTACTGCACGTCCTCCATTGTCCATAACGGGCAGGTTATCGGGGCTGTGCTCTATTCTTCCAGTATACAGGATGTGGTAAACGCAACTGCCATGCTGCAGGAGCGTACGCTTACCATATTTTTGCTTGCCTGCGGAATTATTATTATCATCAGCCTGTTTACGACAAACCTGATTACAAAACCGATCAAAAAGCTGACCGACGTTGCGATAAAGATTTCCAACGGCGATCTTTCCCAACGGGCGAATATCCGCGGGAAAGGCGAGGTTGCCGAGTTGGCCCAAACCTTTGATATGATGTGCGGCCGGATACAGAATATGGACCAGCAGAGGAGCGAATTCGTGTCGGATGCTTCCCACGAACTGAAAACCCCGCTTGCCTCCATGAAAATTCTGGTGGAATCCATGTTGTATCAGGACAATGTTCCGGAGGAAGTTTATAAGGAATTCCTGGGCGATATCAACGGTGAAATCGACCGGATGAACAGCCTTATCACAGACCTGCTGCTGCTGTCAAAGATGGACAGCGACATCGTTACGATAAATCTTGAAAAAGTGCGGATTTCCTCCATTGTAAATAAATGCGTGAATGCCCTTGAACCAATTGCGAAAGAGCGGAATATCCGGGTCAGGACGGATGTCAGCGACGATTTTGAACTGGAGTGCGATCCGCTGAAGCTGCGGCAGGCGATCAATAACCTGATTGAAAATGCAATCAAATATACGAGCGATGGCGGGCATGTGTTTGTGACGACAAAGCATCATGGCGGCGAAGGAGCGGTTCGCATTGAAGATGATGGCGTGGGAATGAGCCCGGAGCATCTGGAGCATATTTTTGAACGTTTTTACCGCGTGGATAAGGCTCGTTCCCGCGAAACCGGGGGAACGGGCCTCGGCTTGCATATTGTGCGCCGGATTGCCCTGATGCACGGCGGACGTGTTGATGTGGAAAGCAAGGAAGGCAAAGGGTCCGTGTTTACACTCGTGGTTCCGCTGGCCCAGCATACGGAGGACATATTATGAAGCAATGGAGAAAACTGGTTTGCATGGTCTTGTGCTGCGTTTCTGTTTTGGGAATCACGGCATGCACACAGCAAATCGAAGCGCCGTCCGCAACGCCTTCGGAGGAAGCGGCAATCCAAATCAATCCGCTGCCCGAAGCAGTCAGCAAGGATAAGGAAACGGCACGCTTATATTTCGGATATATGCAGGAAGCGCTTTTGATTGGCGAGGTACGCGTTTTTTCCGTTCCCATCAATGAAAATTCCGAGGCTTCCATTATTGCGGAATTGATCAAGGGGCCTTCAACCGCCCGCACCGATTTAACACAGCTTATCAATCCAAATACCAAGGTGGTAAATGTTGCCCAGGACGGAACGTTCCTCTCCGTAACACTCAGCCAGGAATTTTTAACGCCGCCGGAAACTTCCCCGGCAGACGGGGCTGCCGAAAATGATACCTATGAAAAAACGAGAAGGATGCTGGCAACCTATTCCATTGTAAATACCATTGTGGAGCAGGGGAATTTTTCCCGCGTACAGATTTATATTGACGACGACGGAACCGGAACGGGCCGTCCGCTGACGCTCGAAGAAGCGGGACTCGACGGGGAAGGAACCACCGAAGCGCTGGAACGCCGGGGCGCCCTTGACCTGAACGGGCAGAATACCTTGCGTGAAATTATGAATTGCATTGAAAATAAGGATTGGAATACGCTTTATCGTTATATCTCCTTTAAGAACCTTTACGGAGAAGATAAGCCGTCGCTTGAGGATTTCAAAAGCGAAATTACCACTGCGAAGCTCGTCGTTTCGGATGTTGAAATCGGCGACGAAATACAAAGCGCGGATGACCTTACCGAAGTTGTAATGGCAAGCTATGTATTAAAGCTGCGCGATGGGGACGCGAAAACGGTCTCAAATGTTCCAATCCGGTTAATTCTGGAAAATGATGTATGGAAAATGACGTATACTACATTCAAACGAAATTTCTTGTCATAGGTGATATATGAAACGGTTGCTGGCTGTCCTGCTCATTGGAATATTGCTGCTTTCAGGCTGTTCCGTCGTGAGGGAGGACGAGGACACAAATCAACAAAATAATGATGCGGAAACGGAGACGGTAATGCGCACGGTTAATTTGGAACCGAGCATTACCATCAATCCTGCGCTCTATTTTCTGGATAAATCAAAATCCGAACCGACGCTTGCCGCGGAAACCCGCAGGCTGGCGGTAGGCCAAAATGAGCGGGCAGAGAAGAAAATCATTGAAGCAATCCTCGACGGCCCGGCCTCGGATAACTATGCGCCGGTTGCGGAGGGATTCGCCTATGAAGGGATTGAAATACTGCCCAACCTGATAAATGTTTTTTTAAAAACCGATGAAGAAAAAACCGATGAAGAAATTACGGTGATGGAACTGGCGCTTGTATCCACCCTTGTGGATTTTTCAGGCGTATCCTACATTAACATTTTTGTCAACGGCGTTCAGGCGGGATACGAAGGCCAGCCGGTCGGCGTACTGCAAAAACCTAAGGGGACGCTCCAGGAAGAGCAGACAAAGATTGAACAGCGCGCCCGTATGGAAAAACCGTCGATGGACATCATGCTTTATTTTTTGGACCGGACGGAGCAATTTTTAGTGCCGGAGGCAAGAAGTTTCCAATTTGAGACGAACCGCCCGGAAGAGATGATTAATACTGTGGTGCAGGGGATGATGCGCGGGCCGGAAAACACCTACCAGCATATGTCCGTAATCGATAAAACCATTGCGGAGCTCATCGGGACGGAAATCGTTACCCTCGAGGACGGGCAGACCATTGTGCGGCTTAACTTCAACAAGGCGCCCGTGGCAATTACGCAGCAATTTAGCGATGGGGAAAAAATTGCGGCGTTGGCCCTTGCAAAAACAATTATTGGGTTTATGCCGGATATAGACGGGATAGAAATATATGTAAACGGCAGTGCGCAGGCGGAGCCGGTTGTTTATACCCAGCCAATGAGCGACGAGCTGCTCGGAAACAATATTCTTTTGTATTTTCCAAATTCCACATATACTTTATTTATGAGTGTGGAGCGTATGGTGGCGCAGGGAACGGCAGGGTATCCGGAAGAAATTCTTGCGGAGTTGATGCGCGGCCCGGCAGGAATGGACGATAAAGACGTGAGCCCGGCGTTTTTGTCGGGTATTTCGATGGATGACGTGAACGATGTCTATCTGGCGGGAGATACGGCGGTTGTTGATTTTAACGCTTCCATTTCCGGAAAGCTGGAAGGAATCAGCCGGAAGGATGAATCCATGATGATTTATTCAATCGTTAATACGTTGACCAATATTGAAAATATTAAACGGGTCCAGTTCCTGCTTAACGGCGAGCGCGTGGAAAGCCTCGGCGGCGGAATTATTAATGTGGTCGACCCGCTGCTCAAAAACCCCGGAATCATCAAAGACGAATAACGACGGAGAACAGACAATGGACATAAAGACAAGAAGACTTACAACAACAGCGGTTACAGCCGCCCTGGTCTACGTAGTAACCATATTGCTGGTAATTCAGGTTCCTGCCGTGAAGGGCGCTTATTTTAACCTCGGAGATGTGATTATTTACTGCTCCGCTTTCATTTTAGGCGGGCCGTATGCGGCGGCCTCCGCGGCAATCGGAAGCGGCCTTGCCGACCTCACCGTCGGGTCTACGGTCTATATTCCCGCAACGATCATTATCAAAGCCTGCATGGCGCTTCTCGTTGGGGCCATTACAAAAAAAAGCAATTCATTTAAACATTATGCGGCCGCCTGTGTGGCCGCCGCGCTTGTCATGGCTTTTGGATATTTTGGATATGAAACCTTTCTGGTCGGCCCGGGAGGGGCGCTGCTTACGTTGATACCGAACCTGATTCAGGCGGGATGCGGCGCGGCGCTCGCGCTCGTGCTTTATCATCCGATGGCAATGATGAGGACAAAAATGAATCTGAGGGCAATGGCATGAAAGTTACAGTGCTCGGAAAATACGGGCCTTACCCAAAGCAGGGCGGGGCAACGACCTCTTATCTGGTGGAATGCGGCGGGAAAAAGGTACTGCTTGATGCGGGCAGCGGAAGCCTCTCGCGTGTGCAGGAGTTTTGCGCGCTTGATGATCTTGACCTCGTTATACTGACTCATTTGCATTCCGACCATTGCAGCGATATGTTTATTCTGCGCTATGCGCTGAAGGGGAAAACGCTCCCCGTATTCCTGCCCCGTATGCCTGAAAAAGAGTATGGAATCCTGCATGCCTGTCCATGCTTTGATACGGTGGAAATTTCGGAAACGTTGGATTGCGAAATTCCCGGAACAAATGTAAAGCTTTCATTCTGTAAAACGATTCATCCTGTGGAATGCTATGCGGTTAAATTCCGGGAAGGGCAGGACAGCTTTGTGTTTTCCGGCGATTCGCGCTATAGCGGCCCTTTAACGGATTTTTGTAAAGGAACCGGCACCTTCTTGTGTGACAGTGGCTTTTTATCCTCTCAGGAGGATACGGGAGCGCTTCCGCATATGTATGTCAGGGAAGCTGCCCTTACGGCACGGAGGGCGGGTGTAAAGCGCTTGCTGCTTACCCATATTAATCCTGTTTACGAGGAAAAAAAGCTCCTGGACGAGGCCGCAGCAGTGTTCAGCCCTGTGGAGATTGTGAAAGAATTGGAACAGTACCATATATAAATAAATGTACCGCACAGCGGTCCCGTTGATTGGGGGAAGAAATGAAGCGCGTCTTAAATCCAAGACCGGTCGCTTTTCTTGCATTCTTTTTAGTACTGGGCATTGCCGCGGCCTATTATCTCGGCCTGCCCGCAAATATTTCACTGCCCGTATGGGTTTTATGCGCGGGTGTTTTTTTATTTCTCTTTTTTAAGCAAAACAGGCGGATGTTCACCGCGCTGTACCTGTTTATATTTTTCCTGGGGGCCTTCCTGTTCCAAATGCAGTTTAGCACTGATTTTTCCGGGATTGAATCGAACGAGGTATACCGGATAACAGGATATGTTTCCGACCGTTCCAAAATGGATGCGGAAACGCATACCTATGTTTTAACAGACGTAACGGTTGGGGGACAGGGTTTTGGAAAGAAAGTTCTCTTGTATTCTCCCGATATTCTGGAGTATGGCGATACGGTCGCGATGGAGGGGGAAATCTCCCTGCCTTCGCCGCCGCGGAATCCCGGAGATTTCGATGAAAAAATGTATCTGGCCGGGAAGGGGGCCGGTTTCAGCCTTTACCGAACTTCGGTTGACGTAGAAGGCAATCGGCTATCATGGTATCAATATCCGTTTTTGCTGCGCGAAAAAATGGCACAGGGAATCGATCAAATCTTTTCGGAGGAAAGTGCGCCGATTGCAAAAGCCATGTTTTTGGGGGTGAAGGATGAAATTCCCCAGGAAACAAGGGACAGCTTCTCCAAAACGGGAATCGCGCATATCCTCGCCATTTCCGGACTTCATGTCGCGATTCTTTCCTATGCCTTTAATTTCCTGCTTAAAAAATTGGGATCGGGACGAAAACCGCGTTTTGCCTTGAATATCGTCCTGCTTATCGCATATGCGTCGCTGACAGGGTTCGCGCCCTCTATTTTGCGGGCCGTCCTGATGACTATATTTGTCATTATAGGCAGATGGAAATTCGCAAAACGGGATACGCTTGTGTTTCTTTCGGCCGCCCTCGTATTCACGTTGCTGGGGAATACTGTCCAGCTTTTTTCACCGGGACTTTTGATGTCCTACGGCGTTGTGTTCGGGATATTATGTTTGAACCCTCCGCTCACGCGGATTTTCCGAAAAATCCATCTGGATAAAGCACGGCTTGATGCCCCGCTTGCAACCTCTCTTTCGGCGACTGCTTCGGTTTTTCCCATGACCGCCTACTTTTTCAATAATGTTGCGATTGCCGCCCCCCTGGCAAATTTCTTTGCGGTTCCACTCGCGGGAATTATCGTTCTGTTTACGGGGCTGGGGACTGTTTTTTCGCTTGCGCTCCCGCAAGTAGGGCATATGCTTGCCTTCCCGGCAGAGCTTTCCATTCGGGGGCTTACCTGGCTCAATGAGCAAATTGCCCGGAACTCTTTTGGGTTTATTGAGGTAAACGGATTTCCGGTTTGGGCCTGTATTGCTGTCATGGCAATTATTTTCCTGGGATCGGACTATATGCTTATAAAACGGAAAGCAAAGGCGCTGGCAGCGGGGCTTCTTGCCGGAGTAATTTTGTTCGCGGGCGTTGCGGCCGTACCATCCGCTCCGGTGCGTGCGGTGATTTTGGATGTGGGAACGGGAGACGCAATCCACATCTCCGCGGAAGGGAAGGATTACCTGGTCGATAACGGAGGGAATCTTCAATATTCCAATATCAGCGATTATGCCGGGAAAAACCGGATTGTTTTTGATGCGGTTATCGTAACAAACGACCGGACAAAAAATTTGCAAAGGCTGGCGGCGGATAACCGTATCAAAATGCTGTATGTACCTGGAAATTATATGCCTAAGGAATACGATGCGCAATATCCCGTGAAAGAATACGCAATATATGATAAAATACAAGTAAGCGACAATGTTTTGCTTGAAAGCGTGGGAAGCGATGGAAAATATCAATCGCTGGTCCTGCGTTACAAGGGGAAACCGGTATGCCTGTTTGCACAGACAATGCCGGAAGATATAAATTTTGCGGAGACGGTTCCCGTCCTAAAGCTGGCGGGCGGAGGCAAGGAAGGCGCGGTAACGGATGCGTTTCTTTCGCAGCTCAGGCCGCGGTATGCGGTTGTTTCCGTAAAAGAAAAGAATAAAAAAGCATTGCCCGATTCCCTGACCGTAGGATTGCTTGAGGAAAAGGGCGTTGAGCTGTTCACCACTGCGGAAGACGGTGCGGTGACAGTTTTGGTAAATGAGCAGGGGAACCTTCAAATACAGACGGAAAAGTGAGCGTGTTTCATGAAGGCACAGGAAGCATTAAAACAGATCAAAGCGGGAAACGTTAAAAACTTCATTATATTAGGCGGAGAAGATGACGCACAGATACAACAGGCGTTCCATGCCATTCTGTCCGCCCTTGACGTGCAGATGCCGGAACTGAACCTCTCGTTCTTTGAGGAACGGCCGGAGCCCATGACGGTGGTGCGTTCCCTCGAAACATTGCCGTTTATGGGGGAACGCAGGGTTGTTGTCATTAAAAATACGGACCTTCTTTCAGCCGCCGCCCCAGGAGAGCTCAGCGCGCCCTTTGAAAAGGCAAACATGCCAATGCAGAATGTTTTGCTGGTTGTGCACCGGGGGAAGGCGGATAAACGAAAAGCATTTGTAAAATATGTCATAAAAAACGGAATGTTTGTTGAATGTAATGCGATGAAAGATAACGAACTTGCCGCGTATATCGTACAGGCGGCCAAACGGAAGAACCTGCTGATTTCCACTAAAAATGCGCAAACCCTCGCTGTGCTTGCGGATGGGGATATGGGTGTTGTCGGTAGCGAGCTTGAAAAACTTTCCTGTGTGTGCCGCGGAGATATTACGGCAGACGATATTGAGAAATATGCTGTCAAATCCATGCAATATAACGTATATAAGATACATGACCTGCTGGTGGGCGGCCATGCACGGGAAGCGCATACCCTGATTGACCGTATGCTTGCGGAAGAGAACAATCCGATCGGATTCCTGACCCTCCTTGCCAATAATTTTCGGCAGATGCTGGTTGCAAGGGCATGCCGGGATGCTCGTTTCCCGGAACAAAAGATTATATCCCATATTATGCAGGCTACGGGAGCCTGGGAATTTGCCGCGCGCAGGGCGCTCGCACAGTGCAAACAATTCACGGCCCGGCAAATCAGGCGAGCCCTTGAAAAGCTTGCGCAAATGGATTTTGATGCCAAGCAGGGAATCATCAGCCTGAAAACCGACCTTTATCCGCTGCTTGTGGATATTTATATGAACGCAAACAAAAAAGGCTGAGGGTGAATCAGCCTTTCGTATTTTATCTTTATGGGGGAGACAAAAAATTATTCAGCTTTGCTGTTTAACTTTTTTGCCAACTGCGCTTTGGTACGATTTGCTTTGTTCTTATGGATCGTACCTTTTAAAGCAGCCTTATCTACCGCGCTGACAGCGTCTTTGTACAGATCGCCTGCATTTGCACCGTTTTCAGCGACCGCAGCCTCGAACTTTTTCAGGTCCGTTTTGAGTGCGGATTTAATCATTTTGTTCTGCAAGGTCTTTTTAGCGATTACTTTTACACGCTTCTTAGCTGATTTAATGTTAGGCATCGTTTCACCCCCCGTAATATTTTAATCCAGCAAATGGTATTTTATCATATTACAAGGCCCTTTGCAAGCTATTTTTGGTATGATTGCCGGAAAGCGGGACTCTTTACTCCGCACGTGTCTTGTTATATAATAAAAACCGTCCATAAAAAGAAGAGAACGGGATGGAATATGCAAGCAAAAGAATTGCCGATTGGCGTTTTCGATTCGGGCGCAGGCGGGGTAAGCGTGCTCGCCCAGGCAAAAATATGCCTGCCGCACGAAAAATTTATTTATTATGGGGATAGCGCAAATGCCCCCTACGGTACGAAATCGGAGGATGAAATCCGCGATCTTTCGCTTGCCTGCGGAGATTTTTTGTTCCGCCAGGGCGTGAAAATGATCGTCATTGCCTGCAATACGGCGACCAGCATTACGGTACAGGCAATGCGTGAAAAGTACAATATTCCAATTATCAGCATAGAGCCGGCGGTAAAGCCGGCGGTGGAAAAATATCCTGACGGTAAGATTGCCGTTCTGGCGACCCCTGCGACCCTTCATCAAAAGCGGTATTTCCACCTCCTCAGCAAATTGAACGCGGCGAAGCAGGTGGTCAATATTGAATGCGGCAGCCTTGCGGAGCTTGTAGAACGGGGAAACCTGTCCGATCCGCATATCAAGGCCTATCTTTATGAAAAGCTTTTGCCGTACAGGGGCCAAAATTTTGGCGGCGTGGTCGTTGGATGTACGCATTATTCTTTCGTAAGCAGCCAGATTCGTGATGTGGCGAGAAAAATTTGCGGCGGTTCGTGTGAAATATTCGACGGCATGTATGGCACGGCACGGCATATCGCGGAGGTGCTTGCGGAAGAAGCGCTTTTAAGTGGATCACCGGAAGAAGGGGATGTAACATTTTTTTCTTCCGGGGAAATGGGTCATGTTGACGTTTTCAAACGTTTTTTTCAAAACTTTCTGAAATAAAGAAAAAAGGGCTGGCATTTCAGGTCCCGTTGGTGTACTATATGTAGTGCCTGAATTGTGCTGGTGGCACTAAATATATTGCGCAGGGGGATTTTTTAATGTTAAGCAAAAACGCGGTAACGGTGCTTGAAAGACGTTATCTGAAAAAGGATGCGGCTGGAAAGCCAATCGAAAAACCGGAAGACCTTTTTAAACGCGTGGCCAAGGCCATTGCAGAGGCGGACAGGGAATTTGATGCGGATGCAGATGTAAAAACAACACAGGATATTTTCTACGACATGATGTCTCATTTAAAATTCATGCCGAATTCGCCGACGTTAATGAATGCGGGCAGGCCGCTTGGGCAGCTTTCCGCGTGCTTTGTTCTCCCGGTCGCGGACAGCATGGAGGCCATTTTTGATGCGCTTAAAAATGCGGCGTTGATTCATAAAAGCGGCGGCGGGACAGGCTTTTCTTTTTCGCGCCTGCGTCCGGCAGGGGCGGCGGTCAATTCCACGGGCGGAGTGGCCAGCGGACCGATTAGCTTTATGAAGGTATTCAATGCCGCAACGGAGGCTGTGAAGCAGGGGGGAACCCGCCGCGGTGCGAATATGGGCATTTTACGCATCGATCATCCGGACATCATGGATTTCATCCAGTGCAAGAAAAATACGACCGAAATTACAAATTTCAATATCAGCGTGGGAGTCACGGAAGAGTTTATGAAAGCCGTCCATGAAAAGCGTGAATATGCTCTGATTGACCCGCACGATAAAAAAGAGTGCGGAAGGCTTTACGCTCCGGACGTATTCGATTTGATTGTAAAGATGGCGTGGACGAACGGCGAGCCGGGTATTGTCTTCCTGGACCGGATCAATCGTGATAACCCGGTGCCGTCCCTCGGTGAAGTGGAGAGCACAAACCCCTGTGGAGAACAACCGCTGTTGCCCTTTGAAAGCTGCAATCTCGGCTCCATCAACCTTGACGCCATGCTTGTTAAAAAAGACGGCGAATATGAGCTTGATTATGAGGAATTCGAGCGGACGATCCATAATGCGGTGCATTTTCTGGATAATGTAATTACCGTAAATAGCTATCCGCTTGATGAAATTCGGGAAATGACCCTCTCGACCCGCAAAATCGGGCTTGGGCTGATGGGGTTCGCGGATATCCTGTACAAACTAAAAATTCCCTATAATTCCGATGAAGCAATTGCCCTGGCGGAAAGGATCATGCAGTTTTTGCGTGATACGGCGCGTAAGGCTTCCAATGAACTCGCAAAAGCGCGCGGCACGTTTCCGACCTATTCGGAAAGTGTGTTCAAATCAAATGGAATCGTCCAAAGGAACGCTACGGTTACGACAATTGCCCCTACGGGAACCATTTCGATTATTTGCAGCGCCTCCTCAGGTATTGAGCCGATTTTTGGGCTTTCCTATATTCGCAATGTCATGGATAACGACGAGCTTCTGGAAATCCATCCGTACTTTGAGGAAGTCATGAAGGAACGGGGATTGTACAGTAAAGAACTGATGTCGCGGATTGCGCAGGAAGGGACGATCGCCCATATTGAAGAAATTCCGCAGGATATCCGAGATGTATTTGTAACCGCGCACGATATCACGCCGGAATACCATGTGCGTATGCAGGCGGCGTTCCAAAAATATACGGACAATGCGGTTTCCAAAACCGTGAATTTCCCGCGCGAGGCGACGCAGGGCGATGTGCGGACGGTTTATGAACTGGCGTATGAGCTCGGACTCAAGGGAGTTACAATTTACCGTGACGGGTCCCGGGACGCACAGGTTTTGAATATCGGGAAGGTAAACAAGGCGGAGGAATCCGGTGCAGGCGGCGCCGCTCCGGAGAAAGACGAGGGCCGGGTCGCGCCGCGGATGCGTCCGGAAATCACGCAGGGAATTACGCAAAAGGTTAAGATTGGATGCGGGAATCTTTACATTACGGTAAATTATGATGAGAATGGAATTTGCGAGGTCTTTACGAATCTGGGACGGGCCGGAGGATGTCCTTCCCAATCCGAAGCGACAAGCCGCCTGATCTCGACGGCGCTGCGTTCCGGAATGGATGTGGAATCCATTGTGGAACAGTTGCGCGGAATCCGCTGCCATTCCACGCTCCGCAAGGCGGGGGATGTGAAGGTCCTCTCGTGCCCGGATGCAATCGGCCGGGTGCTCCAGACAGTGGCGCAGATGCAAAGCGAAAAAATCGCCCCGCTTGTCATGCAGGACGAACCCAATGCGCCTGACGATTCCAAATGCCCGGAGTGCGGGAAACCGCTTTCCTTTGAAGGCGGGTGCAACATTTGCCGCTCCTGCGGTTATTCCAAGTGCGGATAACCGGGGCTTATGAAATGAAAAGCGGGCAGGATATCCCAATACGGTATCCTGCCTTTTTCTGTATAGAGCAAGGAAACTCCTGCCTGGAACATATCAGAACGCCGGTTTTTAATCCGTAAATTTAGTTTTATGGTTGATTTTTTGCGGTAGATGTATGATACTTAATAGTGAATCTGACCTGTAAAGAGAGGGTTTATATGCCTGCCAAGGAATTTGAAAGCAAATTGAGGTATCTGATTATTTCGGTGCCCGATGTGATCAGGACAGCGCCGGGGATCAAAATATTCGGGCGCACCCTTCGGTCCTTCCTGTTTACGACGGATATCGCGCTGATTCGGAACACCGATGCAGATGCAATTATGGCGGTCTATCCGTTTACCCCCCAGCCGTCCATAAACCAGGCGATTATGACGACGGCCGATGTGCCCGTTATGTGCAGCGTTGGCGGAGGGGAACTGAAAGACGAGCGCGCGGTTCACCTGGCGCTGGAAACCGAATTTCGCGGTGCGGTAGGGGCGGTGTTAAGCCCGGAAATCGGTAACGACATTATCGCGAAGATAAAAAAACGGGTGGATATTCCGGTTGTGGTAACGGTGGTTTCGGAAAAAGAAGATATTGAACGAAGGATTGAAAGCGGTGCGGATATCCTGAATGTATCCGGTGCGGCGGATACCTGCCGTATTATCGAGCGGATACGCAATAAATATCCTTATATGCCGATCATTGCGACGGGCGGTCCTACGGATGACAGCATTCGCGAAACCATTGCCTGCGGCGCGGATGCGATTACCTACACGCCTCCGACCAATGCGGAATTGTTTAAGAAGACGATGCAGCTTTTCCGGGAGAATCTGTAAATAAAAAATCCGGCCTTGAGGGCCGGATTTTTTCTGCTGTTTTAACCAAACAATCTTCCTGTAAGCGCTCCGACGAGGATAAATAACCCAAGACCGATAATCAGGCCGATGAGCCAGAATTTAGTGAACAAAGCCAGCCGCATGTCGAGCGAACGCTCAATTTTCCGCTGGCCGAAGATGACGACGGCAAAGATAATGATAAACAAATATTGCAGCAAAATATTGTCGGATTCACTGCCGAAATAAATTGCGAGCCAGATGCCGATCCCGGCGACAATCCCCAAAAACCTCTGCCAAAAATTCAATTGTTTTTCCGTAAGTTGTTTCATAGAATACCCCTCAATTCCAAGTGCTTTTCCTATTATTGCACAGAATGCCTTTAAATTCCATATTAAATCGAAAAATTTATTTATTTTTTAGCAGGAATCTGTTACACTGAATATATCTTCATTTCAAATATTGGAATTTAAGTTTAAGAGGCTTCACATAAATAAATATCATTAGGGAGGCTTATTACATGAAAGTATATCATCCACAGGACATTTTTAACATTGCGGTTGTCGGGCACGGCGGAGAAGGAAAGACGACGCTCGTCGAGGCAATGCTTTATGATTCCGGTGCAATAGAGCGTATGGGCCGCGTGGAAGACGGAAATACCGCGACGGACTATGACGGCGAAGAGGTTAAGCGGCAGATATCAATTGGGCTTGCACTTGCCCCCGTTGAATGGAAAAATAAGAAAATCAATCTGATCGACGCCCCGGGGTATTTTGATTTTGAAGGGGAAGCGGTTGCGGCATATGAACTCTGCGACAGCGCACTGATTGTGTTAAGCGCGAATGGAACGGTGCCGGTGGGCGCGCAAAAGGCTTATGATTATTGTTCAAAGCACGAAATTCCGCGAGCGTTCCTTGTTAATCAGGTAGATAAGGAGCATGCGGATTACATGAAAACGGTTGCCGCGCTTGGAACCAAATACACCTCCGCAATCACAGCCGTGCAGATGCCCGTTATGCAGGACGGCAAGTTTGTCGGCATCGTTGATATTATCGGCATGAAAGCATATCTTTTCGACGGCCAGAATGTGAAAGAAGCGGAAATCCCGGCGGACTGTTCCGCAGATGCGGAAAGCCTGCGGGAAACTCTGGTGGAGAATGCCGCCGGTAATGACGAGGAACTGATGGAGAAGTTTTTCGACGGTCAGGAGCTTTCCACGGAAGATATTTTAAAGGGCCTGCGGGCGGGAATTCTCCAGGGGAGCATCGCTCCCGTATTTGTCAGTGCGGCTGCGCCGAATACCGGAGTCCGGGAACTGATGGATGAAATGATTGCCCTTATGCCGAATGCGGCGGAAATGCCGGGCACCGAAGCGCTCGATGCCGCCGGAAATTCCGTAACGCTTAAAATCGATACTTCCGCACCATTTACGGCGCATGTTTTAAAGACAATCGCGGACCCGTTTGTGGGAAAATTATCTATCATAAAAATTGTACAGGGTACGTTGAAATCGGATATGTCCATCACAAATGCCAATACGGGCAAACCGGAAAAATGTTCGGGCCTTGGCGTTATGCGCGGTAAGAAGCTGATTAATATAGGCGAGCTCGAAGCCGGCGATATCGGCGCGGTTGCCAAGCTGCAGCATACGGCGACAGGCGATACGCTGTGTTCTACGTCGTGCGTCGTGAAATTCCCGCCGCTTGATTTTCCGGAGCCCTGCATCTGCCTTGCAGTCGGCGCGAAAAAAAAGGGCGAGGAAGAAAAGGTATTTTCCGGCCTGCATCGCCTGGAGGATGAAGACCCGACGTTTAAACTTGTAAAAGATACCGAGACGGGCGATATGCTTGCCAACGGTATGGGAGAAATGCACCTTGAAGTAATCAACAACAAACTGAAAAGCAAATTCAATGTGGAAGGCGAGCTGCATGATCCGCGGATTCCGTATCGCGAAGCAATTAAAAAAGCCGTCAAGGCACAGGGGAAACATAAAAAGCAGTCGGGCGGCCACGGGCAGTACGGCGATGTATGGATCGAGTTTTCGCCCGTTCCGGACGGGCTCGCCGACTTTGTGTTCGAAGATAAAATTGTCGGCGGCGTTGTACCGAGACAATATATTCCGGCCGTAGAAAAAGGCCTTAAGGAAAGCATCAGGAAGGGCGTGCTGGCGGGTTATCCGGTGGTCGGGCTGAAATGCACGCTCTATGACGGCTCCTACCACACGGTGGATTCTTCGGAAATGGCGTTTAAGGTGGCCGCGAACCTTGCGTTCAAAAAGGGAATTGCGGAAGCGAATCCGGTTCTCCTCGAACCGATTATGAAAGTTGTGGTTACGATCCCGGACGAATACATGGGGGATATTATTGGCGACCTCAACCGCAGGCGCGGAAGAATTCTCGGAATGAATCCGCTTGACGGGGTGCAGGAAGTGACGGCCGAAGTGCCGCTCAGTGAATTGTTTAAATATGCGACGGACCTGCGGTCCATGACACAGGCGCGCGGTACGTTTAAGCAGACCTTTGAGCGGTATGAAGAGGTTCCGGCGCAGATGGCAGGAAAAATTATCGAACAGGCAAAAAAAGATATGGAAGAATAACTTGAAAACTGGTAAGATAAAGGCTGTGGCGACACAGCCTTTATTTTTTGGCGCCGAAACAGGCCGGGCCCTTTTGCGGCTTTGTGCCGGAGCAGGATTGATTAAGATAAAATTTTAAATTGTACGGGAGAATATGAATGAGAAAGACAAAAATTATTTGCACACTTGGGCCTTCCAGTGAAGATGAAAATTCGATCAGCCGCATGGTGGAAGCCGGTATGGATGTGGCGCGTCTTAATTTTTCGCATGGAGACCACAAGACCCAGTTGGAGCGCATCAAAAAAATCAGAAAAATAAGCAAGGCGATGGGAAGGCATATTTCCTGCCTTTTGGATACGAAAGGTCCGGAAATCAGGATCGGCACCTTCAAAGATGGGCGCATTGAGCTTCACGAGGGCGATACCTTCACACTTACGACGCGCGAGGTGGAGGGGGACGAAACATGCGTATCTGTTTCATTCAAAGATTTGCCGCAGGACCTGGCCCAGAAAGCGATTGTCCTGATTGACGACGGCCTGATCGAGATGCAGGTAATGTGCATCACCGATACGGAAATCACCTGCAAAGTCCTGAACGGCGGCGTGCTTTCCGACCGCAAGGGCGTTAATGTTCCCGGCTTCTCCGTATCCCTGCCTTATATCAGCGAGAAAGACCGTGCGGATATCATTTTTGGTATTGAAAATGACGTTGATTTTATCGCCGCCAGCTTTACCCGCAGCGAACAGGATATTCTCGATATTAAACGCATTCTCGATGAGCACAAATGTAAAAGCATTAAAATCATTGCCAAGATTGAAAATGCGGAAGGCGTAAAAAATATTGACGATATCCTGCGCGTGTCCGACGGCATTATGGTGGCGCGCGGCGATATGGGAGTGGAAATTCCGCTCGAAGAGGTGCCTGTACTGCAAAAGCAGCTGATTCGCAAGGCGTATGGGGCGGGAAAAATTGTTATTACGGCAACCCAGATGCTGGAGAGCATGATGCACAATCCGCGGCCGACACGTGCCGAGACAACCGATATTGCCAATGCGATTTATGACGGAACGAGCGCGATTATGCTGTCCGGTGAAACGGCCGCCGGGAAATATCCCGTGGAATGCGTCAAAACAATGGCGCGTATTGCGCTGCGCACCGAAAAAGATATCAATTATGAAATGCGGTTCAAGAAAAACGACATGGCGCAAATTTCGGACGTGACGAACGCCATATCGCACGCCGCCTGCACAACGGCCTATGACCTTGGAGCCTCCGCGATCATTGCCGTAACAAAAACCGGACGGTCGGTTCGTATGGTGTCAAAATACAGGCCTTCCATCCCGATTATCGGCTGCTCGCCGGATGAACAGGTGTGCCGCCAGCTCAGTATGTCGTGGGGTGTAACACCCATGAAGGTAGAGCAAAAGCTCAATACGGACGAGCTGTTTGAGATGGTCGTAAACTATGGAAAGAAAGCGGGGCTGCTTGAAAATGGCGATCTCGTGGTAATTATGGCCGGTGTGCCGCTTGGCATCGCGGGAACCACCAATCTTTTGAAGGTTCATATCGTGGGGGATGTGCTGGTAAAGGGAACGGGGATCAACGGCTTGTGCGCCTCCGGGAACCTTTGTGTTGCACGTACGGAAAAGGAAGCGCGCCAAACCTTTAAGCAGGGCGATATTTTGGCGGTTCCCACGACGTCCAATAATATTTTGGATTTAATGAAGCAATCCGCGGGTATTATAACAGAAGAGGACGGCCCGGATACGCATGCCGCTATTGTCGGTATGGCGCTCGATATTCCCGTGCTGGTGGGGGCGGTGAGCGCAACGCAAATATTGAAAAGCGGGACGCATATTAAGCTGGATGCGGAACGCGGGCTTGTCTGCAATGAGAATCGTGAGGACTAATAATATTTATGCTTAATTTTAAACCGTTGGAGCTTGAAGATAAACCAATCTTTGATCGTTTTGTATTGCCGCAGCAATTCCGGCATTCCGAAGCTTCCTTTTCCAATATGTATACATGGCAGGAAGCGTGGGATATCCAGATGGCAGTGGAGGGGAACGGCCTGTATATCTGGATGTACAGCGACGTATATAAACCATTTATGCTTCCTCCTTACCTGCGGGACCCCGGCGAATCAATCGAGCCGTATATGCGGAAATGTGAAGAGTATATGGCAGGCAGGGGCGGCGTATTCTATATTAAATGCGCCACACCGCGCATGGTGGAGAAAATAAAAGATGATTGCGGTGATCGTTATGGCTTTGTCTATGACGAATATAATTCGGAGTACATTTATAACGCAGAAGACCTGATTAACCTTTCCGGGAAAAAATATCATTCCAAGCGAAATCATATCAATGCGTTTCTCCGCAGCTATCAAAGTGAATTCGATCTGTATGACGATAAATACCGGGATGAGTGCCTGAAAATTCAGGAAGACTGGGCAACGGATAAGGATGCCGATCCCCGGGAGGCGGAAGAAGAAATGCTCTCCATTACAAAAGCACTCGACCACTGGCGGGAACTGAATTTCAAGGGCTGTGTGATTAAGGTTGCGGGAGAGGTTGTCGCGTTTTCCTTTGGGGAACAAATCAGCGAGGATACGGCAATCATCCATATTGAAAAGGCGCGTTCGGGCTATAACGGCTTATTTACCTACGTGAATAATGCCTTTGTGAAAAATGTGTGGCCGCATTGTACGTACATCAATCGCGCGGAGGACATGGGAGTCCCCGGAATCCGTAAGGCAAAACAATCCTACCATCCTGTGTTTATGCTGGAAAAGTATGACGTGATTTTAAGCGGTGAAACAGCATGAATATCCGGCCGCTTGTAAAAACGGATGAAGCACGGGCAAAGGAAATCTGGAAAATCTGTTTTGGGGATTCAGATGCCTTTATTGAAAAATATTTTGATGAAATTATACGCTATGAGGATACGCTCGGCTATTATGAAGAGAGCGACCTCATAGCGGACCTTTTTATGCTCAAATTCCAGGCGAAGCTTGCGGGTGCCGATTTTGAAACGGAATTCCTAGCAGGCTGCGCGACACTTCCCAGGGCCAGAAAACGCGGCCTGATGCGGGAACTGGTACAAAGCGCCATGCTGGATATGAAGCGGCGGGGCCTTGCCGTTACATACCTTCATCCGTTCCTGCATGCTTTTTACCGCCGGTTTGGCTATGAAACAGTCGCCTATATAAAAAGAAGAAGCCTCGCGCCATGTCTTGATTCCAAAGGGAAAAGGCCGGTCATCTATTCCAAAATGGATAAAATTCCATGGAAGGAAATGGAGCTTGCATACGGCCGTTATATCGGGGGATTTGACAATGCGTTCAGCCGTTCGGGGAAACGTTTCAACGAATGGCTTCGCCTGCTCTTTGCCGATCAGGGCTATGCGGTGGTAAGTGAAGCGGGGCCGGGCCTTTCATACGCGCTTTACTATATGGAGGAGGATACTGCGGACGTATTCGAATTGGTATGCCCGGGAGAAAGAGAGCGAGGGATTCTTCTGAATTCTATTCCCGCAAAAAGAGTAAATTATTTTATTCCGTCGGGAAACGATGGGGAAGCGGAAGAATTTACGATGATGAGGGTGCTGTCTCCTGCTTCCCTGCTGGAAAAAATTCCGGTTCATAGGGACTTTACGATTGAAATCGAGGATGACTTTCTTGGAGAGCGTTACAATTTGAAAATAGGGAAACTGCCGGATGGCCGAAACCGGGTTGAAGAAGGTTGCGGGGCAGCGGATATTTCGCTTGCGATAGGCGAACTGGCGCAGGCTGCGGCGGGGGCTTTCCCGCCGGGCAGCGGGCTTGAGGAATATTTTTCCCGGCAGACGGCAAGTTTTTTCGAGACTTATTGAATATCGCGAGTATTCGCGGGTAAGTATGCGTACCGGGTGAATAATGAAAGTAAACCCCGTTTTTCGCGGGAATTTGCGGTTGCATTCTTCAATAAATAGGACTAAACTAAGGTTTAGAAATTTTTTATATTTGAGCAGGTAGATACTATGTGGGGAATCTTTGTCGGATTCGGTCTCGGAATTTTTGAAGTGCTTCTTCTGAAGAAGTTGATAGAGATGATGACGTCCGATCGAAGAAATACTGCAATTGCAGTCCCGGTCACAATTGCCAAGCTCGCTTTAATCCTGGTGGTATTGTGGCTAATGGCCAAGTTTGTTTCCCTGACTGCCATGGTCTGGTGCGCGGCGGGGGTCGCGGCCGCAATGATCGGAATCCCGGTCGTAACAAGTATTTTGACAATCAAAAAATATAAGCAGAGCGGAGGTGAGCAAAAATAATGGATATACCAAGCGTATTTCCTGACAAAGTAACGATTTTCGGCGGTTTTACGGTTTCGACGACGCTGATTGCCGCCTTCGGCACAACACTGGCGATTATTGTGTTTAGCCTCATTTTTCGGTTTGTTATCCTGAAAAATTTCAAACGGGTGCCTAAGGGCCTGCAAAATGTGATGGAACTTATGGTGGAGGGGGTAAACAAATTCTCCAATTCCATTATGGGCGCAGGGAAGAAGGCAAGTTCCATAGCGCCGTATATCATGACTATTTTTGGGTTCATTATTTGCAGCGGGCTTCTGGAATTCCTGGGAATCCGTTCTCCCGCAACGGACCTCGATTGTACGATAGGGCTTGCGCTGATTACGTTTGTGCTCATTATTGCCTATTCAATCCGCTTCCGCGGTGTAAAAGGGTGGCTCAAGACCTATGCGGAACCGAAGCCGTTCATGGTTCCCATCAATGTGCTTTCATCGGTGGCGGTTCCGATTTCACTCGCATGCCGGCTTTTTGGCAACATGTTCAGCGGTCTCGTGGTTATGGATATGCTTTATGGGGCAATGGGGAATTTTGCGATTGTCGTTCCGGCGCTTGCCTCTATCTATTTTATTTTGTTCCACCTTGGTATGCAATCGTATGTATTTTCAATGCTGACGATGTCGTTCATCGAGGAAAAAGCGTAAATGTGTTTAGGCGGTACGCCGCTTGTATATTTTAATGAATAATGGAGGTAAATTAGTTATGGATATGGGTTTGATTGCAATCGGCGCAGGCCTGGCCGTTTTTACAGGCATGGGTGCAGGGATCGGTATGGGAATTGCTACGAGCAAGGCGTGTGAGGCTGTGGCAAGGCAGCCGGAAGCAACCGGAAAGATCAATCAGGTGCTGCTGATCGGGCTTGCGCTTGCAGAATCTACGGCCATCTACGGTTTTGTTATTTCAATCATTATGATCTTCACGATGGGAAAATAAGAAACGTAGGGCGCACAAACGGGTTGCGCAAATAAGCACAGGGGAAACTTGAGATGGAAATTAATTTTCTGGAAATTATACTCTATATTGTAAACATCATCGTTTTGTTTTTATTTTTGCGGTGGCTGCTTTATAAGCCGATCACGCGTTTTTTGAATAACCGGACAAACGAGATTCAAAAGCAGATTGACGAAGCCGCGCAGAAGTATTCGGATGCGGAGCAGCTAAAGGCCAAGTATGACGAAATGATGGAAAATGCGCAGGACCTTGCGACGGAGCTGATTAATAAAAGTAAATCCGTGGCGGACGAACAGGCGCGCCAAATTGTTTCCGAAGCGGAAGAGAATGCGGATGAAATCCGCACGCGTACGGAAAAACATATTGAATCGCAGAAACAGCAGGCTGTACTTGAAATGCGGCAGGAAGTGACGCGCATGGCAATTCAGATTGCAGAAAAGGTGTTGCAGCGCGAAGTGTCTTACGAAGATAACAAAAATGTTATCAACGAATTTTTTGAGAAGGTGAGTTAATATTTGGAAATGAAGGGTAAACTCGTTTGTGCAGCTGAATTCACGCCAGATGAAATATCCGCGATCACCGGAAAGTTTGACAAACTTTTTGACGCGAAAATAGATTTTGATATTACTGTCGATCCGTCTCTTATCAGCGGTTTTGTTGCGACTGTAAACAATATGGTTTACGATCTCAGCGCGAAATCCTATTTAGACAGGATGCAGGAATATATTGGCGATAATTCGATTCATACGGACACTGAAAATATTGAAGATATCATAGCCGCCCTGAAAAAGAATGTAGACGGGGCACTCGGGAATACTGCGGTAGGGGAAGACCTTGCGAGTAAAATCACCCAGTTTGACGTTAAATATGATATCTCGATGATTGGCATTGTAGAGCGCACGGGCGACGGCGTTGTCTTTGTGCGCGGGTTAGACGGGTGCAAATACGGCGAACTCCTGCAGTTTGAAAATGACGCATACGGGATTGTTATGAACCTGGAGCTCGAACGGGTGGGCGCCGTCCTTTTAAATGGCGTGGCGGACGTTGTAGAGGGTTCTATGGTACGTCATACCGGCGATGTCGTTAAAGTGCCGGTGGGAGATGCCGTGCTGGGGCGCGTGTTGAATCCGCTGGGCCTTCCGATTGATGGGAAGGGCCGGATTCTGACTGAAAATTCCCGCCCGATTGAAACGCCGGCGCCGGCGATCATCGACAGGCAGCCGGTTGATACGCCTCTTCAAACGGGAATTATGGCGATTGATTCGATGATCCCGATTGGCCGGGGTCAGCGGGAACTCATAATCGGCGACCGCCAGACAGGAAAGACGGCGATTGCGGTCGATACGATTATCAACCAAAAGGGACAGGATGTTAAATGCGTCTATGTGGCCATTGCCCAAAAAGCATCGACCATTGCGGAAATTGTGAACCGTCTCGATGAATTCGGGGCGCTTGATTATACGACGGTTGTGGCCTCTACGGCAAGTGATACCGCCCCGATGCAGTACATCGCACCCTATGCGGGCTGTGCGATTGCAGAGGAATTTATGCGCGACGGCCAGGATGTGCTCGTTGTCTATGACGACCTTTCCAAGCACGCGGTAGCCTACAGGACGATGTCCCTGCTGCTGCGCAGGCCGCCGGGACGCGAGGCGTATCCCGGGGATGTTTTCTATCTGCATTCACGGCTGCTCGAGCGTGCCGCGAAGCTTTCGGAAGAACTTGGCGGCGGCTCGATGACGGCCCTTCCGATTATTGAAACGATGGAAGGGGATATCTCGTCCTACATTCCGACAAATGTGATTTCGATTACGGACGGCCAGATTTATCTGGAAACGGAATTGTTCAACTCCGGGCAGCGTCCGGCTGTTAATGTCGGGCTTTCCGTATCGCGCGTGGGCGGCAGCGCCCAGATCAAGGCGATGCGCAAGGTTGCGGGCCCGCTGCGGCTTGAGCTTGCCCAGTATCGGGAATTGGAGGTGTTCTCCCAGTTTGCTTCCGATTTGGATAAAGCGACGCAGGACGCCCTTAATAATGGACTCAAGGTAACGAAAGCGTTGGTGCAGCCGCAGTATACGCCATATTCTGTAGAAAACCAGGTTATTTTACTGTGCATTGCAACCAACAAAATACTGATGGATATCCCGGTGGACAGGGTGCGTAAATTCAACGAAGAATTTTTGGATTTTGTGAACGCGAAGTATCCGCAGATTCGCGGCGCGATCAAGGAAACAAAAGAGCTTTCGGAAGAGAATGAAAAATTAATCCTCGATGCAGTCAAGGAATTTGAACGCGGATTTTTGGCGGAGAAAACAAAGGACGCCCCCGGCGGAGAAACCCCGAAAATTGAAGCGGAAGCAGGAGCGGCCGAATCATGAGGAGTCTTGCAGACGTAAAAAACAGCATGCGCGCAATTGGCGACACAAGCAAAATTACGAGCGCGATGAAGCTTATTTCCACGTCGAAAATGCAAAAAGCAATTCAGCGGTACGATGCAAACCTGCTGTACTTTAACCGTGTCCGCAGCGCGATCAAGGATATTCTCGTGCATTCCCACGAACTGCACCATACGTTTCTGGAAAAGCATGAAAAGGGGCATCCGGCCTATATCGTAATTGCCGCGGATAAGGGGCTGTGCGGGGCCTACAACCATAATATCCTGAATTTCGCCTCGGATTTCATGACGCCGGGGGAAAAGTTTGTCGTTACAATCGGCCAGGAAGCGCGTGCGTTTTTTGAGCGTAAAAATATTCCGATCGACGTGGAATATCTTCATATTTCTCAGAACCCAACCTTGTATGAGGCGCGAAACCTGGTAGACGACCTCTCAAAAATGTATAAAAGCAGTGAAATGAACGAGGTCTATCTTCTTTATACGCGTTATTATTCTTCCGTTAAACAGGTGCCGACGGCACTTAAGCTGCTGCCCATGGAGCTTGACAGCTTTGCGGATATTGAAACAGAGCTCGATTATGAGAACGAGATGAATTATCATCCGTCCCCGCGGAAGGTGTTCGACGTGCTTGTGCCGCAATATATCGTCGGCCTTATCTACGGCGCGTTGGTCCAGGCGTTTGCGAGCGAAAACAGCGCGCGTATGATGGCTATGGATTCTTCCTCGAAAAATGCGGCTGAAATGCTTGGCAAACTCAGTATCGAGCTGAACCGGGCGCGCCAGCAGGCGATTACGATGGAAATCACGGAGATTGTCGGCGCGATGGAGGCATTAACCTAAGGAGCAGGAATGTATGTATGATTATAAGATTATAAGCGAAGGTGAAATTATAAAAATAACAGGCCCGGTTATCGACGTGAAATTTACCGAGAAAGCGGACCCGTCTATCAATACGATCCTTTACGCGAAGAACGATGCGGATCAGGACGGGCGCGTATGGATGGAAGTTGCCTCGCAGATTGGCGACAGTGTCGTGCGTTGCATTGCCCTTGAAGCGACGGAAGGCCTTGCGTGCGGCATGAAGGTATATAACACCGGGGAGCCGATTACGGTCCCGGTCGGGGATCATATCCTCGGGCGGGTTGTGAACGTAATGGGGGAAGCGATTGACGGCAAAGGTGAAATTGAAACGGATGAATATTGGCCTATCTACCGTTCGGCTCCGCCGTTTGCGGAACAAAACCCGGTTTCCGAAATTTTTGAAACCGGCTTAAAGGTAATCGATTTAATTGCCCCATACGCAAAGGGCGGCAAGATCGGCCTGTTTGGCGGCGCCGGCGTAGGGAAAACAGTCCTGATTAACGAGCTGATTCATAATATTGCAACGGAAAGCGGCGGATATTCCGTATTCACCGGCGTGGGAGAGCGCAGCCGGGAAGGGCGCGACCTGATTGGTGAAATGGCTGAAAGCGGCGTTTTGGAAAAAACAGCCCTGGCATTCGGGCAGATGAACGAACCGCCGGGTTCGCGTATGCGGGTAGCCATGACGGGCCTTACGATGGCGGAGTATCTGCGGGATAAGACACAGCAGAATGTGCTCTTGTTTATCGATAATATTTACCGGTTTATCCAGGCGGGCTCCGAAGTCTCGGCCCTGCTTGGGCGTATTCCATCCGCAGTCGGTTACCAGCCGACGCTGGCGAACGAACTGGGGGCGCTGGAAGAGCGCATTACGTCGACAACGCATGGCTCCATTACTTCCGTACAGGCGATTTATGTTCCGGCCGACGACCTCACAGACCCGGCGCCTGCAACGACGTTTTCGCATCTTGACGCGATTACCGTGCTTTCGAGAAGTATCGCCGAGCTTGGAATCTATCCGTCGGTCGATCCGCTGGAGTCCTCCTCCCGTATCCTGGACCCGCGCATCGTGGGAGAGGAACACTACGAGGTGGCAAGCCGCGTTATTCTCACGCTCCAGCGCTATAAGGAACTGCAGGATATCATTTCGATCCTTGGGATGGAAGAGCTTGCCCCGGAGGATAAAATTACCGTGTTCCGGGCTAGGAAAGTGCAGAGATTCCTGTCACAGCCGATGTTTGTAGCTGAAATTTTTACTGGAATCAAGGGAAAGTATGTTCCGCTGGAGGATACAATCAGAAGCTTTAAAGCGATCCTTGACGGCGAAGTTGACGATTTGCCCGAGCAGGCATTTTTGATGGTCGGGGATATTGACGAGGTAAAAGAAAAAGCAAAAGGAATGAAATAAATGGCTTCGGAATTCTTGCTTGAAATCCTAACGCCCGAGCGGTCTTTTTTCTGTGACAGCATCTTGTCCGTGATTTTTCCTACGGAAGATGGACAGATGTCAATCCAGAAAAACCATGAATCGGAAGTGGTGACCGTAGTTCCGGGAGAGGTGAAAATCAATACGGGGAAAAAATGGCTGATATGCTCTGTTGCGGAAGGGTTTCTTGAGATACGCCCGGATGAAACAATCATGTTTACGCAGGCGGCGGAGTGGCCGGATGAAATTGATGTGAAACGTGCGGAACGCGCGAAAGAGCGCGCGGAAGAGCGCCTGCGCCAAAAGCGGAGCGAACAGGAATACCGGCGGAACAAAATTGCGCTCGCGCGGGCAATGGCGAGGCTGAGCCTCACCAAGCGGAAAACGACGCTGTAATGGTTATGGGCGAGGGATATGAAAATCCCCCGCCTTTTTCATCATGGATTCTGAAAAGGTGTGTTCAATGGGAAAGATTACTTTTATTACGGGCGGCGCCCGGAGTGGGAAAAGCGATCATGCGGAGCGGATGGCGGAAAAGTACCGGGATGTGGCCTATATTGCGACGGCGGTGGTTACGGATGACGAAATGAAGCTGCGGATTGAGCGCCATAGGAAACAAAGGCCGCCCATGTGGAAGACTTATGAAGCGCCGTACGATATTGCGCGTATAATTCAGGAAAGCAGCCATGAGGCATATCTGGTCGACTGTATTACCGTGTATATCACCAATCTGCTTTTGTGTGAAAAAGCGGATTGGGAATCCGGCGTCCTCGGGTCCGCAGAACAGAAATACCTGGAAAAATCTGTGGAACAGAAAATCGGCGAAATGCTTTCCGCTATGGAGGAAAATCCGGCGCGGTTTATTGTCGTTTCAAACGAAGTGGGGATGGGACTTGTCCCGGAATATGCGCTGGGAAGGATTTTCCGTGACCTGGCCGGACGGGCAAACCGCAGGATCGCCGAAAAAGCGGAAGAGGCATATTTTTCAGTGAGCGGGATATTGATTCCCTTAAAAAAGATGCAGGAGGAATTATGAGCACCAGTTTTACATTTTTACGTCATGCACAGACAGAGGCAAATGAAAAGGGCGTGTTCAGCGGGAGCACAGACCTTCCGCTTAGCCGCGAAGGAGAAGCCTGCGCGCGGCAGGCGGCCCTTGAACTTGCGGACGAACACTTTGATGCAATCTTTTACGGGAGGGCGAAGCGCGTCCTCCAGACGACGGATTATGTGCTCAGCAAGCTGCGGGAGGTTCCTAAAATCATCCTGAAATCCGACCGCATCAGGGAAACGGATTTTGGCTTGTTTGAAGGACTTTCAGCGGATGAAATTGAAAAAAAATATCCACAGGAATGGAAGCGGTATATGGAGGATTGGCAAACCTTTGTTTTTCCTGAAGGAGACGGGATAGAAGCTTATTATGAACAGTGCGGACAGTTTATCCATGACCTCCTGTTTGAATATGAAAACAACAGGATACTGGTGATTGCCCACAAGGGCTTTATCCTCGCGTGCTGGTCGGCCCTCCTTACCGGCGATATCTCCGATGTGTTCACCCGCGATATCAAAAATGGAGAAACCATAACGGTTACAGTGTGACGAAAAGGGATTCTTTAAATAGCTTTCAGATGAATCGAAAGCTATTTCTTTTTTTCTATAGATGTATTATAATATTATGTAATTGTCTTAAAGCGGATAGTACCGCTTTCTTTTAGGAGGGAATCATACGTTGGAACACATTATTTGGGACAGGGAATTTGAATGCGCAGACCGAAAGAAAATCAAGGAACTGCAGCTCGAAAGGCTCAGGCATACGGTGCAGTATTGCTACGACAACGTACCTCATTATAGAAAGAAATTTGATGAAATCGGTTTAAAGCCGGAGCATATCAAAACGCTCCGCGACATTGAAAAAATACCCTTTACAACAAAGGAAGATTTTCGCGCAAATTATCCGTACGATATGTTTGCGGTGCCTATGAAAGATATTGTCCGCCTCCACGGTTCGTCGGGCACGACGGGGAATCCGGTGGTGACCGGCTATACCAGGCACGACCTTGACATGTGGACGGGCCTTGTGTCGCGTATCGCCTGTGCGGCGGGCGTTGTTCCGGACGACATCGCGCAGATTTCCTTTGGATACGGCCTTTTTACCGGCGGATTCGGCCTGCACTACGGCCTTGAACGCGTGGGCCTGAGTGTGATTCCTGTTTCGAGCGGGAACACAAAACGCCAGATTAAGTTCATGCAGGACTTTGGGAGCACTGTGCTGATCAGTACGCCGTCGTATGCGATGTACCTTGGCGAAACTGCGCAGGAAATGGGAATCGATTTCAAAAAGCTGAAGCTGCGTCTTGGGCTTTTCGGGGGCGAGGGCCATACCAAAGAGATGCAAAAACAGATTGAGAAATACCTGAACATCACGGATACGGAAAATTATGGCCTGACGGAGGTTATTGGCCCCGGCTTTTCCGGGGAGTGCTATGTGCAGAACGGAATGCATATCGCAGACGACGAATTTATTTCCGAAATCATCGACCCGGAGACGGGAGAGGTGCTTCCCATGGGCGAAAAGGGAGAGCTTGTCGTAACCAGCCTGACAAAGGAGGGCGTGCCGATCCTGCGCTACCGCACAAAAGATATCACGCGCCTGATGGACGAGCCCTGCCCGTGCGGACGGACGACGACCCGTATGGAAAAGGTTTCGGGCCGGACGGACGATATGCTTGTAATCCGCGGGGTGAATGTTTTCCCGTCGCAGATCGAAGGAGTGTTGCTGGGGATGGACGATGTCGCGCCGCATTACGAGATCGTGCTGACAACGGAAAAGCATCTGGACCGGATCGAGGTCAAGGTGGAGGTTGCGAACGCGGAACTGCTCACCAGCTATTCTGCGCTCGAAGCGCTGAGGGAACGGATTTCTAATAATATTTATTCGATCCTGAATATGCATGTCAAGGTGACGCTCGCAGAACCGCACACCCTGAAACGCTTTGAAGGAAAAGCGCGCCGGGTTACGGATATGCGTACCGAATAAAGAACCCTCCTTCCGGCAGGCCGGCAAGGAAGCTTTACAATAGGAGAGAACTAAAGAGGATTGGTATGGGAATGAAAAAAATTATGCTTGGAAACGAGGCGTACGCGCAGGGGGCGTATGAGGCGGGGGTAAACGTCGTCTCATCCTATCCGGGTACGCCCAGCACGGAAGTTACCGAAAACATTGTAAAACATGACGAAGTGTACGCGGAATGGGCGCCAAATGAGAAGGTTGCGCTCGAGGTTGCCGCCGGTGCGAGCTATGGCGGCGCGCGGGCGCTTTGCTGCATGAAGCATGTCGGCCTGAACGTAGCGGCAGACCCGCTTTTTACCGCATCGTATACGGGAGTGAACGGCGGGCTGGTTGTTTTGGTCGCAGACGATCCAGGGATGCATTCAAGCCAGAATGAACAGGATTCCCGTTTTTATGCGCGCAGCGCCCATGTGCCGATGCTTGAACCCGCCGACAGCGGCGAAGCGAAAGAGTTTATGAAAGCGGCCTTTGAATTGAGCGAACGCTTTGACACGCCTGTACTGGTGCGCTCCAACACAAGAATTTCACATTCGCGGGGAATTGTGGAAACGGGGGAACGCAGGGAGATTCCGCTGAAAGAATACCGGAAGGATATTAAGAAATATGTCATGATGCCGGGAATGGCGCGGGGGCGTCATATTGTTGTGGAACAGCGCATGAAGGATATTGCGGAATATGCGGAAACAACGGAACTTAACCGCACCGAATATGCCGGTTCGGAGATTGGCGTAATCACGAGTGGAACATGCTATAACTACGTGAAAGAAGCGCTGCCGAATGCAAGTATCCTGAAACTTGGCATGGTGTATCCGCTTCCGCAAAAGAAGATCAGGGAATTTGCGTCGGGGGTGAAGACGCTGTATGTCATCGAAGAGCTTGAGCCCTTTTTTGAAAACCAGATCAAGGTTATGGGAATCGATATAAAAGGGAAGGAACTTTTTACGGTGCAGGGAGAGTATTCCACGCGTATGCTCCGTGAAAAGCTGTGCGGGGAAGTTTGTAAGCCGGTAGAAGTCGGCGGGCTGCCGCAGCGGCCCCCGGTGCTTTGCCCGGGCTGCCCGCACAGGGCCGTCTATTATATGTTTAATAAGCTGAAGCTTACCGCAATGGGGGATATCGGGTGTTATACCCTTGGTGCGGGCGCGCCGCTTTCCGCGATCGACACGACGCTGTGTATGGGCGCGTCGATTGGAATGGCGCACGGTATGGAAAAGGCGCGCGGCAAGGAATTCGCGCGAAAGCTTGTCAGCGTAATCGGCGACAGCACCTTTATGCATTCCGGCATTACCGGCCTTACCAATATGATTTACAACGGCGCGACTTCAACCGTGCTGATTTTGGATAATTCAACTACGGGCATGACGGGACATCAGGATCATCCCGCAACGGGCAGGAATGCAAAAGGCGAACCGGCCCCGGCGGTGGACATCCCAAAGCTTGTGGAAACGCTGGGGATAAAAAATGTTCGCGTTGTCGATCCATTCGACCTTCCGGCGCTGGAAGCGGCGCTGCGGGAGGAAACGGCACGCGAAGAGGTTTCCGTCATTATTACGAAACGTCCGTGCGTGCTGATTGACAGAAGTTCGGTCAAGGGAACGCTTACCGTTACCGACGCCTGCCGTAATTGCGGCACCTGCATGAAGCTCGGCTGTCCGGCACTTGTCAAAGGAGAAGATGCGGTGCGGATTGATGCGTCGCTGTGCATCGGCTGCGGCCTGTGCGCGGATGTCTGCCCGTTCCATGCGATTGAAGGAGGGTGCGAATGAAAAGTATATTGATAGCCGGGGTTGGCGGCCAGGGTACGCTGCTTGCGAGTATGGTATTTGGTCAAATTGCCCTGAAGCTTGGATATGACGTAAAGCTTTCGGAAGTGCACGGAATGGCGCAGCGCGGCGGAAGCGTGGTAACCTATGTGCGGATTGGGGACGAAGGAGAAAAGGTATATTCTCCCGTAATCGACGAATGCGGTGCGGATATTCTTTTGGCGTTCGAAGAACTGGAGGGCCTGCGCTGGCTTCCTTACTTGAATCCCGACGGGGGAAAAATGTACTGCAATTCGCAGCAGATTCTGCCGATGCCCGTGATTACGGGGGCGGCCGCCTATACGGAGAATATTCCGGGGAAAATAAGGGAACACTTTCCAGACGCGGTATTTGTAGACGCGCTTGCGCTCGCCAATGAAGCGGGCAGTGTAAAAGCCGTAAACACTGTGCTGCTCGGCGTCCTTGCCAGGAATATGGAGATCGACAAGGAGATTTGGACAGAAGCAATCCGCTCTGTGGTAAAACCAAAATTTGTGGAATTGAATGAAAAAGCATTTGAACTTGGGTATGCCTTATAGAATGCCCGGAAAGTATCTGTACGCAGAAGCGCTGGAGGAGGAGAGAAAATGTTAATTAAACAAATATCGGCTTTTGTTGAGAATAAAAAGGGAAGATTGTACAGCCTGACGCAAACGCTTGCCGACCATAACATTGACCTGAAGGCGCTTTCCATTGCGGATACGTCGGAATTCGGGATATTGCGGTGTATTGTAAACGATCCGGATAAGGCGCTTGAAGTCCTGCAGGAGGGAGGCTTCACGGCTTCCATGACGCCCGTGCTTGGGATTGAAGTGGAAGATATGCCCGGCGGGCTTGCGCGTGTCCTGAAGGCGCTGCATGAAAATGAAATCAGCGTTGAATACCTGTATTCCTTTGTTGGAACGAGGGGGGAAAACGCAATCGTTATTTTTCATGTGAAGGAAACGGAAAAAGCATTCGAAATTTTAAAAAATGCCGGGTTGAAAATGCTCACCGGTGAAATGATCTATAATATTTAAGAGGCTGAAATTTGTATAGAAAAACGTTTGCCCGGATTCATCTTGGGAACCTCAAACAAAATATCAGAAATGCGGCGGGGAATGTGCCGGATGCGTGCGGAATCGTTGCAGTGGTGAAAGCGAACGCTTATGGACACGGTGCGGTGGAGTGCGCACGGGCGGCAAAACAGGCTGGGGCATGCATGCTTGCGGTGGCCCTTGCGGAAGAAGCGGTGCCGCTCATACAGGAAAATATCGGACTTCCGATCATCATCATCGGGCGTTCCAACCACGAACAATTACGGCTTGCGGTGGAACTCGGTTTACAGCCGTGCGTATTTACCCCGGACGACATTGCCTTTCTCCAGGAGGCCAGCGCGGAACAGGGAACAAAAACGAAGGTTCACCTGAAATTCGATACGGGAATGTGCCGCATCGGGATTCGCAGCGATCAGGAGCTCGGGGAATGTATCAAAACCCTGAATGCCTGCGACCGGGTCGGGCTTGAGGGGGTGTTTACCCATTTTGCAAACAGTGACGCGAAAAATAAAGACCATGCGATAGGACAGCATGAAAAATTCCTGCATTATATCGATATTTTAAGGGAAAACGGATTCCGGCCGGCCATCCACGCGGATAACAGCGCCGGAACAATTGATTTACCGCAATTTTCACACGATATGGTTCGCTTCGGCATCTCTATGTACGGCTATTATCCTTCGGACGAGGTAGATAAGGACGCGGTTCCTTTAAGCCCGGTGATGGAGGTTTTCGCAGAAATTTCCCATGTTAAAACCATTGAACCGGGTGAAAGCGTGGGATATGGCAGCACGTTTACCGCACAACGTACGACAAAAGTCGCCACTGTGCAGATCGGTTATGGCGATGGCTATAACAGGCTTCTTTCAAATAAAGGAAAAATGATTGTAACTACGGATTGCGGTTCGTTTTACGCCCCTATTATCGGGCGCGTTTGTATGGATCAAACCATGATTGATATAACGGATGTCGGGGGGGCGGTGCAGACGGGCGACGTCGTAACCGTGCTTGGGAAAAAAGGCGATAAACTGGTATCGGCAGACGATATCGCGAAAATTTGCGGGACGATCAGTTATGAGGTCCTTCTCGATTTCAATGAACGAGTGCCGCGGGTTTATTCGGACGACAATGGCGCTGACCCAGCAGGCAAGGAGCAGAAATGACAAAACAGGAAATACGGGAAAAAATTCTCGATATGCGGCGTGGCCTTACTTCCAAGTATATCGACGATGAATCCGCAAAAGTATATGAACGGCTGACGGAGGGTGGAATTTTTAAAGGCGTGAAGACCGTGCTTTCTTACAGCGATTTTGATAACGAGGTAAAAACAGCGATGCTTACGGGATGGCTGATGTTCCACGGCATGAGCCTCTACCTTCCGTGCGTACGAAAGAATGAAATGTTTGCGGCGGATATCAAAAGCGCGGCGCTTGAGTTAAGCCGGTTTGGAATTGCGCAGCCGAAATTTTCAGAGGCTTCTTTTCTGGAACCCGGGAAAATCGACGCGGTAATCGTGCCGGGAATTGCGTTTGACCGGAATGGCCACAGGATTGGGTTCGGCTGCGGGTATTATGATGAATTCCTGAAAAGGGCGGGAAATGCGAAAAAGATTGCCCTGGCCTATGATTTCCAAATAGTGGATTTTATCCCCGCCGAAGCGCATGACGTCCAAATGGATATGATTATTACACCGGATGGAATCATTCTATGAGGATTATCGCAGGTGAAAAGCGCGGCCTGAAACTTATGACACAGGACGGCCTTGAAACGCGGCCGACACTTGACAGGGTAAAGGAAGCGCTGTTTGGCCGGATACAATTTGAACTCAGGGAAAAATGCATCCTGGATTTGTTCGCGGGCAGCGGCGCGCTTGGCCTCGAGGCGCTTTCGCGCGGGGCGCGGGAAGCGATATTTGTCGACCATGACGAGGGGGCGGAACGCGCGATCAAACATAATATTGCCGCTGCGGCAATGGAGGAGCGGGCGGTTTTTATTAAAAATGACTATGCAAACGCAATGAAACTATTTCAAAATAAAAGGAAGTTTGATATAGTATTTATAGACCCGCCGTATGCCAGTGATTTTTACGGGCCGGCAATGCGCGGCCTCACGGAATATGGATTGCTTTCCGACGGTGCGGTTATAGCGGCGGAAAGCGGCGCGCCGCTTACGATTGCGGCATGGGGTTATGCGCTGGAAAAACAGAAAAGGTACGGGAAAACGTTTTTGAGTTTTTTCCGTTGGAAAGAGGAATAAATGAAAGCTTGCATATATCCGGGCAGCTTCGATCCGATTACAAAAGGCCATATGGATATCATTGGCCGCGCGTGTAATCTTTTTCCAAAAGTTTATGTAGGGGTGCTAAAGAATCCTGCGAAAAAGAACCTTTTCCCGGTAGAAGAGAGAAGGGAAATGATACGGCGTGCAACTGCCGGAATGAACGGGGTGGAGGTCGTAACCTTCGACGGTTTACTCGTGGAGCTGATGAAAAAGCTGGATTGCCGCATCATCATCCGCGGCCTTCGGACAGGAACCGATCTTGAGCTTGAACAGCAGCTTTCCGTCATCAATGGAAAATTGCTCCCGGGGGCTGAAACGGTTGCGCTTCTTTCCAAGCCGGAGACTTATTTTATCAGCTCGAGCGCAGTTCGTGAATTGATTGAGTTCCATGCGGATATATCCGACTATGTTCCGAAAGAGGCGGCAGATATGATAAACGGAGGGAATGCAAAATGAAAGTCTTTGATTTGCTGAATGAGATCATCGAAGAAGTAGACAACAGCCGAAAATCCCTGTTTGGAAATAAAAAAACCATCGATGTTGAGTTCGTTCTGGAGATACTGGAAGAAATTAAGGCGTCGCTGCCGGACGAAATTGTTTACGCGCAGGAGGTTCTGGACCATAAACGCGAAATTATTGATTCGGCCCAGGGCAAGGCGAAAAACATATTGGACGGGGTTGACAGCAGGTTGTCCGAACTGGTTGAAGACCACAAGGTGACGCAGCTTGCTTATGAAAAGGCTAACCGGGTAATCGACGCGGCCCAGAAACAGGCGTATGAAATCCGCGTAAATGCAAATGATTATGCGGTGAATGTCCTGGAAGACCTTTCTTCCTATATGAAAGAGTATATGGATATTATTAAGGAAAACCAGTCGAATTTTATCAATAAGAAGAATAAAGACCAGGCCGAATTTGAATAAAAGAAGTTTAAAAAGGAAATCTTTATGTTACTTAAAAATGATATAAAGATTTTTTTGTGGGAGAACATATATGGCTAAGACAAAAAAAATGGGCCTGGCGCTGGGGGGCGGCTCCGCCCGCGGCTTTGCACACATCGGGGTGCTTCGGGTTTTGATCGAGAACAAAATCCCCATCCATTCGATTGCAGGGTGCAGCATGGGCTCGCTGATCGGGGGCATTTATGCCTCGGAAGCAAACCTTGAGACGCTGGAAAATCTTGCCGTCGTATTCGATTTCAAGAAATATTTTGACCTTACCCTGTCTTCCAAAGGCTATGTGAAGGGAAGCAAGGTCCAGGATTTGATTAAGCTGATGACAAAAAACATCATGATCGAAAAAGCAAAGATTCCGTTTTGCTGTATCGCGACCTGCCTTTGCGACGCGACGCTGAAACGCTTTACGGAAGGGCCGATCCATGAGGCGGTCCGCGCGAGTATTTCCATTCCGGGAATGTTTACCCCGCATATAATTGACGGCGTATCCTATGTGGACGGCGGCGTAATCGACCGTACGGCAATTGACGCCGCGTGGGCAATGGAGCCTGATGTGGTGGTTGCCGTAGACGTGGGTTACAAGGGAGAGCAGATCACCCCTCCCAAAAGTGTAATCGGGCTTGCCCAGGCGTCCTTTTCCGTCGCTGATTGGTATCTTGCCAAAACGAACCTTCCAAAAGCGAGCCTGCAAATT
The DNA here is from genome assembly GCF_001678845.1 of Christensenella intestinihominis. Taxonomy (GTDB): domain Bacteria; phylum Bacillota; class Clostridia; order Christensenellales; family Christensenellaceae; genus Christensenella; species Christensenella intestinihominis. The sequence goes on from NZ_MAIQ01000001.1 coordinate 74,295, forward strand.
TTCCCCGATGTTGGGGGGATTGACGGAAGCCAGTATAAAGATATCCAGAACATTATCGCGAGGGGGGAAGAAGCGGCGCTTGCGGCGCTTCCTGAAATTAAAGAGCTGGTCAAAGTTAAATAATCAGAAGCCTTTGTGTGAAATCGCGCTTGCCCGGCGCGATTTTTTTTGTAAGCAGGGAATAGATATCCGTTGCCAGAATATCCATATCAAGCAGCGGATTTTCCGGGAATTCCGACGCCCTGGTCACAATAGGAATGGAAGATTTCTCTGAAAGACAGGAGAGGAGGCCGGTTGCATCCTTGCGGACGCCAAGCACACGCGCGTAAAGCGGAGCATTTCTCAGCATGCTCATCTGTTGCTTGGTAATGCCAAACAGGCAATGGAGCAGTGCGCGCTGGATGCGGGAATTCGGATAACGCTTACTGGCAATTGAGGTCAGCAGGTCATTATAATCGGTTGCTTTTTTTGCGGCCTCGCAGATTCGGTATTCAAGTCCCTCGGTTATTCCATATATTTTACCAATATCGGCCGCAGCCATGCGGCGAAGCTGAAACATAACAAAAGGAAAAAGGGCTTCCGAAAATACAGGCTCCAACGCCGGGAGCGTTTCAGAGTTGGGGATATAACGCCGATACAAGGCTTTTCCGTCTTTTATTGCGGCCCGGATGGCGCGGGCGCTTGAAAAACCGGGCGTGAGGGCCGATTCCGCATATCCGCCGCCTGCACGCACAACCGGGAGCGGCCGAAGCGCGCTTTTTTGGCGCACGATTGCTTTTAGGTACTCGATGGCAAGAATGTTGTTTGGTTGCTGCCAAGTGGCGGCATCGGTTTCGGGGAGGCAGCAGGCAAGTGCCCGCGCACGCGCAACAGGGAAGGACAGGCCGCTTTCGAGGCCATCCCTCAGCACCGCCTTAAAATGGTCCGGTTCGCTGCAAAGGACTTCCGCCGCCTGCGATAAAGCGCCGGGGTCAGCGCTTTCCGCGCCGAAGGAAAGGACCTCGACGCAGTTAAGCCCCCCAAGGATGGCGATGCCCCCTTCGGCAAAGCCTTCCGCGCTCTGTGTCGCATAGGCAAAAGGAAGCTCGAGCACAAGGCTCGCGCCGCCCAGAAGCGCCGCACGGGCACGTTCCCATTTATCCCAGATTGCGGGTTCGCCGCGCTGTGTGAAATTTCCGCTCATCACACAAATAATGTGATCTGCGCCGCTCTTTTCACACGTCTTTTGGATATGATAGGCGTGCCCGGTATGGAAGGGGTTGTATTCTGCTATGATTCCAGCGATTTTCATAAAATACCTTTGCAAAGCATTGCTTTTTTATATATAATATATGAGTGTCATTATAGCAGAGAAATCAAAAATTTTAAATTCATTTTATAAAATCGTGAGGTGCAGAGAAATGTCGTTAATGGACAAAATCAAGGACAAGGCAAAATCGGTCAAAAAGAATATCGTATTGCCTGAAGGAAGCGAACCGCGTACCATCGAGGCGGCGGCGAAAATTGCCGAGCAGGGAATTGCAAATGTAATCCTGCTGGGCAATGAAAAGGAAATTGAAGCGGCCAATACGAAAAAGGTCGATCTTTCGGGTGCTACGATTATCGATCCGGCAACATCCCCGAAGCTGCAGGAATATGCCGATATGTTCTATGAAATGCGCAAGAAAAAGGGGATCACCCCGGAACAGGCGCTTGAAACAACAAAGGACCCGCTTTATTATGCGGTTTTGATGATTAAGGCAAATGATGCGGACGGTATGGTGTCGGGGGCGATCCATTCCACGGGAGATACGCTTCGTCCGGCCCTGCAGGTAATCAAGACCAAGCCGGGCGTGCCGATCGTATCGAGCTGCTTTATTATGGAACATCCTGACAGCAAATGGGGCCAGGACGGCGTGATGGTGTTCGCGGACTGCGCGGTCAACATTGATCCGAACGCGGAAGAGCTCGCCGCAATCGCGGTTGCGTCCGCAGATTCGGCGAAAGACCTCGCGGGGATCGACGATCCGAAGATTGCAATGCTGTCCTTTTCAACCAAAAACAGTGCGAAGCACGAGCATGTGGACAAGGTTATTGAGGCGACAAAGCTTGCAAAGGAAATGGCGCCGGAATTGAACATTGACGGTGAGCTGCAGGCGGATGCGGCGCTGATCGAAGCGGTCGGCCAGCTGAAGAGCCCGGGCAGCGCTGTCGCAGGGCATGCAAACGTACTGATTTTCCCGGATATCCAGGCGGGGAACATAGGCTATAAACTGGTTCAGCGTCTTGGCGGCGCAGAAGCAATCGGCCCGATCTGCCAGGGACTTGCGCGCCCGGTGAACGACCTTTCGCGCGGATGCAGCGTGGAAGATATCGTTTCCGTTGTCGCAATCACGGCAGTACAGGCTCAGTCTTTCTAATCGAAAAAGGGGTATAGGAAAATGAAAAATGTTCTGGTAATTAACGCGGGAAGCTCTTCCCTGAAATATCAGCTGATCGATATGGATAACGCGGATGTCATCGCAAAAGGCCTTGTTGAAAGAATTGGCATCGACGGCTCCGTCATTAAGCATAAACCGGCAGGAAAAGACAAAGTGGAAATTGAAACGCCCATGAAGGATCACAACGACGCGATGAAACAGGTGATTGCGGCGCTTACCGATCCGGCTCACGGTGTGGTTTCCGACCTTTCCGGCATCTGCGCGGTTGGCCACCGGATCGTCCATGGCGGAGAGAAATTCAGCGAATCCGTACTGATTACGGACGAAGTGATGGAAGCGATCAAGGAAAATATTGAACTTGCCCCGCTCCATAATCCGGCGAACCTCATGGGAATTAACGCATGCCGCGCCCTGATGCCGGATGTGCCGATGGTTGGCGTGTTTGATACGGCATTTCATGCAAATATGCCGAAAAAGGCATTCCTGTATGGGATTCCTTATGCGGCGTACACGGATTACAAAGTCAGGAGATACGGCTTCCATGGAACATCCCATAAATATGTTTCACGGCGCGCGGCGGAAATGCTCGGAAAGGATATCAAGGACCTTAAGATCATTACCTGCCACCTTGGAAACGGCTCCTCCGTTGCTGCGGTTGACGGCGGGATTTCAGTGGATACATCCATGGGCTTCACGCCCCTTGAAGGCCTTGTGATGGGGACGCGTTCGGGAGACCTTGACGCGGCAATCGTTCCTTACCTTATGGATAAAATGAATATGGATGTAAACCAGGCGATCAATTACCTCAATAAGGAATCCGGCGTTTGGGGTATCTCGGGCGTTTCCAGCGATTTCCGTGACCTTTGGGCGGAAGAAGCGAAGGGAAATGAGCGCGCAAAGCTCGCGCTTGACGTGTTCAACTACCGCCTGAAAAAGTTCATCGGTTCCTATGCGGCGGCAATGGGCGGTGTTGATGTTATTACCTTTGCAGGCGGCGTAGGTGAAAATGACTGGGATGTCCGTAAATGTGCCCTTGAAGGCCTCGAGTTTATGGGAGTAAAGCTGGATAAGGAGAAAAACGACGGACTGCGCGGGGAAGAAATGGATATTTCCGCCCCGGATTCCAAGGTGAAAATCCTGGTGGTGCCGACGGATGAGGAAATGACAATCGCGCAAGACACCTACGATATTTGCTGTAAGTGAATCCTGCGGCGCGAATTTCCTGCGAGAAAAAATAGTTGACAAGAGGGCTGCATAAAAATATAATGTAGTGGTACTCGTTTTCTTGCGTGGAGAAGAGCAATGGTAGAGATTGACATTCGGGAAGCACTGAAAGAAGAAGGAAAGGTCTATACTTTCCACTATGAAGGAATTCCCGATTTGGGCGAAGATATAAGCTTCGCAAGGCCGCTCGTCCTCGATGCGGAATACAGTGCGCTTGACCGGAAGGTTTCTGTGAAAGGGGCCTTTGGAACGGTTCTAAATACCGTTTGTGACCGGTGCCTTGATGATATGAAAACGGAAATTTCCTATCGTTTTGACGAGTTGTTCTTTCGGGTCGGCACACAGGAGGAAGAGGAATACACTTATGAAGGCGATGTGTTATCGCTGGACAAGATGGTGTATGACGCAATTATTTTGAGTTTGCCGCACCAGCTGTTGTGCAAGGATGATTGCAAAGGAATTTGCCCGGTGTGCGGGCAAAATCTGAACGATGGTCCGTGCGGATGCAAACCGGAAGATACGGATGAGACAAATCCGTTTGCAAAATTAAAGGGATTGTTTTGACCTTAAGGGAGGTGTGTGAAAATGGCAGTACCAAAGAATAGAACGTCGAAGCAGCGTAAACATACGAGAAGAGCGCATTGGAAACTGACGGCCCCGGCTGTATCTCAGTGCCCCCAGTGCCACCAGCCAAAACTGGCTCACAGGGTTTGCCCGAACTGCGGTTATTATAATGGCAGGCTGGCGGTTGCTCCGAAAGAAGCAGCAAAATAAGAAATGCAAAAAGGTTTGCGTAAAGCAAACCTTTTTTTGTTTTCCTCTCTTTGAAAAATATACATTTTCGTGTATACTGTATCTATTGTACATCGTTGATAGGGGAAACAGCATGAAAATTATTATTGACGCGATGGGTGGCGATCATGCGCCGGAAGAACTGGTTGCCGGTGTATTGTCCGCGCTCGAAAAATTTAGCGACACCTCTTTTTTACTGACGGGGGACGAAGCCAAAATCAAAGCGCTGCTTAATGGGCAGGCCTACGACCGGGACAGGGTTGAAATCATCCATACGACCCAGGTCATTGAAATGGATGATTCGCCGGTGAAAGCCCTGAAAGAAAAAAAGGATTCCTCAATGGTGGTTGCCCTCAACCTTTTGGCAGAAAAGAAAGGCGATATGCTGATTTCGGCAGGCTGCACGGGCGCGCTTGTTGCGGGCTCCACGCTGATTGTAAAACGCCTTCCGGGAATTAAGCGCCCGGCGCTGGCACCCGTGCTCCCTTCACAGACGGGGGAAGTGCTTTTGATTGACGGCGGCGCAAACGCCGATTGCAAGCCCCAGTATCTGCAGCAGTTTGGTGTGATGGGCAGCATCTATATGCAAAAAGTTTTTGGGCTCAATACGCCCCGGGTTGCACTCATTAATAATGGCGCGGAAGAGGAAAAGGGCAGTGAGCTGACCAAAAAAGCATACCAGCTTTTAAAGCAGGCGCCAATTAATTTCGTGGGAAACGCGGAAGGGCGCGAGCTTCTTTCCGGAGAATTCGACGTACTCGTGTGTGACGGCTTCACGGGAAATATTGTCCTTAAATTTTTGGAAGGCTGCGCCAAGACAATCCTCGGAATGCTGAAGGGCTATGTCAAAGAGAGCGGGAGCGCTAAATTCGGATATTTGTTTATGAAGGGCGCGTTCGGTAAACTCAAGCAAAAAATGGATTATAAGGAATATGGCGGCGCGCTTTTATTGGGATTGAACGGCGGCGTTATGAAGGCGCACGGCAGTTCGGACCGGGCTGCGATTTTTCATGCAATCGCAGCGGCGCGTAAATTTATCGCCGGCGATGTGGTTGGCACAATCGGCCGGGAAATAGCAAAGTTGGCAGATGAAAATGAAGCATGAAGGGCTTGAAAAAAGAATTGGGTATTCTTTTCATGACAGTCGGCTTTTGGAACGTGCGCTTACGCATCCTTCCTGCGGCAATGTGCCGAATTATGAACGGCTGGAATTTTTGGGCGACGCGGTGATTGAGCTTATAATCAGCGGCGATCTTTTCAAAAACTATCCGGATTCATCCGAAGGGGTGCTGACCCAGCGGCGTGCCGATATTGTCTGCTCGAAATCGCTCGCGCGCATTGCGCAGTCAATTGCGCTCGGGTCGTATATTTTCCTTGGAAAAGGCGAGGAGGAATCGGGCGGACGGGAAAAAACCTCTATTCTTGAAAATGTAATGGAGGCGCTGATGGGCGCCGTTTATGTGGACGGAGGCTTCGGGGAAGCCCAACGGGTGGTTCGCAATTTATTTGCAGATGCGATTGAAGGCGCGATGAACCGGAAAACCGATCACGATTATAAATCCCAGTTTCAGGAGCTTATTCAAAGGACGGTAAAGCAGGCAATTTCCTATCAGGTAACCCGCCAGGAGGGGCCGCCGCATAACACGGTGTTTCATGTACAGCTTTCCGTAGGCGGGAAGGCATTGAACGAGGGAATGGGAAATTCCAAAAAGGAAGCGGAACAAAACGCAGCTAAGTCCGCGATTGCGGATTTTGAAAAAATTTATAAGGAGTAAATGCGATGTTTGAATTTGAGGAAGTAAAAAACACGGATCAGGAAATCTATGAATCCATGATGCGCGAACTCAATCGGCAGGAACATAATATTGAACTGATTGCTTCGGAGAACTTTGTGTCTCCCGCGGTGATGCAGGCGATGGGTTCCCACCTGACCAACAAATATGCGGAAGGATATCCGGGAAAACGTTATTACGGCGGGTGCCAGTTTGTGGACGAAGTGGAGGAACTCGCACGGCAGCGCGCCAAGAAGCTGTTTGGCGCGGAGCATGCAAATGTCCAGCCCCATTCGGGCGCACAGGCAAATACCGCGGTTTATTTCGGCGTCCTCGAGCCGGGCGATACGATCCTCGGCATGAACCTTTCCCACGGCGGGCATTTGACGCATGGAAGCCCGGTGAACCTTTCCGGTAAGTATTTCAACATCGTACCTTACGGCGTAAGCGAAACGGATGAAAAAATTGATTATGAAAAGCTTTCGGACCTTGCGCTGGAGCATAAGCCGAAAATGATCGTTGCAGGGGCAAGCGCATATCCCCGCACGATTGATTTTGCAAAATTCAGGGAAATTGCGGATTCGGTAGGCGCATACCTCATGGTGGACATGGCGCACATTGCCGGGCTTGTGGCGGCGGGGCTGCATCCCAATCCGGTTCCGTATGCGCATTTTACCACGACAACAACGCATAAAACATTACGCGGCCCCCGCGGCGGCATGATTCTTTGTTCCGAGGAATATGCAAAAATTGTTGATAAAGCGATCTTCCCGGGCACCCAGGGCGGCCCGCTTATGCATGTAATTGCGGCCAAGGCGGTTTCCTTTAAGGAGGCGCTTCAGCCGGAGTTTAAGGAATATCAGAAGCAAATTGTGAAGAATGCGGCGGCGCTTGCCAAGACGTTGATGGATAATGGCCTGCGGCTGGTTTCCGGGGGAACGGATAACCATCTGATGCTTGTTGACGTAGGGGAAAAGGAAAAAACCGGCAAGGAGATTGAAGCGCTTCTTGATACGGTGAATATTACCGTCAACAAAAATACAATTCCGTTTGAAACCTTAAGCCCGTTTGTTACAAGCGGTATCCGTATCGGAACACCTTCCGTGACAACGCGGGGAATGAAGGAAGAGGAAATGGAGACGATCGGCAACCTGATTGCCGATATGATCCTGAACGGCGAATCTGCGTCGAATAAAGTGAAGAAGAGCGTTTCGGAGCTTTGTGAAGCGTTTCCGCTGTATAAATAAGACAAGAAGATGTTTTGGATCGGGCGGAAGGAATTCCGCCCGATTTTGAGGAAGCATGAATGGTTGTTAAACAGGTAGACCCCGGCAGCATCGCTGAGGAATGTGAAATTTCACCCGGCGATGTTTTGCTGTCGATCGACGGGCATGCGCTCCGCGATTATATCGATTATATCTATGAGCTTGCCGGTGATGAAATACTTCTTTCCATCCGGAAAAAGGATGGAACGCTTGAAGAAATCGAGATAGAAAAAGAGCCGTACGAGGAACTGGGGATTACCTTTGAAAACGACGGATTTGGCAGGAAAATAAGCTGCCGGAACAGATGCGTGTTTTGCTTTGTGGACCAGCTGCCGAAACATATGCGCCGAACCCTTTATGTGAAAGACGACGACTGGCGCATGTCCTTTTTAATGGGGAGTTATGTAACGCTTACCAATCTTTCGGAAGAAGAGGCAGAGCGTATTATCGAGCAAAAAATATCCCCCCTCTATGTTTCGGTACATGCATATGACGATGATTTGCGCAAATTGCTTTTCGGCAACGAGGATGCGGGAAAAACCTTTGAACTGATTCGCCGTTTTACGGAAAACGGTATTCGGATGCATACGCAAATCGTAATGTGCGAAGGCCTGAATGACGGAAGTGTCCTGCGCGAGACAATCGAAGAGCTTTACTGTCTTTACCCGGGCGTCCAGTCTGTTGCCGTTGTGCCGGCCGGACTTACGAAATACAGGGAAAAGCGTTATCCGCTTTCCGCAGTAAGCAAAGAAACCGCGAAAGAAGCTATTAATATAATTGAAGCGTTCCAGAAACAATTTCTGGCCAGTAACGGTGAAACGCGTTTTGTGTTTGCTTCTGACGAAATGTACATCCGCGCCGGAATGGAGCTCCCGCCTTATGAGGCCTACGAGGATTTTGCGCAGATCGAAAACGGGGTCGGCCTTGTGGGAATGTTTCTCCATGAAGCAGACGAGGCGATTGAGGCCCTGTGGGATAAAAAACCGCGCTTCCAAAAAATCGGCTTTATAACGGGAGTAGATTTTTACCCGTTCCTGACGGGGCTTGCGGAACGGCTGGAACACGTTTTCGGAATGCATGTGAATGTCCATTTGGTTGAAAACAGCTTCTTCGGCGAGACAATAACAGTTGCCGGGCTTTTGACCGGCGGAGACGTTATGGACCAGGTGAAGCGCGGGGAAGAAGAGGCCTTTTTCCTGAGCAGGAGCTGCTTCAAGGAAAATGAAAATGCAATGCTCGACGGCGCTACGCTGGAGGACCTCGAAAATGCTTTGGGAGTTCCCTGCTATAAGGCCAGCGGCGACGGATATGAATTGATACAAATGCTGCTCGAGGAATGAGAGGAAAGATTTATGGCAAAACCATTGGTTGCAATTGTGGGAAGACCGAATGTTGGGAAATCCACATTTTTCAACCGGATTACAGGAACCAAACTGGCAATCATCGAAGATACGCCCGGCGTCACGCGGGACCGCATTTATGCGGATGCGGAATGGCTTGGAAGGGAATTTACGCTTGTCGATACGGGCGGCGTGGACATGAACACGGAAGACGTCCTGCTGAAGCAGATGCGTATGCAGGTTGAGCTTGCCATCGAAGCAGCCCAACTGATTTTGTTTTTTGTGGACGGGAAAACGGGCATCACCTCGGAGGATTACGAGGTAGCGAAAATGCTTCGTAAGGCCGGAAAGCCTGTTATCGTCGTGGTTAATAAAACAGACAATAAGAACGATGAGCAGAACATCTATGATTTCTATGAGCTCGGCCTCGGTGAAGTAATCGGCATTTCATCCTCGCAGGGCCTGGGCCTCGGCGATTTGCTAGACGTGGTGATCGGCGAACTGGGCGAATATGAGAACGACGGGGAAGAGGACGATACCCTAAAAATTGCGTTGGTCGGGAAGCCGAATGTCGGCAAGTCATCCCTGACCAACAAAATCCTCGGATACGACCGTGTGATCGTAAGCGAAATCCCGGGAACAACCCGCGACGCGATCGATTCCGTATTTGAGCGCGACGGGCAGAAATATACGATTATCGATACGGCGGGAATGCGCAAAAAGGGGCGCATCGACGACAAATCAATAGAACGGTACAGCGTAATACGTTCACTTGGGGCGGTACGCCGCGCGGACGTCGCGGTCGTTATGATCGACGCAACCGAAGGGATTACGGAACAGGACGTCAAGGTGGCGGGATATGTTGACTCCGAGGGGAAGCCATGCGTGATTGCCGTCAATAAATGGGACGCAATTGAAAAGGACACCTACACCATCGAGGAATATAATAAAAAAATTGCCGCCGATTTGGCATTCATGCCTTATGCTCAACGTATTTATATTTCCGCACAGACGGGACTGCGCGTCGACAAGCTGTTTTCGATGCTGCATGCGGCGTATGAAAATAATATCCGCCGTATTCCGACAGGGGTGCTGAACGATTGCCTGCAAGACGCTATCACAGCGGCCGAACCGCCTTCTACGAACGGGCGGCGGCTGAAGATTTTCTACATGACGCAGGTGAGCGTCAAGCCGCCCACTTTTGTCCTGTTTGTCAACGAAACTGCGTTAATGCATTTCTCATACCAGCGTTATCTTGAAAATTATTTGCGCAAAACATTTGACTTTACGGGTACGCCGATTAAAATAATAGTAAGGCAGAAGAGCGATGAAAAGGGGGAATAAGGTATGAACGAGGTTTTAATACTTGCTTTGTGCGCCATAATTGCATACCTTTTGGGGTCCGTTTCCTTTTCCTATATTTTCACGAAGAAGATCAGGCACGAGGATATCCGTAAGAAGGGCAGCGGAAACGCGGGGACGACAAATGTCCTGCGAAGCTATGGCTGGGGCATGGGGCTGCTTGTGTTTGCGGGCGACGTATTGAAAGGCTTGATTGCGGCGTTGATTGGCCTGCACTTCGGCGGAGAGATCGGCCTTTGTATAGCGGGTGTGTTTGCAATCGTAGGACACAATTATTCCTGTTTCCTGAATTTCAAGGGAGGAAAGGGAATTGCGGCAACGATTGGCGTGTTGCTCATCATGCAGACAATACCAACGCTGATTATTTTTACAATCGCAATTATCATTGTCATTTTAACGAAAATTATGAGCATTGGTTCCATTATAGGTCTGATCCTGAGCGCTGTCGCCGCCTTCATTGTAGCGCCGGGAGACCCTTACCACTATATTGCGGTGCTCGTGATTGCCATTTTGGGTATCTGGAGCCATCGCGAAAATATCGAACGTCTGGCACATGGGAACGAGCACAAGCTGAGTCTGTCCAAAAAGTAAAAAATACTTGCATAAATGGCGCTGTTATGGTATTCTTAAGTAGGTTAATAAATGCTTGACTAAAGAGTGGGAGTGAAAACCCACTCTTTCGCATTATGAATACTTTTTTATTGGGAGCTGTTATGGCAAAAAATACACGTACTATAGTGGAAGAAATCGCCATGCCGATTGTTGAGGCGTTGGGTTTTCAGTATGTGGATACGGAATACGCAAAACAGGGGCAGGATTGGCTGCTTACGGTTTATATTGATAAAGACGGCGGCGTGCTGATTGACGACTGCGAAACGGCAAGCCGTGCGATTGAAGCGGTTCTCGACGAAAAGGACCTTATTGCAGAGAGTTATATTTTATGCGTTTCCTCGCCGGGGCTTGACCGCCCGCTTAAAAACGAACGGGACTTTGCGCGGTGCATGGGCAGCGAGATAGATATAAAGCTCTATAAGCCGTTCCAGGGGAAAAAGGAATATACCGGTGTGCTGACGGCCTATACGCCTTCCAGCATCACGGTGGAAACCGATGAAAACGAGATTACTTTCGACTGCAAGGAAACTGCAAAAATTTCCCTGCATTTGGATTTTTGATAAGGAGATAGGGAATGAATACGGAATTTATGGAAGCTTTATCGGATTTAGAGCATGATAAGGGAATAAAAAAAGATATTTTGCTGGAAGCAATCGAGACGGCTCTGATTTCAGCGTATAAACGCCATTTCGGGACGGACCAGAACGCACGTGTTGAAATTGACGGAGATACGGGTGAAATTAAAGTATTCGCCATTAAAAATGTGGTAAGCGAAGTGGAGGACGAAGAGACGGAAATTTCCGTGGAGGACGCGCGCGCAATCAATGAAAAATATGAAGCGGGCGACGTGCTGGAGACCGAGGTAACCCCGCGTGATTTCGGGCGTATTGCGGCACAGACGGCAAAGCAGGTTGTTGTGCAGCGAATCCGCGAGGCGGAACGCGGCATTATTTATGACCAGTATTCGGAAAAGGAAAACGAAGTCCTGACCGCAATTGTCCATAGGATTGAACGCGGAAATGTTTATGTGGAACTCGGACGTGCGGAAGGGATTATCCCTGTGAGCGAGACGGTCTATTCCGAACAATATAACATCAACGACAGGCTGAAGGTTTATGTCCTTGAGGTAAAAAAGACGAATAAGGGACCGCAGATCATCGTATCCCGTACACACCCCGCGCTTATCAAGCGTTTGTTTGAAATTGAAGTGCCGGAAATCCGCCAGAATGTCGTACAGATCAAGAGCATTGCACGCGAAGCGGGCGGGCGCACCAAAATTGCCGTGTGGAGCGATGAAAAAGATGTCGATCCGGTAGGCGCGTGCGTCGGGCACAAGGGAACGCGTATTGAGAAGGTCGTGGAGGAACTTGGCGGCGAGAAAATAGATGTGGTTCCGTGGAGTTCGGACCCGATTGAATTTATTGCAAATGCCCTGCGGCCTGCAAAGGTTGTTATGGTTCAGATCAATGAGGATGAAAAGGCGGCGAAAGTTATTGTTCCGGATTACCAGCTTTCGCTTGCAATCGGAAAAGAAGGGCAGAATGCACGTCTTGCCGCAAAGCTGACCGGCTGGAAGATCGATATCAAGAGCCAGTCCCAGACGGAGCAGGAAGTCTTTGGCGAAGCATTTGCGAATGCGGATACCAGCTTTGATTCCATTGCGAACGATTTCGATGCAATCGATCAGATAAATGAAGAAGAAGCGGTGGAAGAAGCAGAGGAGGATATGATCCTCGACCAGCTTGGGGAAGACGAACCCGGCACGGAGGAAGAAAACTAAAATATGACCGCCCTGAATAAGAAGCAGCCCGTGAGGATGTGCATAGCCTGCCGTTCGGGAAAGCCCAAGCAGGAACTGATACGGATCGTACGGACAAAGGAAGGAGTCCTTTCCGTAGATGAAACCGGCAAGGCGCCGGGACGCGGTACTTACGTATGCAAGGACGGGGCGTGTATCGAAAAGGCAAGAAAGATTTTTCCAAAGGTAATGCGCTGCGAGATGGATGATGCCGTCTATGAAACGCTCATGGGGATTGCACACGGCCATGGAAAATGAGAAGTTCCTGAAATTTATCGGACTTGCAGCCCGTGCCGGAAAGCTTGTTTATGGCGCGCAGGGCGTGGACCAGGCAATAAAAAAAAGGAAAGCGAAGCTCGTCATCGTGGACGGCGGCGCTTCTGAAAATACGAAGAAAGAGATAGGGGACGCCTGCGCTTATTACCACGTAAGAATCATCATTCTTGATGAAAGCGGGGCGCTCGGGCAGAGTCTCCATAAACCAAACAATAAAGTCATAGGAATAGTGTGTCCGCAGTTTGCACAAAGCGCATGGGACAAATATAACGCTATTTCCGGGGGTGAAACTATTGAGCAAGATTAGAATTTTAGAAACAAACAAATCGCTTCTCGCAAATGCGCAGAATATTTTTAACCGAATTTTGGAAATGCAGACGGAGGCGGACGGCCAAATCCGTGATATAAAAGCCATTGAATCCAAGATTCTTGACATTGAAAAAATCAAGAATGAGAAAGCGCGTGCTGAAAAGGAAGAGCAGCAGCGCGCCGAGGAGGCGAAGCGGCTTGCCGAGCAGGAGGCAAAGGCCGCCGAAGAGAAACCGGTTCCGGAAAACGCAGCGGCGGAAGCCGTAAAAGAAGAAACGAAGGCGCAGGAAGCGGTGGAAATAAAGCCGCAAGCGACGGCAAAAGAAATTCCGGAAAAGAAACAGGAAGCACCCGCCGCGCGGGAAGCACGTCCGCCGCGCCCGCAGGTCCGCCCGGAAGCGAAAGAAAAAACGGCAGCGCCTCAGCAAAAGCAAGCACCCCAGAAGCCGGGAGTCAAAGAAGCGCCGAAGAAACAAGAACGCAGCGACGCCAAGCCCGCAAAAAAATTCGCAAATACAAATGCGAAGCCGGGCGGCTTCGATCATGGAAAGAAGACGAAAAAGCAGCTTGAAGAAGAGCGCATGAAGCGTCCTAAAATTAAGGAGCGCGTCTTTAATATTGACGACGATGATTTCCCGAAAGGGTCGAGAAAGCGCCATAAAAAGCAGCAGCAACAGCCCAAGACGGTAATCGAGCCCATCAAGATTGAAAAAGCGGTAATCACGGAAGAGACCATTTCCGTAAAACTGTTTTCGGAAAAGATTGGCAAACCTGTTTCTGAAATTCTTAAGAAGCTGTTGCTTCTTGGAATGATGTCTACCATCAATTCGCAGATCGATTTCGATACGGCAACGCTTGTTGCGGGCGAGTTCGGAATTGAGCTCGAACAGAAAATAGAAAAAACGGCGGAGGATATCCTGATTGAGGAAGCGCCGGATACGGAAGAGCAAATGCAGAAGCGCCCGCCGATCGTCACCATAATGGGACACGTCGACCACGGTAAAACATCCCTGCTCGATAAAATCAGACAGTCCAAGGTTACGGAAGGCGAGGCCGGCGGCATCACGCAGCACATCGGCGCTTACCAGGTGGAGCTGAACGGCGAGAAGATCACGTTTATCGATACGCCCGGCCATGAGGCATTTACTGCAATGCGCGCGCGCGGGGCGCAGGTAACGGATATTGCGATTATTGTAGTCGCGGCCGACGACGGGATTATGCCCCAGACCGTGGAAGCGATCAACCATGCGAAATCAGCGAATGTCCCGATTATTGTGGCGGTGAACAAGATTGACCGCCCGAATGCGAACGTTCAAAAAATCATGCAGGAGCTTACAGAGCACGACCTCCTGCCCGAGGAATGGGGCGGCGAGACGATTGTCGTTCCCGTATCCGCAAAAACGGGCGAGGGAAGCGATAAGCTTTTGGAGATGATCCTGCTTGTAGCAGAGGTACAGGAGCTTAAGGCAAACCCCGACCGCCTCGCGAAGGGAACCATTGTTGAGGCACAGCTTGATAAGGGCCGCGGGCCGGTTGCAACCGTCCTGGTGGAAACGGGCACGCTGCGGACGGGCGATACGATCATCGCGGGAACCGCTTATGGCCGTGTACGCGCTATGGTCGACGATCTCGGCCAAACCGTAAACGAAGCGCTTCCGTCCCAGCCGGTGGAGGTGATTGGCTTCTCCGAGGTCCCGGTTGCGGGAGATATCCTGCACGCGGCGCCTGCGGATAAGCTTTCCAAGCAGGTTGCTGAGGAAAGAAAAGACAGGCAGAAAGCGGAAATGCTTAAGAAAATGTCCAAGGTTTCCCTTGACGACCTGTTCAGCCAGATTGCGGAAGGACAGATCAAGGACCTCAATATTGTAATCAAAGCGGATGTGCAGGGCTCTGTGGAAGCGGTCCGGCAGTCGCTCGAGAAGCTTTCCAATGAAGAAGTGCGTGTGCGTGCGATCCACTGCGGGGTAGGCGCGATTACGGAAACGGACGTTATGCTCGCTTCCGCCGCAAACGCGATTATCATCGGGTTCAACGTGCGCCCGGATAATATGGCGCAGGCGGCCGCGGAACGCGAGAAAGTCGATATCAGGTTATATCGCATTATCTATAAAGCGATTGAGGATATTACCGCCGCCATGAAGGGCATGCTTGAGCCTGAATT
The DNA here is from genome assembly GCF_001678845.1 of Christensenella intestinihominis. Lineage (GTDB taxonomy): Bacteria > Bacillota > Clostridia > Christensenellales > Christensenellaceae > Christensenella > Christensenella intestinihominis. Next base: position 89,626 of record NZ_MAIQ01000001.1, read on the forward strand.
TGAAGAACTCGTGATCGGCCATGCGGAGGTACGCCAGACCTTCAAGGTTTCGGCTGTGGGTACGATTGCAGGCTGCTATGTGACAGACGGCATGATCCGCCGCAATGCACAGGCGCGTTTGCTGCGTGATAATGTGGTTATTTATGAAGGAGCGCTTAGCTCGCTGAAACGCTTTAAGGACGATGCCAAGGAAGTTGCCCAGGGGTATGAATGCGGGCTTTCCCTCGAACGTTTTGACGACATCAAGGAAGGCGACGTCGTTGAGTGTTTCGAAATGCATGAAATTGCCCGGTAAGGAGTACCAGTTATGGCTACAAACCGCTTAAACAGGATCGACGAAGAGGTGAAACGCGCCCTTTCAGAGATCATCAGGAACGATGTAAAGGATGACCGGCTGTCTGCAATGACAACCGTAACGAAGGTTGAAATAACGCCTGATTTGAAATTCGGGAAAGCATATATCAGTGTATATGGCACGGATAAGGAAAAGCATGCTTCCATCGACGCACTCACGCACGGCGCTTCGTTTATCCGCGCGAAGCTAGCGAGGGCGGTTGATTTAAGGCGCGTGCCGGAGCTTTCTTTTGTATTGGATGATTCAATCGAATACAGCATCAAAATTTCGAAGCTGATTGACGATGTAAACAGTAAGGAATCGAAATGAAGGATGTCGCTGCGTTTTTGGGAAAACATAATAAATTTGCCGTGCTTACCCACCTGAATCCGGATGGGGACGCGCTCGGAAGCGCTTATGCGCTTGCGCAGACCTTAAATAATCTTGGCAAATCGGCCGAGGTTATTTTATTATGCGAGCCGCCGGCAAAATACCGCTTTGGGCGTTTTGAGCATTTATACAGGCTGCTTACAGACGTATCCGCGGCCGCTTATGACGCGGCGGTTGCGGTCGACTGCGCAACGGTAAAGCGCCTTTCGGACGCCCAGGAATTGTTTCGGCAGTTACCCAATTGCAATATAGACCACCATATTTCCAACACCAACTATGCACAGGTCAATTACGTGGCGGATTTTCCGGCAACCGGGGAGATTATCTGGCAGCTTGGGGAAACGCTGGGCGCGCAAGCGGATGAGACGGTGCGGATGGCTGTATACATGGCGATTGCCACGGATACGGGGAATTTTACATATTCCAACACAAAGAAAACAACCCTTGAACTGTTTTCCCGTTTGGTTGCGGAAGGCTTGCCCTTGTCCGAAATGGCGGAGCAGATTTTTAACCGGCGTTCCCTTGGGGCAACAAAGCTGATTGCGCGTTTTATCGATAAAATCCGGCTTTATGAAAACGGGATGCTCGCAATCTCGATTATTACGCTGAATGATATCGAAGAAAGCGGCGCCGATTTATCGGATACGGAAATCCTGATCGATTATGCGCGGGAGATCGAGGGAGTGGAAATTGCCGCGTTTATCCGCGAAATGAGCAGGGATACCTATAAAATCAGCCTTCGGGCGAATGCCTATGCCGATGTCGGAGAGCTGGCGGCCCAATTTGGCGGCGGCGGGCATGTGAAAGCGGCAGGATGTATGATTAAGGGTAATATTTACAATGTGACGGAAACACTGATAAAGGCAGCGAGGAATTATCTGAAGTGAACGGTGTTTTAAATATACTCAAACCTCCGGCGATGACGTCAAGCGATGTGGTTTCCCATGTGCGCAGGATTCTCGCGCAAAAGAAAGTGGGGCATACGGGAACGCTTGATCCGGGCGCTGCCGGTGTGTTGCCTGTTTGTATTGGACGGGCAACTAAAATCGCGGATTATATTATGCGCGGAGATAAGGAGTATATCGCGGAAATTGCCTTCGGGGCAGAGACAGATACGCAGGACAGCTATGGAAATGTGGTCCATACCTGTGAATGCGATATTACAAGGGAAGCTTTGGCTTCCGTGCTGCCGGATTTTACCGGAAGGCTTTGGCAAAAGCCGCCTATGTATTCGGCGGTGAAGCATGAAGGCAGGAAACTCTATCAGCTTGCGCGCAAGGGCATTACAGTGGAGAAGCCGCCGCGCGAGGTATATGTGCATGAGCTTGAACTGCTCGGTGGGGAACGAAACCGTTTTCTTTTGCGGATTCGCTGTTCAAAAGGCACTTATATCCGCACCTTATGTACCGATGTGGGGAAAGCGCTCTCTTGCTATGCACACACTTCTTTCCTTATGAGAACCGAAACCTGCGGGATACGGATAGAAGACGCGTACACGCTGCCCGAAATTGAAATGCTGATGCGGGACGGGGATGCGGAAAAAGCGGTGCAGCCAATGGAGCAGGCGCTTTCTTTTTTGGAAACGCTCCGCTGCGATCCGTATTTGTACCGGTTCCTTACTACGGGAACGCCGGTCGACCTTGCGAAGGCCAGGTTAAAGGTCCAGGCGGACGTGAATTATGTCGTCTATTGCGGCAATGAATTAATTGGGATTGGGAAAAAAGAAGGGGATACGCTCAAAATTGTATCCATGCTGAAAGAATTGGGGGAGCCTCGCAGGTGAAGCTGCTGACACAAAACGATTTACCGCTGCATGAGGGGACGGCCGTTGCAATCGGCCTGTTTGACGGTATACATGCAGGACATACAACGCTGATTCATGATATTGAATGCCAGGCGGGCCTGAAATCCCTTGTGTATACGTTCGATACGAAGCCGAACCATGCGGCTTACAAGAATATTTATACGGCCGGGGAGAAGGTCTCTATTTTTGCTTCCATGAATGTGGATATGCTTTACGAGCAGCCCTTTACCAAGGAATTTTCACAGCTGACGAAAGAGGCGTTCCTCCAGCGCATTGTGAAGGATATGTGCGCAAAGCATATTACCGTCGGCTTTGATTTCCGGTTTGGCAGGAATGCGGAAGGAACCGCAGGTTATTTGCAGGAACAGGCCGGGCGTTTTGGCTATACGGTATATGTTGTGCCTGCAATAAAAAGCGGGGCTGAAAAGGTAAGCAGCACGTTGATCCGCGGATATATCGAACATGGGGAAATGGAACGGACTGCTTCGCTGCTCAGGCGGTTTTATTTCATTGACGGTAAAATTGAAAAAGGAAGGCACCTGGGTTCGTCTATCGGTTTCCCGACGGCAAACATTTCTACCGACAAGCTTTTGCCGAGATACGGGGTCTATGCGACGATTGTCCAGATCGACGGGAAGTGCTATCCGGCTGTGACAAATGTCGGGGTAAAGCCCACTGTTTCAGATGCGGGGGTTCCCAACGTTGAAACCTTTATTTTTAATTTCTCCGGCGATGTTTATAACGAACGGATGCGCGTTAATTTTGTGTCGTTCCTCCGCGGCGAACGTCCCTTCCCAAATGTTGCCGCACTGCAGAAGCAAATTGCGCAGGATGCGCATTTGGCGCAGGAAATGCTGCGGGATTTAGAGGTTTACAAAGAGTATATCCTGTGGTAAACTATATTACATATTGATTATCGGATGCTCCGATGTACGACAACTCCGACGTCACCGTAGCATCACGAGTTCTTAAAAAAATGGAGGTAAGAAATGGACAAAGCAGTAAAGACGGAAATTATTCAAAAGTATGCCCAGAAGGAAGGGGATACCGGTTCGCCGGAAGTGCAGATCGCTCTTCTTACATACCGGATCAATCACTTAAACGAGCATCTGAAACAATTCAAGAAAGACGCGCATTCGCGGCGCGGACTTTTGAAAATGGTTGGTAAAAGGCGCGGCTTGCTCAACTATCTGAAAGAAAAAGATATCGAGCGTTACAGAAGCCTGATCAGCAGCCTGAATTTAAGAAAATAAGCGGTAAGGAGCGGGCTTGTCTCGCTCTTTTTGCATGCTGACTGCCGGAACATCGTCGGGTGGAAGACACCCATGTGGTGTTCCGGTTTTATCAATTTGTTACCAATGAGGGAATATAAAGAAAGAACATAGGAGGAAACTATGCAGGATCACATGTATGAAATGGAACTAGGAGGCCGTACTCTTTCGATCGAGAGCGGCAAATATGCTTTCCAGGCGGGCGGTTCCGTCATCGTAAGATGCGGGGATACGGCCGTTATGGTAAATGCGACGGGCTCAAAAACGGAACGGGAAGGAATTGACTTTTTCCCGCTCAGCGTTGAGTATGAAGAAAAAATGTATGCCGCCGGTAAAATACCGGGTGGCTTTATTAAACGCGAAGGGCGGCCGGCGACCTCGGCAATCCTGGCGGCGCGCCTGATTGACCGCCCGATTCGTCCGCTGTTCCCGAAGGGATATTACAAAGACGTCCAGGTTGTGGCGACGGTGATGTCCGTTGACCTCGACAATCCGCCGGAAGTCCTGGCAATGATCGGTTCTTCCGCTGCGCTTTCCATTTCGGGATTGCCGTTTGCGGGGCCGACAGGTTCCGTTGCAGTCGGTATGGTGGACGGCGAATACATCATCAACCCGAACTGCGAACAGCGTGAGAAGAGCAGGCTTAACCTCACGGTTTCCGGTACAAAGGATGCCGTGATGATGGTGGAAGCCGGTGCAAAGGAAGTAACGGAAGCGGAAATGCTCGACGCGATTCTTTTCGCCCATGAGGAAATCAAACGCATTTGTGCGTTTATCCAGAACATTAAAGACGAGATCGGCAAGCCCGAGCAGGAAGTGGAGATTCATAAGCCTTCGGCGGAAATCGAAGCGGCTGTTCGCGAATTTGCAGCTGAAAAGGTTGTGTGGAGCCTCGACACCTTTGAGCGTGACGAACGCGAAGCGCGCCAGGACCAGGTGAAGCAGGAAACAGTCGAGCATTTTGCGGAACAGTTTCCGGACAGCGCGGGTGACATCGGCGATGTGCTCTACGCCATGACCAAGGAAGTGCTGCGCGGAAAAATCATGAACGACGGTATCCGTCCGGATGGGCGCGGCTGCGAGGATATCCGCCCGATCTGGTGTGAGACAGGGCTCTTCAAACGCACGCACGGCAGTGCGGTATTCACCCGCGGACTGACGCAGGCAATGAATATCGTGACGCTGGGCGGCCTGCGTGAAGGACAGAACCTTGACGGAATTACCGATGAAGATTTCAAGCGCTATATGCATCACTATAACATGCCTCCGTTCTCTACGGGCGAGGCCAAGATGATGCGCAGTGCGTCCCGCCGCGAAATCGGGCACGGCGCGCTCGCGGAACGCGCGATTGAACCGATGCTTCCTTCCGAGGAAGAGTTCCCGTATGCAATCCGTGCGGTTTCCGAAGTAATCAGCTCGAACGGCTCAACCTCGCAGGCAAGCGTATGTGCAAGCTCGCTTGCGCTTATGGATGCAGGCGTACCGATGAAAAAGCCGGTTGCCGGTTGCGCAATGGGCCTGATTAAAGACCCTGAGACAGGAAAAGTAGTCGTACTGACGGACATTCAGGGCCTGGAAGACTTCATGGGCGATATGGACTTCAAGGTCGCGGGTACGAAAGACGGAATTACGGCGATCCAGATGGATATTAAGATCAAGGGAATTGACAAGGAAATCCTCGAACGCGCGCTTGCGCAGGCCCTGCGCGGAAGACTTTTTATCCTCGACAAGATGAACGAGGTTATTTCGGTTCCGCGCGAGCATCTTTCGCCTTATGCGCCGAAGATTGTCCAGTTTACGATTGATCCGGATAAAATTCGTGAAGTGATCGGTTCGGGCGGCAAGGTAATCAACAAGATTATTGACGACACCGGCGTGAAGATTGACATTGAAGACGATGGACGCGTCGCGATCCTGACCCCCGACGACGAGGCGGCGGCACAGGCGCGCAAGATTATTGAAACAATCGTAAAAGACGTGAAAGTCGGCGAAGTGTTCAACGGAAAAGTAACGCGTATCATGAACTTTGGCGCGTTTGTGGAGCTTGCCCCGGGTAAGGAGGGGATGTGCCGCATCTCCAACCTTTCCAACGAATATGTGAAAAAGGTCGAGGATGTGTGCAACATCGGCGATACGTTGCTCGTCAAGGTTATCGAGATCGATAAGCAGGGCAGGATCAACCTGACACATAAAGGCGTTAAACCGGAAGAATTAAACTAAAACGAATATAAAAAAGCCGACTGATGGGGAACGGCGGTGGCTGTATGTTTCCTGTGTCGGCTTTTTTCCATCATGAAAGGATTTTTGCTATGGATGGAACATTTATCAATGAAAAACTGGAATGCGGAGCGCGGCTGATTGCTGAAAAGCTTCCGAATTTCCATTCCGTAACTGCGGGCATCTGGGTAGGTGCAGGCTCTGTAACGGAAACTCCTGAAGAAAACGGAATTTCCCATTTGATTGAGCATATGCTGTTTAAGGGAACGGAAAAGCGTACCGCCAAACAGATTGCCGTGGATGTCGATAATATCGGCGGACAGATCAATGCGTTCACCTCCAAGGAATGCACGTGCTATTATATCAAGGTAATCGACGAAAAACTGGCGGACGGCCTCGAAATATTGACCGACCTTTTTTGCAGGGCGACCCTGCAGACGGAAGAACTCGATAAGGAACGTAATGTTGTGCTGGAAGAAATTGCCATGAGCAACGATAACCCGGAAGACCTTGCGATGGACCTTATATCGAGCACTTATTTCAACGGCTCATCCCTTGAAAAAACAATTCTTGGCCCGGCGGATAATATCCGGCGGTTCGGGCGCGGGGACCTTGTGGATTACATGAAGCGCTATTATACGGCGTCTAACATTGTTGTAGCCGTGGCGGGGAATTTCGACGAGCAGGAACTTCGGGATTGCCTGAATCGGCTGCTGCAGAACATCAATCAAAATCCGCTGCGCAAGCCCGCCTTTGCGGACTGCACCGGTTTTGTGCCCCAAAAGGACGGGTTCCAGGTAACCGGGCGGGACATTGAGCAGGTCCACCTGTGTATGGGAATGCCCGGAATACGGCTCGACGATAAGCGCAAATATGCCCTTAATATTGTGAATAATGTAATTGGAGGCTCGATGAGCTCCCGCCTTTTCCAGAAAATACGGGAGGAAATGGGAATGGCGTATTCTGTCTTTACCTATCCTGCGCTTTATGCAAGCTCGGGCATGTACGGGGTATACGCGGGAACGATGGCGGATAATACGCTTAAGGTTGCGGAAATGATACTGAAAGAGCTTAAGGCTGTCAAGGAAAAAGGTATTACGGAAGAAGAATTCATACAGAGCCGGGAGCAGTCTAAGGGAAACCTGATCCTGTCCCTTGAAAGCACGTCTTCCAAGATGAGCGCGATTGGAAAATCGATGATTCTCACGGGAAATGTTTATTCGGATGAAGAAGTGCTTCGCTTTATGAAAGACGTGCGCTATCAGGACCTGCAGGAAGTGATTGACGCCTGCCTTGATTTTGAAAAACTGACGGTAACGTGCGTGGGCCGTGTTCCGGATGAGGAAACGCTGCGCAAAGTCGTTTTCTGATCGAGCATGGCTTGAACCGAAGAACAGGTATGGAAGACATTTTCCATATCTGTTCTTTCCGTATTGGCGGTTAAACGCACTCAAACTTTCCACGGGCAAGACAATTGAAATGCGGCTCGTTTGATGCTATAATAAATAAGATTGTTATCTGTGTTTTGAAGGGGTTTTCATGGCAGCTCGCAAGAAACGGAAAAGAAAGAATACCAACAAGAAAAACGAGATCGCCGGCATTATCATTATAGGACTGGCTGTTTTTGTTGCAATCACAATTTATATGAATATTGACAGCGTCTTCGGCAACTTTATTGCGAGCGCCAATTTTGGTATATGCGGGGCAATCGGCTATGTGGTGCCTATTATCCTCGGCATTATCGGCGTTTTGTTCATTGCGGCCCGGAAAAAGGCGCCGAATGCCGGAAAACTTATTTTGCTGGCGTTGGCCGTATTCTTTGTTTTTTCCCTCGCACATTTGATTTTCATCGGCGATATTTATACGGAAGGCGGCAGTTACGGCGGCTTTGTAACGACCTCCTATGATTTTGGCGCGGCCAATCATGCGGGCGGCGGCGTGCTGGGATCGCTGCTTACCTACTGGTCCTACCGTTTCCTTGGAATGGTGGGGAGTTGCATTGTATTTATTACGGGAATCGCGGTATGCATCATCGCGCTCACCAATCTTTCTGTCAAGAAGGTAAGCAAAGAGATCGGCACCGCGGTCAAAACTACGTATGACGAATACCGTACGCGTGCGGAGCAGCGGCGCGAAAAAAAGCGCCTGTATATTGAAAGCCTCGATCTTGAACGGGAAGAGGAGTTGCGTGCCCGGCAGGAAGAAGCGGCCCATATCCGCCAGGAGGAAGAAAACGAATTTAATATGCACGTAGAGGAGCCGGAGCCTACGGATGAAATCTATTCGGCGGAAGAAATCCCGGAAGAATTTACGGATTATGATCCGGAGGAATACCGCAAGGTGTTTTCCGATACGGATATTGAGTTTGACGACGAAATACAGCCGGAACCAAGGGGCAGGCGGAAAATCGGCGTTTCCCAGGTAACGTCCGAGCAACCGAAGGTGCCCGCGCAGACAGAGGTGCCGCAGCAAACAGCGGAATTTGCTCCCGTCAGTGGGGTGCAGGGAAGCATTGCTCCCGCCAAAAAATATATCAAGCCGCCGCTTAACCTCCTTACGATGCCTGCAAAAAGCGCAAGGACCTCTTCGGCGGATTTGAAGAAAAATGTGGAAATACTGGAAAATACGCTCGCAAGCTTCAATGTGAGCGCAAAGGTAACGGGCGTCAGCCGGGGCCCGGTTGTCACGCGTTATGAGGTGCAGCCGGCGCCCGGTGTGAAGGTCAGCAAAATTGTCAACCTTGCCGACGATATCGCAATGAATCTGGCGGCGCGCGACGTGCGTATTGAGGCGCCTGTCCCTGGAAAACCGGTGGTGGGAATTGAAATACCGAATCTGGAAACGAGCTCCGTCGGCCTGCGCGAGCTTGTGGGAAGTGAAGAATTCAAGGAAATCAAGAGCCCGATTGCGTTTGCGCTCGGGAAGGATATTGCCGGGGCAAATGTTTATGCGGATATTGCCAAAATGCCGCATATGCTGATTGCAGGCGCGACAGGCTCGGGCAAGAGCGTATGTATCAATTCGCTGATCGTGAGCATTTTGTACCATGCTTCTCCGGAAGAGGTCAAAATGATTATGATTGACCCGAAGGTTGTGGAACTGAATGTATTTAACGATATTCCGCATTTGCTGATCCCGGTGGTTACGGACCCGAAGAAAGCGGCGTCTGCAATCAATTGGGCGGTTAACGAAATGACGATGCGTTACCGTATGTTTGCGGCTAAGGGCGCCAAGGACCTTAAAAAGTATAACGAATTGATGCAGGCGGAGGAAGAAGGGGAGACGCTGCCACATATCCTCGTTATTATTGACGAGCTTGCGGACCTGATGATGGTTGCCCCTGGGGAAGTGGAAGACGCAATCTGCCGGATTGCCCAACTCGGGCGTGCAAGCGGCATACATCTTGTGATTGCAACGCAGCGCCCTTCTGTGGACGTCATCACCGGCATAATCAAGGCCAATATTCCATCCAGGGTTGCGTTTGCCGTATCTTCCCAGGTAGACTCCCGGACGATCCTCGATATGGCGGGCGCGGAAAAACTGCTTGGGCAGGGCGATATGCTGTTTTATCCGTCAGGAGCGCCTAAGCCGGTGCGCCTCCAGGGCTGTTTTATTTCAGACCGGGAAGTGGAGGCTGTTGCAAAGTTCCTGAAGGAACGGCTTGCCGCCGACTATGACTCCAAGGTAATCGACGGAATTTCCAAAGACAGCGCGAGCCCCATTGCCGGACAGGCAGAGACGGACGAGCTTTTTGTCCGTGCGCTGGAAACGATTGTAGAATACGATCAGGCGTCTACCTCCATGCTGCAGCGCCGTCTTCGTATCGGGTATGCCCGCGCCGCCCGGCTGATCGACCAGCTTGAAGAGCATGGCTATATTTCACCGATGGATGGAAGCAAGGGACGGCAGGTGCTCGTTACCAAAGAGGAACTCCAAAAGATCATGAACCCACAGGAAGAGGAATGATAAAATGACTGTGAAGATTGGCGTTATCTCGCTCGGATGCGTGAAGAACAGGATTGACACGGAAGAAATGCTCGCCCAGCTGCAAGGCGAATATGAGTTTGTGCAGGATATGCAGGATGCGGATATCATGCTTATCAATACCTGCGCTTTCATTAACGATGCCAAGGAAGAATCCATTAACACAATCCTTGAAGCCGAGCAGCAGAAAAAATTTGGCAAGCTTAAGGGGATTGTTGTTACGGGCTGCCTGCCCGAACGCCTTCATGAGGAGTTAAAGCAAGTGGTTCCGCGCGTGGATGCGTTTCTTGGAACGGCGGCATATAAAGAAATACGCCAGGCGGTCGATGCGGTTGTGGAAGGAAGCGGGTTTGACAGTTATCCCGACCGTACAATCGATGAAAATTTTTCGCAGCGCGTACTGACCACCGTTCCCCCGACGGCCTATGTGAAAATTGCGGAGGGGTGCGACAACTGCTGCAGCTATTGCGTTATTCCGTCCATCCGGGGAAAATATCAGAGCAGGAAACCGGAGCATATCCTCGAAGAAATCGCCTCGCTTGCGCGGGACGGCTACAGCGAAATTATTTTGATTGCACAGGATACCACCGCATATGGAAAAGACCTGGACGAAGGAATTAACCTTGCGGGGCTGATGGATCGGGCCGCCGGGATTCCGGGAGTGAAATGGCTGCGCGTGCTTTACAGTTATCCAAATGGAATCACGGATGAACTGCTCAGCGTAATGTGTAAGCATGACAATATCGTAAAATACCTTGATATCCCGATCCAGCATACGGACGATGAAATCCTGAAAAGGATGCATCGCCGCAATACGTGGAAAATGACGGATGAAATTTTGCAGAAGATACGCGCTGCTTCGGAAGATTTTATCATACGTTCTACAGTGATCGTAGGGTTTCCGGGCGAAAAGCGGGAAAATGTAATCCACCTGTACCAGGACCTGAAGAAATACCAGTTTGACCGTCTGGGCGTGTTCACTTATTCGCAGGAGGAAGGAACGCCTGCGGCGGAAATGGACGGGCAGATCGATGAGGAGGAGAAGGAATTCCGGCGTGATTCCGTGCTGAATACGCAATCCTCGATTTCACTCGACAGGAACCAGGCGCGTGTGGATAAAACCTATGAGGTTTTGATCGAAGGATACGACGAGCATTCCGGGCTCTATTACGGAAGGTCTTATGCGGAAGCGCCGGATGTGGACGGGAAGATTTTTGTGAAAACGCAGGAGACGCTGGAAGCGGGAAAATATTATCCCGTAAAAATAAAGATGGCTTACAGCTATGATTGCATGGGAGAACTGCTAAAATGAAGTGGAACGCACCGAACATACTGACAATCATTCGAATCATATTAATTCCATTTTTTGTGCTGTTTTATTTCACAGGTTTACCTCATTGGAATATCTGGGCTGCTATAATATTTATAGTGGCGGCGGTTACCGACTGGCTCGACGGATATCTTGCCCGGAAAAATAACCAGGTTTCCAATTTTGGAAAGCTATGGGACCCGATAGCCGATAAGCTTTTGGTGCTCGCGGCGCTGTTGCTCCTTATGGATTGGGGCAAGGTTGGTTTTATTGCGGTGCTGATCCTCGAGGCAAGGGAACTCCTCATAGGCGGAATGCGTTCCGTGGCGGCGTCAAAGGGCGTTGTGATTGCGGCGGATAAGTCCGGAAAGCTTAAAACGGTGGTACAGTTCATTGCAATTATATTATTGATGCTTAACGATTGGCCGTTTATGTTTGTACCTGTTTCGATCGGCACGATCCTGATTTGGGTAAGCGTGGCTTTGTCGGTCTACTCGTGTATCGAGTATTTTGTGAAGAACCGCAGTGTATTTGCAGATTGATTGATATTGGAAAGGAAAAAATATGGATAATAAGGGAAAAGCTTTAGACGCGGCCCTCGCGCAAATCGAAAAACAGTTTGGGAAGGGCGCGGTCATGAAATTGGGCGACGCGGCAAAAAATATGAATATTGAAGCAATTCCAACGGGGTGTCTGGAACTGGATGTCGCCCTTGGAATCGGCGGCGTGCCGCGCGGAAGGATCATCGAGGTGTACGGTCCCGAGTCCTCCGGTAAAACAACCGTAGCGTTGCACATGATTGCAGAAGCGCAGAAGATGGGCGGCGCGGCGGCTTTTATTGATGCAGAGCACGCGCTTGACCCGGTTTATGCAAAAAATCTTGGGGTTGATATTGACAATCTTTACGTTTCGCAGCCCAGCACGGGCGAGGAAGCGCTTGAGATTGCAGATATGCTGACCCGCAGCGGCGCGATCGATATTGTGGTCATAGACTCGGTCGCGGCACTGGTGCCTAAATCGGAGATTGAAGGACTGATGGGTGATTCGTCGGTAGGCGTGCAGGCACGGCTTATGTCGCAGGCCCTGCGTAAGCTTGCCGGGGCGATCAATAAAACCAACACGGTTGTTGTTTTCATCAACCAGCTGCGCGAGAAAATCGGCGTGATGTTTGGAAGCCCGGAGACGACGACGGGCGGCAAGGCGCTTAAGTTCTACGCTTCCGTGCGCCTTGACGTGCGCCGCATTGAAACCATTAAGGTCGGGGACCAGATGATCGGAAACCGGACGCGTATTAAGGTTGTAAAAAACAAAGTGGCGCCGCCTTTCAAAACGGCGGAATTTGAGATTTATTATGGAGAAGGAATCAGCGAGCCGGCCAGCGTTTTGAACCTCGGGACGCAGCTTGGTCTGATTGTCAAATCCGGGGCGTGGTTCTCGTACCAGGGCGAGCATATCGGCCAGGGGAGGGACAATGCGCGCCAGTATCTCATGGCAAACCCGGAGGTCATGGAAGAGGTTAAGCAGCAGGTGCTGAAAACCTATGGCCTCGGTAAATATAAGGATGAGGTTGCGGCGGAAGAGCCCGCAGCCGAGGGGAAAGAAAAGGAATAATTATGTTTACCGCAGACGCGGGAAACGTATGATAAGTTTTGGTGGTGCAGTATTCTAGTCGGTACTGCCGATTCCGAAGACGGGCCTAAAAATCCGTTATAGGGCACATCGATGAAGTTTCTGGTGTTGGCTGCTGACGCCCCGTCGGGAGCTGATGCTGGGAGTTAAGAAAGAAGGGCGATCCATAAGGGCATATGGGCGTTGACCCAGCTTTCGCGGAGACCTGTTGCGGTGGTGGCGTGCCATTACTGGACAGGGAAAAACCTGCTATGCGGTATTAAGCTGTGTACAGAGTAGCCTGCCTTGAGTTGGCATGGTGGAAATGCGGGATAATTTGCGAGTCATCTGCAGCGTACGGGCGGTGGCGAGCACGACTGTAAAAAACCATGCTGGCAAAAGAGACTAGGAATTGGATTTGTGCTGTTGAGGAAAGCTCCTAGACTGTATTTCAGGCAATAAGGGGATTATAGTGTGGTTTGAACAGGCAATCCGGTCGTGCGTGTGGTAACACCGCACCGGAGGCTTTCAAGGGAAACCGCTCCTTTCGGCGACGGGGAGTAGCCTTCGGGGAAATCCTACCGGACCATATACTGCAAGGTCTACTCTTATTGTCACCACCAATTTTTTTAATATCGGCCGAAAATATTCGGCTGATGGTGAGGATTCGATGAAAGTAATCAAGCACTGGACGATTAAGATATTTTTTATTACGCTCTTTATTTCCGCAGGCGTTTCGGTGGCTGCGGAATATTTTATTTCCAATCTCTCGCTTTGGGCGTCCGTGGGAATTCTGGCAGCCCTGATTACGATTGGCGTGCTGTTCGATATTGTTGGCGTTGCGTTCGCCAGCTGCGACCAGGCCCCGTTTATTGCGATGTCCGCTAAAAAGAATACGAAAGCGCATTATGCGCTTAAAATGCTCAAGAATGCAGATGTGGTTTCCAATTTCTGCAATGATGTAATTGGCGACATTTGCGGGATTGTAAGCGGCGCTGCAGGAGCGGCAATCACATTAAAGGCCCTGGTGTTTGATTTTCCTTTTCCGGACCTTGTCGTGTCGATTGCAATTTCGGCATTGATTGCGGCGGCAACGGTTGCGGGAAAAGCATGGGGGAAAACAATAGCGCTCAAAAAAAACAAGGATATTGTCCTTTCCATTGGCACGGTAGTAAACTTTTTCAGCGGAGGCAGGAAGAATGAAAAAGAGAATTGACGTACTGATTGCCGAAAAAGGCCTTGCGCAGAGCCGGGAAAAGGCCAAGACGCTGATTATCGCCGGACAGGTAAAAGCGAATGGAAAGGCAGTCAAAAGCCCGTCCGAACAATTTGAAGAGGATGCTGCGGTTGAAGTGGAAGGACATGCCTGCCCGTACGTCAGCAGGGGTGGTTTGAAGCTCGAAAAAGCGATCAAGGAATTTAATCTAAATCTGGAAAACAGGATTTGTATGGATATCGGCGCGTCAACCGGGGGCTTTACGGATTGTATGCTGCAAAACGGCGCGCAGTTTGTATATGCGGTCGACGTCGGCTATGGCCAGTTTGACTGGCGCCTGAGAAATGATGGGCGCGTAAAGCTTATGGAGCGTACGAATGCACGGTATCTGGAAATGCAGGACCGCCCGGTTGATTTTGTAAGCGTAGACGTATCCTTTATTTCCTTGAAGCTGATTTTTCCCGCGGTTGCGCGTGTTATTGGAAAAAATGCCCGGATCGTCACCCTGATTAAACCGCAATTTGAAGCAGGCCGGGAGCACGTCGGGAAAAAAGGGGTTGTAAGGGATGCAATGGTCCACCGGGAAGTAATCCTCCGGACGATAGAAAATGCGCTTTCCAGCGGATTCTTCCTGGATGGGCTTACCTATTCGCCCGTGAAGGGACCCAACGGGAATATCGAATATCTGGCTCTTTTTTCAACAGAGCCTATTGAATACTCTCCAAGCGTTGAACAGGTTGTGGCCGATGCGCACAGTGAACTAAATTAGCTTGTATATCTATGCATTTTTATGTATAATGAAACAGTAAAAGCGATCGGAGCGGAGGCTGCATATGCTGAAAATCGGTATTTATACAAATAAAGATAAGGACCCCGGCCTTGAAGCGACGGGCAGGGTAATCGGCGCGCTTGAGACGGCGGGATGCAGTATCTGTTACGATTCGGAAACGGCCGGATTGATGGGGCTTTCCGAATATACGGACGCCGGTGAAGCGGATGCGCTTTTTATTTTGGGGGGCGACGGTACGATCCTGCGTGCAGCCCGTAAATATGTTTCATTCGGTTTGCCGATGATCGGAATCAATATTGGCCATCTCGGATTCATGAGCGAAATTAACCTTCCCGATGTGGAACGGATGATTGACCATATTAAACGCAAAGATTATGTAATTGACGAGCGTATGCTGCTTGAAGCGAAAATCAATGGGAAAGGCCGCCCGTTTATTGCGCTCAACGATTTTATTATCACGAAAATCAACCGTACGCGCATGGTGCAGCTTGACCTTTATGTAAATGGAACATTGGCGGAGCTTTATAACGGAGACGGGCTTATTGTAGCGACCCCCACCGGGTCAACGGCATATTCGCTTTCGGCGGGCGGCCCGATTATTGCGCCCAATGTAAGCTGCATACTGGTTACGCCGATGTGCCCGCATTCGCTGTATGCGCGCAGCATCGTGACCAAGTACAGCGACACGATCACGGTGCGCCCGCATGAAGGAGAGAAAAATGTAACCTTTTCGGCCGACGGGCAGGAGCTGCAGTATTTAAGCGACGAAGACGAAGTTATTATCCGTCGTTCGCAAATGAAAGCAAAATTTTTACGGTTCACAAACGATATGTTTTTCCCGCAGTTGAAAGATAAACTCGCCCAGTGGAGCGGCCCGAAGAAATAGGAGTTTTGCCATGAAATCCAAAAGACAAAATAAAATCTTAGAAATTATCGAGAACAACGAGGTAGAAACGCAGGAGGAACTTGTGGCCCTTTTGAATGAAGCCGGCTATAAGGTGACCCAGGCAACCATTTCGAGGGATATTAAAGAGCTCCATCTCATTAAGGTGCAGGCTTCATCGGGAGCGTATAAATATGCAGATAATAAGAAAAATAAAGGAAACGACATGGATATCCTGATGCGTATCTTCCGGGATACCGTCATTTCAATTGAGAGTGCGGTCAACCTTGTCGTCATCAAAACGCTTTCCGGGAGCGCAAACGCGGCGGCGGAGGTTGTGGACAGCATGCATTACAACGGTGTGCTTGGAACGCTTGCGGGAGACAATACGATTTTTATTGCAGCGACCTCCGAGCAGGCGGCGGAAGAGATTGTGGAACGGTTTTCAAAGATGCTGAACAGATAAAGAAAGTGACGCGCAATGATACAAAGCCTGACGGTGAAAAACATCGCCCTGATAGACGAATTGAATATTGAATTTGAGGCGGGGCTCAACGTCCTTTCCGGCGAAACAGGCGCGGGGAAATCGATTGTGGTTGATTCCATGAATCTTCTTTTAGGCGAGAGGGCCGACCGGGAGCTTATACGAAGCGGGCAGGAGAAAGCGCATGTTGAAGCGAGTTTCCGTATCGATTCCGCGGTTTTCGGGGATTTTTTTGCCAAAAACGAGCTTGACGCGGAGGACGAGATGATCGTATCGCGGGACCTTTCCATTTCCGGGAAAAACGTATGCCGGATTAATGGAACGGTCGTAAGCCTTACTATCCTGAAAACACTGATGGACCGAATTGTGGACCTTCACGGCCAGCACGAACACCAATCCCTGCTTTATGCAAAAAACCACCTTTCCTTCCTTGATAATTATTGCGGCGCGGAAGCGGAAAAGGCGAAGGAGCGTATCGCGCAATTATATTCACAGCTAAAGAAGGCTCAGGAGCAGCTTGATGAAACCGGCGGTGATGAAAAAGAGCGAATGCGGTCGATAGACCTCCTATCCTTTCAAATACAGGAAATTACGGAAGCACAGATTTTCGCGGGCGAGGAAGACATCCTGCGGGAAGAGCGTGAAAAGCTCAACAATGCGCAGGCAATTGCTCAGAATCTCTCCGCGGGATATGCGGAGCTTTACCTTGGCGGCGAGGAAGGCGGAAGCGCTCTTTCACTTGTCCAGGATACGGTTCGTTTGTTGTCGCAAATTTCCATGTACGACGAAGCATATGAAAAAACAGGGGAGCGGCTTCAGGAAAGCGCCTTTGTCTTGGAGGAGTGCGCACACGATTTGCGCAGCTTTTTGGAAGCGGTGGTGTTTGACGAACACAGGCAGGCTGAAATCGAAGAGCGGATTGACCTGATTGCCGGTTTGAAACGGAAGTATGGAAACTCGGAGGACGAGATTCTGGCTTTTTGCGCGGAGGCGCAGCAAAAGCTTGAGAAGCTGCAAAACGCAGACGCGGACGCTGCGCGTCTGGCTGGTGAAATCGAAACGATCAAAGGGCGGTTATATAAGGAATACCAGGCCCTGTCGGGGTTGCGTAAAAAAGCGGCGGAAAAGCTTTCCGGCGCGGTGCTGAAGGAGCTTTCCGATCTTGGAATGCCGGGAGCGAAGTTTGAAGCGCATTTTGCGCCTTTGCCCGAACCGGAAAAGGCCATTTGGCGTAAGGATGGAATTGATGAAATGGAGTTCTATCTTTCGACCAATGAAGGGGAACCGGTGAAGCCTCTTTCCAAAACCGCCTCCGGCGGGGAAATATCAAGGGTAATGCTGGCGTTTAAAAACATATCGGCGGGACTGGAGGATATTTCCACCCTTATTTTTGATGAGATCGATACCGGAATCAGCGGGCGCATGGCCCTTGTCGTTTCCGAGAAAATGGCTTCCATTTCGCGGTCTCGGCAGGTAATCTGCGTAACCCATTTGCCGCAAATAGCAGCAATGGCGGATGCGAATTTCCTGATTCGCAAATATTCCGCGGAGGGAACGACGCATACGGCGGTCACCCGGCTTGAAGGAGCCGATGTGACGGATGAAATTGCACGCCTTGCAGGAGGAATTGAAACCGAAAACTCCCGAATCTATGCAGGAGAGCTGCGCCAAAATGCGGAGAAGATTAAAGAAGCATTCGGCAGGTAAAAGCGGAGGTTTGCATTGGCAAGGTTCGAACGCGTATTAATCGCTGAACAGAGCGGTGATTACGCAGGAAAAATTAAGGGGATGCTCCGGGAGGAAGCGGCATCTTTTTTATGCACGACGGATGGCGGGGAAGCGCTGGAACTGTATGACAGGTATCACCCTGATTTGGTTCTTGCCGAGGCGATCCTGCCCGGCCAGGATGGGTTTGCGCTGATGGAACACATGCTCCCGGATAAAGATGTGGTCAAGATTATCCTGACCGCAATGAATCAGGAGCTTATCATCAAAAAAGCATTCGAACTGGAAGCCGCATATGTTATCGTAAAGCCGTACGTAAAAAAATATTTCGTACAGCGAGTCCTCGAGGCGGCAAATGCCCAGAAAAAGCGGAGGGACATCCGCACGGAAAGCGACCAGCTGCTTGCGGGAAAAATATCCATTGCGCTGAAGCGGCTGGGAATCCCGGCGAATATCAAAGGGTATAAACTGCTGCGCGAGGCGTTGCTGGCCGTTTGTATGGAACCGGGAAAAATGCGTCCGCTCAAACAGAATATTTATATGCCGCTGGCGGAAAGATACGGCTCAACAATCAAATGTGTGGAGCGGAATATCAGGCATGCGATAGAAACGGCCGCCATACGGTGCGATACGGAAGCATTTTACGAATACTTCGGCTATACGATCAGCCCGGAAAAGGGGAAACCCACGAACAGTGAATTTATTGCAACGCTTGCGGAAAAAATACTTTCACGGCATGGGTAAGAAAGGAAAAATGATATGAAAGAACGATTGACCATTGCAAAAAATTATATTGAATCCAAGACAGATTTCCGGCCGGAGGTCGTAATTGTGCTTGGTTCCGGGCTTGGCGATTATGGAAATACGGTGGAAGACGTTGTGATCGAATTTCCCTATGCGGAAATCCCCGGGTTTCCGGTTTCTACGGCGCCCGGGCATGCCGGGAAACTGACCTTCGGCTGCAAAAAGGGAAAAAGGATTGCCTTGCTTTCCGGCAGGTTTCATTGTTATGAAGGATATAAGGCGGCGGAGACGGTCGTGCCGCTGCGCACCCTGTTGATGCTCGGGGCGAAATATGTCGTTCTCACGAATGCGGCGGGGGGGATCAATACGGATTTTTCGGCCGGAGACCTCATGGTAATTACGGACCACATCAACTTTTCTGCAAACAATGCGCTTACCGGTCCGAATATAGACGAGCTTGGCCCGCGCTTTCCCGATATGTCTTTCGCGTATTCAAGGCGGCTCAATACGATAATCGATGAAGTGGCGGCGCAGGAAGGAATTGCTTTGCAACACGGCGTTTACGGATATATGGTGGGGCCTTCCTACGAGACTCCTGCAGAAATCCGTGCTTTGCGCGTACTGGGAGCGGACGCAGTGGGAATGTCCACAGTGCACGAGGTTGTCGCCGCATCGCATGCGGGAGCGGAGACGGTTGCCGTTTCCTGTATCAGTAATTTAGCGGCGGGCGTTGCCAAGCATGCGCTTACCATGGAAGAGGTCCTTGAAGCCGGAAAGATGGTTGCGTCCAAAATGTGCGCGCTTGTCGACGGTTTCCTGCAAAAATTGTGATAGCCTAACTGCTTTAAAAGTGTTAGAATGAATTCACATGCTTAAAAATACGAAACGCGTTTAGGTATGTGAAGCAAATAAACGAGGTACACAGAAAATGTTTAGTTATTTTACAAGCCCAAGCTACTGGATGATGCTTCTTTACAGCATACCGGCCGTGCTTCTGGCGCTTTCAATTCATGAATATTCCCACGCGTTCGCTGCCTATAAATGCGGGGACCCGACGGCAAGGAATCTGGGGCGCATGACGCTTGACCCGGTGAAGCACCTCGATCCGATCGGACTTATCTGCCTGCTCTTATTCCGGTTTGGATGGGCCAAGCCCGTGCCGGTCAATTCCCGGAATTTCAAGCATCCGAAAAAGGACAATATTGTCGTATCCCTATCGGGCATTATTGCAAATTTCATATTATCCTTTATTGCTGCCGCGGTTCTTTTTATTGCCGTGGGGCTCGGATTTACAAATGGAATATTTATCCATATTATGGTGCCGGTTATCACCTTGAATATTACTCTTGGGATTTTCAATTTGATTCCGATCCCGCCGCTTGACGGGTTCCAGTTCCTGAGCAGCTTCCTTACGCGCAAGGCTTCAGCGGTTATTAATGTTTTATACCGCTATGGCTTTATCATCCTGCTGGTGTTGATTATCAGCGGTTTTACAGGATGGTTCCTCGGGAATTTTACATTTTGGCTGATTGGCACCTACGATTCGTTTTTCAGCATATTCGCTCCTGGAATGAAAGGAATTTTGCAGCAGGCATATGTCTTCTCATATACTTATTAAGCTCGCCCAATTTGAAGGACCGCTCGATCTGCTCCTGCACTTAATCAGCAAAGCGAAGATAGATTTGCAGGATATTTTCGTTTCTGAGATTACAGAGCAATATCTGGTTTACATGGACCAGATCGGCGAACTTGATATGGACCGCGCAAGCGAATTCCTTAACATGGCGGCGACGCTTTTGTATATCAAATCCCGTTCGCTTTTGCCTGCAAAGCGGGAAGAGCTTGAGGACGAAGAATTTGTCGATCCGGAAACGGAGTTGATTGAACGCCTGCGGGCATATAAGCTGTACAAGGAGGCGGGCGAGCGCCTTGCCAAAATGGAAAACGAGGCCAAGGCTGCCTATTATAAACTGCCGGAAGAACTTGTGGATATTGAGCAGGAGCTGACCATTGAGGGAAGCGACGCGGATGCGCTTTACATGGCATTTCTCGAGCTCCTGAAAAATCGCAGGGAAGAACCGGAAGAGCGCCGCAGGGTAGAAATCCGCCGGGATACATTCAGCATCCGGGTGCAGAAAAAGAAAATACTTGAGCGCTTGAAACAGGAAAAAAAGGTTTACTTTTCTTCGCTGTTTGAAGGACAGGCGACGCAAATGGAGATTGCTGTTACGTTTGTCGCACTCCTCGAGCTATGGCATGTGGGAAAGCTTGCGGTTCGCCAGGAAAGAGCATTTTCAGATATTGCCCTTAAGTATCAGGATGGAGGAATGCAGGTTGAATAAGAACGAAATATGCGGAGCCGTCATGGCCGCATTATTTGTGGCGGGCGATGCGGTGGAGGTTTCGGCCTTTGCAGAGCTGCTCGGCATGGATACGGACGAGCTCGATATCCTCCTGCAGGAGGTCATGGAAGAGCAAAAGAACCGGGAAGAAGGGCTGATACTTGTCCGCCTTGGAGATAAGATACAGCTTTGTACAAACCCAAAATATGCGGGTTACATCAAGGAACTCCTTGCGCCGGACGAGCATACGTCCCTTTCAAAATCAGTGCTTGAGACCTTGAGTATTGTGGCGTACAAGCAGCCGGTCACGCGCTCCGAGATAGATGAAATCCGCGGAGTTCGTTCCAATTATGCGGTCACGACCCTTGTGGAAAAAGGGCTGATTCGCGTAGTTGGACGAAAGGATGTCCTTGGGAGGCCGTCGCTTTTTGCTACGACGGACGAATTTTTAAGGCATTTTGGGATATCGTCCCTGGAAGAGCTTCCGAAAATAGATTTTGAGGAATTGGAAAAAGACAGCCTGGAGTAAGGGCTGTTTTTTATGGGAGAAAGTTATGAGATTACAGAAATTTTTGGCGGACGCGGGAATTGCTTCACGCAGGAAAGCGGAGGAACTGATTGCCGCCGGCAGGGTAGAGGTCAATGGAAAGACCGTGCGGGAGATGGGCTTTCTTGTCGATCCTGAAAAAGACGAAATAAAATATTTGAATCAGGTGGTAAAACCCGCAAAAAAGAAAATTTACCTGATGCTCAATAAACCGGCGGGATGCGTTTCCACCTGCCACGACGAGAGCGGACGGAAAACCGTTATGCAGTACGTAAAGGATGTAAAAGAGCGGCTTTACCCCGTTGGGCGGCTTGATTTCACAACGGAAGGCCTCCTGTTAATGACAAACGACGGCGCGCTGACCAATGCGCTTACCCATCCGCGGCATAACGTTTCGAAAAAATATCTTGCGGTAGTCGATTCAGAGGTGACGGAAGAAGAGCTCGAAAAGCTTGCCAAAGGAGTTGTGCTGGATGACGGATATAAGACGGCTCCCTGTGTTTTCAAGCTCTTATCGGCAGCCAAGGACCGCAGCGAGGTTTTGTGCGTCATTACCGAAGGGAAAAACCGGCAGGTGCGGCGGATGTTTGCCGCGATCGAAAAAAATGTTTGCTATCTGAAGCGCGTAGCCGTCGGCGATATTAAACTGGGGAACCTGCGCAAGGGAACCTATCGAATGCTGACCGCCGAAGAGGTGGCGTATCTGAAAAAATTTATTTCTTTGTGAAAAAATATTTATTTTGGCAGGGAAGTAGGGGCCGCGCGTTGAATTTGTATAAGTAGGATAAGTTTTTAATTACACGAAAATAAATTGCCGTTCATTGTATTTGCCGCTCTTTTGCGGTCATATTGCATCAGGCAAACCATATTAAATATGGGAGCGTGTAACCTTGTTTTTATTTTAAATTTTTAATGTGGAGGTATCATAATGGGCAAACTGGAAGAGCTCAGGCAAAAGAACGCAGACCTTCTTGCGGGTAATGAGCAGAATGTTCAGGCTCAGCATGCCGCTGGGAAAAAGACTGCGCGAGAGAGAATCAGCAGCCTGCTCGACGAGGGCAGTTTTGTTGAAATCGAAAAGTTTGTAAAACGTACGTTTGCAACCCCTGGCTTTGAGGCTGCAAGCGAAACGGGCGAGGGCGTCGTGTGCGGCTACGGGACAATTGCGGACCGGGCGGTATTCATCTATGCGCAGGATTATACGGTCCTTTCGGGATCGCTTTCCGCGGCGCATGCGTCCAAGATTATCAAGGTCATCGATATGGCCGCCAAAAATGGCGTTCCGGTCATCGGCGTGCTTGATTCGGGCGGCGCGCGTATTTCCGAAGGAATTGCGGCGGTCGGCAGTACGGCGGCAATCCTGAATAAGTACAATGAAGTTTCAGGCGTGGTGCCAACGGTCACTGTGGTGGCGGGCCCGTGCATCGGTACGGCGGCCTATATTACGGCAGTGTCCGACTTCACCCTGATGGTTGACGGCGTATCTGCTGTTGCGCTCCATGGGCCGCAGATTTATGCTTCCGCGCTTGGCAAGGAAATTGAGGCGAAAGATTTCTTTGGCGCCAGGAATCACGCGGAAAAAACAGGACTTGCGCAATTTGAGTGCGCAAATGAAGACGAGTGCGCCGGAGTTGTAAAAAAACTCGTTTCCTTCCTGCCGTCCAACAATCTTGACGAAGCGCCCTATGAAGTTACGGCGGATGACCTTAACCGGCAGCTTCCGTTTACAGGAGAAGAGGCGTATGACGCAAAGGCTGTCATTGCTGCGGTTTGCGATGGGGGCGATATGCTTGAACTCCAGGCTGCTTACGCGCCCGACGTGGTGCTTGCTTTGGGAAGGATCAGCGGAAACGTATGCGGCTTTGTTGCCAATGCGGCCGTCGACCTTACCGGCGCCGGGGCCCGGAAGGCGGCGCGTTTTGTGGAACTCCTGGATGCGTTCAACATACCGGTTGTTACGCTTGCAAATTGCGGCGGTACCGAATTTGATATGGATGCGGAGCAGGATTCGCTGATTATGGATGCGGCGCGGCTGATTTCGGCATACGCACAGGCGGGCGTGCCCAAGCTTACCCTCGTAACGGGAAAAGCGGTGGGAGACGGTTTCGCTGCGATGTGCCCGAAGGCGCTCGGCGCGGATATGGCCTATGCATGGCCGAATGCGGAAATTTCCTCTATGCCTGCCGAAGCCGGTGCATTGATTCTGTATGAAGATGAAATTGGCAAGGCGGAAGACGGAATCGCCGCGAAAGCACAGATGAAAGAAAAATATATCGCGGAATACGCGAATCCGTGGCAAGCGGCGGAACAGGGCGTGATCGACGATGTGATTGAACCCGCGCATACCCGCCAGATTCTTGTGTCCGCCCTTGAAATGACGATTTCAAAACGGGAAAACAAGCTGCCGAAAAAACACGGCGTGCTTCCGCTCTAAGAAAGGTGGATCGTCATGAACAGTGGACTTAGTTTAGCTGAAAAATTAGCGATAGCCGGTGAAACGACGGCGCTTGGAATTGTCGTCGTATTTATATGCCTGGTCCTGCTTATCGTCGTGATTACGCTTTTGTCCGTCATTTTGAAAGAACGTAAAAAGCCGGAATCAAAACTCGAAAAGGCAATGGAAAAGCCCTTACCGGAAGTGCCGACGGTGCAGGTTCAGGATGACGAACTTCTGGCGGTGCTTACTGCGGCTGTCGCGGCGGCAATGGAAAGCGAAGGAAGCTCAACGCCCTTCGTAATCCGGTCTTATAAAAAAACGGGTGGGTCCAGGGCATGGAACCGTGCCGGACGGGACTCGCAGATCACGAACTGGTAATCAAATTTATTTCGGAGGTAATAAAACATGCGTAGATTTATTATTAATGTCAATGGGAATTCCTATAATGTAGATGTGGAAGAAGTCGGAGCCCAGGCTTCACAGGCTGCCCCGGCGGCTCCCGCTCCGGCAGCTGCCCCGGCGGCAGCAGCGCCTGCTCCGGCCCCTCAGGCCGCTCCGCAGGCAGCGGCGCCGACCCCGGCAGCCCCTGTAGCCGGTGCACAGATTACTGCGCCGATGCCGGGCACCATTCTCGATATCAAGGTATCGGAAGGACAGCAGGTTGCGGAAGGCGATGTGCTGATTATCCTGGAAGCAATGAAGATGGAAAATGAAATCATGGCTCCTTCAGCCGGAACAGTGAAGTCGGTTGCTGTTGCAAAGGGAGCTACCGTGGGAACCGGAGACCTTCTCGTGGTGATTGGTTAAAACGACTAAACTTTCATAGAGGAGGTTGATTCATTTTGGAAAATTTTGGAGAAACATTATCCAATTTCTTGCAATCGACCGGGTTTTTTAATGCTACCGACTGGCAGCAGTGGGTAATGATAGGTATTGCGTGCGTGTTGCTTTACCTTGCTATTGTTAAAAAATTCGAACCGTTGCTGCTTTTGCCGATTGCGTTCGGCATGCTGCTGACAAACCTGCCGATTGCGGAAATGTATCATACGGAGCTTTTTGCGGGAGGCCATGTCGACTGGGCGAACTTCCAGGGCTCGGCCGGTTTGC
The DNA here is from genome assembly GCF_001678845.1 of Christensenella intestinihominis. GTDB lineage: Bacteria > Bacillota > Clostridia > Christensenellales > Christensenellaceae > Christensenella > Christensenella intestinihominis. The sequence continues at coordinate 114,818 of NZ_MAIQ01000001.1, forward strand.
TCGACTATTTATACCTTGGCGTTAAACTCGGCATCTATCCGCCGCTTATTTTCCTTGGAGTCGGCGCGATGACGGACTTCGGGCCGCTTATTGCCAACCCCAAGAGCCTGCTTCTCGGCGCGGCGGCACAGCTTGGAATTTTCGTTGCGTTAATCCTGGCTTTGCTTGTCGGCTTCAATCCCGAGGTTGCGGCGTCGATCGGTATCATCGGAGGTGCGGACGGACCAACTGCAATCTACGTTACATCCAAGCTAGCCCCGGAATTCCTGGGGCCAATCGCGGTGGCGGCGTATACCTATATGGCCCTGGTGCCTGTCATACAGCCGCCTATTATGAAGCTGTGCACGACAAAGAAGGAACGTTCGATCAAGATGGAACAGCTTCGCCACGTATCAAAGCGCGAGAAGATTATCTTCCCGATCGCGGTGACGATTTTCGTTTCCCTGCTTGTACCTGCGGCTGCGCCGCTTGTCGGCATGCTGATGCTTGGTAACCTGATGCGTGAATCCGGAGTGGTAGACAGGCTGTCCAACACCGCACAGAACGAACTGATGAATATCGTAACGATTTTCCTCGGCGTGTCGGTCGGCGCAACGACCAACGGTTCGGTGTTCCTTTCCGGAACAACGGTCGGGATCATCGTCCTTGGCGTCATCGCATTTGGCTGTGGAACGCTTGGCGGCGTGCTGCTCGGCAAGCTTATGTGCAAGCTGACACACGGCAAGGTAAACCCGCTGATTGGTTCTGCCGGCGTGTCTGCGGTGCCGATGGCCGCACGCGTGTCCCAGAAGGTTGGCCAGGCGGAAAACCCGTCCAACTTCCTGCTTATGCACGCAATGGGCCCGAATGTGGCGGGCGTAATCGGCTCGGCAGTGGCGGCGGGCGTGCTGCTTTCATTGTTTGGCTAATGAACTGAAGGAGAAACAAATATGGCAAAAGTAAATATAATGGATACAATAATGAGGGATGCGCACCAGTCGCAGGCGGCGACGCGCATGACGACGGAAGAAATGCTTCCGATTGCGCCCCTCATGGACAGCATCGGCTATTGGTCGATCGAATGCTGGGGCGGAGCAACCTTTGACGCGTGCCTCCGTTTCCTGAACGAAGACCCGTGGGAACGGCTCCGCAAGCTGAGAAAGGCAATGCCAAACACCAAACTGCAAATGCTGCTTCGCGGACAGAACCTGCTTGGCTATAAGCATTACGCGGATGATGTAGTCGATTTCTTTGTAAAAATGGCATGCAAAAACGGGATTGACGTAATTCGTATCTTTGATGCGCTCAACGATACGCGGAACCTGCGCCAATCCATCGAGTCCACTAACCGCTACGGCGGATGGCCGGAGGTTGCGCTTTCCTATACGACGAGCCCGGTGCATACGTTCGATTACTTTATCGAGCTTTCCCAGGAACTCGAGCAGATGGGCGCTAAATCAATCTGCATCAAGGATATGGCAAACCTGCTGCTGCCGTATGAGGCGTATAACCTTGTTTCGGCAATGAAAAAGCATGTTAAGGTGCCGATTCATCTGCATACGCATAATACGAGCGGCGTAGGGGACATGACTTATCTGAAAGCGATCGAAGCGGGAGTGGACATCATCGATACCGCACTTTCGCCGCTTGGAAACGGAACGTCCCAGCCCGCGACAGAATCCATGGTTGCAACGCTTGCGGGAACGGAATACGATACCGGTCTTGACCTTAAAAAGCTGACGGAAGCGGCAAAATATTTCACTAAGGTTGCCGACAGGCTGAAAGCGGACGGGTTCCTTGACCCGAAGGTTTTGGGAATCGATATCAATACGCTTCTGTATCAGGTTCCGGGCGGTATGCTTTCCAACCTCATCAGCCAGCTCAAGCAATCGGGTGCGGAAGATAAGCTGATGGACGTTCTTGCGGAAGTGCCGCGCGTGCGTGAAGATTTCGGTTATCCGCCGCTCGTTACACCGTCGAGCCAGATCGTTGGTACACAAGCCGTGTTGAACGTTCTTTCAGGCGAACGCTATAAGATGGTTACCAAGGAATCCAAAGCAATGCTGCGCGGCGAATACGGCAGGCTGCCCGCGCCGGTGAATGAAGAGGTGCGCAAAAAATGCATTGGCGACGATGAAATCATTACGGTACGCCCGGCAGACCTCCTGCCTCCCGAAATGGATAAATACAGGGAAGAGGTCAAAGGGTGGATGGAGCAGGAGGAGGATATCGTAACCTATGCGATGTTCCCGCAGGTTGCCCCGAAATTCTTTGAGTTCCGCAGGGCGAACAAATATAAAGTGGATTCGGAAATGCTGGATAAGGAAAATATGATCCACCCGGTATAATGCAAAAAACAGGAAGCCGCATAGAATTTGCGGCTTCTTTTTTGTTATAATGGAATGCAGGAGGAAAAACGTAATGAACATTCTGATAACAAATGACGACGGAATTCATGCGCAGGGAATTCGCGCGCTTGCAAAGGCGATGGCGGATACCGGGCACCATGTGACGGTGATTGCGCCGGATCGTGAAAAGAGCGCGTGCGCACATGCGCTTACCATGGATATGCCGCTTACGGTAAAGGAAATGGACGGGCTTGGAACACCGGCTTATGCTGTGTCCGGAACGCCGGCGGATTGTGTGAAGATCGGTTTGGCCCATTTATTGGAAGAACGGGTTGACCTGGTGCTCTCCGGGATTAATATCGGCGCAAACCTGGGATCGGACATTGTGTATTCCGGAACGGTAAATGCAGCCCTGGAAGCAAACATGCTTGGCATACCGGCAATTGCGTTTTCACAGGCGCTTCACAGGAAGCCGGACGAAGACGGCAGCGCATATTTTAAGAGTGCAGCCGAGCTTTCAGCGCAGCTGGTACAGGCGTTTGAAATAAAAAATCTGGAAAATTATATCTACAATGTAAATTTCCCGGCTGTACCGCGGAACCGGGGTGAAGGGACTTAAATTCTGCGAACAGGGAATCAGCGCCTATGACGACGCATATGATAAGCGCATAGACCCCTTTGGAAGGGAATATTTCTGGATCAGCGGACATATGATAGAAGATGAATATAACGAAGCACATGAGACGGATGTGAAATGGAACCGGGAGGGATATATTACGGTAACGCCCTTAAAATGGAACCAAACAGCCGGAGTGGAAGCGTTTTCTGCAAAATGCAAGATAGAACAGATCAAATTGCATTTCTAGGCTTTTTCTGTTATAATAAGACCATTAAAAAAATGTACCCGGTGTAATTGGAGGAAGTAATGGTCGGTAATGTAATAGACCGTATAAACAGTGAATATGCCAAGATGTCCAAGGGGCAGAAACTGATTGCGGATTATATTTTAAAAGAATATGATAAAGCTGCATTTATGACGGCGGCAACCTTAAGCAAGCTGGTCGGAGTGAGTGAATCTACCGTGGTGCGCTTTGCATACGCCCTCGGATATGACGGCTACCCGAAACTCCAGAAGGACCTGCAGGAGGTCATCCAAACCAAACTCACGACTGCGCAGCGCCTTAATATGATGGAGGGGCTTTCGCCGGACGAGGTTGTAAATGCGTCCTTTAAAACAGATATCAATAATTTGCGTGTAACGCGCGAGCATATCGATACGGAAAACCTGGAACGTATTGTGGACAGTATCAGCGGGGCGAGGAAAATCTATATCCTGGGAACCAGGTCGAGCGGCCCGCTTGCAGAATTCCTGCGTTACTATATGAATTATATGAATGAAAACATCCGCCTGATCCGTTTTGACGGAAGTGATATTTTCAGCCAGATTCTTACGGCCAACGAGCAGGATGTGGCCATAGCGATCAGCTTTCCGCGTTATTCAATGCGCACGATTGAAGGCATGACCTATCTTAAAAATTGCGGCTGCAAAATTGTAGCGATCACAGACAACGATGCCGCGCCGCCGGCCCAGATTGCGGACTATACGCTCACGGCCAAAAGCTATATGAATTCCTTTGTGGATTCCTTCGTGGCGCCGCTGGCAGTTATTAATTTGCTGATTATTATGCTGGGATTGCGTAAGAAAGACGTGCTGTTTGCCAACTTTAACCGCCTTGAGGAATTGTGGCAGACAAATGATGTATATGCAACAAAGGAGCTTGACGCCCAGATTACAGACGAGGACCTCTATGAGTGAGCTGGTTATTATCGGAGCCGGGGCCGCAGGGCTGATGGCCGCATATGCTGCCGCCTCGCTCGGTATTTCCACAACGATCATTGAAAAGAACGATAAAGCGGGCAAGAAGCTTTTCATTACGGGAAAGGGACGCTGTAACATTACCAACGATTGCGATATCAGCGATTTTTTCCCGCAAATCGTGCACAACAGTAAATTCCTGATGAGCGCGCTGTATACGCTTGGCAATGACGGGCTTATCACGCTTTTGAATGAAAACGGATTGCCGACCAAGGTGGAACGGGGGGGAAGGGTATTCCCGAAAAGTGACCGTTCCAACGATGTGATAAATACTTTACTCCGGCTGGTCCGCAAGTCCGGGGCAAGGCTCCGCCTGAATACTCCCGTAAAACGCATTGAAAAGCAGGATGAAATATTTACCGTATCCCTGAAGGACGGAACCGATTTACGCGCAGATGCGGTACTGATTGCGACAGGGGGAAAATCATATCCGCTTACCGGTTCGACGGGGGACGGCTATCGGTTCGCGCAGGAGCTCGGACATCAGGTCATACCGCCGCGCCCGGCCCTGGTTCCGCTTGAAGACATGCATCATATTTGCCCGAAAATGCAGGGGCTGGCGCTTAAAAATGTGAATTTCACATTATTTCAGAATGATAAAAGACTTTATTCCGAGCAGGGCGAGCTGCTATTTACACATTTTGGCCTGTCCGGGCCGGTTGTGCTGTCCGCGAGCAGCTTTATTGACCACAAAAAGCAGCCCCTTTCCCTGCGCGCGGAGATTGACCTGAAACCCGCCCTCAGCATAGAGCAACTGGATGCAAGGCTTTTGCGGGAGTTTGAAGCGGCCCAAAATAAGCAATTGAAGAATGTTATGCCCGAGCTTTTGCCCGGAAAAATGATCCATCCGTTTTTGACGGAAAGCGGGCTTGATCCCGATAAAGCGGTCAACAGCATCACGCGGCAGGAACGGGAACGGCTTTGCAGGAGCCTGAAGGCGTTTTCCATCGCGGTTGCCGATACGCGGCCGATAGAGGAAGGGATTATCACCTCCGGCGGCGTATGCGTAAAAGAAATCAACCCGTCAACGATGGAGTCGAAATTAGTGCGAAATCTCTATTTTGCGGGCGAAGTTATTGATGTAGACGCGAAAACCGGAGGTTTTAATCTCCAAATTGCATTTTCCACCGGATTTCTTGCAGGGACAAGCGTATTTAATTGACATTAGCCCCAAATAAAGATACAATATATATTGGTTATATTTGTTATTACTACAAACTTGCCAAGTTAAAATTTGAAAACAGAATATGGAAGAATGGGAGGTGAATTTGCTAAGTGGATGTGATAATTCCTATCCTCGTAGGCGTAGGCGGCCTCGTAATTGGACTCATTATCGGTTACTTTTACAGGCGCAATATTGCAGAGTCAAAAATTGGCCGTGCCGAGGATTCCGTGAAAAAATTGATTGACGAAGCGCAAAAGCGCGCCGAGGTCATCAAGAAGGAAACGGTTCTCGAGGCTCAGGAAGAAGTTCACAAGCTGCGTAGCGAATTTGACAAGGAATCAAGAGAAAGACGAAACGAAATTACAAAGATTGAAAAAAGACTTGTACAAAGGGAAGAACTGCTGGATAAAAAATTAGACAGTATTGAGCAGAAAGAAGAACAAGTCAACAGGAAGACGAAGGAAATTACAAAAGCAAAAGAAGACCTTGCCAGCGTTCATGCCCAGCAGCTCGAACAATTAGAGCATATTTCGGGTATGACCATCGATGAAGCCAAGGGACTCCTGCTTGAAAAGGTTGAACACGAAGCGCGCCACGATATGGCGGTGATGCTGCGTGATATTGAGCAAAAGGCGAAGGATGAAGCCGATAAAAAGGCGAGGAACATCCTGTCGCTTGCGATTCAGAAATGTGCTGCCGACCATGTGGCGGAAAGCACGGTGTCTGTGGTCAACCTGCCCAACGATGAAATGAAGGGCAGGATTATTGGCAGGGAAGGCCGGAACATCCGGACGCTGGAGACGGCGACGGGAATCGACCTTATCATAGACGATACCCCTGAAGCGGTTATTCTTTCCGGTTTTGACCCGGTAAGGCGCGAGGTTGCAAGAATCGCACTTGAAAAGCTGATTGTGGACGGACGGATTCATCCCGCACGTATTGAGGAAATGGTGCATAAGGCCCAAAAGGAAGTCGATACGCAAATCCGGGAAGCCGGGGAACAGGCGGTATTCGACGTGGGGATTCATTCCTTGCACCCTGAGCTTGTCAGACTTCTGGGCAGGCTGAAATACCGTACCAGCTACGGTCAAAATGTATTGAAGCATTCGATTGAAGTTGCACATCTAGCTTCCCTGATGGCGTCGGAAATCGGAGCAAACGCAAAATTTGCGAAGCGCGCAGGTTTGCTGCACGATATCGGAAAAGCGGTTGACCACGAAGTGGAAGGACCGCATATCCAGATCGGTGCCGATCTTGCAAAGAAATATAAAGAAAATGCGGATATTATCAACGCAATCGCGGCGCATCACGGAGATGTGGAGCCCAAAACGGTGGAAGCCGTTCTGGTGCAGGCTGCGGATGCGGTTTCCGCCGCAAGGCCGGGCGCAAGAAGAGAATCTTTGGAAAACTATATTAAACGTCTTGAAAATCTTGAAGGAATTGCAAATTCATTTGCAGGCGTTGAAAAATCTTATGCAATTCAGGCAGGCCGCGAGGTCAGGATTATTGTAAAGCCTGAAGAGATCGACGACGCGGGAACAACTTTACTGGCGCGAGACATCGTGAAGAAGATCGAGGACGAACTCGATTACCCCGGACAGATCAAAGTGAATGTGATTCGGGAAACGAGAACGACAGATTATGCAAAATAACAGGGAAGCGGTTTTATAACCGCTTCTTTTTTATGCCCTGATACCGGAAAGAGCAGTTGTTTTCCTTGAAAACAGAGCATAAAACCGATACAATAATAAAGGTACAATTTTAATCGAAAAGGCGGTATTGAGTCAATGAAGGACGTTTACGAAAATCCATTAATCACGAGATATTCCAGCCGGGAAATGGCGCATACCTTTTCCGACGATATGAAATTCAAGACGTGGCGGCGCCTGTGGATCGCGCTTGCGGAAGCGGAACACGAAATGGGGCTGCCCATTTCAAAAGAACAAATTGACGAACTGAAGGCCCACGCGGAGGATATTAATTATGACGTTGCCCAGGCGCGTGAACGCGAGGTGCGCCACGATGTGATGTCCCATGTGTATGCCTATGGCGTCCAGTGTCCGAAAGCCAAAGGGATTATCCACCTCGGGGCGACGAGCTGCTATGTTGGGGATAATACGGATATTATTGTAATGGACCAGGCAATTTCCATTATCGAGGAAAAGCTGGTAAACGTCATCGCGCGCCTGAAAGAGTTTGCCCTGGATTACAAGGATATGCCGACCCTTGGTTTTACGCATTACCAGCCTGCCCAGTTGACGACAGTCGGGAAGCGCGCCACGCTGTGGATGCAGGACCTTGTGATGGATTACGAGCAGCTTCAATTTGTAAAGTCCCAAATCAGGCTCCGCGGCGTGAAGGGAACGACCGGCACACAGGCCAGTTTCCTGACGCTTTTCGAGGGCGATGCGGCCAAAGTCAGGGAGCTTGAACAAAAGGTTGCCAAAAAGCTTGGCTACGATAAGGTATACGCGGTTACAGGACAAACATATCCGCGTAAATTTGACAGTATTGTTGTCGACCTGCTTTCTTCCATTGCGCAGAGCGCATATAAATTTGCAAACGACCTCCGGCTGCTTCAAAATTTAAAGGAGGTGGAGGAGCCGTTCGGGAAAAAACAGATCGGTTCATCCGCAATGGCGTATAAGCGTAATCCGATGCGTTCTGAGCGGATTTGCTCGCTTGCCCGGTACATTATCAGCCTTGCGTCAAGTCCGGCGATTACGGCCTCTACACAATGGTTTGAACGAACCCTTGACGACAGCGCAAATAAGCGGCTCGTTATTCCGCAGGCATTTATGGCCCTTGATGCCGTGCTGAATATTTACCTCAATGTTTCAAGCGGAATGGTTGTGTATCCAAAGGTAATCGAAAAACGCATCCGCGAGGAACTTCCGTTCATGGCGACCGAAACTATTTTAATGGATGCCGTCAAGCGGGGAGGGGACCGGCAGGAATTGCACGAAAAAATCCGCGAATATTCCATGCAGGCAGGCGCCCGCGTGAAGGAAGAAGGCAAATCCAATAATCTGATCGAACTGATTAAAGCGGACGCGGCTTTCCGCATGAAGGCGGAAGAAATCGACGAGATTATGGACCCGCGTAATTTCATCGGCCTTGCGGATATACAAACGGAAGATTTCATCCGCGAGGTGGCAGACCCGATCCTGGAAAAGTACGGCGATCTTTCCATGCAAGGGGAAATAAACGTATAATGAAGCGAAAAATGTTTAAATCTTTGTCATGAGTTTATTTATAATGCATCCGAATTATTAATAAAATCGTGAAAAAGGAGTATGTATTTATGAAAGATTTAAAGGGTACGAAAACAGAAAAATGTTTACAGGACGCTTTTGCGGGCGAATCTCAGGCTCACATGAAATATCTCTATTATTCTTCACAGGCGAAAAAGGACGGGTATGTCCAGATTTCCAATATTTTTGCGGAAACATCCGCCAATGAAAAGGAGCACGCAAAGCTGTGGTTCAAATGGCTGCATCCCGATAACAAGATTCCGGACACGATTACGAATTTGCAGGATGCCGCGGCGGGCGAGCACTATGAAACGTCCGAAATGTATCCTTCCTTCGCAAAGATTGCGGAAGAGGAAGGCTTCACGGAAATTGCCCGTGAGTTCAAGGGTGCCGCAGCTGTCGAGCAGGAGCATGAAAACAGGTACCGCAAGCTGGCGGATAACCTTACGGACGGAAAGGTGTTCGAGCGTGATACGGAGGTCCTTTGGCAGTGCATCAACTGCGGACATATCCAGAAATCCAAAGCTGCTCCGGAAAAATGTCCGGTTTGCCAGCATCCGAAGGCATATTTCCAACTTAAAGAAGACAATTATTGATTTTAAGAAACAGCAGGAAAACGGGAAGCGATGGTTTCCCGTTTTTTCTGTCTTCAATTGGAAAATAAGAAGGAACAAGTCTTTTTTTTTGCCAACAATCGTGATAAATTAGATAGAGGATTCATGAACGGAGGAAAACAATGGTCGATGTATTGCTCGCCACTTACAATGGGGAAGCCTATCTTAGGGAGATGATAGACTCCCTGCTGAAGCAGACCATGCAGGACTTTCACGTTTACATTAGGGACGATGGGTCGACTGACGGGACGGCCGTCATTATCGAGGGGTTCCGGCAGGCTTATCCGGATAAATTTACTGTAATTTGCGATGACCTTTCGTTTGGGAACGCGCGTGATAATTTTTTTGCGCTTCTTCCTTACGCAAAGCAGGAGTATGTGATGTTCGCGGACCAGGACGATATCTGGCTCCCGGATAAAATCGAACTTGCGGTTTCCACGATGGAAATTGCCCGGGACGATTTGGGGGACGGCCCCCTGCTTGCGCATTCCGACCTGACGGTAGTGGGCGAGAATGGCGCTGTAATTCATCCCTCGTTGTTTTCATTACAAAAATTGGACCCGGAACGTTTATACCTGAACCAGCTGCTTTCTCAGAATAATATTACCGGCTGTACGATGCTGATGAACCGCCCGCTTGTTGAAATAATCCGGACAAGCGGGGAAGCGCTGATGCACGATTGGTGGATTGGCCTTGTCGCCGCTGCCTTCGGTCATATTGTAGTTGCGCCAAACCGCATTCATTACCGCCAGCACCATGCCAACGCGGTAGGAGCCAAGGATGTCAAGAGCGCTTCCTATTTCAGGCAGAAATTAGCGAATACCGGCGGAATCCGCGAGTCGATCCGGGCGACTTACAGGCAGGCGGAAGCATTCCTGCAAATTTACCGGGATTTGCTGGATGATGAACAGCAGGACTTAATTCGCGTATTTACAAGCCTTGGGGAACAGAGCGCGCTGAAGCGGATGCGCCTGCTTTCCAGGTACAAATTATATAAAAGCGGGGCTTACCGCAAAATCGGACAGATAATCTATGGATAAGGAAGTAAGGAAAATATGAAAGCTGAAATTTTATGCGTTGGAACGGAATTGCTGCTCGGGGATATCATCAACACCAACGCGGCTTATATTGCAAAAGAGCTTGCCGCTATCGGCATCGATGTTTATTACCAAACGGTTGTGGGGGATAATGACGGCAGGCTGAAGGACAGCCTGGCGCTTGCCTTTTCGCGTGCGGACGTTGTCGTAATGACGGGCGGCCTGGGCCCCACCTATGACGATCTTACCAAGGAAACGGTAGCGGACTATTTCCATAGGAAAATGGTGATGGATGAAGCATCCCTGCAAAGCATTGAAGGATTTTTCAACCGGCTCAAACGGCCGATGACGGAAAATAATAAAAAACAGGCGCTGATGCCGGAAGGGGCGGTAATTTTCCCAAACAGCAACGGAACCGCGCCCGGCCTTGCAGTCTCGGAAAACGGAAAGACGGCCATCCTTCTCCCGGGGCCTCCTTCGGAGATGCAGCCGATGTTCCAGCAGGCGGTGCTTCCGTATTTGATGGGATTTTCTGATAAAGTTCTCGTTTCACACAATGTGCGGGTATTTGGGATGGGTGAATCACGTGTGGAGGACGCGCTGTATGATTTGATGAAAAACAGTACCAATCCAACCATTGCGCCATATGCAAAGGAAGGAGAGGTAACCCTGCGGGTAACCGCCGCCGCGGATACGAAGGAAAAATGCGAAGAGATGATTGCGCCTGTAATTGGACAAATCCGCGAAGTGCTGGGCAAATATATTTATGGAATTGACGTTCCCAATCTCCAGACGGCTGCCGTAACGGAATTAATCAGGAAAAAAATTACGATTGCAACAGCGGAGAGCTGTACCGGCGGCCTTGTATCGGAGCGGATTACGCAGGTGCCAGGCGCAAGTGAAATTTTCGGATGCGGCGTGTGCTCTTACGCGAATGAAATAAAGCATCGCGTCCTCGGTGTTTCCGAAGAAACGCTTGCGAAATATGGTGCGGTTTCCGAGCAAACGGCGCAGGAGATGGCGCACGGCGTAAGAACGCTTGCCGGAGCTGATATCGGCATTTCCACTACGGGGATTGCCGGCCCGGGGGGCGGAACGCCCGAAAAGCCTGTTGGGCTTGTTTATGTTGGAATCGACAGCGACAGGCTTACGACAGTGCTTAAACTCAATATTAACTATCACAAGGCGGATGAACGTACCTATATCCGCCATATGACGGCGCAAAATGTGTTCAAGCTGGTGCTAAAGGCTTTGGAAAATTATTAACGAAGCACGGGTTCCTTTTTCCTGAAATTGATCTCAAGGATTACAATGGAGACCATGATAATCGCGCCGCCTGCAACAAGCGACCAGGTTACGGGTTCAAGCCCGAGCAGGACGGAAATGATGCTTGCAAACATCCCTTCCAGTGAAATAATCAGTGCGGAGCGCGGCGCAGGGATATATTTCTGCGCGGTGCATTCGAGCAAATAGGGAAGCGCGGTGCACACTACGCCGAGATAGACGGTAATCCAAACCGCGGCGCCGAACATGGGCGTAAATGTGGCCTGCTGCCCGAACAAAAGGAAGTAAACAAGCGCGACTGCGCCCGTTACCGCAATCTGCACAAACGAAAAGGATGCCGCTTCCGATTCGTTTGCCGCATAACCGATGTAGGCGATCTGTATTGCATAGGAAGCGGCGCATAGAAGGGAAAGAACGTCCCCTAGGTTAAAAGTGATCGCCGTATCAAATGCCCTTGTGAGGATGGAAATTCCGAAAAAGCCGATCGCCACCGCAAGGAAGGTCTTAAAGGGAGGACGTTTTTTCAGGAGCAGCCAACTGATGAACGGCACAAAGATTACGTTCGTCGTTGTCAGGAAAGCATTGTTTGAAACGTCGGTATACTGCATACCAATCGTTTGTAAAAGAAAACCGGCCGACATAAATATGCCGGCAATTACGCCGTGTTTTACCTGGACCTTTGTCAGGCGTTTTATCCACGGAAAGAAGATTAACAGCATCGCCCCGGCGGCAAACAGCATACGGAACACGACAATCAGGGAGGAAGACATCCCATAATCCTGCGCGAATTTTGTGCCGATGAAGCCGGTGCTCCATGTAATTGCCACAATAAGCAGCATAAAATCGTACTTAAAAGCAGATGCTTTCACGGAATTTCCCCTTTTACTTTTTTACAAACAAGGTTTATATTAACATAATTTTTATAGGATCACAATTGAAAAACGGGGTGACAAAAATGGATGGAATCCAAAAACTCAGAGATATGGTTGACGTAAGCCGGAGGATCGTTTTTTTCGGCGGCGCGGGGGTATCGACGGAAAGCGGGATACCGGACTTTCGCAGTGTCGACGGACTTTATCACCAAACCTACCGCTATCCGCCTGAAACGATACTCAGTCATGACTTTTTTATGGCCCGCACGGAAGAATTCTATGAATTTTACCGTGCGAAGATGCTCGCGCTTGACGCGCAGCCAAATGCGGCCCACAAAAAGCTTGCCGAATGGGAGCGGGCAGGGAAGCTTACCGCGGTTGTCACGCAGAATATTGACGGTCTCCATCAAAAGGCAGGCTCGAAAAATGTGCTTGAACTGCATGGGTCGGTCTATCGAAATTATTGTATGGATTGCGGAAAAAGCTATGATGTGGAGGCGATTGCGGAAAGCCGCGGAGTTCCGCGCTGTGCGTGCGGCGGCATCATAAAACCGGATGTGGTGCTGTACGGCGAATCCCTCGATAATAAGACTGTCGAGCAGGCTGTCCTGGATATTTCGCAGGCGGATATGCTCATAATCGGCGGGACCTCCCTCGCCGTTTATCCGGCAGCCGGATTGATCGATTACTATAAGGGAAACCGGCTCGTGCTGATTAACCAATCCCCCACACAGTATGACCGCAATGCGGATTTGCTGCTGCAAGAGAAAATCGGAAGCGTTTTTTCCGAAGTATAACCGGGCAGGCAGCCTCCTTCTGTTTTAATGTACGGGTATTTTGTTTATCTATTACAAGTAGAAATAAATATTCCGTTTATATAGCAGGGGGAGGTTTTTTGATGGATTACGAAAAAAAAGCGTTGGAAATGCATAAAAAATGGCAGGGAAAAATAGAAGTAACAAGCAGGGTACCGCTCCGGGATAAGGAAGATTTGTCGATTGCTTATACGCCCGGGGTCGCGGCGCCATGCCTTGCGATTGAAAAGGACCCTTCGCTTTCCTACGAACATACCCGGCGGCATAATCTCGTCGCGGTGGTAACGGATGGCTCGGCTGTGCTTGGCCTTGGCGATATCGGCCCGGAAGCGGGCATGCCGGTCATGGAAGGCAAGTGCGTACTATTCAAAACGTTCGGCGGCGTAGACGCGTTTCCGCTTTGCATCCGCAGCAAGGATGTGAACGAAATCGTCAGCACTGTGTCACTGCTTGCGGGAAGTTTTGGTGGAATAAACCTGGAGGATATCAGCGCGCCGCGCTGCTTTGAGATAGAAAAACAGCTTAAGGAAAAATGCGATATCCCGGTTTTTCACGACGACCAGCACGGGACGGCAATTGTTACGCTGGCGGCCCTTTTAAACGCGCTTAAGCTTGTTAAAAAGGATATCAATGACATCAGTGTCGTGACCTCGGGCGCGGGTGCGGCAGGGATTGCAATTATCAAGCTCCTGATGTCCATGGGCCTTGAAGATGTTGTCATGTGCGACCGCCACGGGGCAATTTACGAAGGCCGTGATAACCTGAACGAAGAAAAAACTGAAATGGCCGCGATTTCAAACAGGAAAAAGAAAAAGGGAAGCCTCGAGGATGTCATAAAAGGCGCGGATGTGTTTATCGGCGTTTCTGCGCCGGGAACCGTAACGGAGGATATGGTGCGTTCCATGGCCAAGGATGCGATTCTTTTTCCGATGGCAAACCCGACGCCCGAGATCATGCCGGACCTTGCCCTAAAGGCAGGGGCGGCTGTTGTGGGAACGGGCCGCAGCGATTTTCCGAATCAAATTAACAATGTACTTGCTTTCCCGGGAATTTTCCGGGGAGCGCTCGACGTACGTGCAGGCGACATCAATGATGAAATGAAGGTTGCCGCCGCGCGTGCAATTGCGGCGCTGATTCCGGAAGCGGATTTGACTCCGGAATATGTAATTCCGTCTCCCTTTGACCGTCGGGTAGCGCCTGCGGTTGCGAAGGCGGTCGCACAGGCGGCGAAGGATACGGGAGTGAATCGAATCTGAATAATGCAAAGCATCCGGGATAGAAAATTCCGGATGCTTTTGTACATTTCCGGGAACTTTTCCATACGGGTTCCTGAAAGGTTTTTTGCACCTGCGAAAAGGGTTTGATGCATAAAGTAACAAAAAAAAGCGTTACAGAAGGCCGTTTTTGTAGTATAATGAAATTATTAACAATTTGTTACCCGTTTATTAGGAAATCGTGAACTGTGATCATTTAATTGTGGGAAGCAAAATCAGCCATGAATCAATCACCGGATGCATGACAGAGTGTTTGCTCTATCATGAGGGCGGGAATGGCGAAACAAGGCAGGATAACGCAGTTTAAAACAATACTGGAAAGAGGAGGAAAGTGCATGGAAAATAAAAATATTTCTGAAATCACGCCGGAAATTTACGAGCTGACGGAACGAATCTATCAGACTGGTACCATTGATCCTGAATTATATACAAAATACGAGGTCAAGCGCGGCTTGCGCGATATCAGCGGCAAAGGCGTTCTGGCCGGACTGACGAGGATATCGGATATCCAGTCTTTTATTGAGAAAGACGGCGAACGTATTCCCTGTGAGGGAAAATTGTTCTACCGCGGAATCAATATCAAAGAAATCGTAAGGGGCTTTATGCAGGAAAAGCGTCATGGCTTTGAAGAGGTTGTATACCTCCTGATGATGGGGAACCTCCCTGATAAAAAACAGCTTGACGACTTCACAAAGCTTTTGGCGCATTATCGGACGCTCCCGACCAGCTTCGTACGGGATATTATTATGAAGGCGCCCAGCCCGGATATGATGAATACGCTTGCACGGAGTGTGCTTACGCTTTATTCTTATGACGATAAAGCAAATGATATTTCGATTCCCAACGTATTGCGCCAGTCCCTGCAGCTAATTGCGCTGTTCCCGCTGCTGTCGGTATACGGCTACCAGGCCTATCGCCATTATCATGATGGACAGAGCCTCTTTATCCACGTGCCCGATCCGGAGCTTTCGACAGCGGAAAACATTTTGCATTTGCTTCGGCCGGACAGCAAATATACCGAGCTGGAAGCGAGAATACTCGACGTATCGCTTGTGCTCCATGCGGAGCATGGCGGCGGTAACAACTCAACCTTTACGACACATGTCGTCTCTTCCTCGGGAACGGATACCTATTCCACAGTGGCGGCGTCCCTCGGGTCTCTCAAGGGGCCGAAGCATGGCGGCGCAAACATTAAGGTTGTCCAGATGGTCGAGGATATGAAAAAGAACCTTTCCGACTGGACCAGCGAAAGTGAAGTGCGGGATTACCTGACCAAGCTGCTTAATAAGCAGGCGTTTGATAAAGCGGGCCTGATTTATGGTATGGGGCATGCGGTTTATTCATTGTCCGACCCGCGTGCGGATATATTCAAAAGCTTTGTTGAAAACCTCTCGGAAGCAAAAGGCCTTTCCGATGAATTTAAGCTTTATACGCTCGTAGAGCGGCTCGCGCCCGAAGTAATCGCCAAAGAGCGCAGGATATACAAGGGTGTCAGCGCAAATGTCGACTTCTACAGCGGTTTTGTATACAATATGCTCAAGCTTCCGACCGAGCTGTTTACGCCGATTTTTGCGATCGCGCGTATTGCGGGGTGGAGTGCGCACCGCATTGAAGAGCTTTCCAATGCGGGCAAAATCATTCGCCCGGCCTATAAGAATATTCAGGACGAACGTCCCTATATTCCGCTGGACGAACGTAATTAACAGGAGAATAAGTAAAAAACCGCTTTTGGTAAAAGCGGTTTTTTTATGGGAAAGTAATTGACGCAAAGCATGGTTTCGGGTATAATTTAATACGTTGCCTTTCATAAATAGGGGTGTAGTATAATGGTAGTGCATTGGTCTCCAAAACCAATTGTGGGAGTTCGATCCTCTCCACCCCTGCCATGCGTCGGAACAAAGCTCGCTTTGTTCCGTTTTTCTTTTGCGAGAAAAACTCCACCTGCGCGCTTGTTCCTGCGCTCACCCCACGCGACCCATTGCCAGCCTGCTTGCTGCTTTTTTGCTTCGCATAGCTACATTAGGTCTACGGGCGAAAGGCAAAGAAAAATTAATTTTTTAAAAGTCTCGAAATTTTAACATCGCTTGCCTGTGCTATTTTCCCTTGTGCAGGGAAAATTCCATGAGGCTGCGTCGTTGCCTTTTTTCCTGTCTTACAGTATAATGGGCTAATACGGGAGAAAAAAGCAAATGCCAACCTATTCAAATATCAGCGAACGACATAAAAATATGCTCAATATCCTGCGGTATATTATGCGTACGGGCGAGGTTTCCGCAAATGATATTACACAAGCGACCGGCCTCAGCTTCGCAACGATCAGCCGCGTTCTTGCCTTGCTTCTGGAGGCGAAATATATCGTGAAATGCGGAAAGACCTGCACGGAAATGGGCCGCCATCCGGAGGTATTTGCCTTTAACAATAAATGCGGTTATTTGGTGCATTTTTTCATCGAGACGGATTCAATTTCCGCGTGGATTGCAGACCTTGGAAAATATATTGCCGCGAAAGCGTCGAGAAAAATTGCACGTGACATTACGCTTGAGGAATTGGCGGATAAATTTGCCGAGCTTGTTTCTTCATTGACGGAAAGGCATTCCATTGACAGGAGCCAGGTGCTTGCGGCGAGCATAGCGGTTCCGGGCCTTGTGGATGATAAGAACCATGTTATCCGCAGAATCCCGAATCTTTCGGGCCTGAACGACAAGGATTTGCGCAGGCAGATTATGGAGATTCTTGGTATTCCTGTCCTCATTTCAAATGAAGCGCGGTTTTGCGCCCTGGGCGAAAAAATCTGCAGCTTTCCTTATGTGGATGATATTGCTTATGTCGATATCACAAAGTACAGTGGAATCGGCGCGGGCATTTTGCTCAACGGCCAGATTTTCAACGGGAAAAACGGGGTCGCCGGGGAACTTGGCGATATCATTATTGACACCCGCAACCTAGATTATGAATACCGGGAACAGGAAGGCTGCCTTGAAACGCTTGCAGGGCTTGCGACCCTTTACCGCAAATGCGAGTATTTGATCGGGGAGGGGAACGCGCCGTTCCTCGGGCAGGAATTAAAGGATGGGCCGCTTGAATTCAATATGATTGAACGCGCCGTATCCAAAGACCCGGCGGTTGAGGCCGTATATGACGAGACTGTAAGGATGTGGAGTATTGCGATCATCAATATCATATCGATCCTGAATCCGGAATTGATTATACTGGGCGGCGTGCTTGACAGCCATAACCGGAAAACACTTGACCGGATTGACCATTATGTGAAAAAAGCCGTCTACCACGACGTACATATCCGCCTGACCACTATGGGCGAGAAGGCACAGCTCTATGGCGGGCTCGACATGCTCGCTTCATACACCTTTGAAACCATCATCACAGAAAAAATTCTTGGAATTTGAATTTTAGGGATTGACAAATTCTATAGCTTAGTGTTTAATTAGTAATATAGATTATAATTATTTTTGTAAATACTTCTTTTCAAACTGAAAAAAACTAACTCAATGACGAGATAACTGAATAATGAAAAGCCTGCTGAAGAAGACAACGCTATTGTTCTTAAGGCAGGGAAGGAGCGAATATGTTTTATTCAAATATTGGAGATGTAATTCCCGAAAAAAATATTGTATGTGTTTCACCGCATTATGATGATTTCTTATTTTTCCTGGGCGGCTATCTCCTTGAACTAAAGAAGAACGGCCTGCTCGGAAGCAAAAATTTTACCAATATAAGCACCTTTTCGCGTTCAAATTATCAGGAACGCGATTCGGAAGGCAATAAGGACGCGAGCCTCAGGCGCGTGCAATATGCGACAGGCATCCGTTTTATCGAAGACTTGGAATGCCTTGATGCCTTGCTGGGGCCGCACAATTATTTTTATCGCGTTATGGGCGAAGAAGAAAGCCAGGTGCGGGGCAAAATCCTGAATGAGGGAGAAGGAGAAATGGAGATGGCTTTCGGAAGCTACGAAAGCATGGACGCCCATGACCGTGAAATTCTTGCCCGTATGAAAGACGCCGCTATGGAATATATGATGCAGGCAGATACGGCTGTGGTTCTTCCCTTATCCATGAAGGGTCATATCGACCACTTTATCGTCCGCGAAGCGGGGCTCACCGCCGCTAAAGAGGCGGGAGCCTCCCGGCGTGCATCTCTTTACTTTGCGGAAGATAAGCCTTATGCGGGAATGATGGATGAAGCCGAAAGTAAAATCAACGACGATTTTATTGCGGAAAACGGTCTTGTCGACAAGGCTTTCCCACATCATCCCGAGGAAATACTGCAGCTGGCGTTCCGGCATTATCCAAGCCAGGTGGACGAAGTATATAATACGGGGATACGTGACCGCAGCCGCTATTTAAAAGACTTATATCACGTATCCGGTGAATGTGACAGAATATATCAATATGATAATAAATAAACGGAGGTAATTAATGATGGAACTGAACATGATGAGCACAATCAAGGGCTCGATGCTGGAAAACTTTTTTCCGGCAGGGTGGGACTTGCAAAAAATAGAAGACTGCTGTGCGACTCCTCCAGAGCATGCGCTTGACCGGATGCCGCATTGGAATAAGGATTTTAAGACGGAGGAATGCGAAGACGTCGCAAGCTTCAATATGCAGATGGGTTATGAAATTGCGAAGCAGATTAAGCGCGTGCGCGATGCAGGCAAGCAAATGGCGCTTATCCTGTCGGTAGGGCCGATGGGCATGTATCAATGGGCGGTTTATTTCCTGAAAGACTGGAATTGCAGCTGCGACCACGTATGGGGTTTCAACATGGACGAATGGTCGGATGCGGACGGCAATACGCTTCCTTCCAATGATCCGGGTGCATTCCAGAATGCCATGGAACAGAGCTTTTACGGTCCGCTTGGCGAATTAACCGTTCCCAAGAGCCAGCGGAATTTTGCAACGCGGGATAACCTTCCGCTCTACCCCGAAAAAATCAGGAAGATTAAAGAGGGCGGCGGGGAACTGATTACGATCTACGGCATCGGGCGTTGCTTCCACATCGCATTCTGGGAACCGCATTTCGCGGCCGACTATGCGAATGTTGAGGAATGGAAAAAGGCGCCTTACCGTGTAGGGGCGAAACTGCACCCGATGACGATTGAGCAAAATTCGCTCATCAGCTTCAAGAGCCGTGTCACCTTGATTCCCGCGCGGGCAAACACCATCGGCCCCGGCCTGTTCCTGAATTCGGATTACTGCATCGGCGGCGTAGACGGCGCGGTCAGCCGCGGAATGAACTGGCAGGGAATGACGTTTTTTGTAACACTGAAATACGGCCCGGATATGTGGGTCCCCTCGAGCTGGATGCCGACCCTTCCCGGGAAATTCTTTGTTGTCAAAGAACTGGAAGGACCGCTTGTCCCTGAATGCAATTAAACAGATAAACAACCTCTCTCTTAGTTCAAAAAGGCCGGCGGGGATGTGCGCGTTTGCTGGACATCCCCGAAGCCGGCAAGATTAAAATCTTACTTTGTTGTTTTAACGGCGCTTCGCTTTTATGGTTTCAAGCGGGGCATCGGGTAATCGTATTTTTTGTACTCTTTTTTTGGCCGCCTGGTCATATTGGCATAACGGAGTTTCAAAGTCAAAACGCTGAATCAAAAGAATGGAAGGGATTTTCAGATGAAAGAATATTACAAGCACTTGTTTGAACCAATTGAAATTGGAAACATGGTAGTGCCAAACCGTATCTGCCATGTTCCGACAGATATCGGCGCATCTTACTCAAACGGGGAAGCAAGCGAACGGGATGTGTACCATCATTCGCAGCTCGCGAAAGGCGGCACAGGGCTTATTATAGTGGGCGCAACCACACCGGAAATGGAAACGGGGAAATCCACCGTTAATTGTACGGCTGCCGACGGCGACCAACTGATCCCAGGTCTTAACCGCCTGGCTCAGGGAATCCAGCGTTATGGCGCGAAAGCCTGCATACAGCTTGAGCATCCCGGCAGGCAGGGCGCAATGCCGCGTTATCCGGTTTATTCCGCCAGCGATATGGTAATGAGCATACCGTGGTCGCAAAGCCATGAAATCCTTTATGAAAACGAAGAAGCCAAGGGAAAAGCGGTCCGCCAGATGAGCACGGAGGACATCATCAACCTCGTCGGGAAATTTTCCGACGCGGCATGGCGCTGCCAGGCGGCGGGCTTTGATTCGGTCGGTCTGCACGCGGCGCACGGCTACCTGATTTCGCAATTTATGAGTCCCTACCTCAATCGGCGGACAGACCGGTACGGCGGCAGCCTGGAGAACAGGATGCGCTTTGTGCTCGAAATCATTTCGTCGATCCAGCGCAAATGCGGCCACGATTTCCCGATCATTGTCCGGTATTCGGCAGATGAATGGGTGACGGGCGGACGCGAGCTCGATGAATCCATAGAAGTGGCGCAAATTTTGCAGGCTGCAGGCGTTGCGGCGCTGGATATCAGCCAATGCATCCAGGAAAGTCCGGGGGCGGGCTTTGATCCGATGTATTATCCCGAGGGCTGGACGACGTATGCGTCCGAGGCCATTAAAAAAGTGGTGGATATTCCGGTTATCATCAGCCATTCGCTTCGTACTCCCGAATTTTGTGACAAGATTATCGGAGAGGGCCTGACGGATATGGTAGGCCTTTCCCGTCAATTGCTTTGCGATCCGTATTGGCCGGTAAAAGCCAAATATGGAAAGGACGACGAAATCCGCAAATGTATTTCCTGCCTGACCGGGTGCTGGCAGGAATCCCATATGGCAAAGCGCCAGGTTACCTGTGCGATTAATCCGGCAATGGGCGACGAAAGCTTCGCGAAAATGGAAAAAGCGGACAAGCCGTGCAGCATTGCGATCGTAGGCGGCGGCCCCGCAGGCATGGAAGCGGCGCGGCATGCGGCGGTACGCGGGCATAACGTTACCATTTTCGAGCGCAGCGGCGAGCTCGGGGGCGCTATCCTGGGCGACTGCCTGGTGCAGGGAAAAGAAAAAATGAAATGGTATGCCGACTGGATCAGGAACCAGCTGAAAAAGCTCGGGAATGTAAAGGTTGTCCTGAACCATGCGCCGTCCATTGAAGAATTGAAAGCATTCGATATTGTGGCAAACGCAACGGGCGCATCTTCATATGTTCCTCCTGTGTTTGGTAATGTAACGGCGGTTGTTCCCTTTGAGGAGGTTCTGGCCTGCCCCAAAGTCAATTGCGAATTCAACCCCGGCGGCCGCAAGATGGCAAAGGTTGGCGAAAAGGTTCTGGTATGGGGCGATCATTATGCCGCGGCAGATACCGCACAGTTCCTGGCTTCCATCGGAAAAGAAGTTACGATCGTGACGGAACAGCCGCAGTTCGCGGCCAAGGTGGAAACGATCCATATGTATGTGGCGCGCAAACGCTTCAATCTGGAAGAGGCAGAGGCGCTCAGCCCGCATCCGTACAAGCATAAAGTGACGATTATGGAAGGCGCAACCTTGCTCGAAATCGGGGACGGGAAAGTAATTGTGCAGGATAAGGAGTTTAACAGGACGGAGCTTGCGATCGATACGGTCGTAACCTGCCACGTGAAGCCGAATGTGGAATTTATGGAACAGGCGGCCGAGGCGGGGCTGCAAATGGTTAATATTGGCGATTCTGTCCGCCCGCGCAACTTGCACGCCGCGGTAATCGATGGCGCGGTGTTTGGAAAGAATGTTGACGGGGACGCGCTCACCAATCCCAACAATGCACCCATTAATGATTTGCCGATCGACGTTTTGGAGCAGCTTACGAGATAGGAAAGGCATAATATGGGCTGAGAACAGCGTGCGTCGCGCGGCATGAAAATTCCGTACGAAAGCACAGGTATAGTTTGTGTACGAAAAAAATGAAGTTTTAAGCGAGAATGCTTGAAATAGGGAAAGAAAACAAGGAGGAAACAATGATGAAGAAGTCTGGAATTTTGGCACTGGTTGCAATCCTGCTGGTAGCGGTGCTTGTATTTGCCGCCTGTGCGCCTGCGGCGGAGTCGTCCGCACCGGCGGAAGCTTCGGCTGACGATACTGCATCCGCATCTTCCGGAGGCGAGGCGCCTGCCCCTGCCGCCGACGGCGGAAAGAAGCTGAAGTTTGGTGAAATCGCGCATGACCGTGCGTTGGAATGGGTAAACTACGGCGTTCAGAATTTTGAATACACATGTGAACAGCTGGGCGTGGAACCCGTGGTAATAGACGCCCAGAACGATATGGAGAAGGTGCTTGCCGGTATGGAAGACCTGCTCTCCCAGGATGTGGATGCGGTTTCGGTATACTCGTTCAGCCCGGACCTCGATGCGCGTGTGGCCCAGATGGCGCGCGACGCCGGTATCCCGATCGTATTTGAAAACGCAGTTCCGGCCGACTCCGTAGACCGTGATTCCGTCACCTGCTGCACGTACTATGATATCGGATATGCGGCAGCGAAAATGATCGGCGACAAATATCCCGGGTCAAAGTTCGTATATATCATGGGGCAGCCGGGGATGAACATTACGGAGCCGTACAATGACGGAATTGCCGCGGCAATCAAGGACGGGGCGGATACGGAAATGGTAGAGTCCGCACCCACGAACTGGACGGCTGAGGAAGGTATGAATGCTACGCAGAACCTGATCCAGTCAGGAAAAGAATTTGATGTTATCTTTGCCAATAACGAACAGCTTGCGCAGGGCGTGGTAAAGGCTTTGGATGCGGCCGGCCTGAAGGACAAAATTCCGATCATTGCCACAGGCGGAAGCCCGCTGGGAGTGGAAATGCTTGAATCGGGCGATCTTTATGGCACGATTGCCGCGCCGACCTCCTACATGGGCGCGCTTTCTGCAAAGAAGCTGTATGACCTTGTAAACGGTAAGTCGGTGGAAGAGATGACATACCTGCCGCTGCTTCCCGCCACCAAGGAAGAAATCGGCCAGATTATTCCGTGGACGCCGGGCGCAGAGGTGATTGAGGCGATTGGCGGACTCGACTGACGAATGATTGTTTGACATGCATGGGAATGACAGGCATACGGGCAGGGAAAAGCTGCCCGTATGCTATTCCCGGTAAAGGAGAAGCCATGGTGGAAAAGACGGTTGATTATTTAATAGAGGCAAAAGGCATTTCCAAGATATTTGGCGGCACCCGGGTGCTGGACCATGTTTCGATTACGCTCCGGCCGGGTGAAATACATAGCTTGTGCGGGGAAAACGGCGCGGGGAAATCCACGCTTATCAAGGTTCTGTCCGGCGCCTACAAGCCGGAAGAAGGCGTAGTCGCTATCGGGGGAAAGGAATATCCGCATTTAACGCCGCTCATCGCGAAGAAAAAGGGTATAGAGGTAATACACCAGGAAATAATTCTGGTGCCGCAGCTTACGGTAGCGGAAAACATTTATACGGACGTTCCCTACAGGACGGCGGGATTCTTTTCCATGAAAAAGACCTGCGAAGCTGCAAAAAAGTTGATGGATGAGATCGGGATTCAACTCGATCCTTACGAAACAGTGGAGCGTTTAAGCACGGCGGACCAGCAATTCGTTAAGATATTAAAGGCGCTTGCTCCGAATCCCAAGGTGCTCATTATGGATGAGCCCACTGCGATGTTTAACATGAAGGACACGGATATGGTCCTGGACCTTGTGAAGAATATCAGCAAAAAAGGAATCGGAATTATTTACATTTCCCACCATTTGAAGGAAGTGGCTAAGATTGCCGATACGGTCAGCGTATTGCGCGATGGAAAGCTGATTTCCACCTATCATGCAAGAGACGGCGCGGTAGACATGGATCAGGTAACATGCGATATGGTGGGGCGTCCTGTCGATATGTTTTATAAAAGGGAAAAATCAAACACGGGCGATGTGCTGTTTGAGGTAAAAGGCCTACAGCTGAAAGAAAGCGATACGCCTGTTGACCTTTACTTAAAGAAAGGGGAGATACTGGGCCTCACCGGAATGGTGGGATCGGGCCGGACGGAAATCATTCGGGCGATTTATGGGCTGGACCAGCGTTTCGCCGGGGAAATCCGGAAGGACGGGCAAACGCTCCAAATCCATAACCCCCATGATTCAATCCAAAACGGAATCGGATACGTCAGTGAAGACCGGCAAAAATCAGGACTGGTGCTGCCACTTTCCGTCCTGAGTAATCTGACATTTTTGAAATTGCCTCTGAAAAAGGGGCTTATCAGCACCAAACAGGAGATGGATATTTCCGAGGATATGATTAAAAAGCTGGACATCAAAACCCCGAGTATGTTCAAGGAAACGGGTATGCTTTCGGGCGGCAACCAACAAAAGGTCATTATTGGAAAATGGTTGCACAAAGGCTTTGACATTCTGATTCTCGATGAACCCACCAAAGGGATAGACGTAAACGCCAAATTTGAAATTTACAAGCTGCTGCACGACCTGACAAAGCAGGGAAAATCGCTTCTTGTCGTATCCTCCGATATGCCGGAAGTCATCTCGCTTTGCGATCGTGTGATGGTTGTGCGGGACGGCAAAATTGCGGGCGAATTTACGGGCGGCGAAATCACGGAAGAAAACGTTATAAAATCTGCATTAGAGGTGAAGTGAAGTGAAAGAGAAAACTTTGAGGACCAGGGCAAAAATCGGAAATGAAATGATTTTTCTGCCCGTTGTTATTATCGCTCTATGTGTCATATCCGGGCTCATCAATCCCCGCTTTTTCACGATAGCGAACTTTCTGACGATATTCCAGCAGGTAGCGGTATTGGGAATCCTGACAAGCGCAATGCTGATGCTGCTCGTAATGGGGGCAATCGACCTTTCCTACGGCGCCCTGATCGGCCTGTGCAGCGTTATCCTGTGCAACCTTATCAGCGTGCAGGGGGTGGACCCGTGGCTCGCCCTTCTGATTATGTTCGGGACGGCCCTCGGGGCGGGCGCTCTCAACGGCCTGATTATTACAAAATTCAAATGCGAACCGCTGATTGTGACAATCGGCACAAGTTATATCTATCTCGGCTTTGCGCAGGTGATTTCGCAGGGAACATACCAGTCCATCGGCGGAGCGTTTCCGTTTATTGGAACGGGTAAGCTTGGCCTGATCCCGATGCCGATGATCGTGCTCGTAATTGTGCTGTTGCTGATGTTTGTTTTCCTGCGGTATACGCCTTTCGGCCGCAAGCTGCACATTATCGGCGGCAATTCCGAGGTGGCGTTCCTTTCGGGAATCCCGGTGAAGGCATATAAGCTGCTGGCGTTTGTCCTGGGCGGCGGAATCTGTGGGCTGGCGGCCTTTGTACTCACTTCGCGCATCGGGTCAGCCTTGCCGACAAATGGATCGGGATACGAATTAAACGCCCTTGCGGCGGCAATTATCGGCGGTGCGTCTTTTTCCGGGGCGAGGGGAACGGTTCTGGGAGCGTTCTTCGGCGTATTGCTGCTCGGTATTGTAAATAACGCGCTCAATATTTTGGGGGTGGATGCATTTTATCAAACGGTTGTTCTGGGTGTTATAATTGTAATAGCGGTTATTTTCAGTAATATCAAGAGTAAATAAACGATCAAAGCGTTAGGGGGCAATTATGAAAAAGATTACGGCAGTTTTAGTTGGTGCGGGAGACCGCGGCGCAAACGCGTACGCATCCTATGCCATCAATAATCCGGGGACGATCCAGTTCGTCGCCGTTGCGGAAAAAAATGACGAAAAAAGGAAACATTTCCAGGAAGTGCATCATATCCCGGATGAAATGGCTTTCTCCAGTTGGGACGACCTCTTCGCAAAGGGGAAGCTGGCGGATGCGATCCTGATCTGTACAAATGAAAATTACCATTATGAACCGGCAAAAAAGGCAATGGAGCAGGGCTATCATATTCTGCTCGAAAAGCCAATCACACAGGAGCCGGTTACGAGCGTTGAAATCGGGGATATGGCCGCAAATTACGATAAGGTATTTATGCTGTGCTATGTGCTCCGCTATACTCCGTTTTTTGCGGAGATCAAGCGCGTGCTGGACGAAGGGGCGCTTGGCGAACTGAAAACCATCGTGCATTGCGAGAATACCGGAATCGCTCATTTTTCCCACAGCTATGTGCGCGGTATGTTCTCGCGGGAAGAAAATGCCGGACCGATGATTCTTTCCAAATGCTGCCACGACATGGATATCCTGAACTGGCTGACGGGATCGCGCTGCGTCCGGCTGTCGAGCTTTTCGACGCCTACGTATTTCAACGCGAAAAATGCGCCCGAAGGCGCTCCCGCGCGCTGTACGGACGGCTGTCCTTACTCTGATTCCTGCTATTTTTACGCGCCGAAGATGTACTCCGTTCCGCGCTCCGGGTTTAATGTGGATATGATATCCCTCGATACGAGCCCGGAAGGGAAGATGGAGGCGCTTGAGACGGGCCCGTTTGGGCGTTGCGTATATCATTGCGATAACGACGTAGTGGATACGCAGGTAATTAATATGAAATATGAAAACGGCGTAACGGTGGCTTTTTCAATGACGGCCTATTCGGAAGAATGTTATCGGACCATTAAGCTGACGGGCACCAGGGGAGAAATTGAAGGTAATTTGGAAAAAAATGAATTTGTTGTAAAGGATTTCGCGACCGGGCGGCATGATACCATCCAGGTGTCTACCGTGCTTGACAGGCACTCCGGCGGGGACTACTTTATTATGACTGATTTTATCAAGCTTGTGCGCGAAGGGAAAGCGGGCGGCCGGACGAGCACCAAGGGCGCGGTAGACAGCCATGTCATGTGTTTTGCTGCGGAAAAATCCCGCAAGGAAGACCGGGAAATCGATTTGGAGGAATATAAAGAAGAGCTTCGTGCAAAAGTTGGAAAATAAAACGAAAAGAAATATATTTTATCAAGCGAATTGACATACTGATGGGAACGTGATAGAATTACCATAATCGAAAGAAGAGTGGACAATGGCGTTTACAGAAGTGTAAACGCCATTTTTTCATTCATTCCGCCGTGATGGATAATTACAAAGTGAAATGGTTAATCGATCTTTGCACATTGAAAATTAAATCGTTCGGGAAATGTTGCATAAAAACCTTATTTATCAGGTTGGATATGCAAAAAACAGAAAAATTATTTTTTTTAAAAAAGTAGTTGACTGGATAATGAATTGGGAGTATTATTAAAACAATAAAACAACCCACTTTACTAATTATCCAAAATATATTATAAAAGCATCATTAGAAAGCAAGAGGGATATCCAAATGTTTGTATATGGTGACAAAGCCACAGCCGATGCCGAACCGGTTAACCAGCAGCAGCTTAAATCTTACCATCTGCGCCAGTTATTTGATTTAGTGCTCGAAAATAAGCGCGTATCGCGCACATGGCTGGCACGTTATATGAAACTCAGCACCACTGCGGTTTCTTCCCTGGTAGACGAATTGCTGGAAAACGAGGTCCTGGTATCCGTGGGGCAGGGAGTATCCAAAACAGCGGGGCGTAAGCCGATCATGCTGGAAGTAAACAGGAAATGGCGGCAAATCGTTACCTTCCGTCTCGATCTGGATGAAGTTGAATATGTTCTTTACGATATGGTCTGCCAGCCCCTCGAAAAAATAAAGCGGCGGATTGAAGGAAATGATTATGTTGCGGAAATGAAAGCGATCCTTAAGCAATCGGTTATGCTGAACAGGAAAGACGTTATCTCAATGTGCGTTGCTGTTCCCGCAATTGCGGATTGCGAAAGCCAGCGGCTGTTACTGAATATCCTCGAGCTTGAAGATGAAGGGAAGTTCCTGAAAGATATGTCCGGGCTTTTCCCGAGCGCCGTCCTCCTGATAGGAAACGACTCCGCGGCCTATGCGTATTCAGAAAAGGAATTTGCATCGGCGGAAGGAATTGAAAACCTGATTTACATTAATTACACGCACGGAATTGGCGCCGGAATTATTATCGACGGGAAGATATTCAACGATACGAAACACAATACGGGCGAAATCGGCCATATGTCTATCGATATGAACGGCCCGCAGTGCATTTGCGGCAACCGGGGATGCCTTGAACGTATGATCAGTATCCCGGCCATTGTACGGGAAACGAAGCGAAAAATTGAAACAGGAAGCTATTCAATTATTACCGACCTATGCAGGAATGATTTGAGCAAGCTCAATATAGAAATGGTTATCTATGCATTTTTGCACGGCGACATGATGGTTTCACAGATCATTAAGGATATGGCGTTTAAGCTGTCTTTTGGAATTCGGAATATATTCAGTATGTTCCATCCCCAGGAGGTTGTAATCGGCGGAATCGCACACAGGTTCGGCGAACAGTTCCTAAAAATGCTGATTAAGTATACCAAGGGATCGTCGTATTGGGAATCCCTGTACGAAACGAAAATCCGCTATACGCAGATACAGGAGTATGGCGCGAACCTCGGAATGGCAAAATATTATCTGGACAGCGTAATGTCGCTTGACCGCAACGAAGCGGTGCAAAAATGTACAATGACTCTATTTTAACAAGGGGGAAGAATCACATGGATAACAAATTTGCAGTGCTGACAAACACTTATCACGGTTTTACTCTGGATGAAGCGCTCAGCGGCATTGCCGCCGCCGGGTTCCAATATGTGGAGCTTGCGGCGGTCCGCGGCTGGACGGAGCATGTATCTTCCGATATGTCCGATGCGCAAATTGAAGAGGTGAAACAGAAGCTTTCTTCTCTCGGCCTTACCGCAATCGGTATGAGCGGGCATTGTAACCTGATGGAGGAAGAGCGGCTCGATGATTTCCGTAAAAACATTGTTCTTGCATCCAAACTGGGATGCCAATATATCATCAGTTCCACCGGAGAGGCGCACTTTGGAAAAGGGGAAAGTTTCTCGGATGATGTTCTTGCAAAGCATTTGAAAAGCCTTGTGCCGGAGCTCGAGAAGCATCATATGATAATGGTGCTGGAAGTCCACGGCGAATATGGTACGGGCGAATCCCTTTACAAGGTAACGAGAATGGTGGGCTCCCCGTATGTGGCAATTAACTATGATACGGCCAATGTCGTTTTTTACGGAGGCAAATACCCGGAAGAGGAAATAAAATGCTGTGTTGACGATGTAAAGTATGTACATCTGAAGGATAAAGCCGGAGAAATGAAGGAATGGAATTTCCCGGGGGTCGGTTCCGGAAACCTGAAATTGAAGGAATTTATGGAATACATGGACTCAAAGGGCTATACCGGTCCTTACAGCATTGAGATCGAATATACGGAAGATTTCTGTATGCGCGATAAAAAACCGGAAGACCTTGCGGTTGCGAACAAGGCTGTAAAGGATAGTTATGACTATCTGAAATCAATTGGAAGAATTTAAAGTTTTGGCAGGCATTCTGCCAAATAAACTATATCTAAATGGAGGTACGAAAATGAAAAAAATTTTACTGACAATTCTTGCGGTAGTGCTGGTGGTTGCATTAGGTGCAACGATGGTCGGCTGCTCGGCTCCTGCTGCCGAGCCTTCCGAATCCGCTTCCACCGAAGCGTCCACAGCCCCCGAATCTTCGGCTCCTGCTGAAGAATCTGCGTCTGCAGATGCAGGTGCAAAAGACAGCTACACGTTTGGCTATATTGCGTACAACACGGCTGACATCTGGAACGATTATTCCCAGAAAGCATTTGAATATGCTGCGTCCCAGGCGGATGTCGACGTAGAAGTGGTGGCGCTTGATTCCAAGAACAGCGTTGAAGAATCCGTTAAGGCGATGGAATCCCTCATCCAGCAGGAAGTTGACGGCATCTCGATCTTCCCGATTTCGATTGAGCAGGGCGCACAGCTGGTTAAGATGGCAAATGACGCTGGTATCCCCGTAACGATTGAAAACTTCGAAATGGATACGCCGGACCCGGGCGACTACATTGCGGCGGTTGCCTGCAAATATGACGACATCGGGTATGCTGCGATCAACTACATTGCAGAACAGAAGCCGGGCGCGAAAATCTTCTTCTGTGCAGGACAGGAAGGCGCCGGCGTTTACGAGAAGTATCAGGAAGGCGTTGACAAAGCTATGGCTGAACTCGGCGACAAAGTTGAAATCGTAGGTACGGAACACGGCGATTGGGAAACAGAGAAAGCAATGAACGTGACACAGAACTTTATCCAGAGCGGCGCGGAATTCGATTATATTTTCGCAAACAACGGCCTGATGGCAAAAGGCTGCTACCAGGCTCTGAAAGAGGCGGGTATGGAAGATATTCCGATTGTTTCCACAGGCGGATCACCGGACGACTACCAGATGCTCGTTGACAAGGTCGAAGCTGCAAACATGACGGCTCCGGTTTCCATCCAGGGTATCCAGACGTTCAAGAACCTGTATGATACCGTTGTGCTGGGCCAGGCTCCTACGGATACGTTCCAGCCCCTGCCGGTTATCGCAGTTTCCGCCGATGACCTTGGCAAATTCATCGCATGGGATGACTATGAAGCGGCTTACAACTATGTATATGGCGGCGCAGAAATTGCAAAATAAGTAAAATCTCTCTTGTTTGCCGGGCTTCCGTTGGGAGGCCCGGCAAATAAATAAAAGGGAAAAGGTTGTTGCGTATGAGTATTGATTATGAAAACAATAAGCCTGTCATCGAAATGAAGGACATCATCAAGGAGTTTTCGGGAGTACGCGCCCTCTCCGGTATTACATTTGATCTTTACAAAGGCGAAATTCATTGCCTGGTTGGCGAGAACGGTGCGGGGAAAAGTACGCTGATGAAGGTCCTGAGCGGCGCATACAAGCCCGATGGGGGCTCCATTGTTGTAGGAGAGAAAAATTACAAAACTCTTGACCCCAATCTGTCGCAGGAATTGGGAATTAATATCGTATATCAGGAAAATGACCTGGTGCCGACTATGAATGTTGTTGAAAATATTTTTGTCGGCAGCGAAAAAACGAAAAAATTTGGCTTTATCGATTCGAGGGCAATGTTTGAGGAAACAGAAGCTGAAATGAAGGACCTTGGAATCGATATCGACCTGAATAAGACAATTGAAAATTTATCTGTTGCCGAACAGCAGTTTGTTAAAATTTTGAAAGCGATTTCCACACATCCCAAAATACTGATTATGGATGAACCTACCTCCATGTTTAACGTGGAAGACGCGGGGAAGGTCTTAACCCTGGCGCAGACCATAGCCGCAAGGGGAATCAGTATTATCTATATTTCTCACTTCCTGAACGAAGTGGTGCAGATCGCAGACCGTATTACGGTAATCCGGGATGGCGCGGTGGTCAGCACATACTCCAATGAAAAAAAAGATATTCCGCTGGATACGATCACCCGGGATATGGTTGGACGTCCGGTCGATATGTTCTACACAAAGGAAGAGCATGAAATCGGCGAGGTAATGTTTGAAGTGAAAGGCCTCAGGCTGGCAAAAGATTCCCCGGAAATCAATTTTAACGTCCGTAAGGGGGAAATTCTCGGTTTTTCCGGCATGGTCGGCTCCGGACGCACAGAGATCATACGTGCGGTTTCGGGCGCGGACAGAAGATATTCCGGGGATATTTACCTGAACGGCAAAAAGCTCGATATTCATAATCCGGCAGATGGAATCGATGCGGGCATCGCCCATATTACAGAGGACCGCCAGAAACTGGGCCTGATGCTGGGCGGGTCTGTCCTGGAGAATACCACAATCGTGGGCCTGCGCAATAAGATCAAAGGTTTCTTTATTAATGTAAAAAAGGAACCTCCGCTGATCGAAGACATCATAAAGGACCTGAACGTCAAAACTCCGTCCGTCATGCAGGAGGTAAAATACCTCTCGGGCGGCAACCAGCAAAAGGTTGTGCTTGGGAAGTGGCTTTTTGCAGACCAGGAAGTTTACATTTTCGACGAACCGACACGCGGTATTGACGTCAACGCCAAAGTCGAATTTTATAAGCAGATGTCGAACCTGACAAAGCAGGGGAAATGCATTATTATGATCTCTTCCGATATGCCGGAACTCATCTCGATGAGCGACAGGGTATTGGTTGTCCGGAATGGCGAAATTACCGGAGAACTGCAGAAAGAGCAGATTACGGAAGAAGAGATAATCAAGAGAGCATTGGGGGTAAATAAGTCATGAGTGAAGAAAGAGCTCTGAAAAAGAAATCCGGCCTTAATTTCAAAGACCAGCGCATATTGCTTGCGTTTGTCATCATAGGCATTGTGATTGTTGTTTCAATTATCAATCCGAAATTTATCGAACTTAAAAATATCATCCAGATATTCCAGCAGATTTCCGTTATGGGCATCCTGACAATGGCAATGGCATTGCTCCTGATCAGCGGCGGGATCGACCTTTCTATCGGCAACCTGATGGTCCTTTCCGCAATCTGTATGTCTACGCTGATTGCCGGAGGGGTGGCGCTTCCGCTTGCAATTTTGGTGGGCATCATCGTAGCGCTTGCCTGCGGCGCCCTCAATGGTTTTATTATTGCAAAAAGCAAATGTGTGCCGCTTATTATTTCGCTTGGAACCAGCCAGATATTTTACGGGATTTCACTGACGATCTCCGGCGGGCGCATCATGAGCTTCAACGGAACGCTTGATGCAATCGGCAGTACGAAGATTGCGGATGTATTCCCGGTCATGCTCTTTTTCCTGATCGCCATGATTTTTGTTGCCTATGTCCTGCTTAACCGTACAAAATACGGACGGCGGCTGGTGGCCATCGGCGGAAATGAAAAGAACGCATATCTGTCGGGCATCAACGTCGATATGCACAAAATCGGAATTTACATCATCAGCGGTCTTTTCTGCGGGGTTGCGGCAATTGTTTTTTCCGCAAGGCTCGATTCGGTCAGCGCCAGCGCGGGTTCCGGTTACGAGTTGAATGCGCTTACGGCAGCCATTATCGGCGGGATCACCTTTGAAGGCGGCCGCGGAACCATTTCCGGCGCTTTCCTTGGCTGCCTCTTTATGGGCGTCGTTACAAACGCGATGAATATCCTGCGGGTAGAATCGTATACGCAGACAATCGTTACCGGCATCATCATCGTAATTGCCGTGGTACTGAGCAATATCAATAATCTGAGAAAGAATTAACGTAAGAGGGAAGTGAGCGGAATGAATATACTTGCAATTGGTTGTCACCCGGACGATCTGGAAATTGCGTGTGCGGGCACGCTCGCAAAGTATGCAAAGCGCGGGGATAAGGTCATTATGTGCCATGTTGCCAACGGTAATCTGGGGCATGCAATTATTATGCCAGACGAACTGCGCGACATCAGGACGAAGGAAGCGGAAAATGCGGCGAAGATTATCGGCGCGGAATCCGTCAATATCGACGTAGGGGATATGAATGTCGAGGGCTCAAACCGCAATACGATTGAAAAGGTTGTCGAGGTAATCCGTTACGCGAAACCGGACCTTATCATCACCCATAATCCGAACGATTACATGAGGGATCATATGCAAACGAGCCAACTGGCGTTTCATGCCAGTTTCGGCGCGACGGTGCCGCACATGAAAGGTGGAGTCCTGCCCGGAATCAGCGAAGCGGCGGAAGCCTTTGGCACAATCGTTCCCATTTTTTTCATGGACACCCTTGCGGGCATAAACTTTATTCCTACGGAATATGTGGATATCACGGATACAATTGACCTGAAGCTCGAAGCGCTTGCCTGCCACGAAAGCCAGATTAAATGGATGCTGGACCACGACAAGATTGATTTTATCGATTTTGTGCGTACCTGTTCCAAATACAGGGGGCTCCAGTGCAGCGTTCCTTACGCGGAAGGCTTCCGCCAATATGCGGGCTGGCCGCGCTTTGCGACAAAACGCCTGCTTCCGGAATAAGCAAGTCGTCAAATCGTTACGGTTACGGAGTTGTTTGACTTTACGACGGTGAGGAGACTGAAATGGATTTATTATCTACAATAAAAAACTCGAATATGGAACACTTTTATCCTGCCGGGTGGAATCTTAAGAAAATTGATGAATGCTGCTCGCATGGACCGGAAGAGGTCGCGGTTGCGCAGCCTTTCTGGAACGAAGGCTTTCGGCCGGTGATGTGCGAAAACGCAGACACCTTTGCAATGATGATGGGCCACGAGATTGCCCTGACAATTAAGGAAGCAAAAGATCATGGCGAAAAATTGGCGCTGATTTTTCCGGTTGGGCCGATGGGCATGTATCAGTGGGCGGTTTATTTCCTGAAGGAGTGGAATGTTGACTGCCGCCATGTCACCGGTTTCAATATGGATGAATGGAGTGACGAAGAGGGAAACACCCTTGACCCAAAAGCCAAGGGCTCGTTCCAGAATGCAATGATGGATGCCTTCTATGGCCCGCTCGGAAGCCTGACAGTCCCTGAAAATCAGCGGAATTTTGCAACCAAAGAGTTCCTTCCGCATTATGCTGAAAAGATTGCGGAGATCAAACAGGCGGGCGGGAAGCTCGTAACCGTTTACGGCATTGGCCGGGTTTTCCATATCGCCTTCTGGGAACCACATTTTGCCGCGGATTATAAGGATGAGGCAGAATGGAAGCAGCAAACGCATCGGTTTGGCGCAAAGCTGCATCCGCTTACGATTGAACAAAATGCCCTGCACAGCTTCAAAAGCAGGACAACTCAAGTGCCTGCCTTTGCAAACACAATTGGCCCCGGCCTGTTCCTACAGTCCGACAAAATGATCGGCGGCTGCGACGGAACATACAGCCGCGGATTGATATGGCAGGGGATGTCTTTTTGGGTTGCGCTTCGTTACGGGCCTGATATGTGGGTGCCGGCAAGCTTTGTGCCTACACTTCCCGGGAAATTGTTCTATATTAAAGAACTTGGCGGGCCGCTCGAAGCGGAATGCAATTGACAGCTTTTACCAGGCAAGGGACGAAAGGAGAAAAACGATGCTGAAATCTGCCATTATCGGAACCGGATTTATCGGAAACGCGCATGCCACGGCCTATAAAAACATGACCGGCGCACAACTGGTTGCGATTGTCGATGTAGACGAGGAAAAGGGAACAAAGGCCGCAGAGGAATTCGGCTGTAAATATTACAACGATGCGGAAGAAATGCTGCAAACGGAAGAGGTCGACATTGTCGATATATGCCTGCCTACCTTCCTTCACGAGCAATATGTCCTTTTGGCGGCGCGTTATAAAAAGCATATCCTTTGTGAAAAGCCGGTAACGTTATCCCTCAAGTCCATGGATCGTATGCTTGCCGCCGTAAAGGAAGCGGGCGTACGTTTTATGGTGGCACAGGTGGTGCGCTTTTGGCCTGAATATATCAAAATCAAAGAAATGTACGACGCCGGAGAATTCGGGGATGTGAGGATGGTGTATGCAAACCGTATTGCACAGCATCCCAACTGGACGCAGTGGCATCGTGATCCTGCCAAAAGCGGCGGCGGCTTATTTGACCTGCACCTGCATGATATTGACTTTATGCAGTATTTATTTGGCAGGGTAAAAAGCGTTTATGCGGTCGGGAAGGCAAGCGAAACGGGTTGCTGGAATTTCGTAATGACAACGCTTAAATTTGAAAATGGAAACTATGCAACCGTGGAAGGCATCTTCGATATGACGGAAAATTATCCTTTCACCATGACCTTCCGGATTATCGGGGAAACCAAAACAGTGGATTACTCCATGGTTGCAGGCTTCAATCTTGAAGACGTAGGCAGCTCGAAACGTGCGGCGGTGCTGTATGAAACCGGGCACGAACCAAGAAAGCTTCCCATTGATGAAAAAGACGCCTACCAGATAGAGCTTGAATATTTTGTCGATCGTCTCGAGTCTGGAAAGCCGTTCGATGTGATTACCCCCAAAGATTCCAGGCACGTTATCGAGGTGATTTGTGCAATTCAGGAATCTCTTGAAACAGGCAAGGTTGTCGAAGTGTAATGGATAAGGAGTATATCGTCGGGCTTGACGGCGGGGGAACGAAATCGGATTGCGTACTGCTCGATACGGATGGACGGTTTGTTGACTACCTGAAATGGGGAACCACCTCCCACGAGTTTCTTCCGGGGGGAATGCCGGAGCTGGAAACCGAACTGGAAAAGATGTTTGCGGCGCTTTTTGATCGGAATAAAATTAAAACCGGTCAAATTCGCCGTGCCGTTTTTGGTATGGCGGGGGTAGATACGAAATACCAAAAGCAAAAGATCAGCGGAATGATTGCGCGGAGCGGAATCGAAAATTTCCGGGTGTGTAACGACGGCTACCTTGGAATTAAGGCGGGAACAGCCAGCGGTATGGGAATCACGATCATCAATGGCACGGGCTGCAGTTTCACTGGAATCGGCGAAGCCGGCGAAATGATGCAGGTTGGCGGACAGGCCGTCGTTATGGATGATATCGGCGGCGGTTATATTATAGGGCGCAATATTGTGCGTCTTGTCCACCGGGATTTGATTTTAAATGGAAAGCCAACAATACTTTCCGAAATGCTTATGCAAAAAGTCGGTGTTGATTCGCCGGACGACCTGATGGACGAGCTTGTGCAAAAGGTCGGTGAAAACACGATACAGGTAAAACACCTCGCACCGATGATGTTTGAGGCTGCCCGTTGCGGGGATGCGGTCGCAAAAGACTATCTTTCAAAAATGGGAAAACAGATTGCGGAATATATCGCGGCCATCGTGCGCAGGCTGGACCTTGCACACAGGGAAATCATCGAGGTTGTATTGATCGGCTCCGCCTTCCTGAAGGCTGCCGACCGAACGCACATCGAGTCCATGGAGGCAGAGACGGAAAAGCGTTTCGGCCGCGGGAAAATTATCTTTCGCCCCCTTACCGTAAGGCCGGTATGCGGCGCGGCGCTCTGGGCGCTTGCGGATTCCGGCCGCGATACGGAAAACAAAGAGTTTCGTGAGCAGGTAATCGGCGAAATCGAGGCGCATATTACAAATTAAGGAGCAGGCTATGAAACAAGGAGTTAGTTTTTTCTCGTTCGCCCAGGATGTAGATGTAAGGGAAGCCGCACAGCAGATCAGGAAAGCAGGCTATAGCGGTATGGAACCGGTAGTCAGCGAAAGCGGCAGCCTGAATCCGTCTATGACAGACCGGGAGGTTCTGGAAATAAAAGGGATTGCGGATGAGTTTGGTCTTGAAATTCCAAGTGTCGGCGTATGGTCCTTGTGGGACAATAATTTGGTTTCGGATTCACCGGAAATTCGGGCAAAGGCAAAAGGAATTGTAAAAAGACAGCTTGAAATTGCCGCCTTGCTCGGGGCGGATACGATCCTTGTCGTACCGGGATATGTCGGCTGTGACTTTGCGGCCGAACCGGAAAAAATACGGTATGACGTTGCCTATGAAAGGTCACAGGAAGCAATTGCCGGGCTCGCGCCGCTTGCAGCGCAGCTCAAGGTTACGATCGGGATTGAAAATGTCTGGAACCGTTTCCTGCTTTCACCGCTTGAAACAAAGCGGTTTGTGGAAGAAATCGATTCTCCGTATGTCGGCGTATACTTTGACGTAGGCAATATTATTTATATTGGTTATCCCGAGCAATGGATTGAAATTTTAGGGAAGCACATCAAAAAGATACACTTCTGCGATTACCGCGCAGACCAGTGCGGGATAGGTGCGTTCGTTGACCTGTTTGCGGGCGATGTTGATTTTAAAGCGGTCATGGCTGCGCTGAAATCAATTGGATATGATGATTACGTTACGCTCGAAATGCTTCCGAATTATAAGGAATACCCCTATGTGTCCCTCTATGCAAATAAGCCTGCAATGGATACGATTATCACATTATAAAGATCAAAAGGAGATATCATCTTGGAATTTATATTATCGGATACCTATGAACAAATGAGCGGCGCTGCAGCCGAAATTTTGGCAAAAGAATTGAAGCGGAAGCCGAATGCGGTATTTGCACTTCCGACGGGTTCGACGCCAATCGGAACCTATCAGGCGCTGGCGAAACAAAACAGGGAAGGGCAGATCGATTTTTCTCAGGGCAATTTTTTCAATGTAGATGAATATGTCGGTCTCTCGCGGGAAAGCGAGCAGGGCTATTATCATTTCCTGTATACAAACCTTTACCAGCATGTTAATGTTGACCTTGCCAAAACGCATGCCCCCGATGGAACAGCAGCAGACCCGGAACTGGCGGCAATAGACTATGAAAGACAGATCGACAGCCTGGGCGGCCTCGATGTAGCGTTTCTTGGCATTGGCAGAAACGGGCATATCGGGTTTAACGAACCGGCCGACAGCCTGCATTATGCAACCTATTGCGTAACGCTCACGGAAAGCACAATCGAAGCCAACGCACGTTTCTTCGCAAGTGTGGACGAAATGCCGAAACAGGCACTCACAATCGGCATTGGCACAATTATGAAAGCGGATAAGATTGTTATGGTGGCGCACGGGGAAGATAAGGCAGAGGCAATTCGCCGCCTGAAAGAGGATACCAGCCTTAATACAGGCTTTCCTTCCTCTCTCCTGAGGCTGCATCCGGATGTAACGGTTGTGACGACGATTAAATAGTTTTTTCCTCCGAATGGAATTGTAACATACTTTAAGGGCCGTTCGCGCTTCCGCTGCGCGGGCGGTTCTGTATTTACAGAATGTTTTTAACCGGGAAATATGCTATAATGTTTTCTGGAAAGCAAAAAAACAGAAAGCTACCCTAGGGAGGATGAATAAATAGTGAAAGCTTATAAACCCGGTTTTATCGGTTGCGGAAATATGGCGGCGGCAATTATTGGAGGCATGAAGCAAGCCGGAATTACGGAGCTTTATGTCTATGACAAGGATATGGAAAAGTGTAGGGCCTTCGACGGCGCCGCCGTATGTGAAAGCGCAAACGGTGTGGCGGAAAATGCGGATATTATTTTCTTGTGTGTCAAACCCAACGTATTACCTGCTGTTCTGGAAGAAATTGCAGTGGAAGGGAAAGCGTTTGTTTCCATCGCGGCGGGTGTAACGGTGGAAAAAATCCAAGGCTTCCTCAAACCGGAAGCGCGTATTATGCGCATTATGCCCAATACGCCCCTTTTGGTGGGGAAGGGGGCGATTTGCATCCAAACCCCAACGAACCTTACGGAAGATGAGCAGTCTTTTATTGAAAATATTTTCAGTTCAATCGGCATTATAGAACATGTGGACGGAAGCCTGATGGACAGCGTAACCGGAGTCTCGGGCAGCGGTCCTGCATACGTATACATGTTTATCGATGCGTTGGCAAAAGCAGGCGTAAAGCATGGACTGGCGGAGGATGTTGCGCTACGGCTTGCGGTCCAAACGTTTGAAGGAGCATGTGAAATGCTGAAACAAACGGGGGATACGCCGTCGCAGCTGATTCATAACGTTTGTTCGCCGGGAGGCACGACCATCGAGGCAATGAAAGTCTTCGATTTGAATGAGACGCGTGGAATCATTGAATGGGCGGTCGACGCCTGCGTAGCAAAATCCAGGGAACTCTCCAAATAACCAAAGGATATTTATGCTGAAAGAAGTAATTATTTACTGTGACGGCGCATGCTCCGGAAATCCGGGGCCGGGCGGATGGGCCTGCGTGCTCGAGTATAAGGGAAACAGGAAAGAACTTTCCGGCTTTGCGGAAGATACGACAAACAACCGCATGGAGCTTACGGCAGCCCTTCGCGGCCTTCTTGCGCTCAAGGAACGGTGCAGCGTGAAGGTGCATACCGACAGCGCCTATATTCATAATGCCTTTGATAAGGGATGGATTATCGCCTGGCAAAATAATGGCTGGAAGACAGCTTCAAAAAAGCCCGTTGAAAACCAGGACTTATGGAAACAATTGGTCAACGCATCAAAAAACCATGTGGTGAAATGGTATAAAGTAAAGGGTCACGCAGACGATGAGCTTAATAATCTTTGTGATAAGCTGGCGCGTGAACAAATCAAGAAAAATGTTGCAGGCCAGAAAACATAAAACAAGTAACCTGAAACAGGAAAAGAGCGATAAAACAGATGCCGGATTTGAAAACGATTGATGTTCTTGATATTCTGCAGCGCAGTTTGAATAGCATTGATTCCCGCCTGGTCGACCACGGCTCGCGTGTTGCCTATATGGTGTACAGGATGATGCGGGAGAGTGGGGAATATGATGAAGAGTATGAGAAAGAGATTGTCTTTATAACGCTTCTCCACGATATCGGCGCATATAAAACAGAAGAAATTGACCGAATGATGGAATTTGAGTCTGCCAATATTTGGGATCATTCCATTTATGGATACTTATTCCTGAAACACCTGACGCCTTTTGCGAAAACCGCACCGGCGGTGTTGTTTCACCATACAAATTACTGCGATTTAGTCAATATCGATGCGGATATACAGCATAAAAAGGTAGCACAGTTGATCCATATTGCAGACCGGGCGGATACCTATATTTTTGCAGAACGCAACCGTTTTGATATTGACGTCCTGCGCCGTGAGGAGGGCTTACGTTTTTCCGGGGAAGCGCTTGGGCTTTTTCACAGGGCACAGGAAAAAGAAAATATGATTAATAAAATCACGGATGGGAGCTATAAGGGGGAATTCCGGGAACTTCTCCGTCAGAGCGAGTTTTCGCCTGATAAGGTTTACACACTGTTGACAACGGCTATGTTTGCCATTGATTTCAGAAGCGTGCATACTGTCACGCACACCATCACCACAATGGAAATCAGTGATGAAATTGCGAAACAATTGGGAATCACCGGGGAAGAAGCGGATAAGCTTCATCTTGGCGCATTGCTCCATGATATGGGAAAAATTGCGATTCCCATTGAAATATTGGAAAATCCGGACAGGCTTTCGCCGGAAGAAATGGCAGTCATGCGCACACACGTAGATATTACCGAAAAAATTATCGGAAACAGTATTGATCGTGAGATTAAGGAAAATGCCATACGGCATCACGAGAAAATGGATGGCTCCGGATATCCGCGGGGGCTTACGGCGCAGGAGCTCACAACGGCACAGAAAATTGTTGGAGTTGCAGATATTATCAGCGCGCTCAGGGGCACGCGAAGCTACAAAAAGGCGTATCCCAAGGAAAAGATTTTATCTATTTTAAACGACATGTTAAAAAAGCAAAAACTTGATTCGCAAATTGTAGAAACAGTCCGTAAGCGTTTCGATTCAATTATGCAGTGTGTCGATCAGAAATGCGCGCCCATCATTCAATTATATCAAACAATTATATCAAAACATCAACCGGGAATATATGGAGCTTTCAGAGCTGCTGTCGGGGCAAGAAAAACAGTAAAGAGGGCGAAAGGTCCGAAAACTAACTATTCGCAAAACACAAGTTTTGCGAATAGTTATTGCAATAAACAGCCGGAAGTGCTATAATAAAGGAAACCCGCGCCGTACTGCGGAATTTAGTGCTAAAGGAAGTTTTATTGCTATGGATAATTCCCCGAATTATCATCAGAACCTGAATCAAAAAATGACACTCAGGCTGCGCGAGATCATGAAGGACCTGCCATCCTTCACCTCCAGTTTTTTTATTGCCATGGAAAATACCTCTACGATTTTAACGCGCGTAAATTATGCGGCGGACTTGCGGATTTTTTTCCAGTTTTTGGTACGGGAAATCCCCTCTTTCATTGGTCGGTCAGTTTCCGAAATCACGAAGGAAGACCTCGGAAAAATTACGGTGGACGACCTTTACATGTTTCTGGATTACCTCAATTTATATACGGCGCCGGATAACGACGAGAAATTTATTGAAAACCATGAACGCGGAAAGGCACGCAAGGTTGCCTGCCTGCGTTCTTTTTTCAAACATTATTATCGAAAAGGCGCGTTGGATAAGAATATATGCGAATTGCTCGACACGCCTAAGCTCCATGAAAAGGCAATTGTACGCCTTGAACCTGACGAGGTGGCCAACCTGCTGGATATCGTGGAGAGCGGCGAACAGCTTACGGAAAAGCAAAAACAATACCATAAAAAGAATGTAAAACGCGATGTGGCAATCCTGACGCTTTTTTTAACAACCGGAATCCGCGTTTCCGAATTGGTATCTATTAATGTTGACGATATTGATTTTAAAAACGGATGCTTCAAAGTAACGCGCAAAGGCGGAAATCAGGTTATGCTTTATTTTGACGACGAGACGGCGCAGGCGCTTTCGGAATATCTCGACGAACGTAAAGACCGCGGTAATTACGAGCTCGCCTCTCCCCTTTTTCTCTCAATGCAGGGCAAACGGATGTCCGTACGCAGCGTAGAACTTATGGTAAAGAAGTACGCGCGTATTGCGAGTCCGTTAAAGAAAATTTCCCCGCATAAGCTGCGCAGTACCTATGGTACGATGCTTTATGGTGAAACGGGCGATATCTACCTGGTTGCGGATGTGCTCGGCCATAAAGACGTAAACACAACGCGGAAACATTATGCGGCCATGTCTGAAGATAACCGGAAACGTGCCTCGCGCGCGGTTAAACTGCGAAAATAGGCAATTTACCTCTGCAATTTTAGGTCCATTGAGTCGAGCGCATACAGAATGCCTAATTTTGCATGCTCATAGGTAAGGGCCCCCTGTAAATATGCGGCATAAGGCTCGCGTATGGGGCCGTCTGCGGTCAGTTCCACGGAAGCCCCCTGTACAAACGTTCCCGCCGCCATAATGACTTTATCGTCATACCCGGGCATATCCCATGCATACGGCACAACATGCCCGTCGATGGCGGAAGCGCGCTGTATTCCCCGTACAAAGCCGGTCATAGGTTCCTCACTGCCGAATATAATCGATTGCGTAATATCTCCCCTCACGGCGTTATACGCAGGCTGTGACCGGTAGCCCAGCCGTTCAAATACGCGCGCGGCAAGCGCTACGCCTTGTAGCGCCTGGCAGACAGTGTGCGGAGCCATAAAAAATCCTTGGTAATACTGCTGGTATCCGAATGCATAGGAACCGATTTCCGTACCAATTCCGGGCGCGGAAAAACTTCCCGCTATTTTTTCAATTAACCCGCTTTTTCCTGCAATATAGCCTCCGGTCGGCGCAATTCCGCCGCCGGGATTCTTGATAAGGGACCCTGCAATTACGTCGGCGCCGACAGCGGTCGGCTCCTCGGTGCATACAAATTCCCCATAGCAATTATCAACCATAATAATTTTATCCGGAAATTCGGCGCGGATTACTGAAATCGCCTTGCCCAGGGCCTCCACCGTAAATGCGGGACGAATTTCATAGCCGGTAGAACGCTGCAGGTAAACGACCTTTACGGACAGATTCTTCTTGATCCCTGTAACGGCGGCTTCAATATTGATTCCTCCATCGCTCTCAAGAGGCGTACAGTCAAAACGGATACCATATTCCTCCAGCGAACCGCTTGCGCCATAAAGCGTGGAAAGCAATGTGTCATAGGGTTTCCCGGTAAGCGAATACAAAGTATCGCCAGGCCGCAGGAGGCCGAATAAAGCCGTAGAGATGGCGTGGGTGCCGCTCATCAGCATCGGGGAAACAATGGCATCCTCCGCGCCGAAAGCGTCCGCAAATACGCGGCACAGCTTTTCACGCCCCTCGTCGCCATAGCCATATCCTGTTGAAGCATAGAAATGCCGCGCAGACACGCCGTTTTTCTGGAACGCCTCAATAACACGGAATTGATTGACCTGGGCGGTCTCCTGAAACGATTTGAAAACCGGCTCCACTTCTTTTTCACATTCAAATACAAATTCCACTAGCTGCGGATCGATATGAAAATGCTTGCTGATGTATGAAATAATATCCATTACTGTAATTTGTTTCTACTCCTGATTTAAAATTTCTTTTGCGATTGCCGCCATATCCGGATAATCCGCAGTATTATACCAGCGAATCCGTTCGTCCCTCCGAAACCAGGTAAGCTGGCGCTTGGCATAACGCCGCGTATTCTTTTTGAGAAGCGCAACCGATTCCTCCAGGTCCGCCCGGCCATTGAGATATGAGATCAATTCTTTATAGCCAATGGCCTGCATAGACGTTGACGTGCTGCCGTATTTTGTGAAAAGCTTACGCGCCTCTTCCAAAAGTCCGCGTTCCATCATCAAATCGACCCGCTTGTTGATGCGTTCATAAAGCGTTTCACGCTCCATGGTAAGCCCGGCCATCACAAACGAATAATCGTCATTGGGAACGCGAAAGCGATATTCTTCGTTTCCATCTCCGTGATGCAAAATTTCAAGACGCCGGATAATGCGCTTTTTATCGTTGGGATGAATACGCGCCGCCGCCTGCGGGTCTTTTTCGGAAAGCTCCTGATATAAATCCCCTGCTTCCCGTTTTTCGAGCGACGCGCGAAATTCGAGATCGTATGCGGTTTCCGTAAAATCGAGGCGATAGGTAAGCGCATTGATATAAAGCCCTGTTCCACCGGCAATAACAGGCGTTTTGCCTCTGCTTAAGATATCCTCGATCCACCCGAAGGCTTCCTGCTGGAACATAGCCACGGAATA
The DNA here is from genome assembly GCF_001678845.1 of Christensenella intestinihominis. Classification (GTDB taxonomy): domain Bacteria; phylum Bacillota; class Clostridia; order Christensenellales; family Christensenellaceae; genus Christensenella; species Christensenella intestinihominis. Next base: position 159,652 of record NZ_MAIQ01000001.1, read on the forward strand.
AGGACAGTCAGGAGGCACGATATCGATCATATGGTGCGCGATCCCCTGCCGCTCCCCTTCGTCCGGCTTGGCCGTACCGATATTCATTTCGCGGTAAATCTGCATGGAATCGGCTGAAATCACTTCTCCTGCCGTCAACCTGGCGAGTTCCACCGCCGTTGCCGTTTTCCCCGACGCAGTCGGCCCCACAACCACGTATACTTTGCTTTTCATACGATACGCTTGAATCCTTTTTGCAAATCGCTTTTTTTGAGCGCAACGGCAATGGGCCGTCCATGCGGGCAGTTCGGAATTGCCTCAAGCCCGGTAATTTCCCGCATCAGCTCTTCAATTTGTTCATCTGAAAGCTGGTATCCGGCCTTGATGCTGTAGCGGCAGGAAGCCCGGATCACCGCGTCACGCTGCAGAAGGATGTCGTCCTTTGTGTTGCGCAGTTCAAATAACACTTCCTCAACCAACTTTTCCGCGGTGCTTTTTTCCACCTGTGCGGGCAAGGCGCTGAATTTGAGCGTCAGCGGTCCAAATTCTTCCAAATCAAAACCAAGGCTTTGCAGCAGTTCCGCATTTTTGACAAGCAGGGAAAAATCCTCCGCGGGTAATGTCGCAATATAAGGAACAAGAAGCCCCTGGGCCGCAGCCCCGCCCTCCGCGGCCGCCTTTTTCATTCGCTCGAAATTGATGCGTTCATGTGCGGCGTGCTGGTCGATCAGATAGAGGCAATCCGCGCATTCAACAATCACATAAGTATTCCAGACTTGCCCGATAATGCGATAGTCAAGCAGGCGGCGCACATCCTCAAGCATTTCCTGCTCTTCTTCCGGCTCATTATATTTGGCCACCGAATCGATCAAAGCCCCAAAGTCCTGCGTCGGCTGGAATACGTTCGGCTTTTCCCGGGGCGGCATGACATAATTTGGCGTTTGCGCCGCCCGGGGTTTCGGTTGATATATTTTTTCCGCGGAACGCAGCGCCGGGAATTCATCCGGACCTTCTGGTTCTGCGGCGGGTTCCGGCCTGACCGGATTCTTCTCCTCCGCTGTTCCCGTTTCCGCAAAAGAAAGAACCGGAGGCGTGCTGTTTTCCTCGAGCGCTTTGCTTACGGCCGTTTCAACCGCATCCAGCACATCCGTTTCGTTATAAAGCATAACCTGGAGCTTGCTTGGATGAACGTTGACGTCCGCACGGTTCAGGGGAATATCGATATGCAGTATGGAAAACGGATAATGCCCGCGGAGCAGCCGTTCCCCATAACCACGCAATACGGCTGCCTGCAAATTTTTCGATTGCACATAGCGTCCGTTCAAAAAAAAGCTCATATAGTTGGTGCTTTTGTAAAGAAACGTCGGCTGTGAAACGAGGCCGTGAATACGAACCTCGCCGGAGGCCTGATCCGCTTTCGCCAATTTATGGGCGATATCTTTCCCATAAACCGCGACAATTGCATCCCTCAGGCTTCCGTTGCCGGGGCTGTGGTATACAATTTTTCCGTTGCTGATATACTTAATTGAAATATGCGGATTCGCAAAAATCAATTTTGAAACGACGGAAGTTACGTTTACCGTTTCCCGTGACGTATTTTTCAAAAATTTCATACGTGCGGGAATATTGTAGAACAAATTTTCCACCTTAACGGTCGTTCCTTCGGCCAATCCTGCGGAAGAAATTTCCGGGCCGTGTTCCCCGCTGACGGTAAGGACCGCCCCTTCCGGGCTGTCTGCAGTACGGGTCTGGATTGTAAGCCGTGAAACGGCGGCAATACTGGAAAGCGCCTCGCCGCGGAACCCAAGCGTCCCGATTTTATCAAGGTCGTCAAGTGTGCTGATTTTGCTTGTCGCATGCTTTTGAATGGCGAGCGGAACATCCTCGGCAACGATCCCGGCGCCATTATCCGTCACGCGGACCAGCTCCTTACCCCCTTGGGAAATTTCTACCGTGATCGCCGTAGCACCCGCATCCATGGAATTTTCCATCAGTTCCTTAACAACCGCCGCGGGATTCACAACGACTTCCCCTGCCGCGATTCGTTTATAGACGGTCTCATCCAAAACTGTGATTCTATGATTCATCCATGAGCTCCTTTTTGAGCGAATACACAAGGTTCAGCGCTTCAATCGGCGTTAAGGTGTCGATGTTCAGGCTGCCGATTTTTTTCACACACTCGGGAAGCGCCGCCTTTGGCTGCGGAGGCTTTTCACTTTCCGCCGGAAGCCCGCCGAGCGAAATTTCATATTCCTGGAATTTGTCCAGGAACACGCGCGCGCGGGAAATAACCTGTTCCGGAAGCCCGGCCAGCTTTGCGACGTCAATACCAAAGCTCCTGTCCGTTCCGCCCTTAACAATTTTATGCAGGAAAATAATATCGTGCCCCACTTCTTTTACCGCAACCGAATAATTACGAATTCCATCGAACATATTTTCAAGCTCGACAAGCTCGTGGTAATGTGTCGCGAATAATGTTTTGGCCCGCAAATTTGTAATGATATACTCCACACTCGCCCATGCGATGGAAAGACCGTCGGTGGTGCTGGTTCCGCGGCCGATTTCATCGAGGATTAAAAGGCTCCTTCGGGTTGCGTTGTTGAGGATATTGGCCAGCTCGTTCATTTCGACCATGAAAGTGCTCTGCCCCGACGCAAGGTCGTCCGATGCGCCCACACGGGTGAAAATGCGGTCAACAAGGCAAATATGCGCGCTTGTCGCCGGGACGAAGCATCCGATATGCGCCATCAGCACAATCAGGCCAACCTGCCGCATATAGGTGCTTTTGCCTGCCATGTTCGGGCCGGTAATCAGCAGCATATTTTGCTTTTCGTTGTCAAGCAGGGCGTCGTTGGGAACAAACTCCTGCTTGCGGATACTTTCCACAACGGGATGCCTGCCGTTTTTAATATCCAAAACGCCGTCATCCGCCATTTCCGGCCGTACATACGCATTTTCATAGGCAACGCAGGCAAAGGACTGCAGTGCATCCAAAAGCGCGATACGGGCTGCACACGCTTGGATACGCGCTACATTATCGCCTAAGGCCGCACGGATTTTCAAAAAGGCTTCATATTCAAGGGTCTTCCTTTTTTCTTCCGCACCGAGGATCGTATCCTCCATTTCCTTGAGCTCCTCGGTAATATACCGTTCACAGTTTGCAAGGGTTTGTTTGCGCAAATAGCGGTAAGGAACCTGGGAAAGATTCGATTTTGTTACCTCAATGTAATAACCGAATATTTTGTTATAACCAATTTTCAGGTTCCTGATCCCCGTCTCTTCCTTTTCACGCGCTTCAAGCTCGGCAAGCCACGATTTACCGTTTTTGGAAGCGGAAATCAGGCGGTCAATCTCCTCGTCATAGCCGGGCTTGATAATATTGCCATCCATAATGCCGATCGGCGCGTCTTCATTGATCGCGCTGTCCAGCAAGGTGAAAAGGTCCTGCAAATCGTCAAGCCCCTGGTAGATATTCCCGAGGAGCGGACTTGCAGCTTCTTTCAATAAATTTCTTACCGCAGGAAGCGCTTCGATGGAACGTTTCAGCGACAGGCAGTCTTTCGCATCGATTGTTCTATAAGAAATCCGGGAGATAATGCGCTCGAGGTCGTAAATATTTCCGAGGGAATCCGTGAGGGATTCACGCAGGTAAAGATTTTCCTTGATCTCCCCCACCGCGTCAAGGCGCTCGTTGATCGCCTCTATGCTTTTCAGAGGCTGGAGGATCATTTTTTTCAGCAGCCGCGCGCCCATGGCCGTCCGGGTTTTATCCAGCAGCCACAGCAAGGAACCGCGTTTGCCTCCCTCCATTAACGTTTGCGTCAATTCCAGGTTGCGCCGCGTGTTGGGATCAAGCGTCATATAAGATTTATCGTTCAGCGTACGAAGCGCCGTAATGTGCAGCAAAGCATTCTTTTGTGTGTCGACCAGATATTGCATGAGGGCTCCGGCCGCGCTGATTCCGCTGTCCATTTCCGTGCAGCCGAATCCCTTGAGGGAATTGACCTTGAAATGCCCGCATAAGGCTTTTTCCGCGGTATTCTTCTCAAATGCCCAATCGAAGTACGGATTCACGAACGTATTCTTAAAACGCGTTTTTTCCGTCATCACCAGAAGGTCTTTGGCATGGGAATCCGCCACCAAAATTTCCATGGGATTGAGGCGCGTCATTTCGTTTAAAAGCCCGGTTTCATCCTCAAGCTCTTCGACAAAAAATTCACCGGTAGAAACGTCGCAATAGGAAACGCCGTATCTTTCCCCGCCAAAATGGATGCACAGGATATAATTGTTTTCCGATTCATTCAGAATCGAATTTTCAACCACGGTTCCCGGGGTCACCACCCGCGTTATCCCTCGTTTCACAATTCCCTGCGCCGCACGCGGGTCTTCAAGCTGGTCACAGATCGCCACCTTATATCCATTTTCAATCAATCGGCTGATATAGCTGTCAACCGCATGGTGCGGAACGCCACACATAGGCGCGCGTTCCTTAAGCCCGCAATTTCGCCCGGTAAGCGCAATTTCAAGGACACGCGCCGCCGTTTCGGCATCCTCAAAAAACATTTCATAAAAATCGCCCAAACGAAACATCAGGATGCAATCCGGATATTCCTGTTTGAGATCGAGATATTGCTTCATCATAGGGGTCAATTCTGCCATCATGTCTCCTCTTCCGCCAAAGTGCCAAACAGGGTCGTTTTCTTTCCCTGTGTAATTTTTACATTCACGAAGCTTCCAATCAGCGCGCCGCTGCCTTCAAAATTCACCATCTTTGAAGTGCTTGTCCGGCCGCATACATGCCCGGGATTCCTGGTGCTGGTCCCTTCTACAAGAACCTCTACGGTTTTTCCCTCATATTCCCGGTTTCGCTCCTCGGTAATCTTGTTCTGCAACGCCACCAGCTTCATAATGCGTTCCGTTTGTACCGCTTCTTCCACCTGGTCCGGCATTTCTGCCGCACGGGTCCCGGAACGCGGTGAATAAACGAAGGTAAATGCGGAATCAAAACGAAGCTCACCCACCAAAGAAAGCGTATCTTCAAAATCGGCTTCCGTTTCCCCCGGAAATCCAACGATAATATCGGTTGTAACCGCAATTCCGGGGATTTTCCGGCGTATTTTTTTCACAAGTGAAATATAGGTTTCCCGCGTATACTTTCGGTTCATTTCCTGCAAAATGCGCGAGCTGCCGGATTGTACGGGCAAATGAATATGACGGCAAATTTGCGGATATGCGGCAACTACTTCAATTAATTCGTCCGATAAATCCTTGGGATGAGAGGTCATAAAGCGAATCCGCGGAATATCCGTTTCCTCACAAATACGCCCGAGAAGCCGGGCAAAATTAATCCCGCCGTCATAGGAATTCACATTTTGGCCGAGCAGCATCACCTCGCGGTATCCCGCCGAAACAAGCCCCGAGACTTCGGAAATGACGTCCTCCGCACTGCGCGAACGTTCCCTTCCCCGCACGTAAGGAACGATGCAGTAGGAACAGAAATTGTTGCAGCCATACATAATGTTGACGGATGCAAGCGGCCCCTCCGCACGTTTTTGCGGGACGTCGTCATGCAGCTCTTCCGTTTCAGGGGCGCTGTAGATACGGCCGGTTCCCGATTTGCATGCCAAAATCATCTCCGGAAGCTCATACAGATTATGCGTCCCAAAAACAATATCCACAAACGGGAACGTTTCCATCAGTTTTTTTGCGGCGCTTTCCTGCTGCATCATACAACCGCAAACTGAAACAAGCAATTCCTTATTTGCCTGCTTCAGTTTTTTAATACGGCCTACATTTCCAAATGTTTTCTGTTCCGCGTTCTCCCGGACACAGCAAGTGTTAAACAAAATAAAATCGGCATCTTCTTTCGAGTCCGCCGGCATATATCCAATGCTTTCCAGAATCCCCGCAATCTTTTCAGACTCATGCATATTCATCTGGCAGCCATATGTGATAATGTGGTATTTCAGGCCTTTTTCCCTGACTTCAGCTTTCAATTTTTCCATATCGTTCATACCATTTATTATAATGCAAAATCCGAACAAAATCCACCATCAAAGGCTTTATCCGCACAAAAAAATCCACCCATGAAATGGATGGATTTTCAAAGCTACTGATTGGTTTACCAAGGCCGACGACCACATACAAAATGATTTCGCCAATAGGAGGAGTCATAACTGCGGTGCACGACCTTTCCGTTTGAGGAAGAAGCATCGATCATCATTCCGTCCCCGACCACAATACCAACGTGTCCGACCCGTGTGCCCGCGTTGTTGGAATAAAAAATCAGGTCGCCGCGCTGCAAATTATCAAAAGAGATTTTCTCCCATGAAGAATTTTGCGAAAACCCTGCCGCATTGAGACGGCCGGTCGAAGTGCCCGCCTGCCGCAGGCAATATGTAACAAGGCCGGAACAGTCAAACGAATCAGGCCCCGATGCACCCCATACATACGGGCATCCAAGCTGGTCCTCCGCTACGGAAATAAATGTATCGATACTGCCCTTGCGCTGGATTTCCGCTTGCTTTTCAGGCGTTGCTTTTGCATCCGACGAATAAATCAAAGAAAGCGTCATTTCGCCGGTCTTTCCATCGACGCCAAGATCGTTGCGCTCCTGGAAGCGCTTCACGGCGTCAACGGTTTCCGTGCCGTAATAGCCGGTCGCCTTGCCAAGGTAACCGAGCTCCTGTAAACGTTCCTGCAGGAGGTCTACGTCGTCGCCGCTTGTTCCCTCCAGCAGGGTGTAAGGCTTCGCATCGTCGGTATAAATGACCGCAAGCGTCTGGGGGCCGCATACGCCGTCCTGCTCGAGACCGTGCTGGCGCTGGAAAAAGCTGATTGCGCCAGCGGTCGCGGGACCGTAATATTGCGTTGTTTCGTCGATATCAAGGTATCCGAGGTCCATCAGGCGTTGCTGCAAGGTCTGGATTTCCGGGCCTTCCATCCCCTCTTTCAGGGTTGGATCGGGAGTCGGTTCCGGGGTGGGCTCCGGCGTAGGCGATGGAGTCGGTTCCGCCGCCGCGATTTCCCCGCCTGCGGGAACTGTATTGTTTGCGTTTGCCGCACTCGTATTGGAACTGAAAAACGGAACGTTGCCAAATACCCCAAAGGCAAACAGGAGGACAACAATAACGGCAGCTCCACATACGGACCCTGCCATTGTCCACCGCTTTGTCTTCGACATGCGCTTTACATTATCTTTAAAATTCAAGAAAAAACGTTTAACTCGTAAAGAAAAAGGATAATAGGTACGACGTTTTACCTTGACAAACTTTTTTCGCATACCGTCACTCCTTCCGGATATTGCCATAATTGTAACATAAACTTAACAAATATGATAGTAGGTAAATGATGAAATTTGTGCTTTCACAGGGAAAATTCCCGGAAAAAGCAAGGCTTTTGCCAAATCGTATCTATCGCTCAAACTTGTAACCGATTCCCCATACCGTCAGTATATGGTTCCCATACGGGCGGATACTGTCCCGCAGGGTGCGGATATGCGTATCCACGGTCCGGTCTGTGCCGTTAAATTCTTCTCCCCACACATTGGAGAGGATGGCGTCCCGCGACAGGGCACGATTGGGATTCTGCATCAGAAATACCAGCAGATCATATTCCTTTGGAGTCAGGAATACCTGTATATCGTCTGTCCATACCGACCGGGAATTCAAATTGACGGACAGGCCGTCAACAGACAGCAGGATTCTTTTTTGCGTTCCCCTGCAACGGTTTAAAATAGCGTGGATACGGGCAAATAATTCGGAGACGTAAAACGGCTTTACAATATAATCGTCGCCGCCGGCTTCAAAGCCGGCAAGGCGGTCGAATTCCCTGCTTTTTGCGGTCAGGAACACAACCGGTACCGCCGAGACCTTTCGTATCTGGCGGCATACGTTGAGGCCGTCAAGCTCGGGCAGGAAAACATCCAATGCAATCAGGTCGTATTCCTTGCGGCGAAACAATTTAATTGCGCTGATTCCATCGCTTGCTTCGTCGATCAGGAATTCGCGGGGGTCCGCATAATTCCTGATTTTCAAACGTGTCTCCGCATCCGCGTCTGCAATTAACAAATTTGTCATTTCCGTTCCCCTTTTATGACCTCATTATAAGAAAAATGTCTTTATGTTGCAAGCCGTAACCGCAATAAAGAAAAGGCCCACGCGAAAGCATGGACCTTCCTTTCCGCCGATGGTTTTTTACTTTCCCTTTCCCGTATAATCGGAAATGACCTGTTTGTAGATATCCGTTGTTTCCTTCATCTCCGCAAGTTCATCGCGCAAGCGTTCGTTCTCCTGCTCCAGTGTCTTGACGCGAACGGTTTCAATATCGCCCATGAGCCGCTGGGGCTTGTGCTGCCCGCGCGTTTCCTGTGCGGCCTTAAAGCTTTTTTCGGCTGGAATTTCGGTCAAAAATTCAAATGTCCCGCGCTTTACATATTTTGTATGCAGCAGCTCATGCGCTTTTTTACTTCCCGGCCCGCCCAAATATTCCGCATATAAGGCCTGGATGGAAGGATTTTCATGCGACTGGCGGATTTGTTTACCCTCGTCCTCCGAATAGAGGGCCGAAAGGCGCTTTTCGCGCACCTTGGGGTCTTCGCTTCGCGGTTGTCCGCCCCCGGTGATACATCCACCCGGGCAGCCCATGATTTCGATAAAGTGATAAGGCGAGGTACCGTGGGCAATCTGCTCAACCAATTGTTTGGCGCCCGCAAGCCCGCTTGTTACGCCGATGCGCACTTCCCTGCCCTCAAATTCACGGTACGCGGGCAGGACGTTTTCAAAACGCAACGTCGCCTCCTTAACGCGGTCAAGCCCTACAATCGGGGTGACATGCAGATTTTCAAACGGCAGGTTCCGCCCGCATACAATGGCATATACAGTGCGTAAGGCTGCTTCCATTACCCCTCCCGTTAATCCGAAAATATCGGCCGCGCCTGTGGACATGCCGAGCGGCTCGTCGAAACCTTCCTCCTCAAGGGCGCAAAAATCAATTCCCGCCTGCCGGATCATTGCCCCCAGCTCACGGGTGGTAATCACGGCGTCCACGTCAGCGATCCCGTTACGTTTCATCTCTTCCCGTGTAATTTCAAACTTTTTCGCGGTACAGGGCATCACCGATACGACAAACATTTTTTCAGGATCGATTCCGCTTTTTTCCGCATAATATGTTTTTGCCATGGCTCCAAGCATCATGTGCGGAGATTTACAGGAGGAAAGATGCGCTGTCTGCTCCGGGTAATAGTGTTCAATATATTTAATCCACCCAGGGGAACAGCTTGTGATCATAGGAAGCACAGTCGCTTCCCTGTTGATATACCTGGTAAGCCGCCCCAAGAATTCCGTGCCTTCCTCCATAATGGTAAGGTCTGCGCTCCAATCCGTATCAAATACGTCATCCGCTCCAAGCGCCCGCATGGCCGCCGCCATTTTCCCGGTGACACTCGTGCCCGGAGGATAACCGAATAATTCTCCGAGGGCTACCCGCACGGCCGGTGCCGCCTGTATCACGACACGCGTCTCAGGATCGTTCAGCGCCTGCCACACCCGCGCGGTGGAATCGGTCTCCCGCAGCGCGCCGACAGGGCACACAACAGTGCACTGCCCGCAGAAGGTGCAATTCGCTTCGCTTACAGGCAGCCCCATCGCCGGGGCGATCATTGTGTCGAAGCCCCTTTTTTGGGCATTCAGCACGCCGACCCCTTGAATTTGGTTGCACGCCGTAACACATCTGCGGCACAGAATGCACTTGGAAAGGTCGCGCGTAATGGAAACGGAAGTATCGATACTCTGGCGGGAACTGTCGGTTTTAAAACGGGTTTCCGTCACTCCAAGCGTTTCTCCGAGCTTTTGCAGTTCGCAGCTCTGATTCCGGCTGCAGGAAAGGCAATTTTTGGAATGGTCGGAAAGCAGAAGCTCATAGAGCACCTTGCGTGCGTTGCGTACCCGCTGCGTATTTGTCTGAACGGCCATATCCTCACGCACCTCGGTCATGCAGGACGCCATTAAGGTTTTGGCCCCTTCCACTTCCACGGAACAAATCCTGCACGACCCGAATTTGTGGATGTCCTTCATGTAACAAAGGCTCGGTATATGGACTCCGCATTGTTTGGCCGCCTCTATAATCGTGGTTCCTTCCGGTACGCTGACCGGTTTTTGGTTGATCGTCAAATGTACCATCACTTACCTCCTGTCGCAGTGCAGGCAACGCATTGCTTCGGCAATGGCATTGATCCTGTGATATCCGAGCACAACTTCGTCAAAAGTCTTTTTCCGTTCCCCCATCGGCAGGATTTCCCGTTCAAACCGCTTGTGGAAAACAACCTCGCCTTCGTCATATACATCCGGGATATCGATCGCTTCCCCCTTGTTAAGAACGCCTTTTCCGCCAAGGTATTTGTCGATTGACGCTGCCGCCTGCTTCCCGTCTGCGATTGCGCGAATTACCTCATCCGGTCCGCGCGTAACGTCGCCCCCGGCGAAAACGCCGTCCATGGTAGACATTTGGGTCATATTGTCGATGACAAAGGTGCCCCATTCCGTCACACCGATTTCATCCTTGCCAATAAACGGCAGGTCCGCGTATTGGCTGACGGCGGGAATAACGGAGTCCACCTCCAAAATGAAGTCCGACCCTTCGACCGGCGTCGATTTCCGCCGCCCGGAAGAATCAAAGACGCCAATTTCCATTTTGATACATTCGATCCCGGTGATTTGCTCGTTGTGCCCGCCTATGAATCTGACCGGGGATGTCAGTTCCATAATTTCGACGCCTTCCTCAATGGCTTCAAGCACTTCGTCCTTGTAAGCGGGCATCGCATCTGTCGTGCGCCTGTAGATGATGACAACGCGGTCCGCGCCGATCCGCAGCGCCGTACGCGCCGAATCGATCGCGGTATTTCCGCCGCCGATCACCGCTACGGTTCCTTCCAGCCGCATATCCGGCTTCAGGTGGATATCCTTCAAAAAGTCGATTCCCGGAAGAACGCCTTTCAGGTTCTCGCCCGGTATCCCGACCTTTTGCGGGAACTGGGTGCCTGTCGCCACATAAAGTGCGTCATAGTATTCCTTGAGGTTTGCGAAATCTACGTCGACGCCAACCTCCTTGTTAAGCAGAATGTTTACTCCCGCCTGCTCGATCAGGTGTATTTCGTGTGCAAGAATATCTTTCGGCAGGCGGTATTCCGGAATGCCGAACGCCAGCACACCGCCCGCGACGCCCTGAGCCTCCATCACATCCACATCATAGCCGAGGCGGGCAAGGTAATATGCACAGGTCAGCCCGGATGCCCCGGCGCCGATAATCCCGACATTTTTCCCGTTTTTGGGGAATGTGAGCCGCATCTGGAACGGTTCCTCATGCTTAAACGCGTAATCCGCAGAAAACCGTTTCAGGTCACGGATTGCCACCGCCTCGTCCACTGTCCTCCTGCGGCATTTACGCTCGCAGGGACGTGTACAGATTCGACCGCATACGGCGGGGAAAGGGTTCTCCTGCATAATAAGCCTGTAGGCATCCATAAACCTTCCCGCGGCGATTAGGGATATATACCCGGGAACGTTCACATTTGCGGGACAGGTGTTTTCACAGGGTGAAATAAACAACTCCGAGCACACTCCCGCGCGGCAATATTTGCGGTTGATATGCTCCTCATATTCCTCCCGGAAATTGCGGATCGTTGACAATATAGGATTGGGGGCGGTCTGCCCGAGTCCGCACATCGCGGTTTGCTTTACAGTTTCGCCGATTTCCGTCAGCAGCTCGATATCGCCCTGTTCCCCCTTGCCCTGCGTAATCCTTTCAAGAATTTCCAGCATGCGTTTCGTTCCGATCCGGCAGGCCGCGCACTTCCCGCAGGATTCCTCACGGATAAAATCCATAAAAAAGCGGGCCGTATCCACCATACATGTGTCTTCGTTCATAACGATCAATCCGCCGGAGCCCATAATCGCTCCAAGCGCGTTCAGGGATTCATAATCAGCCGGGACGTTCAGATTCTCCTTCGTAATACATCCGCCCGACGGCCCGCCGATCTGTGCCGCTTTAAATTCTTTGTCCTCGCGCATTCCCCCGCCGATTTTGTAGATGATATCCCCGATCGACGTGCCGATGGGAACCTCGATGATCCCCGTATTTACCACGTCTCCGGCAAGGGCAAACACCTTCGTGCCCGGGGCATTTTTAAGCCCAAAACCCGAATACCATTCCCCGCCCCTGCGTACGATGCGCGGCAGGTTTGCCAATGTTTCCACATTGTCAATAATCGTGGGAGAGTCATTAAGCCCTCTTTCAAACGGAAACGGCGGCTTTTGCCTGGGTTCTCCGCGTTTTCCCTCGATGGAAGACAGGAGCGCGGTTTCTTCGCCGCATACAAATGCCCCCGCACCGATTCGGATTTCAAGGTCAAACGAGAAATCCGTGCCAAACAGGCGTTCGCCCAAAAGTCCGTATGAACGGGCTTCGTCAATTGCGTTTTCAAGGCGTTCCACTGCAATCGGATATTCAGCGCGAATATATACATACCCTTTTTGCGCACCGATTGCAAATGCGGCAAGGATCATTCCTTCAATTACGGAATGGGGATCGCCTTCAATTACGCTCCTGTCCATAAATGCACCGGGATCGCCTTCATCCGCATTACACACCATGTATTTTTGACTGCTCTTTTGAGTGTGCCCGCTCCGCAGCTTGATCGCCGTTGGAAACCCCGCGCCTCCACGACCCCGCAGGCCGGATTGTTCAACCTCGGAGATAACATCTTCCGGTGTTTTATGAAGCAAGGCCTCAGCCGCGGCCAGATACCCGTCTTTTGCAATATAGGCCTTGATATTTCCATATTCGATCCTGCCGCAGTTTTCAAGAACGATTCTCACCTGTGACCTGAAAAATTCAATATCGTCGATCACCGGGATATGGCGGTGCAGAGAGGTATCATAAAATGTATATTCTTCTACGGTTTCGCCGTGCTCCAGATGTCTTGCTGTAATTTCACATACTTTTGCCGGAGTCAGGTTTGTATAAAAAATGCGTTCGGGAAGTACGAGCATTACGGGGCCAACCGCGCAAATCCCCATACACCCGGTCTGGATGACATTTACGCGCTTCAAAAGACCACGTTTCCCGAGTTCGCTTTCCAATGCCCCGGCAATTTCAGCACAATTTGAAGATACGCATCCTGCTCCTCCGCATATCAGCACATTATGTTCATAGCTTTCCTGTTTCTTTAAATAGCGTTCCTTTATTTCACCAAGCTGGGCTGTCGTTCTGATTGCCTGTTTCACTTGCTTCGCCTCCGTTTCTCAGTACCGGGCCAAAATGGATTCCAATTGGTTGGGATTAACCTGCTTGTATACCTTCTCGTCAATCATCATTGCGGGAGCAAGCCCGCATGCACCGATACAGCGCGCAATCTCAAATGAAAACTTCCTGTCCGGGGTGGTATCGCCAAGTTCAATCCCAAGCAAGTCCTGTAAACGCTCGATCAGCTTTTTTCCTCCGCGCACATAGCAGGCGGTTCCCATACATACCCTGATCGTATGCTCGCCACGCGGTTTTGTTGCAAAGAAGGAATAAAAGGTTACAACCCCCGATATCTCCGCAACGGGAATGTCCATTTTCTCCGATATGAATTTTTGCACCTTAAGCGGCAGATAGCCGTAAATTTCCTGGGCGAGGTGCAGGATTTGAATCAGGCTGTCCCGCTTTCCTCCATATAAATCGATAACATTGGAAATTTGTTCCAGCTTCTGTTCCTCTTCCTCGTCGGCCGCAAGCATTTTTAAAATATCCTTCCCCACTATGAAACCCTCCTTTGTTGTTGACGCCGCAGTATAGCGGCTCCGGCAGATATGCCTGGAATATGACCGGTTTACTACTTATATAAGGTAAGCATAACAGACAAATGTCACAGATTAATTAAGGAAGAGGTCAGAATCGAATGGAATTTTCTGCGTTTTTCGGAACTGGCAGGCATATCCCATAACATTTCCATAACAATTAGGAATGAAGTGCTATATGAAACACAAAATAGCGTCCATAGCATTTACTATATGGAGGTTTATACAAAAAATAGATGTACGCAAAACGGAGCCCCAGCGCGAGCCCAGCGAAGTAGGTCTGAGACCGACGTATGTCGTTGATACAAGATAGACGCGGCTAAACGGGGCACCGGCGAAAGCCCAATGCAGTAAAACGGAATGGGTTTCGTGGGGAAAAGGAGAGCAATGGAGCATACGCAAAAGCCTCGCTAAAAGCGAGGCTTTTACGTGCAGCGTAGTTTGCTGCGACGTGGTGCACCAGAGCAATCCAAATCCGAACCAAAACTTTCCTTGATTTCATCGAAAGTAATGGTCTTTGAACCGTCCTTGTAGTTGAATGTAATAACTGCCTTATCGTCATAAAGATATATCGCGTTGACGAATGTATCGATCAGCATTTTGCGGTGGTCTTTCTGCCGCACGTCCAGCTTGCGGAAGCGGTGTAACCAGAACGTCACAAAATCCGCGCTGACCTTTGGCCGGATAAGATTCTCGCTGGCGATCCGTATTTCCAAATCCTCTTTGGTTGCTTCCAGTTCGTCAAGCCTGCCCTTTGTGGATTTCGTCAATATGCCCTGTTGGATGGCGTTGAGTATGTTCTCAATACCGTTGTTCGTTTCCTGTAACTGCTGCTCATACAGCGGCAGGCTGGTACTCTCGCGCTCCTGCAAATCCATCACCATAGAAACGATGGCTTCGATGGCCTTATCGTCCATTACGATTTTCATTGTCTCGTCCACAACCATATCTTCCAGCCATATTTTCTTGACAGGCTTTTTTTGACAGGTCTTGCGCTTCTTCACATTGACGCACTTGTAATAGTGGTAAACCTTGCTACGTCCCGTGCCGCTTTCGCCGCACATATACGCGCCGCAATGCCCACAAAACAGTTTTGTCGTAAGCAAATAATCGTCTTCGGCCTTATGACGCGCCGGAGCCTTTTTGTTCTTCGCCATCTTCTCCTGCACACGATCAAATAAATCCTGCGGCACAATTACAGGAATACCGTCTGGAATTATGACATCACGATACCGAAACTCGCCAATGTAGCGGCGGTTTTTCAGCATATGCTCCACGCTGTTGTATTTCATATCGCCGCCTTTTGTGTTGGTAAGGCCCTGTTCGTTCAGCCAATCGCGCACCTTGGTCATGGTCGCGCCGTTGTCGTACATCTTAAATGCTTCCAGCACAAGCGGCGCGGTCAGGGGATTTATCTGGAAATGCCGTTCTTCATCAATCATATAACCAATAGAAAGCGTACCGCCATTGTAGATACATTTCAGCGCGTTGTCCGTCATGCCGCGAATGACTTTCTCTGAAAGGTCGGCGGAATAGTATTCCGCATATCCCTCTAATACTGATTCAAGAATAATGCCTTCCGCACCCTCTGAAATGACTTCGGTTGCAGATACCACCTTAACGCCGTTCTTCTTCAAAACAGACTTGTACCTCGCGCTGTCGTAACGGTTGCGGGCGAAGCGGTCTAGCTTCCAGACGATCACCATATCAAACAGCTTTTTACCGCTGTCCTTTATCATGTTCTGGAACTCCGGGCGGTTGTCTGTCTTGGCAGAAAAGGCGCGGTCAATATAGTGACGCAAAACAGTGATGCCGTTCTTTTCAGCAAAGGCGGCGCACTCCCGAAGCTGCCCCTCGATGGATTCTTCTCGTTGCGAATCCGAACTGTACCGGGCATAAATCACCGCTTTCATTTTTTGCCCCCTTTCATCATTTCCAATAGCATATCTTTCAGCCGCGCGTTCATGGGCGAATCGGGGTCGAAGCACATTTCAATGAACTGCCGCATTTCCTCATCGTCCTCAATTTTGGGTTTGTAATCATACAGCCTGCCCTGCGGCTTGTCCGTCCTGCCATAAATATAATCCATTGAAACGTCAAACTGATCTGCGTACTTTAGAAGCGTTTGATAGGACGCTTCCGCTTGGTTGTTTTCATAACGGTTGACGCTGGATTGATTGATTCCCAGCTTTCCGGCAAGCTGCTTTTGTGAAAGCCGCAAACTGTTCCGAAGCCCTTTTAACCGATGCCCGACAATATCCATATATCCGTCCTCCTCTTATGATATTATTATACCCTGATATCGGCGAATAGTCAATTCTGTAAACGGCGCAAATAAATCCTTAATGTGATACATAAATAATCCCGACGGGACTGCCGGACTTCGGGCCAAGTTGGCCCGAAGTAGCATCACTGATGTTGATGGGGTACCCCACTAACCGCAAAAAAGTGTTGCCCGGTTTTTGTGAGGCAACACTTTTCTGCGGTTGTGCGGGGGTTTCCAAAGGGGGCGCAGCCCCCTTTTGGCACACGATTTTGCGAAGCAAAGTCTAGTGTGTTATGCCTGCCCTCCATCCGGCACGGGAATGTGTGTTCACCTTCTGCGGAAAACAGACCGGCAGCATCGTAAAACCGGGGCAGGATTTTCGAGCGGCCGACGTGGAAACCTCAACCCATTTCAAGCAGGGCGGGCATAGTGTCTTTTTGCTTGTGTGATAGTGGTACGCCCCGAAATGCGTCTTTTTTGAAAAATGTTGTGACCGTAACATAGATAAATGGTTCGCCAAAAAATCTATTGCTTTCGTAAGCCTGATACCGTTCGCGCTTTACTTACCACTTGCAAACTGTTATACTGTTTTTGTACATGAATTCATGTGCACGTACCCACTTATAAAACAATGCTTTTGATGATGCGATCAGAAAAATAGAAAAATCCTGCGTTCAGTAACTTCACGAAAAAAGGACTTGAAAATCATGGAAAATCGGGAACCCATCAGACAGGCACAAAAAGAATCGGCAAGTCTTTTTTACGTTGATTCCCTATAACAGTGCCATTTCGCGTATTTAGGCGAAGCGGTTTTTTGTTGTGAATTAAGGAAGCTGAGAGAGATATATTGTCATGAAAAAGAAAACAATAGCATACACGCTGCTTGTAGCGGCACTGGCATTCATTGTTATTGGAATAGCGCAGAGTGATTACACGGACACTCTACGTAAGGCTGTGGTCATATGTCTGGAGTGTATCGGAATTGGTTAAGCGCAGATATATCCAACTCTTATCCGCATTGCTATATAACGCCAATATTGCCGGATTCGCGAATGGTACGATATTCCAGGGCGATGTAAAAGGTGTTTGTGTTCCTGGGCTAAACTGTTATTCTTGCCCCGGTGCGATTGCTTCTTGCCCGTTAGGCAGTTTGCAGGCCGCGCTGGGCGAGATAAAATACAAATTGCCGCTTTATACTGTAGGAATTTTGTTGTTATTTGGAATATTGTTGGGTAGAGGTGTTTGCGCATTTTTATGCCCGTTTGGACTGATACAGGAACTACTGCATAAAATCCCGACGCCCAAACTCGTCAAAAGCAAATGGACAAAGCGGGCATCACTGGTCAAGTATGGTATTCTCATCACGTTTGTAATATTTCTCCCTCTGTTTTTTCTGGCAAGAGATGGGGTGAGCATCCCGGCATTTTGTAAATTCATTTGTCCTGCGGGCACACTGGAAGGCGGAATTCCGCTCGTCGCGGCAAACGAGAGTTTACAGGCGATTGTAGGCGCGCTGTTTGATTGGAAAATCTTTGTACTCGTGGCCGTGATCCTTGTGAGTGTGTTTGCGTATCGCGCGTTTTGTCGTTTTCTTTGCCCGTTGGGAGCGATTTACTCGCTGTTCAACAGGGTTGCCTTGTTCGGGATAAAGGTAGACGAACACAATTGCGTGAATTGCGGCGCGTGCGTAAGTTCCTGCAAGCTGGATACCCGCAAAATAAATGACCGCGAGTGTATCCGGTGTGGAGAATGTCGTTCCATGTGCAAGCATAATGCGATATATTTTACAAAAAAGAAGGATAATAAACAATGCGAAGAAGAAAAACAATCATCTTAAGAATCGTTTTTACCGTGGCGATTGCATTTGCTGTGCTAATTGTCGGTAGGTTCATCTATGTGGAGTCTGAAAGAAAAAGCATAATCGCAAACCAATTGCAAGCAGGCGATACTGCCCCCGACTTTACCGTGAATCTTCTATCCGGCGATACGTTTACGCTATCCGAAAACAAAGGGAAAGTCGTGTTCCTCAATTTTTGGGCGACATGGTGCGCCCCATGCGTCGCGGAAATGCCCGCAATACAGGAATTGTCCGAGGAATATTCGGATGATGTAATTTTTATCGGCGTGGCTTCTCATGATAGCACAAACAAGATTCAAGATCTTATTACCGAGAGAGGATTTACCTACCCTATCGGGCTGGACGAATCCGGTGATGTAAAGGACTTGTACCCTTCGCTCAGTACATCTTATACGCTCGTAATTGACGCGGAGGGCGTCATATCTGAAATATTTCTCGGCGGCAGCGACCAAACGCACGATGAATTTGAAGCTGCAATAACAGAAGCCCTTAACAAGCAATGATTTGCGGCGCAAAGACGCGTAATCATTGCGGCTTTTGGGCCACGAGCCGCTTATAACGCCCTGTTTCCTGCTTGAAGCAGAGGTGGCGCAAACAGTATGCCGGAATGCAGAACGCTTCAAGAGAAGATAGGGCTGGAAGGAACAGAATATATGCAGGGCAAGATTGCGCAAGCCATCCTCGCATTGCCACATCGGGCTAAGGTGGCCTGATGTATCCAGAAGAAAAAAGTTTGGTTTTCTAGAAATATTTTTTAACAAATCGGGAACAATCGGTCTATACTTTTGACGTGAATTTTTAGATGGCCATTTCGTCGGAAGGAGGCTCTCCCTATGAATCAATTCGTATTCCCCTATGACAGCAATATCCGCTACCTTCCCCTTGTGTACTTCCTGCCCGAAGACGTATTCCTCAAATGTCTCACGCTCCGCAAGCTGCCGCGCGACCTGTCCGAACTGTCCGCATCGGCAGAAAAGATCGAATCCATTAAAGGCGATCCGTTCCTGAAAGAGATCGCGGACGCGATGGCGGGGCTGGCGTTCCCGCATTTCGGCTTTCGCGGGTGGATCGAGCACTACACCGGGTATACCCCCGCATGGCAGTTAGCTTACGCCCTGCCGCTATGGGCACAGGGCGTGGAGCAGGAAACGGGCTGGGGCGTACAGGCGCTGTTCCGTACGCTGCCGCATACCGCCTTCCCCTTTCCCGACGCTGGGTATGTGAAAGAAGTAATGCGGCGGGTTGTTAAGCGGGCGGTTGAGGAAAACGGCTGGCAGCCAATCCTCGACGTTGTGAAGGAAATGCCCTGCGAAGAAGATTTCATGCGCTGGGACACCAAAGTAAGGAAGGATTTCCTGCGCAAGTGGTATCACACGCGGTCAAAGCGGGTTAAGACGGTATCTCTTGAAGCGTGCATGGAGGACGAAGGGCACGGCGTCTATCAGGTGCGGGATAAATCCGCCGGGTTTGAAGACAGGATCGCCGGGGAAGACTATATCCAACGCTTCAAAGCCCTGTTGCCGCAAAAGGATGTGAAGATACTGGAACTGCGGATGGCGGGCTTCACCTACGGGGAGATAGCGGACAGGCTGGGGTACAAAAACCACAGCGGGGTGATTAAGCGAATGCAGGCCATCAAGAAGAAGTTTATCCAGTACGAAAACGAACAGCAATAACGGGCCGCGCAATCAAAAATGAAAGTGCGGTTTTTTGTTGCAACAAAACAGAGGAAGGTGTTTATGTTCAATATCAGGTCTTTACCACCAATCGAGCGAAAGCCGGACGGCTGCCTGCCGCGCATGACGCACAGTCAAAGGCAAAAGGCCGTGAGGCTGATCCGCAATATCTGCTGCAACTATGATGATGGGAATTGTGTGCTGCTGGATAACGGGCAACCTTGCGTATGCGTGCAGAGCATATCATATTCCGTCAACTGCAAGTTTTTTCGGCGGGTGCTGCTCATGGACAAAGCCGGGCAATCGCTGGAAGCGGAGATTTTCAAAGACGATACGACAAAGCGGTGCGCGGTCTGCGGCGTGGCATTTCGCTCCACATCAAACAATGCCAAATATTGCGAAGCGTGCGCGAAAGAGACATTGCGGAAGCAGAAAGCCGCACATGCCCGGAACCGGAGGTCAAGAGTAGAAAAGTAGGGGGCGAAAAAGCCTGTAACCATACGGGTTTTGAGGTTTACAACACGAGGGGGTAATACCCCAATACCTTTTAGGGGCGAAACTGCTCCTGTTTTTCTACTCAAAAACAGGAAAGGAGTGGTCATATCGCACAATACGCGATTATGCGCTTTGCCAAACAAAAGGGCGGCGCGGGTGCGCTGGAAGCGCACCATGAACGCACCAAAGAAAAGTATGCCAGTAATCCCGACATTGACACGGCAAGAAGCAGGCACAATTTTCACATCGTACAGCCCGCGCAATCATATCTGCGGGAAACAAATAGCCGGATAGAAACGGCGGGGTGCAGGACACGAAAGGACAGCGTGCGGTTTGTTGATACGCTGGTTACAGCAAGCCCGGACTTTTTCAAGGGAAAGAAGCGGGAGGAAGTGCAGGCGTTCTTCCAAACGGCGGCGAACTTTCTCGCCCGGAAGATTGGCATGGATAATATCTTCTCCGCCGTTGTCCACATGGACGAGCGAACGCCGCATATGCACCTTTGCTTTACGCCAATAACGCAGGACGGGCGGCTGTCCGCAAAGGAGATTATCGGCAATCGCGCCCAGCTAACGAGGTGGCAGGACGAGTTTTTCGCCCACATGGTCAAATCGTTCCCGAACATTGAGCGTGGCGAATCGGCCAGTAAAACCGGGCGGCGGCATATCCCGACAAGGGTATTCAAACAGGCTGTACGGCTCACAAGGCAGGCAGCACAGATACAAGCCACGTTAGATGGCATCAATCCGCTGAACGCAGGCAAGAAAAGGGACGAGGTGCTTGCGCTGTTACAAAAATTCTTCCCCGGTATGGAGCGGTTTGAAACACAGGTCAGGAAGTATAAGCGGGAGATCAACCAGCTTGAAAAAGAAAACACTGCCCTTGCCAAAAAAGCGGAAGCAGGAGAAAAAGCCAGCATCGGTAAACAGATGGAGGAAGCGAAGATAAAATCTGACTACCAAAACCTGCGACGGTTTGTAGATTCACTGCCGGAGGAAATACGGCGGCAGGCACAGCCGCCGCAAAGGAACAAAGGCTATATGAGATAAGGAGGGGTGCTTATACAAAACTGATTGCCCGCATTGGCGGGCGGTACATCTTAAAATTTAATATATCGTGGAGGTAGCATTTGGGCAGGCGAAAAAAACTAATCAATGACACCAACATTCCGCAGTACAAAATTGAGGCAGTGGCTCGCTGCATTATGCCGGATATCCTCGCGTTTTATGAGAGCGAAGAAGGCCAGCGGGAATTTGCAGAGTGGAAGGCCAAACGTGCAGCGGAAAAGAACGGTGTGGAAAGGAAGCAGAACAACTAAACGACGCGGGGCGGCGGTATCAAGACAATGATACCGCCGCCCCTTTTTTTGTGTACTTCGGGTCAACTTGGCCCGAAGTGATTGCTGCTTTTTATGCGAAGTATATAACAAATCCGAACCCATCCCCAACAGGGAAAATGCGGTTCGGATTATATTGGTCTGGTGCGGATAAGAGGACTTGAACCTCCATGAAGTTGCCTTCACACGGACCTGAACCGTGCGCGTCTGCCAATTCCGCCATATCCGCAAAATTGGTGGAGAGAGATGGATTCGAACCATCGAAGGCGTCGCCGGCAGATTTACAGTCTGCTCCCTTTAGCCACTCGGGAATCTCTCCACATATCGACCTTTACTATTCTATCAGAAATCTCCCAAAATGCAAGTAGAAATTAATAATTTTTTTGAAAAAATATATGTTATAGTGACAGTATATATTATATTGCCGCTTGTGCGTCAACCTGCCCGCCCTCCTTCAAATAATGGGACGCAATTTTTCTCAAAAAACAATGTTTTTACGGATATATTCTTTAGATAAGATTCCAACTGATTTTGTATTTCAGTGAAGCATTCGACAATTTCATATTCTCCCGCATATTTTTGCAATCCTTTTGGAGTTTTATAAAGCAATATACTTCCCTCGATGGCATTTATAACGTCAAAAACAGAAATATCCTCCAACTGCTTCAGCAACCGGTAACCGCCGTCGCGGCCTTGTTCAGACGCAATCATATTTTCTTTGATCAGTTTTGACGAGACCTTCAACAGATACTTATATGAAATCCCAAGTGTTGCGGCAATCTCCGGCCCCGCTACCACCCTTTTTTCATTTTTGTCCAAAAAATATAAAATCCTAAGCGCATAACCCAAGGTAGCCTGGAATAATTTCATTTCGGTTCTCCTCAAATTCTTTACTTGTAGTAGTATGCAACTCTTCTATATTGCTTGCATTATTATTTCCACGGCAAGTGAAAACGTCCTTCATTCAAATCCAAAAGCAATTCAAACCTTACAACGTCGACGGGCTTCATAAAATAATATCCCTGCACAAGATCAACGCCCAAATTCCTCACCATCTTTAATTGTTCCGCCGTTTCCACCCCTTCGCAAACAATTGTCATATTGAGCTTTTTCGCCATTTCGATCAGGCTGGTAAGCACAATAATGGTTCTTTCCCTTTTTTCCTGCTCAGACAAATAGATTACAAAACTGCGGTCAAGCTTGAGTTCATCAAAATTAATGTTCAGCAAAAGGTCCTCCGAAGAATATCCCGAGCCATAATCGTCGATCGATATCCGGTAACCTTCCGCTCTTAATTGCTTTGATGTTTCAATTGCCCGGTCATAGGAATCGAAAAAAATGTTTTCCGTCAGTTCGAATACAATCAATGACGGATCAATGCTGTACCGTCTTGTCAGTTTCGAGATTTTTTCCACCAAATCATCATGCTGCATATGGACGCGCGATAAATTGAGGGAGATTGGAACCACTGTTTTTCCCCCGTCGAGCTTATTGCGTAAATACCGGCATACTTTTTCGTATATCTGGAAATCCATATCGACGATGCTGCCGTTCCGTTCCATTAAGGGCAAAAATTCGTTAGGACCGGATGCAAAGACGGACCCTTTTTGCGGAAGCCTGCATAATGCCTCTGCCGAAAGAATTTTCCCAGTGCTGAGATCGACCTGCGGCTGCAAAAAGAATTCAAATTCATCATTCTGCAAAAAAGTTTTCAATTTCGAAACCAACTGCGCTTCACGCATCTGCTTTTTTTGCATATGCTCATCATAAAGAAGGAATTTCGTATTATAGTCCGTCTTGGCAATTTTCCGGGCTATATTTGCGCGGTCAAGCGCATCGTTCATCCCCTTGTAAGTATCCAGGACAATCGGGCAAATGCCGCCGACAATTTCGATCTTGCATTTCGGATGGTAAAAACGCTGTTGATTCAAAAAGGCTTCAGCCTGCTTATTCAGGTTCTGTATTGTGCCCTCAAGGGTTTCTCCTTTTTCCAGCGTAAAAACAATAATAAAGAAATCGGAGAGGATGCGTGACCCTGTAAAAACATTCAGATTTTGGCGAAAAAAATCGGCTAAAGCAAGCAGCTGCCTGTCGCCTTCGGAAAAACTATAGTAATCATTCAGTGTTTTAAAGTTCAAAATATCCGCATACAGAATAACCAAATTTTGCAGCCCGGTCCGCTGTGAGGCCGAGAATCTGGTATTCATTGACTTTTGCAGGAAATTAAAGGTCGGAAAATGGGTAATCGGATCATATTCCACATTATATTCCCGGTCCGTGGCGGAAAACGTACGGATTGCTTTCGACGGTTCAATGAATGTGCAGTTACACTTTGCCGTCTCCAATATTTCATCCAATGACGGATAGGCAGACCTGTGGTATTCGTTGATACTGTAACGCATCCGCAAAAACAGCATATTCTTTGCAGCCGTTTTTTTCAAAATTCCATGGCTTTTCCGAATTCGTAAGATTGCGACATTATCGGAATAGTTTTTCAAAAGGACGATGAATTCACATTTACCAATTCGGCAAATAGAACCGTCGGAATGAAAGCTTTCCCGCAGGCTGCCCGCCACATCCATAATAAATTGATCGGTTTCGGTAGTATCCATCTCTTCAAGGCCATCGAAACCAATATAACAGACGGTAAATTTGATATTGTCTTTGATATATTTTCCCATCATATCAAAACAAAAATCCCGGTTATACAGGCCTGTAAGGGAATCATACATACTAAACGATTCTTCATCCGATGTTTCCGTTTTGGAAATAGGATCGATTAAATAAGCGTAAACCTGGCAATTTTTCCAAATAAGGTTAAACCGGCAAACCTGATAAACCCTGTCGCTGCCGATGTCAATCGCAGTCGGCGTTTTGCATTTCAAAGAAGAGAATTCAGAGCGCAGGGCTTTCATCTCTTCCGGATGTTCCTTTTCTTCCAGTATCGACATGGAATTCTGGTAGAGAATGCGGCCGCTATGGTCCAGGATCAGGATGGGAGCGTAAAACCGGTTCATCAAATACTGGATAAATGTGTTTAATTCCGCACATAATCGTACGGCCTCCTCGGCACGCCTAGTTTCAAGCTCTACGTTGCATTCCCGTTGCTTCAGCTGTTCAGTCATCAAGTTAAAAGCATCGGAAAATTCACCCATAAATTCAACATGCTGGTTATAATCACCCTGTGTAATCTGCCGCACCTGCCAGGTCAGGTGCGCAAGATTTGAACAGAGGTTTTTAAGTGGCCAACACAATGGGTTGTCTTTATTTGGATGGGAAACGATAAAGTCGCCGTTTGAAATCCCGGTTGCGTATTCACGAGCCTCGGCAACGCAATGGCTCAGGAAATTAAGACCTTCGCCCAAATCGCGGAAGTCCCCGGATAAGGCAGAGATGTCGAGGTTTGGCTGACTATCCGTTTTATAAAGGATATCTTTTAAAAACTGAAATAGTATTTGTGCATCGTTATTTGCCATTATTCTTTCTCGGTTTCCTGCCTATTTAATATGAGCTTCGAACCGACATACCCGATCCCCTGTTGCCCAGCAATCGATTTCGGTAACAATATAATCTTTTCCGGTATATTCCTTCAAAATTCCTGCAATAAAGCCTTCATCATAATTGCAGATCGTCTCGCCCAGAACCGGGAGGCCGGAACAATCCAAATCTTCGGATACCGTTAAAATTGCTTTTCCGGTTTCGCTGTCAAATTGTTCAATACGCAATATCCCAATTTTGTTTTGAGAAAGCGAGGTCTGCAATTCCCTAATAAATCCATCAAAATCCAGCCCGTGATTCAAATTGGACTCGTAAAATGCCTTGCCTGCTTTCTCGCCTGTTTTTCGAAAAAGCTCAATCATTCTTTCTTTTCCCAGTTCATTCGTAAGAACATCGCGCATTGTGTATTGAAACAGGCGGTAAACCTCAACCGGCATTTGGCCGCCCAAGTTTGTCCGGCCATCCTTAATATTGCCGAGTTCAGGTCCGCTCGATTGTATATTCGCTTTTTCGAAAATATTCGTCATAAAATTTCCCTCCGCTCTCATTGGATTCGTTACTGAAAAAATCGCTAGACTGCAAAACAGCGAGTGTGGCTCCTTTGCCCTGATATATAACTTCTTACTTTTTTTCTTTCTGTGCGTGTTCCTTTAATCCGGCAAGTTCTACCAAATTGACGTTCACGTGGACTGCCGCCTGATTTTCCAAAACAACTTTTTTCAGTGTTTCATACCGGAATACCCTCAGGTTTTTAGGCGCTTCGATCCCGATTTTGACCCGTTCAGCATCAATATTCAGTAAAGTAATCTTGATATCATCGCCAATCAGAATCGACTCATTTGCTTTTCTCGACAGAACCAGCATCCGCTGCTACCTCCCCTTCTTTTTTGTAGTATTCAATCAGCGCATCAAAAGCGGGCTCGCTGATCGGAAGGGTTATATAATCCATCATAATCTGTGCGCCGATCATTTTTCTGATGTTTACCAAAAGCGGCGCCATCAGGTTGATCGTCATCTTCGTAAGATCATCAGGTATCACCATAATGCATAAAACAACCAGGTCCTCTTCCGAGTGTGTTTGAATCAAATCCAGTTCAGAATCGTCGATTTCAATCTCGTAATCCGGTTTTAACAGAAACGGATTGATAATGGGGATCGATACGTCCTGATTGTCGACACTTTGCAGCCACTGGATCGGATCGGTCTGGTCGCAGCGGATAATTGCGTATTTCTCCAGGCCTTCCAAACCGGGAAGGCCGCCGTCAAACGATATGATGCTTTGATCGTTTATTTCAATAATTCCAAAACGTGCCGATTGTATTTTCACCCTATAACCCCTTTTTAGATTTTTTTATCGACATTTCGCCCGCTTTTTTCAGGCAAATTATCTTCATTTACCGTTACCTTGACCACGCTGTGGTTTCCCAGGCGAATTTCGACCGAATAAGGCGTTACGGTAATATCGGGCATGAAATCTTCCGTCCAGACAATTTCGACGTCTCCGGGAGACCACTCGATTCGCATAGCACCTTCCGTCCATTCAATTTCAGGAGACGGAATCGCGGAAGACATTGCCATTTCAGGGATATCCCCCATCATTTCACTATAAGCCCATTCACCAACCGGGTTTTGCGAAGTGCCAAAATAGTTCTCCAACGCGCCGAAAGAATCTCCGCTTTCTACCATTTTCCGGACTGCTTCCCTCGTCATTTGCCGCGCAAGCTGCATCGTGTATTGCCGAAAATATT
Organism: Christensenella intestinihominis; assembly: GCF_001678845.1. Lineage (GTDB taxonomy): Bacteria > Bacillota > Clostridia > Christensenellales > Christensenellaceae > Christensenella > Christensenella intestinihominis. The sequence goes on from NZ_MAIQ01000001.1 coordinate 186,343, forward strand.
CAGGAGAACGGATACCTCTGTCAGCCCATACCTTTTTCCAATTCACTTTCATTTGCGGCTTTTGATGCACAATTTCCATTTGAGGCCGCGTCGTCCTGACCTGGAAACTACGGCGTACATGATTCCTGATATCAAGCTGCGCACGTGTAGATGAAATTTCCAGTGACGCTCGGCTCGTATTGATACTGAGCGTTTTCATTGCGAACCTCTCCTTTCCCTAAACGATTACCGTAAAAAATCCATCAGAGTCGGCTGTATGATCTGTGCACCGCTGGCAAGCGCCTGCTTAAAAATAGCTTCGCTGTATTTGTAATTCATAATAGTCTGCGCCTGGTCAATATCCTCGATATTAGAACGGATTGCTTCATAATTAATCGCATCCAGCGAATATCTGTTCACCATTGCATCCAGCTTTGTTGTCCTTGTTCCGGTCCCAACCATACAGGTGAGCAGCCGGTCCTGAATGCCTGAAAGGGAACTCAAATACTGCGAAATCTCATCGTTTGCTCCGCCGTTCTGCAAAACATTTTTCAAGTCGATCAGGATGTTGAACATATTGTCGTCCCCTGTTCCAACGACGTCAATTCCCGTAAACGAAACGTCGAACATCATGTTATAACCGATTTCAAACTGGATATCCTGTGTGGCTTCCTCTCCCAATTTAGTGGTTACAAATCCTGCGGAAGCGACCATCTGGGCAACCGATTTTTCAATCGTATCCTTCGCAGGATCATGCGGGTCCACCGCCGAGTCCGCCGTCCATGAAATGATCCCGAAACCATCCGCGGAAAGGTCGATCTCCTTTGCGGCAATTTCGGCTGCATCCACTGTATGAACATACTCCACACTTCCATACGAATTAATGAAGCGTATTTGGTCGCCATCCGCTTCCAACGTGTATTTTTGCATTTCGTCGCCCATTTGTCCCGTCCATGAGAGTCCGTTTGCCGCGACAGCTCCCTGCGCATCCGGTCCCATTACGGGATTAGAGAAACCGTTGGCAATCGAACGGGTTTGAACCGTTCCGGCGGACGCAATCGCCCCGGCAATTTCATCTGCTGTCGGAACAGTTGTCCCGTTGGTCCACGAAAGCGTACCGAAGCTTTTGCCGTCTGCATCCTTCAGTTCGATTTTAGAATCTTTTCCTGCTTCCCATCCGGTTGCATCTATTGTAATTACGCTGGAATTGCCGTGCGAATCTGTAAATGTCACCCTGTTTGCCGCAGATGTAACGGCATAGGTATCCGGCGCAGAAAGAACACCTGTCCATGCAAAACCGGATGCATTGGCCGTATCCGCGATCGGCTGATCCGGCTGGACGTTTTTTCCGGATTTTGAAAGATCAAGCCCATTATATAAAACACCCGTCAAATTTCCGTTTTCATCCCGCTGTGCAACGAAAGGCGCATTCGTTGTGTTAAAGCCGGCAAATACATAACGGTCGCCATTCACTGAATTGCATGTCTCAAGCAACTGCTCTGTTAATTCCGCAATTTGCTTTCCGTAAATTTTTTTATCTTCATCGTGCTTAACGCCAGCCGCCGCCGTAACCAATTCTTTCATATTGATAACAACCTGTTCCATCTCTGTTAAGGCGGTCTCTGTCTGCGTTACCCAACTGCGTGCAGATGTTACATTATTCTGGTACTGCTGTAACCGGCGGATTTGCTGCCGGGCATTAAGGCTGTTTAGTACACCCACCGGATCGTCGGACAGCTTGACGATCTTGCGGTTGCTTGATAATTGGTCGTTATATTTTCCAACGCGCCGCAGCCCTGAATTCAAGTTGCTCAGCAAATTGTCTATCATCATCGAATTTGTAATTCTCATGTTATTCCTCCCAAACAGACTTTAAACTCAGGCCCTGCCCACGAGTCCCATTTTATTGATAAGTGTATCAAGCTGCTCGTCAATCGCCGAAATCACCCTGGAAGCGGCGCTGTATGCATGCCCAAACCGGACGACATTGGTCATTTCCTCGTCCAGCGAAACATCACTGACCGATTTGCGCTGTTGCTGTAAATGTGCCTTCATTACGGCCTGTCCGTCCGCAGTGTCGTGGATATGCTTCATCTCTGTACTGATATCGCTCATAAGCGCTTTATATACGCTGTCGATATTGTCGGGATTGCCTTCGTCATTCTTCTTGGTTATCAATTCAGCCATCGCAATTGCAATTTTTGCGTTTCCCTTTTGTTCGTTTACGTCTCCCGTCTGGGAAACAAGCATATCCGACGCGGCAATATTAAAGACATCTTTCATGATGTCGTCGCTAATCCGAAAATTTTTAGCTGTAATCTGGCTATAATCCCTCTTTGCAGGATCGGTTGGATCAGTCGGAACATCAAAAAAGCTAATTCCTGTTTTACTCTCCCCTCCCTGTTCATTCGGGATGGTGTAACCTTTTTCGTGGACGGAATTTATATCAGATGCAATTTTTTGACAAAGGTTATTCAACTGCTGGACGATATACGGAATCCCCACCGCATCCTTGGAATTTCCGTCACGAACATCCATATAGCCACGCAAGGCCCCGTTGGTAATATTCACTTCGTTTGCCGTCGCATTTCCTTCACGGTCCGCCCAATACACGCCGTACAGCTGTGTTTCACCTCCGTCAATGGGATTGGGAATATTCTGCTCTGCGACAAATTGCTGATACTGCGTATGCCTTACAAGGTTTTTCCCTTCTATTTCAACCACCAGTTGGCCATTGACATCTTCGTAAGAATTCACATTAATAAGGCCGGATAGCGTATCCAAAAGCGTATTTCTCTGATCCCGCAGGTCATTAGCCTTCGCCCCCGAAAGTTCATATCCGTAAATTTGCCCGTTAAGCCGGGCAATTTGCCGGGCAATATCATTTACTTCATCCACTGTGATCCTGACGCTTTCATTAAGCGTATCCTGTTGCTCCACCAAGCGGTCATAGTAGGAATTCATGGTCTGCGTCATCTTAATGGCGTTCTGTTGTACGTTGTCGCGGATGCTCCGCGATTCAGGAGATTTTTCCAGCTCGTAAAGTGAATTATAGAAACTGGAAAATATCGCAGATACGCCTGTCGATATTACCATGTCGTCAAGTTCATCATTGAAAAGAGCTTCTGCATATTCAAAATACTGCTCTTTTGTTTGCCATTTTGCAGTCGATGTATTCTCTTTTCTGTATTGATAATCTAGGAAGGAATTACGAACCTGTTCTACATAAATCGTCTCTACTCCGCGCCCGGACGTACCTTTGATATCCGTTCCAATAAAGCCGTTTCCACCCGCCGGCGGAAGTGCCGCGGTATTAAGTCTTTGGCGTGTATATCCGGTCGTATCTACATTTGCAATATTGTGTCCTGTAATGTCAAGCTGGTTCTGGCTGGTAAACAACCCTGTTTTTGCAATTTCCAATCCGTAAAACGTCGATCTCATAGATAAGCTCCTTTATACGCTGCTGTCGATAATTCCGTGATCGGGATTTTCTTCCTCGACTTCTCCCGAATTACCATAGATATTACCGGCCTGCGGTTCTTTTAAAAAGACGTTAATCATGTAATCCGTATAGTCCAAATGTAATCCGATCAGCGCCTGGTTTTCGGCGTTGATCTTTTTTTGCTCTGCAATCAGCGCCCGCAGCGCCTCTGCTGCATTTTTCAGTTCTTTTGCCTCTTCAGGCGTGCCGTGTTTGCAAATATCTTCAAGCGCAGCTTCACCAGAATCTCCAACCGCGTCTGCACCAAGCACCTCACGCACCATTTGAAGCCTTTTTTCCTCCAAATCGGATATCTTTCCAAGAAGCGTCCACTCCGTCTTTACAATTTCCCCGACACGCTCGACATTGTTGGAGACGACAGCTTCCTTCTTTTCAAGCGATATCCCGTAAATCTCACGGTAAAGGTCTGCAAGCTCGTACAGTACGCCAATCACATTTTCAATCATTCTATCGCCTTTCAGATATACATCAGGATAGAATCGGCGATTTGTTCCGCTTCTACTTTATATGTGCCCGATGCAACCATATTCCTGATTGACTCGACACGCGGGCTCGTATGGCCGTTTTTTTCCAGTCCCGCTTTGGCAGCGCCGAATGCTTTTGCAAATGAAATCGCTTCACCGGAAATCTCGATATCGTCGTTCCCCTGTTTTTTGTTTTCCTGAACGGCGGTCCTGTTTCCGATCATGCGGTAGCGTTGTGTTGCATATATAGACGATGTAGCGTCAATTTTCATTCTGCTCACTCCCTTTTATTTCCTGATGTGAATATCCACATGTAACTTGTCCTGCTTGATTCCCCCGGCACTTTTCTGTTTTTTTGCATCCGCCGCGCCGCCTGCCGCCGGTTGCGGCTTGGAAAGCGCGCTTCCAAGCGCATGGGAAAGTTCTTCCGAGCACTTTTTGCACAGGCGTCCGGAGGTAATCGGCGCGCCGCATTTTTCACACAAAAGAAACCCGTCGGCCGCAACCATTTCCAGCCTGCCCTCCCTCAGGAAATGCAGGATCAACCTCTCATCGACTTCCGTATCCTTCGAAACCTCTTCCACGGAAGCACGCGGGTGCTGGTACAGGTATTCTTTAATTAACTTAAACTGGTCTTCCATTTCCCGCAGGCATTCCGGGCATATATTCGCGCCGCTTGTTTGGAAGATACGACCGCAGTATTTACAGGTTTTATAGCTTAGTGCCATGATTCACCGCTCCTTTAACGCCTGGTTGATATGGCAGTTCCGTCCATTTCGTCCGCTGTCGAAAGCGCGCGTGATGCAAGCTGCATTGCGCGGCTCGCGCGGATCAGTTTAGAAAACTCATCTGCCAAATTAACGTTGGAGCCTTCCAATACCTTTTGTATTACGTTTGCGTCAGTTGCGGCCGGTTGTCCCGATGCCGGAGAGGCTGCATAACGGTTGCCCGAAACTGCGGTAAGGCCTTCCTGGTTTGGAAATCCAACGATGCCCAGCCTGGCATATTCCGCCGCGCCGCCTCCTTCCGAAAGCCCGCCTTCCGGGGAAATTTCAAGTGAGGTTCCCTGGATGCGGATTTTCTGGCCGTTTTGGTCGAGAACATAATATCCGTCAGCCGTTATAAGATACTCTCCATCGGCCTGGCTGCTTTTTGCAAAGCTTCCGTCGCGCGTATAATAAATTTCACCGGCGGGCGACTGCACCGTAAAAAAACCTTCTCCGTCGATATAACAATCAAGGTCTCTGCCCGTCTCCAAATATTGTCCTTCCGTAAAAATACGGTTGGTCCCGGCAACTAATGTTCCATGTCCCTTCCGCATATTCAGGCCATCCTGCGGCTGTTCGACACGCTGCATATTCTGGTAAAGCGCATCCTTGAAATCCAGCCTGCTTGCTTTAAACCCTGTTGTATTTGAATTTGCGAGGTTATTGGCAATCGTATCGATTCGTTTTTGCTGGGAAGCAATCCCGGTCGCGGCCGTATACGTACCCTGCATCATTTCCTGTTTCCTCCGTTAGAATTTAGCGATATCATTGACCGTCTTCGACAGCGATTCGTCAACCATGCGCAGGATGCGCTGGTTGCTTTCATAGGTTCGGTTTGTCAGCAGCATATCCGCCATTTCACGGCCAAGGTCGAGGTTTGACCCTTCCAGCATTCCCTGTGCCACCGCCGGATTCTGCGCTATGGCCGACTGTTCCCCATTATAAGGATAATAGAGGTTTCCTCCCGCCTTTCGTAAAACATCATTATTGGCAAACCTTGCTATATACAGCCTGCCGGCCTGTCCGCCGTTATTGAAAATGCTGCCGTCGCTTTTCACGGAAAAATCCCCGTTACCGACGTTAAGCATTCCCCCGTTCTCGCCCAGCACATAGTATCCGTCCTGAGTCAATAAATTTCCATTTGCATCTACCTGGAAATTGCCGTCCCTCGTATAACGAACCCCTTCCGGCGTCTGTACGCAAAAAAAGCCGTCGCCCGTAATCGCAAGGTCCGTCTGCCGCCCGGTTTCTTCCATCGGCCCCTGTGTAAAATCCGTTACCAGCTCGTCCACATAGATGCCGGTGTTTTGGCCGCCGACTGCGGTATTGCGGTTCAGGATTGAAGGATCATTCAGCCTCTCGAGCAGCAAATCGTCAAAAGACCGGGTCATCACCTGGTCTTTTTTATATCCGGTCGTATCCACGTTCGTAATGTTGTTGATAATTACGTCCATCTTTGACCGCTGGGAAAGCATCCCGGTTGTAGCAATATAAAAGCTTCTTAGCATTTTTCCCTCCTATAAATCCTTCATATATAAAATATCGGATATTACTGAATAAAACTTTAGCGATATTTCCTTATTTTTCACACGAATTTATTTTTAGCACAAATTTTATCTCGTTCCTTGAAAGCGAAAGCTTTTCCGCGATTTCCTCTTCGGTCATACCGCTTTTTTGAAGCTCCAAAATTTTATGCACGAGCGGCTTGGCCTGTTTCGGTTCTTCCCTGGGAAGCTCCGGCCCGGTCTGTTCCGTTTTCGGAAGTTGGGCTGCAGCCTGTTCCCCCGTCCTTGCTTCCATTTGTTCACGCTGCAGTTCAAGCCAGTCCCTGATGTTTTTTACGTCCGTTTCAAATGTTTCCATCATGTCCTGCACTTCGAAGTAAAGGGTCATCAGCCTTTGTTTCCGTTCCTCCCATTCGGATTCCTCTGCTTTTTGACAGCGTCTCTTTCTATGAAAAAAGAGGAATAATACGATTAAGAACATGCCGAACAGCATCAATGCAAATAAAAAATATTCGATACCCATCATCTTTCTCCCCAGTTTGTCCTATACATTAATATCGATGGAATTGCCAAGCCCTGTTTCCCGTCCCTCCACTCCGGCGTCTTCCAAAACCGCTTCCTTGTCATCGGCTGACTGTTGCTCCGGCGGCCTGTCTTCTTGCTTGCTTTTATCATTTTTTTCTCTTCGAATCCGTCCGTCCTCCGTCCGGTCCGTCTCTGCTACGGCCTGATCGCTCTTGTTCATCCGCGCTTTTTCCATTTCGCTGATAAAATCCTGGCCCTGCTGTACATTGTTAATTTGATCGGCCATTTGTTTGGCATAATCCACCGACTTGTTAATCATGATCTGGCCGTCTATTCCCCGTATCATACTTCTACCTCCCGCGCTTTGCTTAAGATGGTAAATTCACGTACCTTTTTTATTTTTCTTTTCGGACATATCTGCATGATTCTGTCAGGATTTCCTTTTGTTCCCGAAAATATGTGACATATTTATTGTCATAAGGAACGGTATATGCCTCTTTCCCAAAATAAAGCTTGACGCCCTTATAAATCGTACCGAGCACATGGACCGTACCTGCTTTGGCAGCGAGGATTTCCTTTTCCAGCGTCTCTTTTTCTTCAAGCAATTTCGTCTTTTCTGCTTTTAGCTTCAGCGAGGCTACCATAAGGTCAAGCTTTGCCTTTTCGTGCGCTTCGGGAGCCTGCTTTTTCAATGCAAGCTCCAGCCTGCCTATATTGGAATCAAGTCCCGCCAGCATTTTTTCCACTTCGGCGGCCCGCTGCCGTTTTTGTGCCAGCGCCCCAATCAAGACCTTTGTCGGGACTCCGGCGTCCGATCCAATCGTTCGTGCAACCACATACTGCCCTGCGCTTGTACTGCCTCCGACCAACGTCCCGCGTCCCTGTGACACGTCGATATATCCTTCACACGTCACATGGCAGTTTACCAGCATACCTGTTGTCACATTTTCCCCGGATGTAATAACAGTGCGCTCAATAAACGGCGCACTCACGCTTCCCCCCGCCGTAATCTTCCCCCGGTCCGCGCCTTTCACCCCGCCCTGGATCGTAACGTTTCCCGCGGCCTGTATCGACGCCGCTTCAAATGATCCGGCGACGAGGACGTCGCCTGTTCCGGTCACAGTGAATCCCGGGTTTACATTCCCGGAAATTACAATATCCCCGTCAAAATCGACATTCCCCACCGACATATCAATATCGCCGTCAATTTTGATGTGGGGCAGCACAAAGACCTTGCCTGCCTTGATAGAGGCCTTCCCGTTAATCAGCGACTTTAGTTCCCTGCGATCCTCGGAAAGCCTGACATTTTTTCCGGGCTTTGGAAACGGCGCTTCCTTACCTTTGGAAGCGGCAAGCCTTTTTCCAAGGACATTTGTTCCATCCTCTCCAACTGCCGCAAATTCCCTGCGCACCAATACTTGCCCTTCGCTCACACGTTCAAATTTCGAAATATTCCTGAAATCAACCTTCCCCGTTTCATCGCTTAAAAGCTCTCCGGATTGATCCTTTGTTGCAAAATAATAGGTAACACTGCCATCCTGTCCAGCCTGCGGAGGAGTTCCCGATGCAATCAGCGTCTTTTTCCCGTAAGGTCTTTCACTGCAAACTGTCTCGAGCCCCTCCGGATCAATTCCATAGGTGATATGGTAATGTTCCTTCAACAGCCGCTCGATCTCTTCGGGCGCCAGCTTCTGTCCGTGTTCATCAGGCGGTAATAATGTCAAAAAAGCCTGCATATGATCCTCGGAAAGTTCGACGCTCATTTCTTCGTCAATAATAAACTCCTCCTGAGCTTCCGCAATTTTTTCTTCCGCAGGCGTTGTAGCAGTTATCAAGGCGCTTATAATGTCCAGGCGCGGATGATCGATCCTTTTCCGTTTGATTGTTTCGATCATTTTTAGTTTATCGATGGCCTTGCCACCGTCTTTTGCCGGCTGTACCCTTAAGTAAACACCGTCGTCCTTGTAGCAGAGCCAAAAGGCGCCGTCCATGCAATCGCAATCGGTTTCAAATTCCTTGCTGTTTTCGATCGTGCTATTCTTTTCCATTTTCGTACCCTTTCAGATACCTTGCCGTAAGTTTTTCAATCGCCTGTTTGTGTATCTGGGATATGCGCGATTCCGTACGTCCGATAACCGCCGCAATTTCCTTCAGTGTCAATTCCTTGACATAATACAGTTCCAGGACCAATTGTTCATTTTCCGATAATTCCCTGATATAGCCTGCCAGCGTGTCACGCGCTTCCTGTTCCAAAAGATTATTGCCCGGGACCCAATCGGCATGATCGTCCTGCAGGAACTGTTCCGTGTTTTCTTCAAATTTGATCCGGAACGTTACGCCGCTGACCATATCTTCAAAATGGACCAGGCTATACTGGTAGTCGTTTAAGAATATCCGTTCCACCTTGGACGGCGGCATATTGAGGCGTTCCGCTATCTCTTCGTATTCCGGTGCGCGCTGCAATTCCATTGTCATATCTTCATAGGTGCGTTTCACAAGTTTGATTTCCTTGCGCATACTGGTCGGAATCCAGTCCTGCTGGCGCATATAGTCGAGTATCGCTCCCCTGATCCGCTGCTGTGCATACGTTTCAAACTTAATGTTCCGTTTCCTGTCAAATTTCCGGATTGCATCCATCAGGCCCAGGATTCCGTTGCTGATAAGATCATCGTAATCACGGAAGGTTGTCTTATAAAGCGGCGACATTCGAAGCACGATCGATTTTACCAAATATAAGTAGTGCTCGATCAACCGGTTGTTATTTTCAATATTCGGTTCCTCAAAATAAGCGTCCCACAATTTTTTGACGTCTGCGTCCCTTTCGTCCGTCAAACACATTTCCTCCATCGGTATTTGCCCCGCCGTAGTTACTCGTCGGTTTCCTTCCTCATTCTTTTCCGCCGTGCGGTCTGTTGAAGGTAAATATAACGCCGGATACCCTTGCGGGTATTATCCCCCGCCCGGATAAATCTCACGCCGACCCGGTATACCTCTTCCTGCGCGTCCGTCACTTGTTTGATAACACGCACTACTTTTGCGGATAAGCGATATCTTGCATCTGCAAGGCTGAACCTGCACTCGATGATTTCACCGAATTGAAACCATTGGCTCGAAGCGAATCCCAGCCCTGCATCGGAAATATCCAGCCCCTGGCATTGAACGGATGGTTTCGCGTCCGGCTTTCCATACAGCCTGGAAACAGAGAGATCGAACAGTTTATAGAGCCGGAAAGACTCCCTGCGGTTGTCGTCCGCCGGATCGGTAACCGCAACAAATTTCAGTAAACTTACCCCATTGATGATTTCCCTGCCGGCAAAAATGGCTTTAAATGAAACGTTTTTAACCCCACGCACCAAAAGCATAGTCAGGAATGTTCCGGGGGTTTCCTGCTGCTCTTCACGAATGGAATCCTGAATCCACAGGTATCTTTTTTCTGCCAACTGCACCTTTGTTTTATAGGTTTCACCATCAGGCAGAACAATTTGAATGGATTCGCCCATCCGTACGATCGATTTTTGAATTTTGCCTTCCATCTGCTTCACCTTTTCGCCAACCGCCGAAAGAAACTATAAATACCGCGCTCTCTTTTCACGGGCTGTAATTTTGTAACATGATCCGCAATCCTCTGAATTTGCATCGCCGTGAGGCTCGATGGATATTGCCTCAGGTATGGTTCCATCGAATTGATGGACTGGGTGATTCTCTTATCGGCCGGAATAAATCCCAGCATCGAAAGTTCATACCCAAGATGCTTGCGGGCAACGTCGGCAAGGCTATGATATGTCACATTCGCTTCCCTTTCGCTTGCCGCCTTATTGATTACGACACTCATATCAGGCCGGTCCGCGAGGCCCGAAGCGGTTTTGATTACGACATAACCGTCCAGAATAGAGGTCGGTTCCGGTGTTGTTATAAGGATCGTCTGGTCGCTCGCCTCAATCATCCGCAGGATATTACCGTTGATCCCGGCGCCTGTGTCGAAAATAATATAGTCCATCTGTTGTTCGAGCTCGCCTAACTGTTGTATCATTTCCTCCATTTGCCCGCCGCGCAGGCGAAGCAGTTCCGCTACGCCGGAGCCGCCGGAAATATACCATACGCCGGGATAGGATTCTTCCATGACCTCCGACAGCTTTTTTTGCCCGCACACAACATGCTCGAGCGAATATTTAGCATTTTTTCCCAACATAATATTTACATTGGAAAAACCAAAATCGCCGTCCAGAATAACTGTTTTTTTTCCGCGGTTTGCAAGCGCAAGCGCAAAATTCACCGAGAAACTCGTCTTGCCTACACCGCCTTTTCCACTGGTTACGCAAAACGTACGCGCTTTGCTTCCTTCCGCTTCCAGCGCCGTTTCCACCCGTTTGCGCAATAATTGCGTCTGATCCTCCATGCTATTTCTCCAGGATGGATTCCGCTATTTCGGAAGAATCCATAAGCTTAATGTCGTCGGGCACGTTTTGTCCTGTTGTCAGGTAGGAAAGCGGCCTTCCGCTGATTTTCGCCAGATAAAGGAATACGCCCCTGTCCGGCGCTTCGTCCGTCTTGGTAACAATGATGCTATAATTTTTCAGGAAGCTATAATTTTTGATCGCCGTACGAAGTACGCGTTCCGAGGTAGCGGCTGAAAGCGTAATATAGATGTCATCTACCTTGCCGATATTGATCAGCTTTGCCAAATCCATCAGGTATTGCTTGTCGTCCGAGACTTTTCCGGCTGTGTCGATCAAGACCATGTCCTTATCCGCAAACGCGTCCAGCGCATCCTTAAGCTCTTCCGGTTTATAGATCGTTATCATATCGGTCTTTAGAATTTCGCAATATGCTTTGATGTGCTCCTTCGCCGCCACGCGGAATGAATCGGCATTCACAATTCCAATATTCAATTTTTCCCGGTACACAAGCATATAGGCAAGCTTAATCAGGGTTGTGGTTTTTCCAACGCCTGTCGGTCCGGCAAGCATAATCGTCTTACGACGGTATTTCGTCGGCTCGATCGGATGCGGATTCCCCAATAAATCCTTGAGCAGGTTCACGATAACTTCATCAGGGTCCGCGTTTCGGCTGTCTGCAATCGTTTCGGTTTCAATGCATATTTCGTTTGCCAATCCTGCCTCAACGCCATTCTTGACCATGCGTTGATATAACGCTGAGATTTTCCCTGGGAACCGCTTCTGCGGCGCCATCTCCGGTCTGGAAACCTGCTCGCTCAGCTGCTCGATCATTTTCTTCATTTCGTCCATTCCACGCACAACCGCTTCGTTGTTTCCGGATGATGTCTCCTGATGGTCAGGCACAGCAGGCCTTGACGGATAACGTACGGGTACGCTGTTTGCAACCATCTCCGGCTGCATACGCTTTGGGATTTCCTCCTCTTCAAATCCCACGCGAACCTCATATTCCTTCTTGCTGAAGAGGCTCAGCGGGCCTTTTTTCTTCCTTACCTGCCTGCTGCTCATAATCACGGCGTCCGGTCCGACTTCATCCTTGATGATCTGCATGGCTTCCGACATATTGGCCGCCCGGAATGTTTTCAGTTTCATTTATCATTTTCCTTTCTTCTGCTGCCGGCTAAAGGCCGATTACTCCGTCCGAATATACTTCCACATTATTTTCCAATTCGTTATACGACAGCACAATAAGGTCCGGCACCAGCGAATGGGTAATATTCTTAAATTGACGGCGGACGAGCGGAGATGTCAGAACAATCGGCGTAATGCCCATCTGGTTCATTTTTTCAACCGCAGTTCTTAAATGGCTGTAAATCCTTTGTATTTCGTCCTGGGAAAGCGCGACATAGGTCCCCTGTTCTGTTTGCTTTGTTTTTTCGGCAATCAGGTTTTCAAGGGACGGATCAAGCGTAATCACCCGGGCATTGCCATCAGGTACAAACCGCTTTGAAATTGCCCGGCATAAGCTTTTCCTGACATATTCCGTAAGTAAGTCGGTATCACGTACCGCAGTTCCATAGTCCGCAAGCGTCTCCAGAATGGAGCCCATGTCCCTGATGGGAATGTTTTCTTCCAAGAGATTTCCCAATACCTTTTGCAGTTCCCCAAGTGAAAAAAGTTTGGGAACCGTCTCTTCCACCAATGCGGGCTGGGTTGTTTTAAGATTATCGACAAGCGTTTGAACCTGTTGCCGCGTCAGAAGTTCTGACGCATGCCGTTTAATGGTCTCCGTAAGATGCGTCGCGATTACGGAAGGCGCATCTACAGTCGTATATCCGAGCAGCTCGGCCTTTTCCCGCTCATTTTCGGTAATCCAGACTGCCGGGAGGCCGAACGTCGGTTCTACGGTTTCGATCCCCTGTATTTTCCCCTTTACCTCATTTGTACTGAGGGCCAGCACGTGGTCCAGCATAACCTCGCCCTTCGCCACTTCAATTCCTTTTATTTTGATAACATATTCATTTGTGCCGAGTTGGATATTGTCCCGGATACGGATTACCGGGACAATAATACCGAGGTCAATCGCGCACTGCCTGCGGATCATAACGACACGTTCCAATAAATCCCCGCCCTGTGTGGTGTCAACAAGCGGGACGAGCCCATAACCAAGCTCGATCCCAATCAGTTCAACCTGTAAAAGCGATGTTACATTCTCCGGTTTTCGTTTTTCCTTAGCTGCGGCAAGCGCCTTGTCCTCCTCTATCGTCGGCTTTTCCGGCTTTTTGTTTGCCCGCAGCAGCACAATGCCAACAATAAGAATCAGGGCGGCGATGATATAAATCGGAACCTTGGGCAAGCCGGGAATCAGGCTGATGACAATCAGCATGATCCCCAAAATCAGGAATACATACGGCTGGCTTGTCAGCTGGTTTATCAGGTCGCGGCCAAAATTTTCTTTCGACGCCGCCCTTGTAACAATAATTCCGGTTGCGGTTGACACCATAAGCGCCGGAATCTGGCTGACCAGTCCGTCGCCAATCGTGGCAATCGTATAAATTTGCAAAATTTCATCAAAGGGCATTCCCGCCCCATACATGCTGCCGATAATCAGTCCGCCGACAATGTTGATTACCGTAATCAGTATGCCGACGATGGCGTCGCCTTTTACAAATTTGCTGGAACCATCCATCGCCCCATAGAAATCGGCCTCGCTGGATATTTTTTCACGCCGTTCCCGTGCCTGTTGTTCGTTAATCAGGCCCGAATTAAGGTCTGCGTCAATCGCCATCTGTTTTCCCGGCATTGCATCCAGTGTAAAGCGTGCGGAAACCTCTGCGACGCGTTCCGCGCCTTTTGTAATAACAACAAATTGAATGACAATAATAATCACAAATATGATGATTCCAACGACAATGTTTCCCCCTGTTGCAAAGCTGCCGAAGGCCTCGATTACATTGCCGGCGTTGCCGTCATTTCCCAAAATCAAGCGGGTAGACGCAATATTGAGACCCAGGCGGAACAATGTCAGGAATAAAAGCAACGTCGGAAAGGCCGCAAAATCCAACGGTTCGTGAACATACAGCGTCATAAGCAAAACGAGCAGCGACGTAGAAATATTCATTACCAGAAACACGTCCAACATGGCTGGTGGAATTGGCAATATGATAAGCAGCACTACCAGTAAAACAACGCCTGCAATTGCCGCATCTTTGATCTTCATTCATTACCTCTTTATCATAAAATTTATACTATTTCCGGTTTCGTTTCTTATAGACCTGCGCAAGGATTTCAGCCACGACCTGGTACATTTCAACAGGGATTTGGTCGCCGATTTCACACATCACATACAGGCTGCGGGCAAGCGGCTTGTTTTCCACGATCTCAATCTTATGTTCGCCCGCAATTTCCTTGATTTTAGCCGCAATCACATCTTTTCCTTTTGCAATCACAAACGGCGCACTGCCTTTCTGGTCGTCATATTCAAGCGCAACCGCGTATTGTGTCGGGTTGGTGATAATGACGTCGGCGTTCGGCACATCCTGCATCATGCGCATCATTGCCATCTGGCGCTGTTTCTGGCGTATTTTTCCCTTAATCTGCGGATCGCCTTCCTGCTGTTTCATTTCCATACGAACCTCATATTTGGTCATCATGAGGTCTTTTTCAAATTTTCTGCGCTGAAACATATAATCCATCAGCGCAATAACCGCAAGAAAGAGCAGTATTTTGAATCCCGCATTGAAAATCATATCCGCCACCTGAAGAATCGATGTCTTTAGGCCCGGATTCAGCATCATGGAAAATGCGGGGAGGTCGGCACTGATTTCGATATAAATAATCACGCCGATCACCACGATTTTCAGGATCGATTTCACCAGTTCAAACAGCGTGCGCCCGGAGAACAGCCTTTTGAACCCCTCTGCAATATTAAGGCGGCTCATTTTTGGTTCCAGGGCCTTTGTGCTGAACAGGAAGCCCGTCTGGACCACATTGATAAGTACCGCCGCAACGACCGCAACCGCAAGAATCGGCAGCATGACCTGCAGGAAACCGAAGATCATCTGCTGCATAACCCTTCCGACGTTGTCTACTGTCAGCATGCCATCCGGCATATATTGCCCGGACAGGAATGAGCCGGTTAAATCCATGATTCCCTGTGCAACCACCGGAGTGAGGAATTTCAGCGCTGCAAACATGATAAGCAGGCAACCTGTCATCACAAGTTCCATGCTTTTCAATACCTGTCCGCGTTCCCGCGCGTCCTGTCTCCTTTTTGGGGTAGCGCTTTCTGTTTTTTCGCCTGTGCTATTATTGTCAGCCATGGCTTTCCTATCCTGTCAGGGTGGAAAACATCTGTTCCATACCCGCAAACATTTGGTCGAACACCTGGGGCATAAAGGTGACATATACTGGTATGACCGCGAACAAAACAAGAAATCCCAGTATAATTTTGATTGGAATGCCGATCGAGAAGGCATTCATTTGCGGCACCATGCGCATCATGATACCGAAGCATGCCTCGCCCAGCAATCCGGAGGCAACGATTGGCATTGCCACAATTGCCGCAAGCAGGAATGCCTGGATGAAAAGCTCCAACGCAACCCAGCCAATCTGGGGATTGAAGGTCACACCGCCAATGGGGATTTTTTCAATCGACAGCGCCATGATACGAATCAGGTATTCATAGCCCCTTATTGAAAAGAATACCATCAGCATCAGTAAATTCAGGAAATTGCCAATCATCGGAATACTGAGATTGCTTTGCACGTCAAAAACGTTAACCATGCCGAAACCCATCTGCATATCGATCATTTGCCCTGCCGTAAAGGAAATCAACTGGAAAAACAGGTTGAGCACAAAACTCAGCACCATACCAAACAGCAGCTCCTTGATGCAAAGAAGGATAAGCAGCAGGATATCCCCGCCGTAATCGAACGCGGTCATTTGCATTGCAATTTGGTCGATGGACATAAAGAACAACACCGCGATACAGGCGCAATAGCCGATTTTAACAATATTCGGAATGTTATTCCTTCCAAATATCGGCGATGTAAAAATGAGGCCGGACACCCTAAGGAACAACAGCAAAAAGAATTCCCAGTTTGAAAAAAAAGCCCCAAAAAATTCTGTCATATCTAAGCGCCCTTTAACTGACCGTCACGGCATATTCATATATACGTGTCGTAAATTCGGTCAGATTGTTCAGCATCATTCCTCCAAAGATCAGCAACGCAACCAATATCGCTATGATTTTCGGCACAAAAGTCAGCGTCTGTTCGTTGATTTGTGTTGCGGCCTGAAAAATTGAAATAATAATTCCCACGACCAGTCCAATCAGGATTGGGGGCAAGGCCACAGTCAGAACCGTACTGATTGCGTCCTGCATAATTGTAATAATTGTTGCCTGATCTATCCTAACCACTTCCTCATCTTAGTTTCTTCTCCCGTTTTCCCGCCCGCTTTATAGGACGCTACGTAAACGTATTGAAGGTGGACAGCAGGGTTTGCATCGTCAGCGACCATCCGTCCACCAGGATAAACAGCAGCACCTTGAACGGAAGAGAGATTACAATTGGCGGAAGCATCATCATCCCCATTGCCATCAAGGTGCTCGAAACGACCATATCGATTACGATGAACGGAATATAGATGAAAAAGCCAATCATGAATCCCCGCTTCAATTCACTGGTAATAAATGCAGGCATAATCGTGGTAATCGGCACTTCTTCCAATTCCTGTACATTCGTCTCGCCCGAAAAATTCAAAAACATATCGAGATCATCCTTGTACGTCTGCATCAGCATGAATTCCCGAATCGGTCCTTCCGCTGCATCAACCGCTTCGTCAAAGGTAATCTCCTGCGCGACATAGGGATCGATTGCTTCCGTTTTGACTTGCCCGAAGACCGGCGCCATAACAAAAAACGTTAAAAACAGCGCCAGGGCAACTAAAACCTGGTTTGGCGGCATTTGCTGCAGGCCGAGTGCGTTTCTGGTAAACGACAATACGATTACAATCCGGGTAAAACCTGTTACCATCAAAAGAATCGACGGTGCAATCGCCAGGATTGTAAGCAGGCCGACAAGCTGCAAGCTTGCAGAGCGGCTGCCGACGAGTTGTGCAAGCGGACCTGCGCCCTGGTCGACTCCTTCCGTTTCGCCGCCGGCTGTACCTGCCGGCTGGCCTGCGCACCCGGTAAAAACAATCAGGATTGCAAGAACGGAAATAATCAATATGCTCAGTTTTAAAACGGTTCTTTTTTTCAAAGTGCCATACCTCTCAAACGCACACTATTGATCCTTTCCTGTTTTATGCTTCTCTTCGTCGGTTTCTTTTCTCAAGTGTTCTTCGAAGGAAGTGTTATTTTTGTTTTTTCTACCGGGCAGATAGCTTTTAATAACAATAAAAAAGCATTTTTTGAAGCGGCCCCAAAAGGTATCCGGGGTTCCGGGCCCGGGCTTTTGTGTATCATTGGCAACAATTGTGCCCGGTTCGCTTTCCGGCTCGGCATTTTCCGCTTCTTCCGTTCTCTTTGGGATATCGACTTTATCTATCTGCTCAAATCCTTGGGCGGTCGTCCCCAAAAGATAGTATTTCCCCTGAAATTCGATAACGACCATCGTTTTATCGCGGTCGATCGAAATCCTGTCGACAACGGAAACCATATGCTCAAATTCATTCCTTTTAAAACCGCTTTGCCCCGCTCCCGTTTTGGGTTTCATCCCTTTCCGGAGGGAACGCTTTGCGACATATTTTGTTAAAAAATATGCGGCCGCCACAATCAGTACCAGATAGAGAATAATGACCAGCACATTGGTAACATCTATTCCGGGCGCAAGCTGCAGCCCCTTTTCCTCAACCATAAATTTTTTCCTGTTTACAGGTTCATGCGCATGATCTCGTTATATGCGTCCAAGACCTTATTGCGCACCTGTATAATCATGTTGAGCGATAAATCTGCCTTGGTACCGTCGATCATGACCTTTGCAATATCATCAACCTCTCCTGCAAGCAAGGCCTGCGTCCCTTCCTGCGATACCGTCTGCAGGTCGTCCGCCTGTGCGACTGCCCTGGAAAGCATACTGCCAAAATCAGCGCCTGCGGCCGCCGATTCATTTTCCTGCTTAACCGGCACCTTGTTTGCCGCATACAACTCTGCCGGAGAACCGACAGGTAAAATATTGCTCATTGTGTAATCCTCCTGTTATTTTCCAATTTCAAGCGCATTCATCGCCATACTTTTTGTCGAATTTAATACGGTAATATTTGCTTCATAAGACCTGGTTGCGGACATCATATCCGCCATTTCACGTGCGAGCTCGACATTCGGCATCCGTACATAACCGAATTCATCCGCGTCAGGATGCGTAGGATTGTAATCCAGTTTGAATTCGGAAGGGTCCTCCGCAATTTCAGTGACGCGAACGCCGCTGCCTGCGCCGCCCGAAAGCGATCTGTTTAACGCATCCGAAAAACTCGCGCCATCCTTTTGCTGAAAGATTGCATATCTTCGCCGGTAGGGTTCGCCATTCGCCGTTCGCGTAGTGCTGATATTAGCCACATTTTCCGCCACAACATCCATCCGCAGCCGCTGCGCCGTAAGCGCGGAACCGGAAATATCCAAAGATGATAAAAACGCCATAACTTTCTCCTCCTTACTGTCCCTTGATCGCCGTCCGAAGCTGGTTGAACTGCCCGTTTATCTTCCTCAGCAACGTATTGTAGTAAATTACATTTTTTGCATAATCCGTCATTTCCTGGTCGATGTCCACGTTATTGCCATCCATGCGGTAGGTTGTCGGGTCCTTTTGCACAACAACGCCCTTCACGTCGCTTCCGTCCGGGCTTCCGCCAATCTGCATGTGTGTCGCCCTTGTCCGCTTGAACTGGAATCCGTCTTCCTTTTCAATGGCTTCCCGATACAAGGCCTCGAATTCTACGCCTTCCGCTTTATAGTCGGGCGTGTCGTTGTTTGCCACATTGTCCAGAATCGTTTTGTTTCTCAGCCACGAGGCTTCCAGTCCGTTTTCAAGGCCTTTAATTCCATCAAACATTCCCATTTAAGCATCCTCCGTTCTTTATTCCCCCGGCATTTTGAGCGAAAATTTCTCCAGCAGGTTGTCGACGACTGTTACCAACCGGCCAATTTCGGGTTTGGAAAGCTGTTCGTCTGCGCCGACCTCCTTTCCTTTAATGCGCATTTCATCGTTAATCAGTGAAGAAAAGACAATAATCGGAATCTTTTTTAGGGTTCCGTCTTCTTTAATCAGCTTTGTAAGGTGGTGCCCGTCCATTTGCGGCATTTCAATATCCGTAATAATACATGCGGTTTTTTCCGTGACCGGAATCCCCTCTTCGTCGCATTCGCGTTTGAGCGCCGTTAAATAATCCCATGCCTCCTGCCCGTTGTCCTTTTTTACCGTATTGGTATAACCGGCCTTGTGCAGCGCCTGCAGGATCATCGCGGAAAGCAGCACGGAATCCTCGACAACCAAAATCGGCTGGTCGTTTTGGTC
Source organism: Christensenella intestinihominis (assembly GCF_001678845.1). GTDB lineage: Bacteria > Bacillota > Clostridia > Christensenellales > Christensenellaceae > Christensenella > Christensenella intestinihominis. The sequence continues at coordinate 205,995 of NZ_MAIQ01000001.1, forward strand.
CCGTTTCCCCAACTCATCAATTTCGGACAGCTGTATCCCTGTTTCCGGGGCAATATCCGCTACGATTTTTTCAAAATCCAGGACGGTAATCAGCCGGTCTTCAAACTGTGCCAACCCGGTTACAATGCCTTCTTCTCCGCCATAAATCGTCTTGTCCGGTTTTTCGATATCCTTCCATGATATCCTGTCGATTCCCACAACAGTGTCGACACGAAAAGCGATATGCATATTATTGAAATTTGCGACAATCAGTAAATCCTTGGAATTGTCATGCTCGCTTTCCATATCAAGATATTTTGGCAGGTTGATTACCGTAATCAAAATGTCCCGCGGCTTAAACACCCCTTCTACTGCCGGGTGTACATGCGGCATGCGTTTTACATCCATCGGATTCATAATTTCCCGAATTTTCGCCACGTTAATGCCGAACGTATTATGTGAAATCGTAAATTCCATAATTTCTATTTCATTGGTGCCCGATTCCAATAGAATCTCTTGTTTGTTTCCCGGATTCATGGCTTTCTCCTTCATTGCATCCTTTAAGGGCTGCGGCTCTTCAGACTCCTTTTCCTTTCAAAAACGCCCCCAATTTAACATCCTCACGCTTAATATGGTTTAAAAGCCACATCCCGACCTTCCTGTTAATTTCACCGACAAGCACGATGGAAGCTCCTCCCGCAGTGTATTCGTCAATCATCTTCTTTACGCTCATTTTAAACTGGTCATGATACGCTTTGTGCTGTACGCGGTCCGGATAGCCGTATTGCCGCTGGAGTCTTTCTTCATCGCTGAAATGCGTGATGATATAGTCGCTCAGGAATTTTAACGTTTTATCAATTTCGTCCCTGCCCTTTCCCTGCTCGCAGGCGTTCGAAAGCTGGTTCATTGCATCGAATAACGCCTTATGCTGCGCATCGACCTGTGCAACGCCTGTTTCCAAATCCTTTGTAAATATATATGCCATTTGCGGTATCTCCTTTTCAATTTGTATTTTCAGTATCCGCCATTATATTTGCGAATTCATATCAATCAGGCTGTCCCATGTTTCATTTACCGTATCCACACATTCAAAATATTTTTGCGATATTACCTGCACGGAAATGCCCAGCGCTTCAGCATTGTTTGACATCCCAACCCAATTGCCCTGTTCATAAAACAATACCAGCCCGTAGAGAAGCCCGGCCCGTCCTTCCTGTGTCAGCAGCGCCTGGACAACATATTCGGAAATGCTCAGCTCGCCGAGCGCTTCTTCAAGGGTCACGTCAAGCAGCGAGCCAAGCGTTGAGAACATTCCCATCAGGTATGCCTCCGACTTTGAAATCGGCATATCCTTTGCGAGAGGCTGAAGCTCCGCACAAAAATTTGCCCGCATAAAAGACATCTTGATAAATTCGGAAGGAATATCCGAATCAGACTGGAAACTGAGCAAATAAATCCATTGGCGCAGCTGACCAAGGCCCAGTACAACCAAGGCCTGGTGTACGGACTCCACATTGTTCCGCAGTGCAAAGTAAGAGGAGTTCACAAGCTTTAGCAGTGCGTATGTAAGCGTAACGTCGCGTGAAATCAGTTCCTCGATCTCGTCGAAATCCGCATCGTCTTTTGTAACGGCAATGACAAGCTGGAAAAAATTACTTTGGAGATGCTCTATCCGGTGTATCTTCTCCGGCAGCATCGTACCGATATAAGTTCCCTGCATGTATTTTACGCCAAGGGCCACCGCCGCATGGTACGTTTCTTCGTTGTCAATATTAAAGGCCACGATGTCCTTGCCGAGCCCTTTCGCAATTTCTGCAATGCTGTCCTTCGAGGCCGTTTCCAACTTGAAATTGATTTTAATCATATCGACGCTGTCAATCGCCGAGAGATACCTGCTGTTGAACTCAAACCCTTTTAGCGCAATCTTATATCCCTGTTTCCGGTATTTTTTCGCCAGTTTCATTGCAAGCGGATTCAAGAGGACGTCCTCATCGATCTGAATCACAAGCTTATCCGAATCAAAAGTCTGGGGCACGTTTCGCAAAAGTAATCCCGGGGTAAAATTTACGAAAGCAACCTTGTCCTCTAAAAATCCTTCGCTTTGAAATTGCATTAAAAGTGTTTCAATCGCATTGGCAGCGGCGGCATCCCCCGAAGGATCGCCTACGCTTTCGTCCTCCACATAAAGAATCTCATATGCGTATAATTGATTATCGCTGTTGTGGATTGGCTGCTTAACGATATATGGCTGTGTCTGCATTCCTTTTCTCCTTTATTTTTACTGTCCGAGTCCTGCGTACCGCAGTACCCTGTCCGCATAATCCCTGACCGACTGCGGTATATTCAGGTATTCGGGACTATTGCTGCTCGTGACATTCCGTTTCGCCACGTTTCCCGGTCCGGTATTATAAGCCGCAAGCGCCAGCTTCATATCTCCGCTGTAGGTCTTGAGGTGCCGGGCAATTTCGTCAACGCCGCAGAAAATATTTTGCCGCGGGTCATATACGTCCGTTACTCCGAATTCCGCGGCGTTTTCCGGCATGATCTGCATCAGGCCTTTAGCTCCCGCACCCGAAACGCATTTCGGATCGAAATCTGATTCCGCTTTAATCACACCCAGTATAAGGTTAACCGGAACTCCATAGACAGAGGACGCTTCCTCGATGATATCCATATAAGGCGCCGCTTTTTCAAGCATTCCGTCGCCTGTATCAACCGCACCGGTATATTGCGCATATATGCTTGCAACCTCAGGCATCCCGCATTTGCTGCAATAACGCCCGGTTGTGGTTGCATTGTTTTGCAGCAAACCCGCCTGGCCGGTTCCAGCGCTTACTTCCGCGCTCTCCGGCGCAGAATCACTGCCAAGCGTTTCTCCAAAAACAGCTTGGAAATCCATGTCGATTTTAGCGGTTTTTTGCCCTATTCTGTTGATAATCTCTCCGATGCGCGCCTGAACGCTCTCGATGCTCAATAATTTCCCCTGCCTTTTTTCCTGTAGATCGACGGCTGCACGTACTCAAACCCGGCTTCGCTTCTGATCAGCGTCTCCGACAGGCCAATAAAAAGATATCCTCCCGGCAGAATTGCGTCATAGAATTTCCGCGCCAGCTTCCGCCTCGTTGGTTCGTCGAAATAAATCATTACATTCCGGCAAAACACTATGTGGAACTTCTTTTTAAAGCGGAATTCCGGCTCCATCAGGTTGAACTTACGATAGATTACTTCCTTTTTGATCTGTGGGACGACTTCGTATTCGTCTCCTTGTATCCTGCTGAAATACTTCCGATACCATTCCTTCGGCATTTTTGTCATATGCTCGCCGCGGTAAACGCCGCTGCCCGCAATTCCCAATACCTTGTCGGAAATATCCGTTGCCAAAATTCTGGTATCCAGTCCATGTTTGTCGCCGCCGAAATAATCATTCAAAAACATTGCAATCGTATAGGGCTCCTCGCCTGAGGAACACCCTGCGCTCCAGATGCTTAGGTTCCCGTCACTGATCCGTGGTACGAGCTCAGGGAGCGCAACATTGCGTAAAAACTCAAAATGCTGTTCCTCCCGGTAGAAATATGTAAAATTCGTTGTCAGTTTTGCCACCACAAGGGATACGTCTTCCCCCGTATGATCCGCCTCCATATGGCTGATAAAGTCCGAAAAGCTTTTAAAGCCCCGCTTTTCAAGGACGTTGCCCAACCGGCCTTCAATCAATTGCTGCTTTTGGCTCAAATTGATTCCAAATCGCTGATACATAAAATCGCGCAGTTTATAAAATTCATGAGTGTTCAGCTTCATTCCATACCGCCCTTTACAGATACATGTCGACGAGCAAGCCCCTGATATCGTCAATATCGTCCAACAGGTTAATATTGTCCTTTTCTTCTTCGAGAACGCTTTTCGTCATCGCATCCAGCTTTTCATTGACCTTGCTGATCATGGCAAAAATTTTGCTGCGTCCGTTCACGCCGATTTTCCCTTCTTTATGAAATGCAAATCCATTGCTTACGGTCTCATTGAGCAATTTGGTAATCATTTCCCTGTATTTTTGCATTTCCCCCATATCTGCCCGTTCGGAAAGCCGCCGCCCCTGCTTTTCAATCTGGCCGATCAACTCCTCAATGTGCCGTATATATACAGAATTCGATTCTTCCGTCAGCTTGCTGGAAAAAGTCAATTCCGTTCCTTGGGGGCTGACGGACTCAATATCGGCCCTCGACATCGATTCCATCGGTATATTGTTAATATTTTGTACCTTCATGCAGCCCCTTTTCTTCCGTCACTTTGTTTGATTGAAAACCGTTCCCTCTAAGGCAATCTCCTGCATTTGCCTGCTGTACGCGCCGATGGTGTCCCGGCTTTGCCGGTTGGAACGCATCCGTTCTTTATATTCCTTCAAGATCAGGAGCATGGCTTCCATATTTTTTTCTTCCATCTCCTGAATCTGGGATAGAAGCTCGCTGCACAGCCATTTTTGCTTTTCCTCATCGTCCGAAGGCCCGGCCTCTGCGCTTTCCGTTTTATGCAGGCGCGATACGGCTTCTATCAACTGGCTGCGGGCATCCACCATATCTCCGAGTTCATTCATACGTTCCGCAGTATTCTCCCCTGCCAGCAAATCCGCTATCCTTCGCGTCAACTCCAGAAAACGCTGCAGCAGGCCCGCCTTTTCCTTCCATACGTTCTCTGTGCCCATCATTCCACTCCCTGCTCGTTTTCCTGCATATACATCCCGCTTTCAACCTGCGTTTTCACTTCACTCCATGCTTCAGATAAAGAGGTCAGCATTTCGATTACAGGCTCAATGCGTTCCATGTCGTTCGTGAGTCCTGTCTGCACGATTTCATCCACCATGAATTGATACAACTCCAGCAGGTTTTCAGAAATCGGGATGCTGAGATTGAGGCTTCTCACCAGCTCCAAAAGAATTTCCTCCGCCTTTTCAAAACACTCCGATACCCGGGCCGGTTCCTTGCTTTCCATATGGATTTTCGCAAGCTTTAATTGTTTGATACACCCTTCGTACAGCATAATTACAAGGTCGACAGGGCTCGCCGTCGTCACGTAATCCTGCTTATATTGGTTTTGTGGATTTGCAGTTGCATAAAAGGTCATGACCATACTCCTTCCCGGTTACCGGGTCAGCCCAGCGTTGAAATTTGCTGCGACAGCCAGGTGCTCTGCGACTGGTATTGTGAAAGCAGCGATTCCATTTGTGCAAACTGGCTATACAGCCGTTCCTGCTCTTCGTACATCTTTTTAATCATGTCGCTCATAGAGTCGCTCATATCATCGATCTTCTCGTTTGTATTTTTCAGGTTGACGCCTCTGATCTGGGTCCTGAACGCTGACATTTGATCGAAAAATTTCGTAATGAGTCCGGACTCTGCAAATTCCGTCTCTTTGTTCGTCGAGGTGGAAACATTTGCCATAACGCGCGAAACCGCATCCGGGTCTTTTTTCATCGCATCCCGGAATTTGTCCTCGTCAAATGTAATTTGACCACCGTATTGCCCCTGTGAATACTTCGATGTGTTAAAGCCGATATCATAGGGTGAGAGACCCGCGCCTTCTACTGTCTTGAAGATATCCATACGGAGGGATGACAAAAGGTCCTTGATTGTATTATCATTGCGCAGGATGCCCTTTTTTGCTTCCGTGTCCCATTTTTCAATTTCCTTGTCGGACATTTCGTCGCTTTCACGCTGCGCCTGTGTCAACGGCGAATAATCATAATCGATTTCTTCCGTCACCTTGGAATATAACGATTGTGTCAGCTCGTTGTACGCTTTGACAAAAGATTTTACCTTATCCACTACCTTGTCGATATCCTGGTCCACGGAAAAATTTGCGGCCCCGAGGTTTTCCGAATTGTTTTCTGCGTCAAAGTCAACCTTAAGCGTAAATTGCAAGCCGTCCAGCGTAAAGATATTGGAGGACTGGGTAATCGTTTCCCCGTCAATTACAATGGTTGCGTCTTTCCCCTTTGCCTCCGTTTCCGCAGCTCCAAAGAAGGAAGCCGCGCCTCCGAATGCATTGGCGCCGTTGGCATTTTTTACGGAAACCGAAGCATTCCTTCCTGTTTCACTGCTCGTAAACACAAAGGAATCTGTAATCTGGCTGTACGTAAGCCGGGCTTTTGCATCCTTGTCCCCGTTGACCGTATTGATCATTTTTTCCAGGGTATCCGTTGAATTGAAGGAAAACTCAACATCGTTTACAATAAAACTGAATTTCCCGTCCTGATCCAGCTGAAGGTCAACGCCCATTTTTGCGGCGGCAGTTGCAATGGTGTCAGTCTGCCGGTCGATCATCTGGTAGCCTTCCGTTTCATCTTCCGCAATCCCGGTAATTCCGCCCTCGCCAAAGAAATTTGTTCCCTGCAGATTTTCGGTTTTGATTTCGGTCCCGCTGCCCTGCAGGTCGCTGCGCAGCATAAAGCGGTCGCGGTCATGATCGTAGGTCAGTGTAACCTTTGCGTCGGGGTCACTGTTTACCGTATCGATTACATCCCGCAGTTCCGTATCGCCGTCGAAATGGAAAATTTTCCCATTGATGCTGAATTCAATAAAGTCTTCACCGTTGTCTCCCAGTGTTTTTCCTGCAGCGGCTGCAATATCGCGCAAGGTCATATTTTCGTCGATCAGGCTCTCCGGCTCGGTTACAAGCTCGTCGATTCCAAACGCACCGCTCCTGCCAAACACCTCCGGGCCAGCGACATTGCCAAACACGAGTGCGGTTTTCTCGCCTTTTACCGTGCTTTTAAACGAAATAAATCCGTCGGACGAAAGCGACATAACCGCTTTTGCAGCGGAGGTGTTGTTCACATCGCTCATTACTTCGGAAAGCCTCTGGTCCTGATTGAATGTAAATGTTTGTCCATTGACCGAGAAAGAAACCCTGTCTGTCGAACTGCTGAACTGAAAGACGCTGGAGCCATCCTCATATTTCAAATCCCGCAATTCCGTCGTAGCCGAATCAGCTGCCAGTTTCTTGGTTCCCGTTACGGCTGCAAGCGAATTTGCATGTTCTGTTCCCGAAAGCCCGGCTACACGGTTACGGTATTGCTCGCCTTGAATGGTCGCATACTCCGCCAGTGTTGTTTTGGTAATCTGGTGGCGGGAAATCGATGCGGCAGAGGTCCCGGCAATATCAAAATATGCTCCATACTTATCTGAAATACTTATTTTGAATGCTTTATATACACTGGAAGAAAAAACATTGTCTTCGCTCAACTGGCTCATGTATTTATCGGTGAACTCCGTGACCAGTTTGTTGATATCGGTATACGCATCCCGTTTCCATTCCAGCTTTGTCTTGTTCTGGTACATACGGTCCAGCTTTGCCTGCTGGGCAGACATTGCTTTTTCGATCAGCGAATCCGTATCCAACCCTGAATTAAGGCCTGTAATCCTCGTTGTGCTATACCCGTTAATCGTATTCATTGCCATAATGACACATCCTTTCTTATATCGTTCGTCGGCGATAAAAATCCTCACTATTTCTATCGGAAAATGCGGCCGCAAACTTTAATACAGCGGCGTGATACAAGCCCTATATGTGGACAAAATACTCAACCTCGGCAAGCCTTTGCGAACTATACGCGCAGCTTGCATAATCATAGTTCTTAAGCTGCCGTCCCGCCTGGGCGATCGCAACACCCCGTCCGGCGTCGTATGATCCGTCGGCCGATGGGCTGACGACCTGCAGGTGCCCGTGTCCGCTGCTGTTTTTCCATGATGTTACTGCAGGCATTCCCATATTTGCATATTGCTGCGCCTCTTCCGGAGAAACCTTCCTCCATCCATAGGTTTGTCCGTATGTATTCAGCCAGTCGTTAACCCCGTTTGCATCAAGCTCCCTGGCGTCCTCCTGGCCGGAGGAAGCGGGCGCACCCGACGCGCTGATATAATGCGGTACTTCCGCGCCCATGGCCCGCGTGACATCCCACGCAAAAATATTGCAGTAGGTGTCGCCGCTTCCACTCTTATTGACGCGATAGCGTTCATTGGTTTCCACATGGAATTGATCGATGACTGCACGATAGGTCGACGCATTCCTTTCTCCTACATGATTTGTAAGCAATGGATTCGCTTCCAGCCATGATTGGCTCGGAATTCCCTGCGCCGCCGTCTGGGTATAAGGATCGATATAATTGTGCTGGCAATATTGCTGTGCCTGCGATATTCCGCTGCTGCCTGCCAAAAGGTTGCCCAAAGAGCCCTGGCTTTTCTGTCCCATCAACAAGAGCAATAAAAGCATGGTGAACATCTCGCTGCTGCTGCCGCCCATCCCCATCAAGGAGGAAGCTCCGCCCATTCCCATGACTCCGTTCATATAGGAATCGCTTCCTGTATCGTTGAAACTGCCAATCGAGCTTGCAGACAATGCCATATAATTGCTCAGCAATTCTGCAAACGAGCCGTTTGTATTGGAGGCCGCCTGGGTGTTACCCGTAGGATAAGACGTATTTATCTGGTTTGTAGGATCGATCGAACCAATCGGCATTTATTTCCCTCCTGTTATATTTGAATATCGATTCCCGAAATGCTGATCTTTTTTTCGTTCTCCAGCGTTTTAAGCACATTGAGCGGGGTTGCCCGCTCCTTCAGTCCGGTAACGGATACCCTGCTGAGCGGAAATCCGTCGCTCTTCATCTGTGCGGCAAATTCCTCCGAGTTTTCCAAAAAAAATTGTCTCACAGGCTCATCCATAATCCGGAATTCTACCGAGAGATTATCCGGGGGCTCTGATCGAAGCACCGCCTCCACACGTCCCATATGTTGCGTATCCAGTCCAATCAACACAGTGACCGCTGTTTTTTCACCGGGCTTTTGCGCATGGCTGCGTTCAAAAACATACAAATCAGCCGTGCCTTTCCCTTCCCGTGTTTCATACGGAATTTGACAATAGCAAAATTGTTCCATTTGATTTCCGAGACGTGCCTGGGTATTTAAATCATTCGCCTTTTGCGCCGCAGGACTCGTCTCTCCCATCAGCTTTATGACGCCGCTTTTTAATGACTCCGTAAGGCCTTGTTGCCCATGAACGGTGTCTTGGAGCACTTTTGCATCATTCTGAATATCGCCGCCCTTTATCCGTACAAAGAGCCGGCTGAGCGTTTCAAGTAAATTCCCGGCTTCCCGCCCATTTACCGCCTCCGTGAGGGGCTGCACATCCATTTTGCCGTCCTGCATTGTTTGGCCGGATTTCGGTATTGCCGCCATATCACTTTTTGGTATGTCGGCGTGAACCTGCTTCAGGCCTGCATCAACAGGCGTTTGTTCCCGGCTTCCGTTTACAGGTGCCTGGGCCTCAGGCCTCCCGGCCGCTTCCCGCGCAAAACGAAGTCCCTCCGTCAGTACGGTTTCAAATTGCTGTCTTTCTCCCGGCGAAAGCGGTAATTTTTCCAGGAACGCTTGAACGGAAGCTTGTATTTCCGCATCACCCGAATCGAACAAATTCAATTGGACAGCCAATCGCTCAAATCCCATATTCTGTAATTCCATCGCTTGCTTCGGCGTTGCCTGGGCCATTACCCTGTCACGAAAAACCTCCGTAAAAAGGTCTTTCCCTGATTGTTGGATCAACTGTCCGATTTCCTCAATGTCTTTCCCAAAATTGGCATCTCCCGAACACCATTTCATTAAGATTTCCGCATTTTCCGGAGTTGGGGGAATTTTGTTGGCCGCCATAAACACTGCAATTGACGTTGGTATCTCGGGCAGGCTTTCAGCAACCCAAAACAAATCAGCGATCTTCTCAGGCGTAGGTTCAATATGAAAACGCAGCAACAGCTGTGTTGCAGCCGCATTCGTGCGGGAAGGCGGCAGGCCCATATCCATCAGGAAGACCTGGAGCTCGTTTGCCTCCAGATCAACTGTCTGGCCGTTGACTGCGCTTAGCCTGAGATATGCTGTGCCGGAATCCTTACTTACCATCGTCAGTTCAACAAAATCCCCGGGCTTTATGAATAATCCCTTGGGAAATTGCGCGTGGATTTCGTGGCCTTCGGGCGTCCTGAACGTTGCTTCCTTCCCGGAAACCTCGATCACTTCCACACTCACCGTATCGCCGGCAGAAAGGTCTGCAAAAGGCGCGGTACTGGTTTGCATTCCGCTTCCCGGTTCCGTTGTGGCGATATTCGTTATACCTGTAATCTGCTGCATCCCTCTTGTTTTCCTTTCTTATTTTCTATTGCATGGCGCTTTGGCCGTGGTATAATGTACCTGAATATTAAAAAACCAAGCGTGGAGCATTCGTTATGAAGCAAAATCCCGACCGCCGCCGGCTTCAGGCCGCCGCCCTCAAATATGATCCCTTATCCGGCGATGCGCCTATCATCGCCGCACTTGGCATAGGGCCTGTCGCTGAAAAAATCATTGAAACAGCGGAAGAACACCATGTGCCTGTCGTTGAGGATAAACCTCTTTCCGACGTTCTTGCGGGCTTCTCTGTAGGCGATGTCATTCCTCCGAAGCTTTATGAGGCTGTAGCCCGGATTCTTGTTTTCGTCAGCCAGAAAGACGCTGAATTTCGGGGAAAACTGCCATTTTAAACATCCGTTCATCAGGCCTGCCGCTTTGTCAGGTAATTCATCAAGGCATCTGCAATTTGGTCGAGCGGGGCCTGCGTCGTAACCGCACCCATCCTTTTGGCAACCATCGGCATTCCATATACGACGCAGCTGGCTTCGTCCTGTCCGATGGTGTAGGCGCCTTTTTCTTTCATTTCAAGAAGCCCCTGGGCGCCGTCCGCACCCATTCCGGTCAGGATAATTCCTACCGTATTCCGATCCGCAAACTTTGCCACAGACTGAAACATTACATCCACCGACGGGCAGTGACCGTTTACTTTCTCACCCTGCCATAGGTGAATCACCATATCGGTCCCCCGCTTAATAATTTGCAGGTGCCTGTCTCCTGGTGCAATATATGCGTGTCCCGGTTTTACGATGTCATTTTCTTCCGCTTCCTTCACAGAAAACGCACACTCCTTATCCAGCCGTTGCGCATACATTTTTGTGAAAACGGGCGGCATGTGCTGTGTAATCACCATACCGGGGATGTTCGCCGGAAGCCGCCTCAAAATCGTGCTTGTAGCCTCGGTTCCTCCGGTTGACGCTCCAAGTGCAATCAAACCGGCACGCAATGAAATACCCGGCACGGCCGCCAGTTTGCTGCGCGCCGCCATGGCAGCTGCGGCGCGTTTGGCCTTCACATCAACACCGGCTGCAACGAGAACCTTCTCTTCGACTTCCCTTGAAAAACTTGCCATGATTTCTCCTGATGTGGCGGAAGGTTTCTCAATAAAATCCACCGCCCCGGCGCGCATCGCATCAAACACCGCCCCGTCAAGCGAGCTAACCATCACAACCGGAAGCGGGTGCTGCGGCATCAGTATTTTAAGGAATTCCAGCCCGCTCATTCGCGGCATTTCTATATCCAGCGTCATTACATCCGGTTTAAGCGCAAGAATTTTATCCCTTGCTTCATACGGGTCTTTTGCAGTGCCTGCAATAGCCACTTTGGGATGATTTGTAAACGCATCCGCAATTGCCGTCCTGAAGAAAGCGGAATCGTCGACAATGAGCAATTTAATTTTTCGATTATTGACCACCATATTCTATCAATCCTATGCAAAAATTTTATAGCAGTTCCCGCGCGCTCGGCATATTGATTTCCGTGATCCGAACTCCATAGTTGTCGTCGATGACAACGACTTCACCCTTTCCGATACACTTCCCGTTGACCAGAATATCCACCGTCTCACCTGCGGCCCGGTCCAGGACGACGACCGCCCCCGTGTTGAAATCCAGGATGTCTTTGATTTTTTTCTTTACCCTTCCAAGCTCTACCGTCACACTCATGGGAACATCCAGAATCATTTCAATGTTTTCCAATGACGGAACCGCGGCGTTGCCTCCTATCTCGTTGAAACTCTGGAATTGCGGCTGCTGAACGCGTATATTTTGCTGTTCATGGATCACCTGCGGCTGTGTTCTCCCTGCTTGTGCGGCCGGTGAGACGGAAGCGACCGGCCCGGGTGCAGCCGGGATGCTTGTAGGCTGGGGCGTCGGGTTCTGCGGCGCCGGTTTACCGCCAGGTTGCTCCCCGGTTACCGCCGGTTCATTTGTTTCCACTCCCATATCGGCTTGCATTTGCTGCCACACCTGATTTGCCATTTCCTTTGCGAACCCCACAGTCAATACCTGCATAATTTCGCTTGTGAGAAGCTCTTCAATTTCCATATGAAAATTAATCCGGACAAAAAGTTCGTTGTTATTGGCAAAAAAATCCGAAAGATTCTCATCGTGGATTGAAATTCGTTTCGTAACCGGCGTTGAAATATCAACCATTCTGTGCAGCATATCGGCCAGCGCCGTTGCGGAGGACCCCACCATTTGATTCATGATTTCGCCAATTGCGCTCATATGAATTTCTGTCAGCTCTATATTGTCCGGATCGATCTCCTCCTCGTCTCCGAGCATAAGATTGGTAATCTTGGCAACGTCATATTCCTTCAGGATCAACAGGTTGTTTCCCTCGAGTCCGCGGGTATACTTAATTTCCGATACCACCAGTGGCGCCGGATATTCGCCGCTTAAAGATTCAACCGTATGGATTGAAAGCTCAGGAGTCGTGATCGTCGTTTTTCTGCCAAGCAGGGTCGACATTGTCGTAGCGGACGTACCCATACAGATGTTTCCAATTTCCCCCAGCAAGTCCTGCTCACTTTTGGTCAGGTAATTGTCAACGGATAGGTCTTCGCCAGAAGTTTCCTGCGCGGGAGTTTCCGTGTCGGAAAGCATTTTTTCAATCTCTTCCTGGGATAAAACTTCGTTACTCAATGTTCTCATTCTCCTTGATAATCTTTGCTATTTGAACTGCATACTTATGGTGATCCGTTCCGACCACTCCCCTAAACTTGGGAATCGATTCCACGCTTAAGTTGATACACTCCTTGATGGGATGATTGAGGCATATGACGTCGCCAACCTGCATTCTTAAAATTTCTCCTAATTGCGTTGCCGTTTCGTTAAACGTCGCTTCAATTGTTACGTATGTGTTTTGTAATTGTTCCTCAATCGTTTTTTCCTGATTCGGTCCCTTATTTTGCTTTTGTGTTTCCGCAAGCGTCCAATTAACCGTGCTTAGCTGCTTTGCAACCGGCTGGATCGCGTAATGCGGGATGCACAGCGCAATAATTCCCTCTATATTATCGATCTTCGCATTCATCGTAATAATCGCTGCCGGTTCGTTCATCGCCGCTATTTGCGTAAACTGCGAACTGCTTTCAATTGTTTTGATTATGGGCTCAACACTGACGATCTTTCCCCACGCATCTTTCATGACCCCCATCATCTGGTGCATAATATTTTCTATGAGCGACATCTCTATCTCTGTGAAGGACTTTTCATTCTGCGAATAGTCCGCTTCCCCGCCGAAAAGGCGGCTGATCAGCGCATAAACGAGGGAAGAAGAAAGTTCCATCAACAGCGAGCCCTGGAATGGGTCCATGTCGATCACTCCTAAAATGACCGGCGTGGGAAGGGAATTGTTGAATTCACCAAAGCTCTGTTCCTCCACCGATATCACTTCAACGCTGCACACGGTGTGCAGCAGCCCGGTCAGTTTATTGGTAAGAAGGTACGAAAAGCTGTCAAATACAACGTTGAGCGTACGCATCTGTTCCCTATAAAATTTGTTCGCTGTTCTGAAATCATAAAGGCGGGCAGCATTCGGCTGCGCCTCCGGCGTTTCCTCCGGGATATCTTCTCCTGCGTTCAAAGCGTTTAACAGCGCGTCAATTTCATTTTGCGATAAAATATCGGACAACTGGCTTCCTCCTACCTTCCTTGTAAAATCACAAACGCTGTCTACTGGATCACAAAATCACTGATGTAAACAGTCTGCAGCTCTTCCAGCCGGAGCGCCGTTTTCAACTCCGCCGACATTTCGCCTTCGAGCATATCGATTGCCCCGGCGGTACGCAACTCGTCCTCCGTATGGCTGATAAGGACCTTGATAACCGCGTTACGGATCACAGCGTTATTCGTTTCAAGGAATGTTGTTTGGTCTTTTCCCGTAAGCGCAAGCGAAACGCTTGTTTTGCACAGCGCACTGCTTTCCTCGATGTTCGTCACAAAATATTCGCCCGGCACATAATAATACATATCTTCCAGTTTTACGGTCTCGCTTCCGGCCTCTTCCTCCGGCGCGGGCTTCAGAACAAAATAATAGACGCAAAAGGCGGCGATCACCGCAATCACTACAATAATAATCGGCAGCACTTTTTTCTTCTTCATGTCATTCTCCTCTATTGTCCTTTATGGAGCGCATTCTTGCTTTCCAGAATAAACTCAACCCGTCGGTTTTGCTGCTTGCCTTCCTGCGTATCGTTCGATGCCACAGGCCTGGTCTCGCCCCATCCCTGGGTAACGATCGAATCACTGTTCGGCATGCCGCAGTTTGTTCCTAAAAACCGCAGGACCTCATTTGCCCGCTCGCTCGAAAGGCTGCGGTTGTCTTTGAACTGTGCAGGCTGTTTTATCAGGTCAGTATCCGTATGTCCTTCGATTTTCAGCATATTGACGCTGTCCCATGACTCCATAATCATATTCCCAAGATCGTTCAAAATTGTTTCCGCCGTTTCGTCCTTGATATCCGCCTTGCCCGAATCGAATAAAATTCCCTCGAGGATTGTGATATAGATGTATTGGCCGTCCTTTTCCACAATAATCGTAGACCCGAGGTTATGTTCTTCAATATACTGCGTCAGCTTGCTGTACAGTTCATTGAATGTCGCCTCAACTTTGTAGTCATACTCCATCTTCTCCTCACTGTCGCTTTCCGCCGTCAGGTCCTCTTTATCCCGCGGCGTCACCTTGGGGATATAGTCGGACGGGGCGAATCCCGCCGTCGGATTCAGCGGATCGATCGGCTCAACGAGCGCGCCTGCCGGTTCTCCCGTAAAGGATTGTACAATGCGAATCCATTTTGCCTCGTTGATCTGTGACGAGGCAAACAGCATTACGAAAAAGGTCAGAAGCAACGTCACCATGTCGCCGTAGGTGTCCATCCAGTAAGCGCCCTTACTTTCGCGCTTCTTTTTCTGCCTTTTGTCAGCCATTCTGAACTTCTCCTTCCGGCTCCGCTGCATCCTCCGCCGGTTCCGCAGACTTCTTCTTTGCATCCTCGAGGTCCGAGGCCGCGATAAACGCCTTCAGCTTATCCTCGATGACCCGCGGGTTTTCTCCATCCTGGATGGAAAGAATTCCTTCAATAATGATATCCTTACACAGCATTTCCTCCGCGTTTTTCGCTGCCAGTTGCTTGGCAATCGGGTTAAAAATCAGGTTTGCGAAGATAACGCCGTAAAAGGTCGTAATCAGGGCTGTAGACATGGAAGGCCCGATCGAATCCATATCCCCCGTCAAATTTTTCAGCATGTTGATGAGGCCAATCAGCGTGCCGACCATACCAAACGCGGGCGCACACGACGAAGCTGTCTCAAACATGGAAATCAGCTTGCCGTGCCGTTCGTCCGTAAAATATGCCTGCGTTTCCAGCATGCTTTTCACAAGCTCCGGGTCCGTGCCGTCCATAATCAGCATAATTCCATTTTTAACAAATGGGTCCTTGATATCGTCAAGGCGGTCTTCCAGCGCCAGGATTCCGTTTTTGCGGGCAACATTCGCCATTTCGACGATCTCATGCACCTGTTCCATATAATTGTTTTCACTTTTCCGCAGCGCCAGTTTGATAAGCGTCGGTATCTTTTTCAGGTCTTCCATTGGATACGAGGCAATCACGGCGCCGATCGTACCGCCCAGCACGATTGAAAGCGAAGCTATTTCTACGAAGTTGTTAATATCGCCGCCCTGCATAATGCCAAAGAATGTCATCCCAAAGCCGAGTGCGATACCCATCAATATTGTTATGTTCAAACAAATTCACCTCTTACCTTGCATAGTCCCGCCGCTTCTATTCCACTGCCCTCGCCGCCGTACCGGGGAGGCCCAGGAATATTTTCTGCTTATAGGCGACGATCCGTTCGACAATCTCCTCCGGGCTGTCCAGCACCAGGATTTTTTTCCCGGATGCCAGAACCAGCACCGTATCCGGAATTATTTCAATGAGGTCGATTGCGTCCGCGTTGACGATACACGTCTCGCCGTTAAGCTTCGATACTTCTATCATTCCCGGCTCCCCTTTCCGGCAGCTTATCCTTACCGTTTCAGGTTAATCAACTCTTCCAGCATCGAATCGGTAGTAGTGATAATCCTTGAATTCGCCTGGAAACCCCTCTGCGTCGTAATCATATTGACCATTTCCTCCGAGAGGTCTACATTTGACATTTCGAGGGAAGACGGCGTAATGCCGCCGGTGCCGCCCGACCCGGCAAGGTTGTATGTTACCCGTCCGGAGTTCGCGGTGGCCGCATAGAGGTTGGTCGCCATCTTTTCAAGCCCTTCCGTATTGGTGAAATTGGCAAGCGCCAAATATCCGAGGATAACCTTTTCGCCCTTTGCCATTTCCACCGCTCCGGTAATCCCGGGCGGCGTCCCCTGCGCTTTAAGCTGGCCTATCACAGCCCCCTCTTCATTGATCGTGATATTTTCATACGCATCCTGGTCGATTACGATATCGCCAATCGTATTGCCCGCTGAAAAAGCGTCGTTGTTCGAAATCGTAATCGTGGCGTTCTGCATCAGGGTATCGAGATTGCTTATCGCGGTGCCAAATCCATTTGCCCCCTCTGTCACAGGCCCTGTGATGGAGAAAGAGCCGTTGCCAAGGATTGCGTTCAGCTGTGCCGCCGAATCCGCCAAGCTCGTCGTATCGATATCGGCCGTCGCCGTAAACGTTACCTTCCCGAGCGGGGTCGTTACAGTATAGGTATTGCCCGCTGTAAAGGCCGTCACGGCAGCGCCCGTCGCATCGTCGATAATGCTGAACGGTCCGCCCGCAACCGCCGTTCCGTCCTTCATCAGTTCAAGGCTTGCGTTGTCCGCGCCCACCTTGAAAGAATATCCGCCCTTTTCCGCCGTAGGAACCGCCGTATCGTCTACGGTAAATGTGACGTTTTCAAAGCCCGTTCCGCTCGCGTCGGTCAATCCTTTCAGGTTATTCATCGCATGTGCGCTTGTCGCAAAGGTAATGTCGCCAAGGTTAGTCGATACCTTATAATTCGTATTTGGCTGGAAACCGTTTGCATTCGTCACAGTGGTCGCGCCGTCCGCCGTTGTAATATCGAGGTCTTCCTGAATCAGTATCCCGTTCTTATACATATTGACCTTGTTGTTTGCATTGATCTCAAATGTATAGGTACCGGAACCGGCAGTCGTGACAGCATTGTTGTTCGCGGTGAACGTATACGAATTAAATCCTGTTGCAGCTGCGTTGCTGATTCCTGTCGAACCCGATATCTTGCCTGCGTCGCCTGCCCTGTAGAGCGCATTGAATCCCTGCACAAAATATCCGCTTGGCGTCACAAGACTGCCGTTGCTGGATACCGAAAGGTTTCCGGCACGGGTATACCGTTCGCCCTCTCCGGTACGCACCGTAAAGAAGCCGTCGCCGCTGATTGCCAGGTCAAGTACATTGCCCGTATACTGCGCCGCACCCGGCGAGTGCTTAATCACAATTGCGTTGCATGTCACGCCAAGGCCAATCTGGCGGGCATTGACGCCGCCCTGGTTTGCCGTCGGCGCAGAAGCCGGCGCTACCGTCTCGCTGTACAGGTCCGCAAAATTCGCTACGCTTTTCTTGAAGCCCAGCGTATTTACGTTTGAAATATTGTTACCGATTACGTCCATTCGGGTCTGGTGGGTCCGAAGACCTGTTACGCCCGAAAAAAGTGCCCTCATCATAATGAGCCGCCTCCTGATATTTCATCAATTTGCCTAATTGTTGTTGCCATCATTATCATAGCTGCAGTCATTGCAAAATAATGTGGAACCTTCCTGCTTTATCACCATGCCATCCTTAGCTTATTTTGGTGATATACGATACAGGGACTTCCTTGCCCGTCTGTGTGTCCGTATCCTTTAATTTTGCATAAACCACGCCGTTCTTTACCAGAATTGCCTCAACTTCGCCCTCGACCTTCACATCCTTTGTAACGGTCTCACCCGTCGCCGCATCCTTGGTCTCTTCGGGCACCGTGGCTTCCACGGTTTTCCCAACCAGGTTCGCAGCCTGGGAAATCATTGCGTTTGAATCGATTCCGGTATCATAAATCTCCGTAACCGCACCCAGCGGCAGATAATAATTGCCTACCTGCAGATAGTCGGCGCCACCCTGGCGGACTACCCCGGTTACCCTTCCGAGTATCTGGACTGTAGACCCATTGTCTTCCTGTACTTCTCCAACGACATTTTTGCCAATTAGGGAATATGCCTGTGAAGTGCTGAATGAAGAATTCAGCTGCTGCATTTGCTGCAAGGAATTAAATTGCGCCATCTGTGCAATGAAATCCGTATCCTCCATCGGCTGCAGCGGGTCCTGGTTGGCAAGCTGTACTGCCAGAATTTGCAAAAATTCTTCCTCTCCAAGTTCCTGCTTGGGAACCCTTGATTTTGTCTCTGTCGCGGATGAAATTCCTCCGGTTGTCGGTGTAACGATTCCTGTTGCCATTTCTCAAAATCCTTTCTGTGTTCTTCGGTTTTCCTTTAATTTAAGCACTGAATTCCACAGAACCTCCTTGCTCTGCAAGCACGTCGTAATACGAAAGGCTGTCATAGAATGCCGCCGCATCCTCCACACCGTCGGTTGTTCTTCCCTGAACACGGCCGAAGGTGTTTTCCTGCTGCCTGTTTCCGTCCCGGTTGTCCCGGGTTGTCGAGCTGGCAGTCTGGTCGTAAATCACTTCCATATGAACGACGTTAATTCCCTTTTCCCTGAGCGTGGCCTGAAGCTGGTTCATATCGCTCTGCAAAATCTGCTGTACATCGTGATTGGATGTCATCAGCTTGGCGGCAATGCCTTTTTCTTCCGCAGAAAGCATAATCGATAAACCGCCCAGATGCTCGGGTTTCAGTTGCAGAAAAAACTCTGTTTTTTCTTTGGTAACCGTACTTTTCACTTGCTCGATCACTCGCGTAAATATACTGTCTTTCTGCTGCAGCGGCTCCATTTGCTCAGGCTGTACTCCCAAAATCTGGAATTCCACCTTCCCATCGCTCCTGACCGGGGCGGTAACCGGCGATTGTTTTCCTGCCACAGGCTTGCCCGCTTCAGTCTCGCCATGATCCCTGCTTTGCTTTTTACCATCGGCCGTTTCTTCTGGAATCCGCGTCTCCGCTTTCGGTACGTCGCCAGCGGACCCGTCGTGTATGCCGGGCGGTAAAGACTCCTTTAGCTGCTGCGCCCCGATGTCCTCCTGTCTGCCGCTTTTTTCCAGCATTGTATCTGCCTCCTTGAGGACTTGCTGTACAAAAGAAACCGCTTCCGGAGTGGAGCCTGTTTTAATTACCGGTTCTTCTGCCGGTGATTCCGGAACAGGCGCGGCCGAATTTATTCCTGCAGTCCTGGCTTGCTGTCCCGTTTCCGGGAACGGAGGAGCCGGGCCGGTTCCAGCCTGAGCCTGCGGCTCACGGTCCGCCTGGCTTTCCTGGTTTGGAAGCATTGCCGTATTTAAAGGGATAAACGGAATTGTTTCCGCGAACCCGGAGACATCTTCCCGCTTTTCATCCTCTGGCAGCCCGGGTTTCTTTTCATCGTTCGGCAACGAAACCTCCTGTTCACCAGCTTTGTTCTCCGGTTCTTGCGCCGCATCTTTTTTTGCAGGATGTTCAACTTGGCCTGCTCCCGTTGCCTTGTCCATCTCCCCGGCGAATTCCCCGGCGAATTCTGCGCCGTCCGTTTTAGGGACGGATATCTGCAGCATCTCCGCAACGCTATTCACTTTCATCATTCTTTTCACCTCCCTTCTCCTGGTTTTATATTTCCAGCGCGCACGTTTCCGTACACGGGGAAATCACGACATAAACTGTGATACTGCGGATGCTTTCGCCGGGTCCATTGCCCCGAGGATTTCCGCCGCCTTTTTTTCGTCGATTGCGCCCAACACTTCCGCGATCCACGAATCACTTGTTGTATTATCAAATATCTCGGCTGCCGCCGCTTTATCCATTTGTTCAAAAACCGGGGCGACAGCCTTGGCGCTTTTGGACTTTCCGCCTCCCGTAGTCGCCGTCTCTCCCTGGGCTGCTTCCGCTTCCTTTTCACTTAATTGCTGTTCCCTTTGTTGCAGGGCCTGTTCCTTGGCATCAAGCTCGCTTTTCTTCTGCTCATATGCTTCCTTTTCGGCGTTATATTCCTCGATTGCGGTCTGGTAAGCCGGGTCTTGCCCCTTAAAGAAATCGATCACACGTGTCTTCAGGCCCAGGAGATTGAAATAGTAAAAAACGCCAATGCCCGCAATTAATACAACAATCAAAATAGCAGCCACCGCTTTTCCGCTGATCCGTTTCTTCTGCGGAGCTGTTTCCCGGTCGGAAGCCTGTCCTGATTTTTCTGCCTTTACTTGTTGCTGAACTGCCTGCTTTTCGTCCACGTTTGTTCTCCGCATTCCTTTCTTGAAAGATTGTTTTTCTCAGTATCTTGCCTGCATAAAGTCCTCGATCATTCTATCGTCGCTTTTCTGCACTTCTTTCATATAAGCGATATACTGCTCCTCGCGCATCCGTTCCAGCACATGCTGCTCATTAATCAGCTTAAGCAATCCGCTCCTGCATTCCCCGATACTTTTCTCACAGCTGGCGATAACATTTTTCTGCCTGCGCATTTCTTTTTCCAAATATTGGAGGTAATCTCCAAACTGCCTTACCTCGCGCATTTCCATTCCCGCCTTGCATTTTTCCCGGTATATGCTTTGCTGGGCGTCAAAGATGGAACGGTTCGCCTTAAGCTGGTTTGAATAATTGAGAAGATTTTGATTCAGCTCTTTCAACCGGGCCCGTTGTCTCTTTTCCTCAGACTGCTTTACGTCATATAGTTTTTGCAGGGTAAATCGAAACCGTTTCATCCGGCCTGCCCCATATCCTTGGCAATCACGCCCAGCATGTTCAGCATCTGGTCAAACGTTGCCTCCTCGCCGATATCCTGCTTCAACATACTGAGGATCGGCTCATGAAGGCTTACCGCCATGTCTGTTTTGGCATTGCTGCCCTGCCTGTAGGCGCCAATAGAAATCAAATCCTTCACACTTTCATATTCCATCATCATATCCCTGACGTAATTTGCCATTTTCCAATGCTCCATGGAAACGATATCCGGCATTAATCTGCTTACGCTGGCCAAGATATCGATTGCCGGATATTGGTTGCTGTTTGCCAGCTTCCGCGACAAAACGAAATGTCCGTCCAGGATTCCCCGCACCGTATCTGAAATAGGCTCGTTCATGTCGTCGCCCTCCACCAGCACCGTATAGATTCCCGTAATGCTGCCTTTCCGGGAAGTCCCCGAACGCTCCAAAAGCTTGGGGAGCATGGAGTAAACAGAAGGGGGAAATCCCCGTGAAACGGGAGGCTCTCCCACTGTCATACCAATTTCCCGCTGCGCCATCGCAAACCTTGTAAGCGAATCCATCATCAGCATGACGTCATACCCCATATCGCGAAAATACTCGGCAATGGCCGTTCCAACCATGGCTGATTTCAACCGTAAAAGGGCGGGCTGGTCGGAGGTCGCAACCACCAGGATTGATTTTCGGAGTCCCTCCTCCTTCAAATCCTTTTCAATAAAATCCAGCACTTCCCTTCCGCGTTCTCCAACCAGCGTAATCACATTGATATCGGCGCTTGCATGCCGTGCAATCATCCCAAGAAGCGTGCTCTTGCCAACGCCGCTGCCGGCAAAAATACCAATCCTTTGCCCTTTTCCAATGGTGAGCAATCCGTCGATTGCCCGGATACCCAGCGGGAGCGCTTCTTTGATGCGCGTCCTTTCCAGCGGGTTGGGCGGCTCGTTTTCAATCGGATAATACGCCTCCGGTTCGATCGCCCCTCCGTCGTCCATGGGCCTTCCAAGCGCGTCGAGGATTCGCCCCCTAAGTCCATTCCCAACGCTTACCTTATATTCTTCCCCCGTGGCCATTACCTTGTTGCCCGCGCCGATGCCCGTTACATTACCAAACGGCATCAGCAGCACGCTCTGGTCCCGAAAGCCCACAACCTCTGCCAATACGGGGGTTCCCTCCACATGGGGATATATCTTACAAATATCGCCCATTTTGACCATCGGGCCCCTTGACTCTATCGTAATCCCTACAACGTTTTTAACGGTTCCGCTCATTTCCATAAACTGCCCGTTTTCAAGGATTGTTTTGTATTTTGAAACCCTGTTTTTAAGGCTCATGCTCCATCCGCCTCATACAATGCTTCGGCTATGCGCCTATGCTGCATGCCAATCCCTGATCGAAGCGCGCCGAACCCCGTTTCGATTACGCATTCCCCGTGTTCTACCGCCAGGTCCTGTTTTACCTGAATTCCGGAGCTTTTGAGCAACGCGGTGAATTCATCTTTATCGTCGGCAAAAAAACGTTCGTATTCTTTTTGGCTTACCTTCAACACAATATCGCTTTGCTCTTTTACTTTTGAAAGCATATCCCGGACAATATTCAGGAATACTTTATCGTTGCGGTCAAGCGTTTCCCGGACAACTTTTTCTGAAACACACAGCGACAGGTCGAGGACGCTGGTTTCCATTTCCCTGAGCATTTCATCCCTTGCTGCCACGAGTTTTTTCTTTAATTCGCCCAATTCCAGCCGTTCCTGTTCGATTTCTTTTTTCAGTTCATCCTCCGCCCTCCTGAGGCCTTCCGCATACCCGTCGTGCTCAGCCTGTTTCAGCGTTGCTTCCGCTTTGCTTTCCGCATCTGCAATGAGCTTCCCGGCGCGCGCTTTCGCTTCCTCGATCTTTTGCTCCATTTGGAGCAGCTCCTTCTTTTTCAGGTCGATTGGCTGCTCCACGCGCGCTTCTTCCTCCGTTCGCGGCGCTTCGGTTTCCGTCTCCTGCTCTTTCGCCAACTCATGAAAACCAGGGATCACAACCACTCCCGCCGATTCGAGTTCGTCATTGCCGATGGAATTCCGATCGATTCTAAACAATGAGTTCATCCTCTGCGCCTCCTCTGGAAATTTCAATTTCACCCGCATCCTCCAGCTTGCGAATCACGTTTACAATCGTCTGCTGGGCCTGTTCCACATCGCGGACGCGGACAGGTCCCATATATTCCATATTCTCAACAATCAGGTCATGCAGGCGCTTACTGATATTTGCATAAATTTTCTCCGCAATTTCTTCTGCCGCTCCCTTGAGTGCAATTGTGAGAATGTCATTATCGATTTCTTTTAATACCTTCTGCAGGTCGGCATTACCCAGCTTTACAATATCCTCAAATACGAACATACGTTTATGTATCTCGTCCGCCAAATCAGGATTGTCTTCCTCAACGGTGTCCATAATGTGCTTTTCCGTGTTCCGGTCCGTTGCGGCAAGCATCTCAACAACCATGTCGACGCCGCCGACCGTCGTACTTTCCTCCTGCCCCATACTGCTGATTTTATATTCCAGAATCCGTTCCGCTTCGCGGATATATTCCATGGAAACAACGCCCATGTCGGCGACGCGCTCCACTACTTTTGCCTGGAGCTCTTCCGGCAGTGTAGAGAGGATGCCCGCCGCCTGTTCCGGCTTGAGGTAAGATAAAATCAGCGCAATCGTCTGCGGATGTTCGTTTTGGATCAGGTTACTGATCTGTGCGGTATCTGCCTTGCGCACAAAATCAAACGGACGCACCTGTAAGGCTGCAGACAGCTTTCCGATCAACTCGTCCGCTTTGTCGTCCCCAACCGCCTTGACAAGCACATCCCGCGCGTAATCGATACCGCCTTCCGAGATGTATTTCTGTGCGACACACAAATCGTAAAATTCCCCGACTACCGCATCCCGCGTCTCCTTGTCAAATGATCTGAGCCCGGTGATGCCGAGTGTCAATTGCTCAATTTCATCCTCCGTCAGGTGCTTATAAATTTTTGAGGAGATGTCTTTTCCAAGCACCACCATTAAAATTGCGGCCTTTTCCTTCGGCAAAAGATTCTCAACCACCGTTATCTCCCTCCGATATCGTCAGAAAGCCAATTACGCAATAATTGGGCGATTGCATCCGGGTCCCTGTCGACAAGCTGGCGCACCTGGCTCACCATATTATCGTTTTTCTCCTGCAGCAGTTCTTCCACATTCAATTCTTCATCCGCCACAACGTCAACGCTTGGCTGTTCTTCCTGTTCTTGCTGCTGCATTTCGGTCCAATTCGCCATACGTTCCTGTTCCAAATCGCTTTCGCGCTTCTTTTTGATTTCCCGCAGGATTATCAGCAGCATAACCATGATTCCGGCAATGATTGCCAGGGGAACAACGACATTTTTAATCATGTCACTGGTGCGCTGCGCTTCCATTTCCTTTGCCTGCTCCTCCATCGCCTGCGCATACAGCGTATTTTCTTCAAACGGCATTGCGGAAACTGTTATTTTATCTTCCGGTACGCCAATCGCCGTGGCGATCTGCTGGCGCACCTCAGGCAATAAATCCGTCAGGCTGTCGTCCCCGTTAATAATCAATGTTGCGGACAGGTCGGAAATATCTCCCTGGGCTTCCTCAATTTGCTGGTTGATCTCGTTGACTTCAGCATTAACTTCGGTCACAGTATTATAATAAGTGCTGTCCTGGGCAGCCGCGTCAATTTCCTGATACGTCGGCGCCCCGCCGTTGGGGTCCACGCCCGGCTCCCCTTCCGGCGTCGTTCCCGCGTTCTGGAGACGCTCCGTCGTCTGCTTCATGCTGGTGATAATTCCCATGTTCTCCGCATCGTTTGTCGGCGGCGAAAGCGTCAGGGAATTCGTCGTATTCTTATCAAAATCAAGAATAACGTTTACGCTCGCAGTCAGGTTTTCCGGCCCGAACACAGGAGAGAGCAGGTTTAATACCTGCTGCTCCAATTCGCTGGAGACCTTTTTCTGCAGCTGAATCTGTGCGTCCACCTGTGTTGTTCCGCCGCTTCCCTCCGAAGCGGTTCCATACAGGTGCATATTCTGGTCGACAATCGAAATATTATCCTCTGTGAGCGCCGGGACCGCTTTCGATACAATCGCACGGATTGCATCCACATCGCTCTGCGAAAGCTGGTCGCCCGACGATTTCAGCGTCACCATTACGGACGCGCTCGACACCTTTTCGTCATCACCCGATAAAACATAAGGACTGTCTTTCGCCAGAGCGAGCAGTACGGTGCTGTTTTTAATCTTTCCAAGCTTATTGATGGTCTGGGCGATATTTTGCTGCAATTGCGCTTGTTCATAATACGCTTTGTCCTTATCGGTTGCGCCAAAGCTGCCCGCATTTTCCGAATAGAGCGTATAATCAAAATTGTCGCTTCCCGGCAGTCCCTCGGATTGAAGCGTATAACGCAGCTCATCCACCTTGTCCTTGGGCACCAAAAGCGTTCCGTTCGGTGCGGATTTCACTTCCACGCCCTCTTCATTCAGCGCAGTAATGATGTTACCGGCTTCTTCGTCGGAAAGACCGCTGAACAAAGCGGCATATTCTACCTGATTCGCCATGTTTAAAACAACACTAAGCGCTATAATCGTCAGAATAACCACCGCAATAATCAGTGCTTTTTGTGATTTTTTTGTATTTTTCCATGCTGTTAAAGCTTTTTTGCCAGCATCTGCGATGTTTACCTGCGCCAGAGAGGATCACTCCTTTTATCGCCTTCGCGGTTCTTCATGGGTTTGCAGGGACCGGAAGCCGTTCCGGTCCCTGCATGCTTCCTGTTTTTGTGCTTAACGGATAGGTAAAATTAATATTTATCCCCGCCCAATTCAAACTGGTCTGCGCCGCCAATCCCGCTTTCCGGATCATAATCCATATTGATTGTGCTTTCATCCCGGCTCTTAAGCTGGAAGCGCCCAACCAATTGCTTCATCATATCCGCCTGCCCCGACAGCTCTTCGCTTGCCGCAGCGCTTTCCTCTGCCGTTGCGGAGTTGGTCTGCACTACCATTGAAATCTGCTCTACGCCTTGGTTGATTTCCGCTACGGAGCGCGCCTGCGCATCGGAAGAAACGCCAATCTCTCCAATCAACACATTGATTTTTTCCGCATTCTCCACAACCGACTTCAATACGTTGGCAGTCTCCACTGCCTTATTGTTCCCGATTTCAACCTTTTGGAGAGAACCTTCAATCAACGCCGAGGTTTCTTTTGCAGCCTCTGCGCTCTTAGTCGCAAGGTTTCGCACCTCATCGGCGACAACCGCAAAGCCCTGGCCTGCCGTACCGGCACGCGCAGCTTCAACCGCCGCATTGAGCGCAAGAATATTTGTCTGGAAGGAAATGTCGTCGATCACCTTGATAATTTTGGAGATTTCCTGGGAGCTTTGGTTGATATCGTTCATGGATTCCAGCATATCGCTCATGTGACCGTTGCAGGTTTCCACAAGTCCCGCTGTCGTGCCGATCAGGTCCTTTGTCTGCTTTACGCTCTCTGCGTTCTGCTGGATTTGGTCGTTCACCTGTGCGATGGATGCGGACAACTCCTGCACGGAACTGGACTGTTCCGTTGCTCCCTGCGCCAGCGCCTGCGCGCCCCTCGATACTTCGTTTGAACCGATCGCCACCTGCCCGGCGGATTGATCCATGCTTTCAAACGTCGAATTCAGCGAAGAAATAATTTTATCCATCGACGATCCGATCAGTTGGAAATTGCCCATATAGTTTTCCTTCGATTCCACATCGAGGTTTCCATTCGAAATTTCATGCAGCACGTTTGAAATTTCACCGATGTAATTTTTAAGGGTGCCAACCATGGAGCGCACATTTCCCGCAAGCATCCCGAGCTCATCGGGCGCTTCATATGCAACGCTGATCTCCAGGTTCCCCTGCGCAATCTGCGTTGTCGCATCCACGCATTCCGACACGGGCTTCCTCACGCTCCTGGTGATCTTCACCGCCAGTACCATCGCTACGATAATCTCTGCCGCCAGTAAGGCAATAATCAAAATAAATTGGTTTCGGGAAGTCGTTTCCGCATCCGCCATAAATTTATCCGCTTCCGCCTGGGCGTTCTCCTTCATCGTGGTGATTTTCTCGAGCGCCTGGTCAAGCAGTGGCGTAAATTCATTTTCCAGCATTGGCCCCACGACCGCCGTGTCGTCTGTTCCGGCTGTTACGGACCCCATGACCTTTTCCAGAATGGGGGTACCGCTTGCAATAATTGCTTCAAATTCCCCGATTGAATCCGAATAGGACGGATAAATTTTTTTCAATTCGGCAGCAGCCGTCACAATCTCGTCGTTGCGTTGCTGAACCTTGTCTTTCGTTTCATCAATTTGTTCCTGAGATGTGGAAAGCGTCATTTGGTATAAGTCGCGCGTGACCTTCTCCACATTTGTTTCAATGACGGCCATTTGCTCAGCCGCCGCATACGGCTGGTTATATAAGCCGTTGAGTTCGCCGCTCATTGTGTTGAAGCCAAATATGGATACCAGCCCCAGCGCGACCGTGAGTATGATGGCAATCAGGAAACCAAACAGTATCCGCGTTCCAACTTTCATCTTCTTTAACATTTCAAGCTCCTCCCAAAGTTCACTCTTTATTTATTCGCAATCGTTATTAATGCTCAAATACATCGTCGCCAATAATTTTTTCACAGGACATCAGCAGGATCAGCTTCTCCGGCTGAACGGCCACCCCGCTTACAAACCGGTCCGCTTCGCCGGATGCGCTTTGGGGAGGCGGATTGATATCCGCGTAGTTAATGTCAAGCACTTCATCCACTGCGTCTACGATCAGGCCTATTTCGATCCCTTCAACGTTCACGACAATAACACAGGTTTTGCTCGTATATTCCTGCTCCTCATATCCTACGCGTAAATTCAGGTCAATGAGCGGCACGATAAGGCCCCGCAGGTTAATGATTCCTTTCGCATAAATGGGAAATTCGGGAACTTCCGCTATTTTTTGTACCCCGATGATTTCCATAACCAATGAAATCGGCAGCCCACAGCATTGACCGTTTATGAAAAACGTCAGATATTTTTCCAATTCGCCCTGCCCGCTTTCCAATGCCGAATTTTTTTCTTCCAAAGGGCATTCCTCCTCGCAGCGTATTTGTTTTCCTTTTTATGCCAAAAGATTATTAATGTCCAGTATCAAGGCAATTTCACCGTCCCCCATGATGGTGCATCCGCTGATCCCCTTGATCCTCTTAATGGTTTTGCTTACGTAAAGGGGCATGGGTTTCACAACCGCCTGCTGTTCTCCGAGGAGTTTGTCCGCAAACAAACATGCTTCCCCAACTTCGCTGTCTACCAAAACCATAATTCCCCTTTTCAGGTCGTCCTCGCTGCCTTGTACATGAAACACTTTATGCAGCCGTACAATCGGGTAGCATACCCCGCGTATGATAATCATTTCGTTTCCATTCGGCTCCGTAACGATCTCATGAAGGCGGGGCTCGAGGGATTCACGGATCGCAAGCGTCGGAATGATATAGGTCGATTTTCCTACCGTCACTTTCATCCCATCCATGATTGCAAGGGTGAGCGGAATATGCATGGTAATGGTGGTGCCTTTCCCATGCTCGCTGTCAACGGTAATACTCCCTCCGATTTTTTCAAGGTTTTTATGTACGACGTCCATACCAACGCCGCGGCCCGAGTATTCCGTCACGGCGTCATTTGTCGAAAATCCGGGGAGCAGCGTAAACCCGTACGCCTCCTTATCCGTAATTTCGTTCTCCGGCTTGGAAGTGAGTCCCTTTTCATAGGCCTTCTGAATAATTTTTGCGCGGTCCATTCCTATACCGTCATCCATGACACGGACAATAATATCGCCGCTTGTGCTGTTTGCCTCGAGTGTGATCTTCCCCCTCGGGTCCTTGCCTGCCGCGCTCCGCTCTTCGGGGGTCTCGATGCCATGATCCATTGCATTGCGGATCAGGTGCATTAAAGGGTCGGAAAGGTTATCGATAATGTTTTTATCGACCTCCGTATCCTCCCCAATAATCACAAGTTCGGCTTCCTTATTCGTCTTTTTCCCGATATCGCGCACGATCCGCTGCATTTTATGGAAGGTTGCTGCCACCGGCACCATGCGAATCGACATCACAATGTCCTGCAATTCGTCCGTCAGCTTCCTCAGCTGGCGCGCCTGTTTTTCAAAGTTTTCCAAATGCAAATCCGCAAGGTCCGAATTTTTGGTCACCATCGATTCGGTTGTCACGATCTCACCAACAAGGTTCATCAGCTTATCGATCTTGTTGACATTTACGCTGATAAAGCTCTGTTTGACGGTTTTATCTTCTTTTCCCTGTTTTTTCTTTCCCTTATTATCGCCGGAAGGTTCTTTTTGGGGCGCGGGTTCCTTCTGCGCGGCGTCTTCCCCGCATTCGTCGGCCGGTTCCTTCTCCGCTTCCTGCTGTTTTAAGTCCGCCGTTGCTGCAGGCGCGGCAGCTTCATCTTCCTCGCCAAACAATACGCTTTCCACCAGCATGGTTTCTTCCACTTTTTGTTTGATGATTTCTTCATATTCTTCCGGCGTCGAAAACGCCATCCAAAATCCATTTTCCGCAATTTCGGCGTCATGCTCCGTCTCGAGGTCTTCCGGCCACGTCAGGATACTGGAATACAGGTCCTTAATAGACATTTTTATGCTGTCCGCGCGGATCGTTTCCATTTGGCAGCCTTTTTCAAATAAAATTTTTGCCCAGAATTTTTTGTCTCCCGGCAACGCTTTCAGATTCCCAAGCAATGAACGGGCAATGTCATTCAGCCCCTGCGCCTGCTTCGCATCATCATCTTGTGCTGGGGTTGCAGGTTCGCCAATCCCTTCCTCGCCTTCCAGCCGTTTCCTCAGCTCCGCAAGCTCCGAGCAAAGCTTTTGGGGATCGCCGTCCGGCGCGTTGCCATCCTGGATTTTTTCGATTTCTTCCTTGAAAAAATCGATTGACTCCAAAACAATATCAAAAATACGCTCCCACTCCGATTCAGGAGGATTCGTCTCACGTATCTTGGAAAACAGGTCCTCCACGGCATGTGCAAGCGTTGCCACATCGTTATATTCCATCATGGCTGACGAGCCCTTGATGGTATGCATCACACGAAAGGTTTCATCGATCTGTTCTTTGGATAGCCCTTCGTTTTTTTCGCCGCCCAACAGCAGTTCTTCAAGCTGTTCCAGCAGTTGGCTGTTCTCAAGCACATACATCGAGACCATTGAATCCATTTCGCTCATTTGCGTTTCTCTCCTGTCCTGAATAATCTCACAGCTGCAAGCACCGGTTTTAAACCATTACTTAAATTTACTGAGCGCGGCTACGATGATGTCTTCCTTGAAGGGTTTCACAACAAATCCTTTTGCCCCGAGCATAACGGCCTCCTTGACCATTCCCTCCTGTCCAAGGGCGGAAACCATGACAACATTTGTCTGGGGCCTGGCCTTCATAATTTCCCTTAAGGCGTCGATCCCCGACATCTCCGGCATCGTAATATCCAGCGTCACGATGTCGGGGGCGAGCTCCGTACATTTCTGGATTGCCTGCGCGCCGTTTTCGGCTTCTCCCACAACTTCAAAGCCGTTCTTGGAGAGCATGTTTTTAATTGTGAGTCTCATAAATGCGGCGTCGTCTACAACCAAAACTTTTTTCATGTTTTTCCTCCTAAATCTATCCTGTCTTTCGATCTTTCCGGATTTCAGTCATTTCAAAACTTAAAGGTCCGGCTTCTATATTGTCTTAACTCCTTTGCCCACAGTCTTGACCATGAGCGATCCATTCTCCGGATCAAGTTCAATCGTCCTGCCATAGCTGCCACCCATATCTTCCGCAATAATTGGAATCCTGAGGCGCAGTACCGCCATCTTACTGTTGAATGCGTTCCTGTCCCCAACCTTCAGGGCGTCGCTTTTCCCAAGGCCGCCAAACATATGTGCACCTCCGGCAAGCTTGGCGGTAAGGGCCCTGGGGTTTGCTCCTGCCCTGACCATTTGTGACAGCAATTCATCCACGCCGGTATCGGCATATTTGGCCCGTATTACATTCGACTTTTTTCCGCTGTCCGGCATAACAATATGGACCATGCCGCCAATTTTGTTAATTTTGTCGTAAAGTACAACTCCGATACACGAGCCCAGTCCCAGCGTGGCAACATGCTGCGGCGCTTTCACGACGGCAAGCTCTGCCATTCCGATGATTACCGTTTTCATAAGCTTCCCGTCAGTGCTTTCTTTAAAGTCTCAAGAGACTCAAGCGTGGGCATCATAAAGAAATTGCCTTTAATGCTCTTGGCGTCTCCCCCAAATTCCGTGCGCAAAAAAAGAACCGATTCCAGCTCTCCATAGACAAGAACCGGAACGTTCATAATCGCCATAGCCATATCGATTGTCATTTCAGGTACGCTCGGCATGATCGTAAGCTGCATCATTGACGCAATTGCCGAGAGATAGGTGCTGACCATAATATTGCATACTTCGCGCATTGCCTCGTAATCCGGCACCTCAAAGTCCTGCTGCGGAATTTCCTGCCCCAGCAGGATGCGGAGCGTATTGCGCGCGTCTTCAAGCTCCTGTGCAAGCAAAATATAACCGTCTATATCGCCGCTCATCTGAACGAGCATTCCCAAAATTACATTATCCGCCCCGCCCATTCGCTCTGCGATTTCCGCATAGCTGATCATTTCACATTTCGGAACGCTGATGTCGATTGCCTGCCCCGTCATTTCGGAAAGGGCGGAAGCCGCGTTTCCCGCGCCTATATTGGCAACTTCTTTTAGCATATCTAAGTCAATTTCACTTATTTCCATACCCGTTCCATACCCGCTTCCTTTTTATGTGTATATCCCCTCTATGCATTACCCATGCCGCCTTGTTCCCCGGAAATATAAGTTTTTTCCGTCGCAGCGGCGGTTATGATATAATATGTGTACATTTATCACTATCCTGCTACTACACAACATAAAAAACGGCATAACGCCTTTCTTTGGGATACGGATATTCCCACTTACATTCGCGTATATTTCAAAGCCGTTCAAAAACGTCACTTATACCTTCAAATTCGTAATATTTTTTATATTACGAAATATTTTCCATTACCATAACGCCATGCTTTTCGTTCCGCGCCGGTGACGGCTCTTTGACGGCGCAACGCTTTTGGGTTTCCCGATCGGCTGCAGGCGGCTGATTGCCTCCGCCTTATGCTCCAAAGTGCAATGTGCGTAATACCTCCATGTGATTTCGGGTGAGCTATGCCCCAAAAAATCACACAGGGTTTCGATTCCAATACTCTCTTCCAGGCAACGCGTGGCAAAGGAATGCCGCAGCGTATGCATATGAACGCCATTAAGACCGGCTTTTTCGACAAGGCGTGACAACCGTTTTTGCAATGTACGGGGATCGGAAGCGTATCCGTTTCTCCCGGGAAAAACGAATCCGTCCGTATCGTCGGTATCCTCGTGGCGCATCTTCAGCCTCTGCATCAGAAAAGGTGAAATTGGTATTTCGCGGTTGGACGATTCGGATTTCGTCTCGCTGACAATAAGCCTTGTCTTTGTAAGACCTGCTGAAGTATGAATTTTGATCCGCTTGACGGAATGGTCAATGTGCATTGTAGCATTTTCAAAATCAACGTCATGCCATTGAAGCGCACAAATTTCACCCAAGCGAAGGCCTGCGTAGAGTCCCAGAAGGAACTCGTCGTACCCCAGCTTGAAAATTTCCTTTTCGAGTTTGTTTTGTTCAAGCCGTGTAAGAACGCGGGGACTCTTTCCCTTGTCTTTAGGTTTCTTTATCTGGTCGAAAGCAATTGGGGGCATCATCTTCTTTCTTATCGCGCTTAAGAGGATTGATTTCAACAAACGGTAAACTCCGCAAACGGTACTGCCAGCCAGATACTCTTTCAGATGGGATATAAATCGGTTGATCGTATCA
The DNA here is from genome assembly GCF_001678845.1 of Christensenella intestinihominis. GTDB lineage: Bacteria > Bacillota > Clostridia > Christensenellales > Christensenellaceae > Christensenella > Christensenella intestinihominis. Next base: position 238,963 of record NZ_MAIQ01000001.1, read on the forward strand.
TGATCAATTGCTGCCAAAGGTGTCTCGCCAAAATATGGTTTCAGGTGAAGATCAATCTGGTTTCTGTAGCTTTCATAGGTCGATTCCTTAATATCAGGCTTTGCTATGGCGTCAAGCCAATATTCCGCCCAAACATAAAATGTCCACAGCCCGGATGCAGGGATGTTGGACTGCTGCATCTTGGCTTTCAATATGCAGAGCGCATTTTTTACATCCGTATACTTCTGGCCATAAACATATCCGAATTTTGTTGTGCCGTCAGGGCGCTTCCCTTTGACATATCGGCCCTCCCAGCGTCCGTCCTTTCTTAAATAAATATTTTCTCCACGTTTTGTCATAAATGTCATTTCTCCTTTGTTATTTTCCACAAAATGACGGCCTTTCCGACGGCTTAAATCAGAAAGGCCGTTTTAACTGTACTTTTGCTATAAAAAACGCATCTGCGACTATATAATACTTGACATGTCTAGAATCTTTTGCTACGATATCTGTGGCAAAAGAGGGCCGTCCCAGGGTATTTCGTAATATAAAAAATATTACGAACTTTTTTATGCCACGAAATATAGCATAATACTTTTGAAATCCAGTAGAATTAAAAAGTGCATTAAAATTCGGTAAAAACAATTAAATTTTTCTCCGTTTAAAAATAAAGAAAAGACCAAAATATATTTTAGTCCCTTCCCTTTCACTCAAAAAGCGATATAAATTTATGCTGCATGCTTCTTTTCTAGACAGCAAAATCAAACAAAAATCCACTGTTGGGGAGCAATGCATCAATCAGGCTGTCAGAAACCTGCATTTTGCTGAAATCCGTATAGGTGGCGGCGGGAATTCTCATCGCTTGTTCGGCATTTTCATGAACGATTTCAGGGATGCTTCCCCGCCCCGTCAATATGGATTTTACGGAGGCCGGACTTTTTTGTGCGGCGTCCGTGAGTTTTTTCGCATCAACCTGCATTTTTCCATCCTGGTCAATCGAGACGCCCATCACAGCCGCCCGGTTCGCCGTATACGACCCGTAATTCCCTATGGAAAGCCCGGTCATGCGGTTGTCTGCAACCAGGTTAAGCGCCTTTTCTACCCCGGCTCCATCCGCCGTGCCGGAGGTAAGATGGGAAATCGTTTTGTTATATGCGGATGCGAAATTTTGGGCCGCCGCAACAAGCTCGCTTTCCGTTGCGTAAGACCCGAGGCCGCGCGCCGTTGAATTCAGTGCGCTCGCCGCCGCCTTCAGCATTTGCAGGTTCGATACGTTTTGGCTGGTAAACGCCGCGTTGTTCCTGACCGTATTGCTTTTAACGGATGCAAAAGAATTGTCAGCCTTTCCAATTCCGCTTCCCGGCTTTACAGAATTCATATACGTCCTGACAAGGTTGGACGCATAAAGGCCCACGTTCCCAATCCCATTCAAATTATATCCACTTCCGGCCATGATACCGTCTCCTTTCATCGATTCCTGCGACAAGTCGTCCTGCTAATTTTATCTTATTTATATATATCGTACATTTTGCCCGCAAACTTTAATGTTTTGAAAAATATTTCTTTTAAATAAATATTTCCATTAAAACATTAAAGTTTTCTGCAGTTTATCCGAAAGAATGTTTAGAGAAACAAATTATGTTTTCTCGTTTTATCCGGGGGACGTCACCTGGATGAAACAGGGAGGCTGTTTTGCTTTTCAAAGGGTTCGTGCATAGAATGCAGTCAAAACGAACCTGATGCCCTGCCGGTAATTGAATTCTGCCGACCGGGTAAATCAAACAAATACATGGAGGTATTTATTATGAGAATTCAAAACAACATTATGGCGCTGAACACACATCGCCAGTACACAATCAACAACGATAACGTAGCCAAGAGCGCTGAAAAGCTTTCGTCCGGCTACAAAATCAACCGTGCGGGCGATGATGCCGCCGGTCTCGCGATTTCCGAAAAAATGCGCAGCCAAATCCGCGGCCTGAACATGGCCACCAAGAATTCGCAGGATGCGATTTCGCTGGTACAAACGGCTGAAGGCGCGCTGCAGGAAACGCACACGATGCTGCAGAGGATGAACGAACTGGCAAACCAGTCCGCGACGGGCACCAATCAGGAGCTTGACCGGAACGCACTTGCCAAGGAATTCGACCAGTTGAAGCGCGAGATCAACGACGTTGCGGAACAGACCACGTTCAACAACATGAAAATTCTTGACGGTTCCCTTTCCTATCAGGGCCCGCAGAGAAGCGCTGCGACGGCAGGCATCAACGTCAATGAGACTGTTGACCCGGCGAACAACACCGCAATCACGCATCAAGTGACCACCAAAGGTGTAGCGGCGGTTACTGCCGCGGCGGGCGTCTATGATATGACGATCGCTGACGCAGACCTCACCGCACTCACGAACGGCGACGACTACGAAATCGAAATCGCGGGGGCGAGGGTTACTTTCACGGCGGGCGCAAATGCAGGCGCTAGCCGCACGGCTTTGGTTGCCGCGCTCAACGGTTCTACCGACCCGATCCTCAGCACGTACACCTTCGCGACGCAGGGCGCGGATGGTCTTCGCCTGACGCAGGATGCCTCGGTCACAGACCCGAACAGGTCCGCGGTCATGGGCGGCTTAAAGCTGAACGGGAATAATTATGCGGTTAGTGAAACTACAAAAGGCGAGACGGCGGTTACGGCGGTTCCCGGCGTAACGACCGCAAATGTAAATGTTGCCGACCTTAAAATCGGCGATACGCTCACAGTCGGCGGACGCCGCTTCGAGCTTGTGGAAGCCGGACAGCAGGCGCAGGATGGCAACGTCGGCATTGCGTGGGACAGCACCAAGACGAACGCCGATCTGGTAACGGCGTTGCAGGCAGGTATTCCCGGAGGCATCACGGTTGCGGCAACTGGGGCTGGCGACGGCTTCACTGTAACGCAAGCTGTGGGCGGCGTTGGCGACAACAGCGTTTCCTTTAAGGCTGCCGCCGCGGTACAGTCCACGATCGAGTTTGACACAGTCAAGCTGAAAACGGGCGACCAGATCAGCGTGAAGCTGAACGGCACGGAATACACGTATGAATTCCAGCAGGGTGATTCCTTCACGAATATCGCCCAGGGCCTGAGAGACGCTGCCGGCAATGTGCTGGAAGCGGAGCAGAAGGGTTCCGCCCTTATTGTGCAGGGCCGCGTGGACGTCATGAGCGGCTTCCAGCCGGTTGAAGCAACGGGCTTCGACGCGATCCGCATCCAGGTGGGCGCGCTCGAAGGCGAGCAGCTTTCCGTTTCCATCGATTCGATGAACACCAAAGGCCTCGGTCTTGACGACGTTTCCATCTATACGCAGGATACGGCCGGTAAAGCAATCACGGCGACAAGAACGGCGATCGACAAGGTTTCCGACCAGCGCGCAGCGCTTGGTGCTATGCAGAACAGGCTGGATCACAAGATCGCAAACCTGAAGGTTTCTTCCGAGAACCTGACGGCGGCGGAGAGCCGTATCCGCGACGTGGATATCGCTTCCGAAATGACGGCGTTCACAAAGAGCAACATCCTCGCGCAGGCCGCTACGGCAATGCTGGCGCAGGCGAACTCTTTGCCGCAGAACGTGCTTTCCCTCTTGAGATAAACACGTTCTATTTTGTGGAAATTGCAAGCTGTAAAACATTGGGATGGGGAAAGCCGATTGCAGGCTTTCCCTGTCTTATTTGCCAAAATATTCAGGAGTATTCAATCACCGATGGAACTTTTTTTTGAAAACAAATATCTTGTATCAGAGGAAGGCGGCGGCAGCTATCATACTTCCATGCGTGAAGGAGCGCTGTGCTCCCCTGACCGTCAGCCAATAAAAGGAAGCGGCGTTATGCGCATTGTAGGCCTGGCCGTTGCAATCCTGATTATTGTGATTTCCGTATCGCTGAGGGAGAATATCATCCTTTTCATCGGGTTGGCGCTCGCCGCCGTATACATATACCGGATGATCTATTTTATGCGTAAAAACCGCCGGGCGTCAAACATTTCCGATGCGTCATATCAGGCGGGCCGTATGAATCTCAAATGGGAGCGTATGATTCGTTTCGGGGAAGAAATCATCGTGGACGATCCGCGGTATCCCTCCGTTCATTTCTATAAAAATTTGGTTCGTATTTCCGAAGACCCTATTTATTATACCCTTTGGTTTTCAGACCATTTTACCCTCAAGATTTTTAAAAATGGATTTACCATCGGAACTTGCGACGCATTTGAAGCTTATATAGAACAGATTATCAATCGAAATTTGCTGACCCGGGCACAAACGGATAAATTGAAATGAATATTTTTTCAATGAAAGCAAAAAAAACAGAAAACATTGGAGAAGAGGTTTTCCCATCAAGCGAGGAAGAAACTTCCATTTTCCCTCGGAATCCGCAGGATGAGCCGGTTTATGACGAAGACGGCTATGACCAAAATGGTTTCGACCGTGACGGATATTCGCGAAACGGATATAACGCCAAGGGCTATCGCCGCAATATTGGCGAGCCTCTTTCCGCTTCCGTCAAGCTTGAAGATGAAATTTTAAAATACCGCCGCGCGGACGGATACTTTGAATATGAAATGGCCGTTTATGCCAATTTCGCGGACCTGAAGGAAAACTTTGAATCGAACCGTGAAGATATCGCGGAACTGATATATAATTTATTTTTAATTGATGAAGGCCGCGCGCTCCGTTTGTGGAAGTGGCTCCTTGAATCCTTTGAGAGTACTCTTTCTGAACCGGCGAATGCGTACCGCCTGACAAGCGGTATTTTACATGCGCTTGAACGCAGCGAAATTTCGTCCCTCCTTCCCTGCCTGCAAAAGGATGCCCGGCTTGGCGAATTCCTGTTTGGAAAGTCATCTTATATAGACCGCACCCAGGCCGCTCTCCTTGCGTCCTGCATAGGCGTTTGCAATTATGACCTGTTTCAAATGCTGATTGATTTCCTGCTCTCTAACCCATATGTCGGACATGAAGGTACGCTTTCAACGGATAAGATTTTGAAAACGGTAATAGAGGAAATTCCTGCGCGTGCCATGACGCACGAAGGAAATGATTTGCTGGTTAAGTATATTAAGAAATCCCGGAAGATGATGATGCGGAAAGTCTTGCTTAAACTCCTCGACGGGAAGATGGAATATTTGTTGAAGGAAGAAAAAAGAAAGAAGGCGGAAGCGGAACGCGCCGCACGTCTGGAACAGCAGAAACTCAGGCTGGAGGAGGAACGGAAATCCCATCAAAAGGAAACCGGCGCGCGCCAGAAGCTGCGTACGACAAAAAAGAAATACGGTGAACTGAAAATTTCCGCAATCGCCGAACGTAAACAAAATCCTTTCTTTGAAGGCGGACGTTTTATTGATTTCCAACAGCTTGAGGGCACCGTGGTCGCACTGAAAGAGCATCCGGAGCTTCCTGCGCAATTGCTTCCGGGAGACCGGCTGGAATTAAGGCGCGAGCCATATTATCTGCAAGACCCTATGGCGATTGCCGTAACCGATATCGACGGCATGAAAATTGGATATATCCCCAATCATTCCAACACATTCCTTGCGCTTTTAATGGACGAGGGCCATGAAATCTTCTGCAGGCTCTATTCAATTGGCAGCGAAGACGCGGACTCCCTGCAAATATGCGTGGAATTATTTATGAAGGAATAAAGCAAAGCGTTCAGTGTGCCACCACCTGGTTTTTGCCCCGGGCTTTTCCAATATAAAGGCGTTTGTCCGCACAGGAAATCCATTCGTTGAGATTTCCATATTTATCTGTTTTGCACATCCCAAAGGTTACTGTAACGTGAAACACATTTTTTTGAAAAAGGAAAGAATGCGCGGCAATATCATCACACATTCTTTGGACGAGTTCCGTGCTTTCTTCCCAACCGGTTCCATAAATCATCAAGAGGAATTCTTCGCCGCCATAGCGGCAAACATCCGCTTGCCTACATCCTGCCCGTATCAGCTCCGCAACCGTGCGCAGTACATAATCCCCGCCCTGGTGCCCATAGGTGTCGTTGATACGCTTAAAATTATCAATATCGGCCATTACAAGTGCCCCGGGCTTCCGGTTGTCTCCTGGCTCCTCCACTCCATCCAAAAACGCCCTCCGGGTAAGCAGCCCGGTAAGCTGGTCATAATTTGCAAGAATCGTCAGGCCGTCATTTTCTTTCTCCAACTGCTGCTGATTGACAGTGGCCGATACCCTGGAAAGAAACGCCGAATAGATTATGATAATAAAGCAGGTCGCGGCATTATACAAAAAAATAATTTCCGTAGTTTGCTTTGGCGGCACTTCATAATAAGACCCGTGTCCGCTCAGGTAGAAAAACAGCAGGAAGAAGACGACGGCTTCGGCAAGCGCGAAAAGGTAGGGAATATATTTGCGGTGAAAAGGGCAGAAATAGACCAGTGAACTCATCGCGACCAAATACATCTCAACCCCCAGCGCCCAGCCCCCGGTCAGCGTACAGGCGGTTACAAACAGGCAGACCTCCACGTGAATCAAGGTTACCGACAGGCGGTACAAGCCCCGCCGCGTCGTATATAGCATGAAAAAATAGAAAATTACGCTTCCCACATTGTATACGGATGGAATCAAAAAGTTGAGCGACGCAAAAATCAGTATATACGAGCCATGTGCAAACAAGGCGAGCAAAATAATATTGCGATATACTTTTTTCAGATATAATTCCTCATCATTGACCTGCGGCACAACTGCTTCGGTATTTTTGTGTTTCATTGTTCACCTTTGCCCTATCTATTACCTCCATCAAATTTTTAATGATGCGGATTATTGGCAACAACCCGTATCCCTTCCACAATTGCCGCAACAATGTCCGCAATCCCCTGCGTTGTCTGCGCATCGTGCCTCACCATGGCGTCCCCGATTTCCGACGCAACATAATGTGGCGGAAGATGATTCAAGGCATAGGCCCTGATATCGGCGCGGCAGCGAGCACAATTACAGGTTCCATAGCTTTCAATGCAATGATCCAAATGCTGGTCGACAAAATCTTCCGTCAGGTTCTTGATTTTGATTTTTGTTTCGTTATCCATCCTGTGCGAATCTCCCGGTTATAAGGTCAGCGATTCAAACGCATAAAGCGGCATCGGCTTTGAAAACAAAAAGCCTACGCCATAATTGCAGTGTACATTTTTCAAAATTTCGACATGCTTTTCCGTTTCAATTCCCTCCGCGATAATCAGCATTCCCAATTCATGTGCCATTTGCACAATGTTTTTTAGGACGATAATGTTTTTCTCCATTCGTTCGCCCTTTAAAAATTCACGGTCGAGCTTTATGAGGTTGATCGGCATATCGCTCAGCAACCTCAGGGACGAATATCCTGATCCGAAATTGTCAATTGAGAGCTGGAATCCTTCTTCGCTTAATATTGCCATATGTTCGAGTAAAAAGCGGCTGTTATTGAGGGCGACAGATTCATTGAGCTCCAATTCAATCAAGCAGGACGGCGTATCGTGTTTCCGGACAATTTCGATAATCCGCTCCGCAAAATTTTTTTTGAAAATGTTCAAAGGGGCGATATTGACGGAAAGCGGTACCGGCATCGATTCATTTTCCGTCCATTTTCCAATCAGTTCACAGGCCTGCTCCAGCATATACATGTCAAGGTCCATGATCCTGCCGTTTTGCTCCAGCATGGGCAGGAATACATTTGGCATAATCAAGCCTTTTTCCGGATGCTGCCAGCGTGCAAGTACATCCGCACCCACAATGCGCCGTGTTGTCAGGTCATATTTCGGATGGAAATACGGCACAAATTCTCCGCGCTCCATCGCCCCCGCCGAATCCGCTAAAAGCTGTTTTATGGACGCGCGTTCCTCCTTCATCGCCTTTGTATAAATCACATAAGGAATCTGTTTCTGTCTCGATTCCTGAATGGCCAGGCCTGCCATATCGCATACATCAACGAAAGGTTCTCCCTCATCCGGAATTTCATAAATTCCGCAGGTAAACCAGCGGGGATATACATATTCGGCGACGCCGTCGGTAACGCCGATTTCATGCAGGTCTTTCAAAATATCCTTAATCCGTTTCGTCAGGTTTTCTTCTCCGTCCATCTGCAGCAGAATACCAAAACGGTCCGGTGTTTCCCTGCACAGGAATTCTGTATCGGAGATATTCGAACGCAGGACTTCCGCGATTGTAATAACATTCAGAGCGCCGGCTCCAAATCCAAATACCTCATGGATTTTCAAATATCGCTCCATACAGATTATTACATACGCACATCCTGCTCCGCTATTGCCTAAGGACTGATAGTGCCGCGATAAGCCTTCCTTGTTGGGAAGCTTTGTGAGTTGGTCCCGAAGCTCCGGCTGGTCCGTCGTCCTTTCGTTCTTCGCGCTTTTTTCAATCGCCTTCCGGTCGGTAAATGTCGTCGTCATCGCCGTGAGTCCTCCTTAACTGCGGAAAACAGCAACTCTGAATGGTGCCTTGTGATCGTGCAATGCGCCTGTTCTTTTTCATTCCTGTAAAAAACCCCGTCAATATTTAAATTCACATTGGGAAACAGCAGGCCCGTTACGACAACCTTTCCGCTTTTTGTAGCGCCCTCTTTATTATAAAGCTCCTTCAGCAATTCGTTTTGATTTTCAATTTCCTGTTCCAGCTTCTTTTTGGCATATATAATATCGATTGCCAATTTCTTCCGGACTTCCTTCGGCTGCTTGGCGCCCAACGCCTTTTGCAGCGCTTCCATTAACTGGTCGATTGTTTGGCGGCATTCGTTGATGCGTTCCAGGGCCTTTTCTTTTTCTTTCCTGATTTGCTCCTTCCTCATCAGGAAAATCTCAGTCGGGATATTCGCTGAATTACCAATATTTCCGGCATAAAGGTCTCCCCCGATCTCGCTGGTGCCGCCCAACAGATTTTCATGCTTGCCTGCCAGCCGCAGGGTGCCGCCGCAAAATATGTCCGCCCGCATAATAACGTCCGTTATGATATCCTTCTCAACCTTAACCTGTGCATTTTCGATAAAATAGCTGCGCAATGCGCCTTTTGCTTCAATAATGCTGCTTCCCGTGACTCCTTTGCAAATAATGATATTTCCGTTGGAGGATAATTTTGAATTCTGTACGCTTCCTTTTACAATAATGTCCCCTTCCGATTCGATCACGCTGCCGTTAATGACGTTCCCTTCAACCAGGACCGTTCCCTCGGCGGCCAGCGTCCGGTTATCGAGCTCCTGTTCGGTCTGGGAGGGGTAAACACTAACCTTGCTGTCTTTTATGCTGACAAGGCCGTCACAGGTCGCGTAAAGGGCATTGTTGAATTCCATCGTATTGTCGCCCGTCACGTCGCCCAGCGTTTTTCCATCGACTCCCGCAAGCGATTTACCTCGAATATTCCATCCATTGCGTGCCGGGGTCGCGTCTTCAACTTCGCAAAGAATATCTCCCGATTTTACCTCGACATAATGTATCTGTGCGTAATCCTCCGCATTGCGGAAATTATTTGGCTCTTCGCTTTCTTTAAAGTGGTAATGGAGCCGGGCGTCTTCCCCATCCACCGGCGGAACACCCTGCGCAATTTTAAAGGCTCGATTGTAAACTGTATGGTGGGCAAGCCGGTAAACGTATTCAAATTTAATCCCTTTAATAATCCGCTCCTCGCGAAGCTTTTCCAGAATATCATCCTCCGTTATCGTCCGTCCGCCCATCCTGGGAGGCGTGATGCGGATGCGCGCCGACATCAGGTCCGGGGAAACGTCTATCAAAACCTGGGCGTCAATACTTTTGCTTGTATCCGGTATTGAAGGGGCAATCTTCTGTATGGAAATGGCTTCGGAATCGCCGCCCTCCATCTCTTTGGTTTGCTCGAGAAGGTTCTTGACAAGGTCACTGTCCGGCTGCCCCAAACCATTCGCAATCTGCGCGGCAATATCTTCCTCGCTGATCGTATCAACTGTTTCGCTTGCGGCCTGCAGGTCCTTCAATATTTCATCAATCATATTTTGTTTTGGAACATAATCCCCAGCCATATTTTTTCACTGCCGTCCTTGTCCTTGGAATAAAGTTTATATGTTATCAAGAAATTGATAAAATTTGTTATGATAAACTCTCATACTTTATATCGTAAGAAAACGCATTTAACTTTAGTGTTTTCAGATAAATTCATGACGGCAAATTGAAATTTTTTCAATTCCGGCGGCCGAAAAAATGCAAAAAAAAACCGCATCGAAATGCGGTTGATACTTGGAGCTGGTGATGGGACTTGAACCCGCAACCTGCTGATTACAAATCAGCTGCTCTGCCAATTGAGCTACACCAGCAGGTGTAAATGGTGCCTCCGGGCGGAATCGAACCACCGACACGGGGATTTTCAGTCCCCTGCTCTACCGACTGAGCTACAGAGGCATATTGGCGACCTGGAAGAGACTCGAACTCTCGACCTCTAGCGTGACAGGCTAGCGTTCTAACCAACTGAACTACCAGGCCAATTTTGGCAGCGGGTCCTGCCATGCTATTTACCCTCTACTCCTTATGGGCTTTGCTCTATTGGTGGGCCCTCAGGGACTCGAACCCCGGACCAATCGGTTATGAGCCGACCGCTCTGACCAACTGAGCTAAGGGCCCGCAAGCAAAACAAGAGTAAACCCTGCTCGAAGTAATAAATGGTGACCCCACCGGGAATCGAACCCGGGTTACCGCCGTGAAAGGGCGATGTCTTGACCGCTTGACCATGGGGCCGCTTTGCTGCAAATTCGGGTATGAGCTTTTTGGTCGGGGTGGAGGGACTCGAACCCCCGGCCCCATGCTCCCAAAGCACGTGCGCTACCAAACTGCGCTACACCCCGAAGAAGCATACTCCTTTTATTTGCGACGCTTTATAATATACTTTAATTTGCCCTAAAAGTCAATAGGATTTTCTTCTTTTTTTCAAGATTTTCGAGAGCAAAATACCGATACGCAAAAAGACCGCTTTTCGCGGCCTTTTTGCAGTCATTCAATATAATTTTTTTCCAGTATAAAATCTTATTCTTCGTCCTGCGAATCGTCGTCGTCCATCTTTGGGAAGAAGTCAGCCAAAGAAGAGGTCGCCTCTTCTACCGGAGGAATCTCATAATGGAATCTCTCTTCCTTCTGCTTGGAATTATCTTCCTGTTTTGGCTTTTCCGGTTCATCCATCAGCGCACGGATGCTCAGGCTGATCCGTTTTTTGGCAGGATTTACTTCCATGATTTTTGCCGTCACCTTATCGCCGATACGCAGTTCCTCTTCGACCTTCTCAAGCCTTCTGTTCGTTACCTGTGAAATATGCACAAGCCCGTCAATCGTCGGCTCAAGTGACACAAACGCACCAAAGGGCATAATGCGAACAACCGTACCTTCCACGGTATCGCCCACAAGGTACTTCTCGGGAACAAGGTCCCACGGCTTCGGCGAAAGCTGCTTCAGCCCCAGGGAAATCCGCTTCTTCTCCGGATCGACATTCAATATCTGCACTTCGATATCGTCGCCAACCTTCAGAACATCCGACGGATGCTTAATTTTTACCCAAGAAATATCCGTAATATGCAACAGGCCGTCAACTCCGCCGATATCAACAAATGCGCCAAAATCAGTCAGGCGTTTTACCTTTCCGGTTACTTTGTCGCCCTTTTTAAAGGTATCATAGAGTTTCTTTTCCTGTTCTTCCGCCTGTGCCTTTAAAATGTTTTTGTGCGAAAGCACAAAACGTCTCTGGCGCTTATCCGCTTCGATAATGTTGACTTCAAGGTCCTGCCCGACGAATTCGCTCAAATCCTCTACATACCGCAGGGAAAGCTGTGAAGCCGGAATGAATGCGTCATAACCGTCCAGCTTGGCAAGTACGCCGCCCTTAACAACTTTATCAACCTTAACTGTATAAACGGCACTTTCATCCAAAGATTCAACAAGCTCTTTCCATTTCAGTTTGGATTCAATCGACTTCCTGGAAAGAACAACGTTTCCTTCACCGTCATTGAGTGTAACGACTTCAGCCTCAATCTCGTCGCCAACCTTGAAAAGGTCCATAGGATTATCGTCCCCGGCGGCGGTAAGGTTTTCTTTTTTGATGATACCGTCAGATTTATAGCCAATATTGACACATATTTCACTGTCGGAAATCTGAACAACCGTTCCGGTCACGATCTGCCCCCTCTTGATATAGACAAACGACTTTTCAATTTCAGCCATGAAATCCTCGTTTGCTTGTGATTGTTCTTGCTCAGTGGATACTACTTCCTGTTCCTCCGTATTTTGTGTCGCATCCACAACTTTTTCGACATCGCTCATAAGTGTCTTTACCTCCCTAATTAACCAATCCGGTGTCGATGCACCGGCGACAATACTTATTATAACATGATTCGTCACTTTTTCAAGTGGAAGTTGCGCGATATTGTCTATGTAATAGGTTTTTTCGCAATGACTTTTACATAACTGAAATAATTTTTCCGTATTGGAGGAATGCCTTCCGCCTACCACGAGCACAATATCCGAGGTGCGGGCGAGCTCCACGGCTTCCTTTTGACGTTTTTGCGTCGTATCGCAAATCGAGTTGAAAAGGTCAAGCGTCTCCGCGCGTTCGCTTAATACGGCAACCACTTCATCCCAAAGCTGATGGGTAATGGTCGTCTGCGCCACAACAAGTGCATGTTCCAATTTTGGCAGTTTCTCCGCCTCTTCCGCGCTGCCGGCAACATAGACTTCCCCCTGCGCCCAGCCCCTGATTCCTACGACCTCGGGATGATTTTCCGTTCCAATAATTACGACAGGCGTGTTTCCCGCCTCAATTACGCGCTTATGGATGCGCGCGACAAACGGGCAGGTAAGATCAAGCACCTCAAATCCACATTCTTTAATTTTTTCATAGACCGCTTTTGATACGCCGTGCGAACGGATTACAATGACCGTGCTCTGATCCCGCGGAACCTTGTCCAGGTCCTCGGTTACATGGATTCCTTTTCTTTCAAGGTCGGCGATCACATCCTTATTATGGATCAGTTCGCCGTACGTATAAATATGGTCGAATTTTCCAACGGTTTCATTTACGGCGTCCACCGCGCGGGCGACCCCAAAGCAAAAACCGGCATTTTTTGCCACTACTATTTTTGACATGCCTGCTCCTTCAAATCGAGCATAACGGACTTCAAATATTCCGTCGCCTTTTCAATGGCCGCGCTGTTTGTTTTATCCCCCACGATATCCTTCAAATCGATGGCCGGATGCGTATATAGCTTAATTTGATGGAAAAGCTTATAGTTTCCGCTGATATAAACCGGGACCACCGGAACATCCGCCCGCAGCGCCATCAGGGCCGCGCCCGGCTCAAAAGGCAGCAACTCTTCCGTTTCACTCCGGTGCCCTTCGGGAAATATCCCCAAAATTTTCCCGTTTTTCAAGGCCGAAAGCCCGGTTTTGACAGCCTTCAGGTCGCTCTTGCCCCGCGCCACCGGAATCGCATGCAGCCGCCGCAGGAACCAATTCGCAACCCTGTTGCGAAACAGCTCTTCCTTGGCCATATAACAGACCGGCTGCGTTTTTACGCTGTGCCCAAGTACAATCGGGTCCCAATTGGAAATGTGGTTGCAGATCACAACACAGCCGCCGTGTATGCGAAGGTTTTCCTTGTGGACAACTTTTACAAAAAAAATAGGCATCAGCACAATATAGGCGAAAACGCGCGCAAGAAAGTATACCATAATTTTAGTTTGCTCCTGAAATCATATTGGAAATATGTGCGATCACCTGTTCGCGGTCCATATCCGTCGTATCGACCAGTACCGCGTCCCCTGCCTGGCGCAGAGGGGCGAATTCGCGCGTCGAATCGGTTTTATCGCGCGCTATGATATCGCGTTCAATCTCGTCGATATCCGCGTCCGGCATGGTTTCCCTCAGCTCGAGATAGCGGCGTTTTGCACGTTCGCGCGTCGAAGCGGTAATAAAAAATTTGAAATCCGCGTCCGGCAAAACATAGGTGCCAATATCGCGCCCATCCATCACCACATCATATTCATTGGCCACCTCGCGTTGAAGCTGTACCAGCATAAGGCGCAATTCGGGAATAACCGCGATATCGCTTGCGCCTTTCGAAATACGGGGCGTACGGATATAAGGAGTCACATCCTTGCCGCTGATTAGCACCTTCTGCGCCCCATTCTCATAAACGATTTTCATGGAAAGCCCGGGCAGTGCCGCCAAAACCGCTTCGTGGTCGGAGGGCTCGATCCCCTGTTCGATCATCGCATAGGCGGCGGCGCGGTACATCGCGCCCGTATCAAGGTAATTAAGCTTCATTTTTTTTGCAACCGCTTTTGCGACGGTGCTTTTCCCCGCTCCTGCGGGTCCGTCAATGGCTATTTTCATGATTTTCTCACTTTTCGCGTTTCAGGATAAATTGTGCAAGCTCGGTAAGCTCTTGCCCGCGCGTCCCAAAGATTTTCAAGGCGTTTACCGCTTCCTCCGTCTTTTCCTCCGCGATCTTCATAGACTTTTCCACTCCGTAAAGCGTAGGAAAGGTAAATTTCCTGGAGGTTTTATCTTTCCCGAGCGTCTTTCCCATCTTTTTGGCGTCGCCGACAATATCGAGCACATCGTCCACAATCTGGAATGTCAGCCCGATATTGTTTCCATACACAGTCAGCGCGTCGATATATTCCTGCCGCGGATCGCACAGCAAAAGTCCGGAAAGCAGCGAAGATTTAATCATAGCGCCGGTCTTGTGTTCGTGCACCTGCTTGAGTTCCACTTCCGTCAGTATCTGCCCCTCGTTTTCAATGTCGCCGCACTGGCCCGTAATCATGCCGTACACGCCCGCACCCGTAGCCACCTCAAGCATTGCTTTCATATGCGAATTCATATTGGATGCATGCCTGAGTGCGTTTTTCAACATCACCTCATATGCAAAATTAAGAAGAGCATCCCCGCATAAAATTGCAAATGCCTCGCCGAACATCACATGGCTTGTGGGTTTGCCGCGCCGCAGGTCGTCGTTATCCATTGCCGGCAGGTCGTCATGGATCAGCGAATACGTATGGATCATTTCAATTGCGCACGCAATATCGAGCGTTTCACGCATATTGCCGGATAAAAGCGCGTTCGCCATAATGTTAAGCGTAGGGCGCAGCCGCTTCCCGCCCGCCATCACACTGTAATTCATGGCGTCCTTAATCATAGGATTCACGTTGTTCAAATCCAGCAGCTCTTTCAGGCGCTGGTTCACAATTTCCGTATATTTGCTCAAAATATCAGGCATTTTTTACTCCTCGCTTTCGTCGTCGTGGATAATTTCAAGTTCCTGTTCAAATTTTTCCAGGAGTTTGGATGCTTTATCCGCGGCGGCCATTCCCTTTTTATAGAGGGAAACGGCGTCCGCAAGCTTAATATCCTCATCGGATATTTTTTCGGATATTTTTTTTAGTTCGTCAAGATATGCTTCAAGGTCCTTTTCAGGCATATTTTTTGCTCCCCGTGACACATGTGCTTACCGTGCCGTCTTTCAAAATAATCTCGACTATGTCCCCTTCCGCCACCTCGCCAACGCTGCGAAGTTCCTTGCCCTCGTGCATCGCAATGGAATATCCCCGCTCGAACGCGCTCATGGGGCTCAGGTTCTCGATCGCCGATTTATAGCTATTATACTGCATCGCACGATTTTTATAAAGATGCAATGTGCTGTTTTTAACAGTCCCGCGGTACGCGTCTATCTTCTCCTGCGCATGCGACAGGCGAAGCGCAAGCACCTCTCTTCTCAAAGAGCGCTTCCCCTGCTCGAAAACGGTCTTCTTTTCATACAATATCTGGAAAAGCCGCTGCGCGATCCCTTCCCGGAAAGCAAGGATGCCGGAATAAATGTCGTCACGCGCCGGAATAGCAAGCTCTGCCGCTGCCGAAGGCGTGGGCGCGCGCAAATCCGCCGCCATATCGCATAAGGTAAAATCGGTTTCATGGCCGACCGCGCTTACAACGGGGATGCGGGAACGGTAAACGCTCAGCACGACCTCCTCCTCGTTGAAGGCGAACAAATCCTCCGCGCTGCCGCCGCCGCGGCCGACAATCAAAAGGTCCGCGTCGGTGCTTTCATTCAGGTATTCAATCCCGCGGACAATTTCCGCAGGCGCGTCCGGCCCCTGTACCTTAACGGGGTACAAAACCAGCTTCACCTGCGGGTTCCGGCGCTGCGCAATATTGCGAATGTCCTGGACCGCCGCTCCCTGCCCGGAGGTCACGATGCCAATCTTCTTCGGATATTTGGGAAGCGGGCGTTTGCGCGCTTCGTCAAACACGCCAAGCTTGCTCAGCTTTTCCCGAATACGCTGGAACCGCGCATATAACTCGCCGAGCCCTACCCGTTCGACTTCCTTTACAACAATCCGGTAGTTCCCATTTTTCCGGTAAAGCGAAACTTCCCCGCGTACGAGGATCGTCTGTCCCTCGACAATCGCATCAGAGCATTCGATTGCCTCCGCGCAATTGAACAAAAGGCAGCCTACGGAAGCCATATCGTCCTTCAGGACAAAGTACAGCGTATCGTGCCGCAGATTCACATCCGTTACTTCCCCGCGTATCCAGATTTCCTCCAGAAACGGGTCGCCGGACAGCTTGTCCGAAACATAAGTATTCAGTTCGTGGACGGAAAGGACAAGCTCATCCATACATTTCTCCCGCGTCCACCGTGTTTTCCATCAGCATCGTAATCGTCATCGGGCCGACCCCGCCCGGAACCGGGGTAATATATCCGGCGACCTCGCTGACCTCGTCAAACTTCACATCGCCTTTCAATTTTCCGTCCACGCGCGACGTACCGACGTCGATAACAACCGCGCCCGGTTTCACAAATTCCTTGGTCACAAACTCCGGGCGGCCGATTGCCGCCACCAGAACGTCCGCCTGCGCACAAACCCCGGGCAGGTTCTTTGTTTTGGAATGACACATCGTGACGGTTGCGTTTTCATTCAGCAGCAGGATCGCCACCGGCTTCCCTACGATGTTGCTCCGCCCGATTACCACTGCATTTTTCCCGGTAAGGTCAATCCCGGATTTCTTAATCAGTTTAATAATTCCCTTGGGCGTGCAGGCGACAAGACCCGGAAGGCCGGTAAACAGGCTGCCCGCGTTCTGCACATGGAAACCGTCCACATCCTTTTTCGGGTTAATGGCCTTCAAAATCTCGGTTTCGTCAATATGTGCGGGAAGCGGAAGCTGCACCAGCAAGCCGTGAATTTTTGGATTGCTGTTATACTGCTCTACCATGGCAAGGAGTTCTTCCTGCGTCGTTTCCTCGGGAAGACGGTTTACCTCGGAATAAATCCCGACCTCCGCACAGGCCTTTTCCTTGTTGTTGACATAAATTGTGGAACCGCCGTCGTCCCCGACCTGGATAACCGCAAGCCCCGGTGTGATTCCTTTTTCCTTCTTAAGCTCCGCGACGCGCTCCTTCAGCTGCTCCCGGATTTCCGCGGAAAGCTCTTTCCCGCTTAAAATTTGTGCGCTCATTTTTCTGCCCCCTTTTTCGCTGCCAAAACGGCGAGCCCCGCCGCGTTGTCAGAAGAATATTCTATTTCTGCAAATTGGATTCCTGCCAATTTTGAAGACAAATCATTACGGATAAGGCGGTTGCACATGACCCCGCCAAACATCAGCACATCCTGCAGCCCGGTATGGAGAACGGCGCTTTTCAGCATGCTTTCCAATGTCGCGGCAATTGCATGGAGTGCGGAGCAGCAGACATCCGCCGGGTTTTTCGTTTCGGCTGCACGAATCGCCTGCGCCTCCAGGCCGGAAATATTGCATTCCCTCCCCTGGACGCTAATCTTAAACCCCAGGTCTTTCCCGCCCTTGGCAAGCGCCTCGATATGCCTGCCTCCGGGAAACGGAAGTTCCAGCTTTTGTGCAAGCCGGTCGACAAGCTGGCCCGCGGCAATATCCTTGGTTCCGCCAATTCTTTCAATAAGAAAACCGCTATCGTTTTTTACGCGGAGAAGCTCCGTTGTACCGCCGGATACATGCATGGCAAGGAATTCCGCAGGCATCTCTTTGCCGATCATGGCGGCTGCCAGATGTCCTTCCTGGTGCGTCGAATATAGCACGGGAACCCCGGCCGCACTGGCAATTCCCTCTGCCAGCATTGTTCCCACGGTAAAGACCGGCATATAAGAGCCTTCCTGCGGGCGGGGTTTTTCGCTTACCGCAACCCCGTTTATGCTGCCATATCGCGCAATCTGGTTTTCCCGGAACAGCCGGTCAAAATTTTTGATATGAAGAAATACAGCCTGAGACTGCTGCAGGCCCTTTTGTCCCTGCGCAACCTCAAGCGGTATCTTTAAATTACATAAAATTTGCTTTGTTTCGTCCGCCACTGCAAGCGAAGTTGTATAACAGCTCGTATCAATTCCCAGATATACGGTCACTTCTCCGGCCCCCCGTTTCGGAGGTATCCTCCCAAAAGGCCGTTGACAAATTGATAGGATTTCTCCGCGGAATACTTCTTTGCAAGCTCAATGGCTTCATTAATGGTTACCTTCTGCGGAATATCCTCCATATAAAGAATCTCGTACAAAGCGAGCCGCAGGATTGCCAGGTCCACCTTTGCAATCCGCTCCAGCTTCCATGATTTGCTGTTGCTGGAAATAATCCCGTCAATTTCATCGCATTTCCCGGGGAATCCGGTAATGATGTCATTGATATAAAGCAGATTATTTTCATCCAACGAATCCGCGCCAAGAGCGTCCGGCGCATTCTCGAGGGAATCCTTGCAAAGCGTACCAGTGATGCTGTATTCATATAGAAGTTTCATTGCAGTCTCGCGTGCGCTCGTCCTGCTCATGCCAAAACAATACCTCCGTACCAGTTAATTTCTTTTTGTAAAAAGTCCCATAAACCATTCCCGAATCATCAGGCGAATATCCGGGCGCGAGCCCAGGAACGCGCCGACCCCCACGCACAGCGCAATCAAAAGCGTCGCCCAAAACCCAATTGTCAGGAACAGGATTGCGACGAGAAGGCCGATTATAATACCCCAAAATAATCCGCTGTTCTCACCATACCACTCAAAAAATTTATCTTTCATTCCCGCGCCTCCGATTTGTCAGGAAAGTTTTGCGGAATTTTCTTTCAGCCCCGTCACCATAATCTTCGTCTCATTTACCGTAATCCCGGTATGCTGCTGGATATAGGCCGCCAGTCCCGCCTGCAAATCCTTTGTTACCGCCGGGATATCAACATCGGGAAGTACGCAGATATCGATGGCAAGGTCAAGCGTATCCTCGTGCGAAGTAACGTTTGTCCGCAGCCCTTTTACATCCTTGTTCTCGTGGACATACCGTTCAACAAGCTCCTCGATTGCCTTTACGGTAATCAGGATGTTGCCGCTTTCAAACGACGCAACCCTTGCCGTTTTCGGCGCGGGAGCCTTGCCCGTTCCGAAAAACATCAGTATAAAGCTTACAATGATAACAACTACCGCAATCACCGCATACAGCACCTTAAACCAAATGGAACCATTGAGCACCGTATTTGTAAAATCCGACAGGCTGCTGCCGGGAATAAGCCCGCCAAGCGTCGCCAGAATAAATCCGCATACCGCAATCACCGCAATGAGATAAATTGTCAGGACAACGCGCGTCCCCACCTTCATTTTCATATGTTTTTCCTCCAAATGATATCGCCGAATAAAGACCTACTGAATATACCCGGCCTGCATAGACCGGGTATATTGGATTTTATGCTTAACCAAGCACAGAACCTGCCCGCCGTTGCGGGCTGCATTTTATTTTACTCTGGGGGCTTTTTCCGGCTTTTCTTCTTTGGGTTCTTTTTCCTTGCGTACGACCGGCGCCTGTTCCTTGAACTTGATCCCCTGTACGTTCAGGTTGACTTCCACAACCTTAAGTCCCGTCATGGTTTCAATCGCCTTCATTACCGCCATCTGGATATTCTGCGCAATTTCAGGAACGGGGGTGCCATATTCAACAACAATCGCAATATCTACCGCAACTTCTTCCGTACCGACTTCAACCTTGATCCCCTTGGAAAGGTTCTTACGCCCAAGCAGTTCTGTGAAACCGTCTACAAAACCGCCGCTCATACCCGCGACGCCGGGAATATCAACTGCCGCAAGACCCGCAATTGTTGCGATTACCTCATTTGCAAATGTAATCGTACCATTGCTTTCCTTTTTGACCGCGCTTGTATCCTGTGTGCTCAGTTTCGTGTCTGCCATAATTAAATCGCCTCCGATTCATTTTTATATAAAGCATTGATACCCCAAACGTTTCATAAAAAAACATATTTGTGGCAAGTTGCTTTATACGCGTTCCATATACTCCCCTGTCCTGGTGTCAATACGGATTTTATCGCCTGTATCAATAAAGAGAGGAACCATGATCTTTGCGCCTGTTTCCATAATGGCGGGCTTGTTCCCGGCGGTTGCCGTATCGCCCTTGAAGCCGGGCTCGGTCTCCGTAATCGTAAGCTCGACAAAGTTCGGAGGTTCGACGGAAAAAGCCTCTCCCTTGAAAAATTTGATCGTGACATTCATGTTTTCCGTAATATAGGGAAGCGCGTCCTCTACCTTATCATGATTCAAAGGAAGCTGCTCATATGTTTCGGTATCCATAAAATAGTAAAGCTCGCCGTCCGAATACAGGTACTGCATTTCCTTCCGGTCAATATGCGCCTTGGGGAATTTTTCCGTCGGGTTGAACGTACGTTCCAGTACGCTTCCCGTAACGACATTTTTGATTTTCGTACGCACAAATGCCGCGCCCTTTCCCGGCTTTACATGCTGGAAGTCAACAATGACCCACACCTGTCCGTCTATTTCTACTGTCATGCCTTTTCTGAATTCTCCGGCTGAAACCATACAACCATACCTCCTGTTTTATAACAAAATTAAATCTTTCGTAAACGTATAAACACTGCCCTGGCCGCCAATATGCATATCCTCGATCCGCACGCCGCCCGTTCCCGGAACATATATGCCCGGTTCAACGGTATACACCATGTTTTCTTCAAGGATTGAAGAAGAACGTGGATTCAAAACGGGAAGCTCGTGGATAAACCTTCCCACTCCGTGCCCGGTGCCGTGATCGTAATGCTTTCCATACCCGCTGTCTGTGATAATATCCCGCGCAACCGCATCTACGGCAAGCGTATCGGCCCCCGGGACTGCGGCCATCGCCGCGCTTTCCTGCGCATGCTTAACTATATCATATATTTTTTTTCGTTGCCCGTCAATATTTCCGATGCCGAAAGTACGGGTCATATCGGAACAATATCCCTGATAGCGGCATCCAAAATCAATTGTAAGCAAATCGCCTTCGCATAATTTATAGCCGGTCGGGGTTGCGTGCGGCAACGCCGAATTAAGCCCCGCCGCCACAATCGTCGGAAACGCAAGGTCCATCCCCTGCCGCTGCATGCGGTATTCAAGCTCTGCGCGAATATCGAGCTCGCTTACGCCGGGCTTGATAAACGGAAGAAGTTCGCTCAGCGCCGTTTCGTTTGCTTTTGCCGCTTTTCTGATTTTCGCGAGCTCCTCCCCTGTCTTCACCATGCGCAGCAGCAAGAGGTCGCCCGCAATATCGACGTAACTGTAATAGGGCTCGAACGTGCCCTGGTATCCTTCGAATACCTTGACCGTTACGTCATCCTTTTCAATGCCGAGCGTACGGATTGCGTTCCCGGACAGGTATTCGTTTATCCTGTTCAGCCGGTCCCCGCCGCCCGTCTCGATTACCTCCGCATTTTCCACTTCCTTGCGGGCTTGCTCCGTATAGCGGAAGTCCGTAAAGAAATAGGCTCCGTTCGCCGTAATCAAAAGCTGCGAACAGTCTCCTGAAAAATCAGTCGCATAAGCGACGTTCTGCACGGATGAAAGCAGATATGCGTCCGCTTTATCCGTATTCCTGATTGCTTCAATGATATGATTTCCCATATTATGCTTCCTCGTACATTCGTTTCATTTCCATTGCATCCCTGGCCTGGGTCCCGCTTGATTCACAGATAATAACCGGTTCCATTTTGGGGTCGGCCTTCAACAGTTCCGCAAGGGGTTCAAAAAACGGGCCCCATGTATCATCTTCAAAGGTAAGATGCATCTTTTCTCCCTTGTCCGTATATTGAATATGGGAAAAATGGACATGCATTTTATGCGTTTTTTCCTCTCCCGCGCTGTTCTTAAGGCTTTCCAAAACGGCCGAATAATCCTCTTTCGTCCGAATTCCGCCCAATGTCCGCGCATTGAGATGGCCAAAATCAATGGCCGGGTAAACACAGTCGTCAAGCCGCGCCAGGATGCCAACCTCGTCAAGGTCTGCAATCTGGTTTATTTTGCCCATGGTTTCCGCGCAATAGATAAAATTATCATACCCCTCGCCGCGCAGGATGAAAAGAATTTTTTCGAGGTTTTCACATACGTTTCCGAATGCAATATTGCGGTCCATTTTTGCGCAGGAGCCCGGATGAAACACGATCCGTTTGGCTCCAAGAAAGCCTGCCGCAATTGTTGATTCGCGGAAATATGCAAGGTTTTTTTCGAACTTTTCCGGATCGCTGTTCGACAGGTTAATGTAATACGGCGCGTGCACGCTCATGGCGATATCATATTTTTCCGCCTGTCCGCGAATTGCGGCCGCAGTATCCTCCTTCAGCTTTACCCCGCGTCCAAAAGAATACTCAAAGGCGTTCAATCCCTGTTCATGCAGCCATTTTGGCGCTTCATAGGTATGCTTATACCCTTCCTCATAAAAAGCCCGGGAGTTCCCGGCCGGGCCGAATCTTATCATATGCTTTCCCTTTCGTCATGCCTGCGTAAAAGATCGCCCGGCCGCAAGGGGTACGGGCAATTGACCTTCACATGCTGCTGCGGATGCGGAGCGCTTTCCTGCGGTGTTCCCTCCATGTCGCAAATACTCTCAACCGTAAACGACGCGTTCTCGAGATGCGGGGAGAGCACTTCCAATGTTTCCCATACGCTGAACTTATTGCGCTGCTCAACCTCCACCACGCCGGCGCACGGCGCTGAAACGACCTTTCCCGCGAAGGTATATGTCCGGGGGTCGAGGAGGCGCTGCGTATCCTGTCCTTCTTCATGCGGATTCCCAAAATAAAAACCTGTTGTAAAGCCGCGCGATGCGGATTTCACCAGTTCATTTTTCAGGCTCTCATCAAAACGGTAGCCCTGCGGATCGCGCTCATATGCGTCAAGCGCACGGCGGTATGCATGCACCACGGATGCAACATAGTAAGCCGACTTCATCCGTCCTTCAATCTTGAAGCTTGAAACGCCCGCCCCGGCAAGCTCGGGGATATGCCCGATCATCATCAAATCGCGCGAATTCATGATATAGGTCCCCTGATCGTCCTCCATAACGGGAAAATATTGTCCCTCATACCCTTTTTCATACAGGTGGTATTCCCAGCGGCAGGGCTGGGCGCATGCGCCGCGGTTTCCGCTCCTTCCCGTAAGAACCGAACTTAAAAGGCAGCGTCCGGAATGGGCAATACACATCGATCCGTGGACAAACGCCTCCAGTTCCAAATCTGCGGGAATATGTTTCCGTATTTCCTCGATTTCCGCGAGCGAGACCTCACGCGATAAAACGACACGGCTCGCGCCGCATTCATGCCAAAAAGAAGCAGACAAATAATTGGTCGTATTTGCCTGCGTGCTTATGTGTACGGAAAGCGGAATGTTGGAACGCTTTATAAGCTGTAAAACTGCCGGATCGGTTACAATCACGGCGTCGGCGCCAATCTCCGCAAGATAGCAAAGATACGGTTCCAGGCCGGGCAGGTCACGGTTCCAAAGCACCGAATTCACCGTAATATATAATTTTTTTCCCTGCGCGTGCGTCATATTGGCCGCCTGCTGCAGCCCGTCTTCCGTAAAGTTGTCCGCAAAGGCGCGCAGGCCATATTGCTTTCCTGCCATATAAACGGCGTCCGCGCCGAAATACAGGGCGGTTTCAAGCGTTTCGAGGTTCCCCGCCGGGGCGAGCAATTCGATCATTGCTCACCTGCCGAATTCGCCGAGGCCTGCGCATCGATACGCGCCCACTCGTCTCTCCATTGATCGGCAAGGGCCTCGAGTTCTTCGTTGGTATGGACAAATTCCACAACGCCGTTCTCAATATCTGTTGCAAGGAAGTAATAATATTCGTCCCCTTCCTGCATCAAATCTTCATCCGGATACAAGGCCGCCTCGATTGCAAGCCGTCCCGGGTTGCCAATTGGTCCAGCCGGAAGGCCTGCAAAACCGACTCCATTCCGCCTTGTGTTGTAAGGCGTAGGCGTAGTTAATTCTCCCGGTTCCAAAATAACCCGGCCGGTAATCCCAAGTCCGTATGCCTGCGTCGCATCGGAATCAAGGAAGTGCGCAAATTCCTCTTCCGAAGCCAAGCGGTTATGGAAAACAGCGGATACCTTCGGAAAATCCTCTGATTTCGAAGCCTCCCTCTCTATAATAGAGGCAAGCGTCACCATATCGTCGATACTCATGCCAATCTCGGCGGCACGCTCCTCATAGGTTTGCTCCTCCCCTTTCTTTTTCATGGAAAGGATTTTAACAAACTGGTCAAGCTGTTTCTTAATTACGTCCTCCGCGGTTGCATTCGTAAGATAACGGTAGGTATCGGGCGCCAGATAACCCTCGAGGAGGTAATACCTGCGCTGGTCTGCGGGCCGCGCGTCGTCCTTGGCCTTTGCTTCCGCGAGGAAAGGATATTCGTTTACAAAATTTCCTCCCGTTTTGACAAGCTGCATGTAATAATCGGTATTTTTGAGAATACCATAATTGTCCACCAGCTTCCGGCCATATTCCTTGGCTGTGCGGCCTTCGATAAACTGGATATCGATTTCCTCCACAACATTCCCCTCCTGAAGCGTATAAACGATATCGTCAAACGACATATCCGGGGACAACTCATAGGTACCGGCTTTCAGCTTGGAGGACATATCCGAAAAATCCACATACAGTTTAAAGACCTGCTTATTGCGGATCAGGTTGTTTTCATAGAGAATCTCAGCGATCGTGCTCAGGGAAGAATTTTTGGGAATCTCCACCTCGACGGCCGTGGAATCGTTCGCGTCCACCGGGTCAAAGTAATGCTCCCGGACATAATTAAACACGCCAAATACAATCAGGGCGACCACGGCAAGGCTGATCACAAAGGTCAGCAGCGGCCGCAGCTTATTCCAGGTCGATTTGGTGGAAGGCTTTTTTTTCGGTTTTTTGCCATTGGACAGGATTTCAGGCCTGTCAAGACCCATATCCCTGTCTGCATATGGATTTTCCAGTTTTTTTGCCAAGGGCTTTCACTCCTGTGTCAGTCTTCGTCAAACATGTTTGCGCCAACGTCGCATGCATCCCCGATAATTTTATAGATGTCCGAAACCAGCGTGTTAAACTTATACTCTGCCGAGAAGAACTCGGTAATTTTCGGGTTAAACTGAAGCACCTCGCCCATCTTCTGGATTTTTTCCATCAGCTCGGGCGCGGGCTCCTGTCCGGTCAGGTAGGCGGCCTGCGCCTCGAACTGGAGCTTCTTGTAGTCCTTAATCATGCGCTTGTTCTGCTCATCCTCGTAGACTTCATCCTTAACCTTGTCGTAAGCCTTGTATTCCTCGCTTTGCTTAATCAGCGAAGCAAGCTCATTCGCCTTGTCATAAACGTTTACCATAGTACAGCTCCTTTTTATACCTCGATAATGATCGGCAGGATCATCGGGCTTCTCTGGGTCATATCATACAGGTAATTTGAAATTTCCTTTTTGATAGAACTTTTAAGCGTCGACCAGTCTGAAAGGCCGTTTGCGTTGCAATGGGCGACGATGTCAATGACAAGGTCGCGCGCATGATCCAGCAAATCCTCGGATTCTTTCATATAGACGA
The DNA here is from genome assembly GCF_001678845.1 of Christensenella intestinihominis. GTDB lineage: Bacteria > Bacillota > Clostridia > Christensenellales > Christensenellaceae > Christensenella > Christensenella intestinihominis. The sequence continues at coordinate 264,823 of NZ_MAIQ01000001.1, forward strand.
AACCGCGCGAAACGATATCCGGCGCGGCAAGAAGCTCGCCCGTCTCGCTGGAGGTTGTTACCACGATAATAAACAATCCATCCGATGAAAGCTGCTTCCTGTCGCGCAGCACCACATTCCCGACGTCGCCGACGCCGAGGCCGTCGATGAGGACGCTGCCCGACTGCACGGTATCCTTCTGTACTCCTACCTTGCGGTTTAGTTCAATTACGGAACCGATTTCCGGGATAAAGATGTTTTTCTTTTTGATTCCCATTTTTTCCGCGAGCGCCGCATGCTTATACAAATGCCTGTATTCGCCGTGTACCGGAATAAAGAATTTCGGTTTCACAAGGGAAAGCATCAGTTTTAATTCCTCTTCACAGGCATGGCCGGAAACGTGCACCATGTCAACCGAATCGTTGATGACGCTCGCTCCTTTACGGTACAGCATATTAATCACGTCCGATACGTAACGTTCATTGCCCGGAATCGGAGACGCGGAAATAATCACCAGGTCTCCCTCTTTCACACTGAGCTTCGCGTGCTGCCCGGTCGCCATCCGCACAAGACCCGACATTGTCTCGCCCTGGCTTCCGGTGGTCAGGATTACCACCTGGTTATCGCGCAGCTTTTTCAGTTCGTCAAAACTCACAAGCATATCGTCGTCAACATTCAGGTATCCAAGCTCCCGTGTGACGTTGACAATTTTAATCATACTCCGTCCGGAAAGGCATATCTTCCGGTTAAAAATACGGGCGACGTCGATTACCTGCTGAAGCCTGTGCACATTGGAAGCAAAGGAGGCCACAATAATCCGCCCCTTGGCCTGGCGGAAATAATTGACGAACGTTTCCCCCACCTGGCTTTCCGACATCGTAAATCCAAGGCGCTCCGCATTCGTGCTGTCCGACATCAGGGCCAGAACGCCCCGCTTTCCAAGCTCCGCAAAACGCGAAAGTTCCATCACTTCCCCGCATGCGGGCGTGAGGTCGATTTTAAAATCCCCCGTATGGACAAGAACGCCGATCGGCGTCGTGATTGCAAGCGCCATCGCGTCGTCAATGGAATGGCTGACATGAATATACTCTATTGTAAAAACGCCGGCCTTAACCTTATCGCCGTTTTTCACCACATGGATATCAGGCTCGATGCCCGGATGCTCGGTAAGCTTCGCCTCAATCAGGGCCATTGTAAGCGTAGACCCGTAAAGCGGAACATTCAGGGATTGCAACACGTACGGCACGCCGCCGATATGGTCCTCGTGTCCGTGCGTAAAGAATATTCCCTTGATTTTCTGGACATTCTTCTGGAGGTATGCCGTGTCTGCGATCACATAGTCAACGCCCAGCATTTCTTCACGCGGGAACATCATGCCCGCGTCAATCACGATGATATCATTTTCAAATTCAATCACCGTCATATTTTTTCCAATTTCCCCTATTCCTCCCAGGGGAATAATTTTTACCGACGGCGCCGGAGCCTTCGTCTGCTGCTGTTGCTTTTGCTTCGGCGTCCTGCTTTTTGTTTTTCTGTTTTCCAAAATCTTTCTATCTCTCTTTTCTCTCTAATTGCTTATTAATATTATACCATAAATGCGCATGATACGCATTACAGGATAAACTTTTGCAGGTTTGTATACTGCTCTTCGTTTTTCAGGTGCTCCGTCACATAGTTTTCGTCAATAACCACATCAACGGCGGGTTCAATGCCGCTTGCGTTGAAGGAAATATCATCGAGCAGGTTTTCCATAATCGTATGCAGCCTGCGCGCGCCGATATTTTCCGTGCTTTCATTGACCACCTGTGCGAATTCCGCAATCTTTTTCAGCGCGTCCGTCGTGAATTTCAGCTGCACTCCGTCCGCCGCCAAAAGCGCTTCATACTGCTTTGTGATTGCGTTCTTGGGCTGTGTCAATATCTGTTCAAATTCTTTTTTCGTCAGGTTCTCAAGTTCCACTTTAATTGGGAAACGTCCCTGGAGCTCGGGAATCAAATCAGAAATTTTTGCCACATGGAACGCGCCTGCGGCGATGAAGAGCATATAGTCCGTCTTTACCGGGCCATATTTCGTCACCACCGTGCTCCCTTCCACAATAGGAAGGATATCGCGCTGGACGCCCTCGCGGGAAACATCCGGGCCGTTGCCCGCGCCTTTACCGGCTACCTTGTCAATCTCGTCAAGGAAAATGATGCCGTCCTGCTCCGCCCGCTCAATCGCGGTCTGCGTGACCTCGTCCATATCGATCAGCTTCTCCGCTTCTTCCTGCTCCAGTATCTTTCTGGCTTCGATCAGGTTCACCTTGCGCTTTTTCTTTTTCGGGGGCAGGATTCCTGAAAGCAGGTCTCCCATGCTCTCGCCGCCCATGCCGGGAATTTCCATTCCCATACCCTGGCTCACTTCAACTTCGATATCGATCATCAGGTTGTCCAGCTTTCCCGCGCGCAGGTTCGTGCGGATTTCATCCCTGCGGGACATACGCTTCTGTTTTTCCTCGTCGCTCTCTGTGGGCGCGGCTTCGATCTGCGGGGCCCCAAACAATGCGCCAAGCGGATTTGAGTTCTGGCGCGCCTGCTTATTGGGTACGAGGATATCCACGAGACGGTCCTCTGCATTTGCCGCCGCCCGGTTTTTCACCGTTTCAAAGCGCTGCTGCTTTACCATGCGGATAGAGGACTCCACGAGATCGCGCACCATGGATTCCACATCGCGTCCCACATATCCCACTTCCGTAAACTTGGTTGCCTCCACCTTCACGAACGGCGCATCCATCAGCTTTGCAAGCCGCCGTGCAATTTCCGTTTTCCCGACGCCCGTCGGTCCGATCATAATAATATTTTTCGGGGTAATCTCTTCGCGCATCTCGGGATCGAGCTTGCTTCTGCGATAGCGGTTCCGCAAAGCGATTGCCACGGCCTTCTTGGCCTTGTCCTGTCCTACAATATATTTATCGAGTTCCGCTACGATTTCTTTTGGCGTTAAATATGACATGCTGTTCACCTACACTTCTTCCACTGTAATATTGTCGTTGGTATAGACGCAAATTTCGCTTGCAATCTTAAGGCCCTTATATGCAATTTCTTCCGGGGAAAGGTCCGTATTCTGCACAAGCGCCCGTGCCGCCGCAAGGGCATAGGTTCCGCCCGAGCCGATCGCGCACACGCCGTCGTCCGGCTCAATCACTTCGCCCGTCCCCGAAATAATCAGCAGGTTTTCCTGGTCCGCCGCAATCAGCATCGCCTCAAGCTGGCGCATCGCCTTATCGCTGCGCCATTCCTGCGCAAGTTCAACGGCGCTTCGCTGCAGGCTTCCGCCATACTCCTCGAGCTTCGCTTCAAATTTTTCGGAAAGCGCAAACGCATCCGCAACGCTCCCGGCAAACCCGATCACAACCTTGTCTCCATAAATACGGCGCACCTTGGTTGCGCCCTTCTTCATAATGACGCTTTCGCCGAGCGTTACCTGCCCGTCTCCGGCGATTGCGCATTTATTGCCCTTTTTTACTGCCAGTATTGTCGTTCCTTTGAGTCCCATTCGTGTCCTCCGTCTGCAATCCGTATTCATGGATTGCCGCTTTTATTTTTTCCAGTGCACGCTCAGCTATCCGCGTGTTTTTTTCTTCCTTGTTCCTGATTCTCTGCCCAAGCGGCCGCATAATGCCGAAATTGATATTCATCGGCTGGAAATTGCCGGTCACCGCCCCGGAAATATGCGCGCACAGCGCGCCTGAAGCGGTGTCGTTTTCAAATTCGGGAAGCGCTTTCCCCAAATATTCATATGCAGCGAATATTCCGTTCAAAAGGCCGCTTGACGTACTCTCCACATAGCCCTCTACGCCGGTAATTTGCCCCGCAAAGCGGATAACCGGATTTTTTTTAAGCCGGTAATACCTGTCGAGTAGCTTTGGGGAATTCAAAAATGTATTCCTGTGCATAACGCCAAAGCGCAGGTATTCCGCATTCCTGAGAGCCGGGATCAATCCGAATACCCGACGCTGTTCGGGAAATTTGAGGTGCGTCTGGAACCCGACAAGGTTATACATGGTCCCCTCTTCGTTTTCCCTGCGAAGCTGTACGACGGCAAAGGGTTCGCGACCTGTTTTCGGGTCGGTGAGCCCCTTGGGTTTCAGCGGTCCAAAGAGGAGCGTATCGTGCCCGCGCGCCGCCATCGTCTCAACCGGCATACATCCTTCAAATACGCCGTCCCGTTCAAACTCACGCAAATTGGCGCAGTCTGCCGTAATAAGCGCCTCGTAAAACGCCTCGTACTCCTCCCGCGTCATCGGGCAATTGATATAGTCGTTTCCCCGTCCGTAGCGTGACGCAAGGAAGGCGCTTTCCATATCGATGCTCTCCGCCGAAACAATCGGCGCCGCCGCATCAAAAAAATGCAAATGGTCTTCCCCTGTAAGCCTTCCGATCTCCGCCGAGAGAGCCTGCGAAGTTAGCGGCCCGCTGGCTACGATCACCATTTCATCACCAAAACCGGAAAGCTTTTCTACTTCCCCGCTGAAAATCTCAATCAGCCCGTTGCCGCGAATCGCTTCCGTAACATAAGATGAAAATTTTTCCCGGTCGACGGCGAGCGCGCCGCCTGCCGCAACGCTTGTCGCGTCCGCCGCCTGCATGATAAGGCTCCCGAGCAGGCGCATTTCTTCCTTCAGAAGTCCCGCGGCATTGCAAATCCGGTCCGAGCGAAGCGAATTGCTGCAAACAAGCTCTGCAAACAAATCCGACGTATGCGCGGGCGATTTCTTTTCCGGCTTCATTTCGTAAAGCCGTACGGGAACGCCGCGTTTTGCAAGCTGGTAGGCGCACTCGCACCCCGCGAGTCCCGCGCCAATAACATTAACCTTCTTTTTTTGCATCCGTTTTCTTTTTCTGGTTCGTCACACATTCCGGATTCGAGCATTTCTTATAAGTTTTGCCGCCGTAGCGAAATTTGGCTTCCACCATATAAGCGCCGCATTCCGGACATTTTTCCTCAAGCGGTTTATCCCACGATACAAAATCGCAGTTTGGATAATTTTCACATCCGTAAAAGCTTTTTCCGGATTTACCCGCACGCTTGATGACCACTTTTCCGCCGCATTTTGGGCATGGTACGTCAATTTGCTTAATAATGGGCTTGGTGTTTTTGCATTCCGGATAATTCGGGCAGGCAAGAAATTCACCGAACCGGCCGGTCTTATAAACCATGTTGGCCCCGCATTTTTCACAAATAACATCCGAAACCTTTTCCGGCAGTTTTACGCGCTCAATATTTTTTTCGCCGGCTTCAAGGTCCTTTTCAAAGGGCCCGTAGAAATCCTCGATTACTTTTTTCCAGTCGTTGCCTTCCTGCTCCACGCCATCGAGCTTTTCTTCCATGTCGGCAGTGAACGCAATATCAACAATATCGGAAAAATTCTTTGCCATCAAATCCGTCACAATTTCGCCAAGCTCGGTCGGGATAAAGGATTTTGCTTCCTTGTGAACATATCCCCGGTCCTGAATCGTCGAAATGATAGGCGCATAGGTACTCGGACGGCCGATTCCCCGTTCCTCGAGGAATTTAATCAGTGCCGCTTCCGTATAGCGCGCGGGCGGCTGGGTGAAGTTCTGTTTGGGCGTTACCCCAAGGCATTCCAGCGTTTCGCCCTCTTCCGCCTTCGGCAGCATCTTCTGGTCGTCGTCTTCCGTCTTGGAATCGTAAATTGCGAGATGCCCCTTAAACAGGATACGCGAACCGCTCGCCTTAAAGGTGTGCCCGTTCGCATCGATATCATAGCTTAACGTCTCAAACTGCGCAGGCATCATCTGGCTTGCCAAAAAACGCGTATAAATCAGCTTGTAAAGCTTATACTGGTCATTCGTCAGGTATTGCTTAATGCTGTCCGGCGTGTTTTCGATATAAGTAGGACGAATGGCCTCGTGGGCGTCCTGCGCATTTTTACGTCCTTTATAAACATTGGGTTTTGCCGGCGCGTATTCGTCGCCGTATGTCTGCCTGATATGGCCGAGCGCCGCCTCCTGCGCCTCCGCCGATACGCGCGTTGAATCTGTCCTCATATACGTGATGAGGCCGACGGTGTTCCCGTCTTTCAGCGGAACGCCCTCATACAGCATCTGCGCAAGCATCATTGTCTTTTTCGCGGTGAAGCCGAGCTTTCCCGAAGCGGATTGCTGCAAAAAGCTTGTCGTAAACGGCGGCAATGCATTTTTCTTACGCGTACCGCTCTTTACCTTGGAAACGACAAAATCCGCTCCCTTTACCGCATCCAGCACTGCCTGGGCGTCTTTTTCCATATCCAGCTTTGCTTTCTTGCTTCCCTGGCCGTAATATTTCGCCTCGAATTCCTGTTGGTCTTTTTTAAGGCTGGCGCTGATTGTCCAGAATTCTTCCGGTTTGAAATTGCGGATTTCATTTTCGCGGTCGACAATCACTTTCACCGCGACGCTCTGTACCCGCCCGGCGGAAAGCCCTTTCCTTACCTTTTTCCAAAGCAAAGGACTCAATTTATAGCCAACGAGACGGTCAAGAACCCGGCGTGCCTGCTGCGCGTCCACCCGGTCCATATCAATGGAACGCGGATGGCTGATTGCGTTCGTAACCGCGTCCTTGGTAATTTCATTAAATTCAATCCTGCTGACATCTGTCGGGTCCAGTCCCAAAATATTTGCAATATGCCAGGAGATCGCTTCCCCTTCGCGGTCCGGGTCGGTTGCCAGATACACCTTGGAAGACTTTTTTGCTTCGTCTTTCAGGGTCTTGATTAACTGCGCCTTCCCACGAATCGTCGTGTATTCCGGTTCAAAATTATTCTCGACATCCACCCCGATTTTGCTTTTCGGCAAATCGCGCAAATGTCCGTTCGACGCGCGCACCGCGTAGCCCTTACCGAGAAACTTTTCAATTGTTTTCGCTTTTGCCGGGGACTCTACGATCACCAGCTTCTGATTGGACGCTTTCGTTTTCCCCGTCGTCTTTTTTGCCGTTTTCTTTTTTACGGTAGTTTTCTTTGCAGCCACAGCCGCTTCCTTTGCCATTCGCTTCCTCCAAATAAATCCCTATACTATATTATTATAATCCATTCGAAACATTTGTAATGTAAACTAACTGTTAATTCTGAATCGGTCGCCCGGAAGCCCCTCTATCAGCCCTTTGAGCTCCATCACGGTAAGAGCCGTATTGACATCCTTTACTGCGATGCCGGTTTCCACCGCAAGCTCCCCTGCCGATAAATTCTCCTTTAAAAGCAGATTATATATCTGCGCTTCCAATAAATCAAGCTTATTTGTTTCATTTTCGTCTTTTTGCAGCGAGGCATTGCGCTTCATTTGCCATCCCATGCCATTCATGACATCAGCCGCATTCCGCACTGCCGGCGCGCCTGAATCCATCAAATAAAGGGGCAGTTTTGCCACCGGGGATTTCAGGTCGCATATCATGGCATAAACTTCCCGACCCTGGCGCAAGGCATCGTCCACCGTAATCCGCGCCCCGCTCCGCTCGCCGCCTTCTCCCGCAATAAGCACGCTGGAAAGTCCGGACACAATCCGGTTGCGCTGCGGAAAAAATTGCGGCTTCGGTTCCGTGCCGGGCAAAAATTCCGAAATGACGGCGCCCCGCTCCAAAATACGTTCGTACAAGATACGGTTTTCAGGCGGATATATCACATCGGCTCCGCAGCCGAGAACAGCGGCTGTGACCCCGTTTGCTTCCAGCGCGCCCGTATGCGCGGCCGTATCGATCCCGCGCGCCATACCGGAAACAATTACCACGCCTTCCCCCGCCAAGCCTCCGGCAATGGAACGGGCAGTTGAAAAGCCATTTTTAGTCGGTTTCCTTGAGCCGACGATAGCACAGGACATTTCATCAAAGCAGGGCAAATTACCCTTATAAAACAAAACCGGGGGCGGATTTTCGATTTCAGCCAGGATTTGGGGATAATTTTGGTTCAAGCGGGTCAAAATGCGAATCCCCTTTTTCGAGCAAACCTCCAGGAGCCCGTCTATATAGGCTTCGTTTGCACTCGTACAAAGAGCGGCTCCCTGCCGGGCGGTAACAGTTTTGACACGCTCCGGTATGGAACTGCATTCATGGAACGCCCGCTCAAGGTCTGTAAACACATTCAAGGTATCATAGAAGCGAACCGGCCCGATTCCGTCGACGGAGGAAAGCCACAGCCAATACCGTTCTTCCTGCGTAATTTCAGTCATAGGCGTTCCCCCAATATTTCCTGTCAAGCGTACGATATTGAATCGCCTCCGCGATATGCGCCGCCTGGACGGCGTCGCTTGCCTCGAGATCGGCAATCGTACGGGCTGTCAGCATCACGCGCGTATAGGAACGCGCGCTTAGGTTCAATTTCTCATACGCGCTTCGGAGAAGCGTTTCGGCCTGCGGTTCAATTGCGCAGAAGCTTTCCAATTGTGCCGAGGAAAGCTGTGCATTGCAGAATTTCCCGATTCCGCGATACCGCCGGACCTGGATATCACGCGCCGCATTGATCCGCTTGCGCACCTCGGCGGACGACTCCTGTTTTTCCCCGCTGCGCATATCGTCGTAACGAACCTTTCCCACCTCAACATGCAAGTCGATCCTGTCGAGAAGCGGTCCTGATATTTTAGACAAATACCGTGCAATCTGGTTCGGGCTGCACCTGCATTCTGCATCCCCGGAACCGAAATTCCCGCAGGGGCATGGATTCATGGAGGCAACAAACATAAAATCAGCCGGATAAATTACCTTTGCATTGGCCCGGGAAATTGAAATAATTCCATCTTCGAGCGGCTGGCGCAGCGCTTCCAGAATCGGCCGGCCAAACTCGGGAAGTTCGTCGAAATAAAGCACTCCCCTGTGGGCAAGGCTGATTTCCCCGGGACGGCTTTTACTTCCGCCGCCCGTTACGGCAACCGCAGATGATGTGTGGTGCGGACTGCGAAACGGGCGCGTGCTTACGATTTCCTGATTCCGGTTGCGCAGTTCTCCGGCAATGGAATGTATTTTCGTGACCTCGAGGGCCTCTTCAAACGTAAAATCAGGGAGAATACCGGGCAACGCTTTGGCCAGCATGCTCTTTCCCGCCCCCGGCGGCCCGATCAGCAGGATATTATGCCCGCCTGCCGCCGCAATTTCCATTGCGCGTTTGGCCTTTTCCTGTCCCCTGATATCGCAAAAATCAACGTCCGCCCGGCCGGAATTTTTGGGCGGATTCCATTCGGATGGCGGAAAAAGCTCCGGTTTTTCCTGCTTATTCAAAATTGCCGCAAGCTCTGATAAGCGCCGGATAGGCAAAATCCGGACATCGTTGATATAGCTGGCTTCCTGTGCATTTTCCTGTGGCACTACCATCAGGTTGAAGCCGCGCTGCCTTGCTTCAATTACCATCGGCAGGATTCCGTTCACCGGACGGACGTCTCCGTTCAATGACAGTTCGCCGAATATCACCATATATTTGAGCAAATCAGGCAACACCTGGTCGCTTGCCGCCAGCAAGCCAACGGCAATCGCAAGGTCATAGACCGGGCCTTCCTTTTTCAGGTCGGCCGGGGCCAGGTTTACCGTAATCCGTTTTGCAGGATACTCAAAACCGGAATTTTTGATAGCGGAACGAACCCGTTCCTTGGACTCCTTGACCGCCGTATCCGGAAGGCCTACAAGCTCATACGCCGGAAGCCCATTATATACATCGGTTTCCACCAGGACCGGATAACCGTCAAGCCCGGTAAGACCGAAGCTCAGTACCTTTGCGAGCAATCCCCAGTTCCCCCTTTATTTAGCCATAGAACGGCCATGACGGCAGCCAGCGCAGGGCTGTCACATAATTTGTATCAAATGGAATACCTGTGATGACAGGATAGAACACGGCGAACATCACGCCGCATGCAATTACAAATCCCCACATGAATTGCTTTCCATACTTAAAATCTTTTTCAATATTCCGCAACCAGTAGACAATTAAAATAATAAGGAATGGTACGGTAGCGAAATAATGGTAAATAAACACCTCGCGCGTAACAAACCACCACGGTACAAATTGCGACAGGGCGGCGATTGCGGTAAAGGTCACGCCATGATGCCTGTGCTTGCCGCGGGCGGAATCAATTATGAGCCAGACGCACGCAACCACCCCGGCCCACCAGATAAGCGGATTCCCCATTGTGGAAAGCGTAGAGGTGGTATGATTGAGGTCGTTATGCCCGTTGAAAAACAAAACCGGGCGCACATCCACCGGCCAGCTATACCACATCGAAGAGAACGGATGCACATGATCCGGGTTGAGCGTTGAATGGTAGTTGAGCATATAGAACTGGTTCCCGATAATGCTATGATGCTCCTTTAAATCCCCGGGCACGATAAACTGATAGGCTTCCCCCTGCGTAACGATTGTGTACGGATAATAGGACGCCACATAAATGACCGCGGGTACGACAATAAAGAAGAGCACGCACCAGCACAGGATGAGCGCGACATTTGTCTTGTATTTTTGAACGATTGAGCGGTAAAGCGCCGTCCCGCCCGCATCGGAGGCCTCTCCCGTTTCGTGGGCAAGCAGTTTTTCTTTGGCGAACCGGTATTCCTGATACCTTTTGTAAAGCGTCATGAAAAAGATTACGGCGAGCCCCGCCCCTGCATAAATACACAGCCACTTGGTCGCTGCCCCGATGCCGAAAAACAGCCCGCTCAGCGCCAATGGAACAAGCGTTTTGGATATTTTCTGCCGGTTGAAATTGCTCTGTGTGAACTGGTACATAAACAAATACATGAGCATGATCCATAAGATGCTGTAGCTGTCGATTGTGCCAATCCGCGTTTGTGCAAAATGCATAAAATCGACGGCGAACAAAATCGTTGCAATCGCGGCATACTTGCTCTTCTTAAAGAGCATTTTTGCAAATATGTAAAGCACCGGAAGCATCAGCACGCCCGTAAGCGTTCCCATAAACCGCCAACCGAACGGATTCATGCCGAAAAGCTGTATCCCGCAGGCAAGAATCAGCTTGCCGAGCGGCGGATGTGTAATTTCGTAGGGCTCGATCCCGTGAATATTTTCATAGGCAGTCCTGACGTGATATATTTCATCGAAATAGAAATCCGTCATATAGGTGGATTCCTCTGGAACAAGGGCCTGTTCATCGAAAAGCACCTGCGTCGAAGCAGGAGCGACGCTTTGCGGCTCAATTAAGGCTCCCTGCGCGTCCTTGAACGCGACCTCGAGGACCGGCAGTGAACCGGAAAGGGGTTCTATCTTGATATATTTGGCATCGACATCCGTAGTATAAATCTGCCATTTATACATATTGGCAAATTTATGTTCAATTTCCGAAACCGTGGTTCCACTTTTTTCAAGCGCAATGGGCGAATAGGATACGCCGTCTTCAGAATACAAAAACCTGAAATTTCCTTCCCCATACCCGGCATAATATTCTACTGTGGAAATTTGTTCTTCCCCCGGAAGCTCTACAATGACGGATTCGTTTTCAAGCTGTACCGGGGTTTCCGGGATTTGAAACGCCCCAAGGTTGGTAAACGCAACCACGGCATATATTGCAGAAATAACAAGCATGAAAAGTCCGTCTTTTTTATTTAAGGTCTTTTTCTCTTGGAAATTCTCAAGGCGAAGCTGGGCCGGAGGCTTTTCATACGTTTCCCCTGCGGCAGGCTCCCCGGCCGTCTCTATACCGGAGGGGCCAGAATCCTCCGCCTTCTCACGCACCGGGCCCAGGGCGAGACACGTAATTACATATCCCGTATAAATAAAAACTGCAAGGCTTACCGCCGACACGCTTACCGTCCATGCAACGGGAATCAGCACCTGGTAATAATACAGAGACAGCGCCTGATTTAAAAGCAACACTATGGACACGAGCACCGTCGGCCATATGAGGCGTTTGTCTTTCATAAACAGGAATGCAAAGAGCAGCAGTATGGGAACCGGATATAAATACCGGTCATGCATTCCGTGTCCTAGCGCGAAAACCCCCATGATGATAAACGCCGCCAGCGCGAACAGGAATTCCTTTTTCGGACTTTTGAGGAACAGGAACAGCGAATAGGCGCACACAAGCGCAATCAGGATAAAGCCCCATACGTTTGCGGGCAGGCCCAGGAATATCACATTGCTTACCGGAACAAAATTCTGGCCCAGCATCGCGAACAGGTTAAAGGCGTTGAGGGACGCCTGGTCGTACTGTCCGACCGTACTTAAGAACTGTTTAACAAGCCAAAGGGGTTCCTGGCTCCCCGCAAACGGCAGCGGAATCAGGAAGAAGAGCCCCACCATTACACCAATGGAAATAAGGAGGTTCAGGACATCTTTTTTCCGGTTTTCAGATACGATGACATTTCGTATTAAAACAAACGCAAGGATTGGAAAAATCATAATCGCCTGGGGTTTCAATAAGAATGCAACTATAAACGCAACCGAAGCCCAGATTGGCCGGTTTTTCACTAAAAGGTAGATTACAAGCACCATCATCAGCGTAATGATGATATCGACCTGCCCCCAGATGGCGGAGTTGAAAATAACGGCCGGGTTAAACAATACCAGCGCGGAAAGAAGCAGTGCAACATTGGGGCGGAATTTCTCCTGCGCCAAGCGGTATACAATATAGGCCGCAAGAATATCGCAAATGATTGCCGGAAGATGGATCATCAGGGCAAAGGCCGGCCCGCCAAGATTCATGGAAAACGTATTTTGCAGGAAACCAAAGAAGTACAGCACATAGATGTAAACCGGCGGATAATCCGCAAAGAAGCCGCCGGTATAGAAATTATCGAGCCCGCCGGTATAAGAATAATTCGCCCACGCTTTAAAACAATCGAGGTCGGTTTTGTATCCCGGCATATTGTATGCGAGCGCAAGCCTTATTACAATGGCAGCCAGCACAAATACGATAAACAGCGTATCCGCCGGAACCTGTTTTTGAAAGGGATTTCTTTTTTTCCTGCCATAATATAAATAGGCGATCGCAAATAAAAAAATGATGCCCAGAACAGTGAACCATACGATCAATTCATTTTGTGCTTCCATAAACTACCACCATTTAAAGAATTCCAAATGCATTCTCAATGTAATTGAGACGGTTTCCTTCCCTCGGATAGACCTCCGCCACATCAAAGCGGGCGTTGTTGTCATAAAGCATGCGCTGCGCGATGAAACGCTGTGCGGTTTGGATCAGCATTTGCTGCTTGCGATACCCGACCGCCTCCGCCGCCGTTCCGAAGTTCGTGTTGGAACGCGCCTTCACCTCAATGAATGCAATTGTATCACCATCGAGCGCGATAAGGTCTATTTCGCCTTTACCGGAACGATAGTTTCGGGCAAGCAGCTTCATTCCCCTTCGAAGGATATATTGGCAAACCGTATCTTCCCCGGCTTTTCCAAGCCGCATTGCATCAGTCATTTTGAAGCAGCTTCCTTAAAAACGTTTTTCTGTGGATATCCAGAATGCCATACGTACGAATCGCATCGTAATGCGCTTTTGTCCCATAGCCCTTATGCTTCGCAAAAAGATATTCCGGATATTGCCTGTCATACTCCTGCATAATGCGGTCCCGCGTCACTTTGGCAACAATGGATGCGGCCGCAATCGTATAAACCCTGGCGTCCCCTTTTATAAGCGGCGTATATGGAATATCCGTTTCTATATCCATTGCATCCGTATACACATGATGCGGGCGCACTTTAAGGCTGGAAAGCGCGCCTTCAAAAGCCTTGCGCGCGGCATTCAAAATATTGATCTCATCGATCGTGTGATTATCCACGATGCTGACCGAATAATCCACAGCCTTTTTTAATATTATATCATATAATGCTTCCCTGCGCTTCTCGGAAACTTTTTTTGAATCGTCGATTCCCAGAATCAGGTCGTCGGGCGGCATAATGACACACGCTGCAACAACAGGGCCCGCAAGCGGTCCCCTGCCGGCTTCGTCGATTCCGGCAACCATATCTCCCGTTTCCCAGTGCGACCGTTCATAGGAGGTCATGATTTGCAGCTTTTCCCGCCATGCATCTTCCCGTTTTCCCATAATTACCCCGGCTTTTCCAGGGAAAGCCTGCCAAGCTTTCCATTTTTAAATTCATCGAGCAGCGTTTTCGCTCCCCGCTCCGTATCGTATATGCCGCCCTTTAAAAGAAACCCCCTTGAACGGCAGATATCTTCCAGCAGTTCAAAGTCATTTTTATCCAGGTCGTCAAGACGGTAGCGTTCCCGCAGGAGTGCGGGCGCGGTGCATTTCAAAAGACCGATCAGGTAGTACGCCAAAGCCTCTTCGTCGAGGATATCGAGCTTTACGCTGCCAATAAGCGCAACAACGGCCCCTGTCTTTTCATCCTGGAATTTTGGCCACAAAAGTCCAGGAGTGTCCATGATTTCGAGGTGATCGTCAATTTTTACCCATTGAAGAGCCTTGGTCACACCCGGGCGGTTCCCCTCTTTCAGTTTTTTTTCACCGGAAAGGCGGTTTAAAATTGCGGATTTCCCAACATTTGGAATTCCGACAATTGCACAGCGCAGCGTTTTATTCATTCCCCGTTCGCGGTAACGCTGCAAAAGAGGAGCCGCACAATCGACAATCTGTTTTTTTAAACGCTCCACATTTCCATGTGCTGCGGAAAAGGAAACGGCGCGGATATCCTTCTCTCCAAAATAACGCAGCCAGCCTGCCGTGATATTTTCATCTGCCAAATCGGCCTTATTCAGGATATAGAACCGCATTTTTTGAGAAAGAAGGTCATCGAAATCAGGATTGAGGGAGCTTTCCGGCGCGCGCGCGTCAAGGACTTCGATCACAAGGTCCACGGTTTTCAGCTTTTCTTTCAATTGCCTGCGGGCTTTTGTCATATGCCCCGGGTACCATTGAATATCCACTTTTTCCTGCTCCTTCCCCTATACATGACCCATAATAAAAAATAAGGGGGCATAAGCCCCCCGCATTTTTAAGCTTCTTTGATCTTTGCCGCCTTACCGACTCTGTCGCGCAGATAAAATAGCTTTGCCCTGCGCACACGTCCGTGGCGAAGCACTTCGATTTTGTCCACACGGGGCGAATGGATCGGGAATGTTCTTTCCACCCCAATGCCATAAGATACGCGGCGGACGGTAATCGTCTCGGAAAGACCGCCGCCTTTCTTCGCAATCAGGTATCCCTCGAATGCCTGCAATCTTTCTCTCGTGCCCTCGACAACCTTTACATACACCTTAACGGTGTCGCCCACCTTCATCGCCGGCAGGTCTGCTTTCAGCTGTTCGGCTTCCACTGCTCTAATAATATCGTTCATTTGAATTTCCTCCTTCCCCTACAGACGTTCTTACCCGCATATTCGGGCAGCGGACCATCCTAATTCAAAAAACACTAAAATTTTATCACAACTTGACCGGAAGATCAAGTTTGTTTTTTCAACCGCTCCAAAGTCTTTAAATCTTCCTTTGTGAGCTCTGCCTTTTCCAAAAGCTCCGGACGGCATACGAGGGTTTTCAGGAGGGCCTGTTCCCTCTGCCATGCGGCAATATTTTTATGATGCCCGGAAAGGAGCACCTCCGGCACATCCATCCCCTGAAACGAGGAAGGCCGCGTATACTGCGGATATTCGAGCAAGCCGCCGGAAAAGCTTTCCTCGGAAAGGGACTCGTCATTGGATAGGACCCCCGGCACATAACGCATCACACAGTCCATCAATACCATCGCAGGCAATTCACCGCCCGTAAGGACGTAATCCCCGATGGAAATTTCTTCGTCGATCAGGTGGTCGAGGACGCGCTGGTCAACCCCTTCATAGTGCCCGCACAGAATGTTCACTACTTCATAGCCCGAAAATTCCGCCGCCTTTTCCTGCGTTAAAACACAGCCCGCAGGGCTCATATAAACGTTACGCGTTTTCTTTCCCGCATATTGTTCGCCCAGGGCCGAGAAACAACTGAACAGCGGCTGCGGCATCAGGAGCATTCCCGCGCCGCCTCCAAAAGGATATGCATCGACGCGGTTGTGCTTATCTTCCGTGTAATCACGAAAATTGACGGCATTGATTTCAACCAGTCCTTTTGCGATTGCCTTTTCACACAGGCTGGTGCCCGTGAACCCGGAAAACATCTCGGGAAAAATCGTAAGACAATTAAATATCATAAACCGCAACCTCGGAAAGTTTTTGCGCATCCACCGTAATAATGCCGCTTTCGACATCCCTGTTTATGAGAACGTGTTTTACGGCCGGAAACATACACGTTCCCGTTTCCAGCTTTACCACATAAACATCCGCCGCGCCATTTTGCAGGATATCCTGCAGAAGGCCGAGTGTTTTTCCCATATCGTCTTTTACGGTACAGCCAATCAGGTCCTGAATATAGTAAGAGCCCTCCGGCAGGCGTGCGGCATGCGCCCTGTCGATATACAGGAACACCCCGCGCAATTTTTCCGCGTCATCCCGGGTATTGATCCCTTTTAATTTCAAATAGGCATACCGGGCGTCAATCCGTGCGCTTTCAATCTCCACACGTTTATATTCCGCATCCTTGAAGTAAGCGAACCCGAGTTCAAGAAAACGGGACAGGTCGTCGGTAAAGGCATCAAGCTTTACTTCGCCCTTCACCCCCTGCGGTTTCAGGATACGGCCCAACTCGAAATATTCTGTCATATGATTTCGACGATATACTTTTTGGGCGATTTTGTTGTGGCTGCCTTTACCACGGTGCGGATTGCCTTGGCGATCCGCCCCTGCTTTCCGATTACCTTGCCCATATCGTCCGGCGCAACGGTAAGCTCGAGGATAAACGCGTTATCTTCCTCACGCTCGGTTACACGGACGGCATCCGGCTCATCCACCAGATTTTTGGCAATATACTCCACCAATTCACGCATTGTGATTCACCCTTCAGTTGATCGCGCCGCTTTTTTTCAGTAAAGCGCGCGCCGTATCCGTAGGCTGTGCGCCATTGCCGATCCAGCTTTGCGCTTTTTCGTTATCCAGTTTCAGGTCTTTTGTAAGCGGATCATAGTAACCAAGCTCTTCAATATACCTGCCGTCACGAGGCGCACGTTCGTCCGCGACTACCATTCTGTAAAACGGCCGCTTTTTGGAACCCATTCTTTTCAATCTGATTTTTACTGACATAATATACCTCCAAATAATTTCATAAATGAAACCTTATTATATTTGACCGCTCTAAGCGGCATATAGCTGATTAAAATGGCATTTTCATCATGCCCCGCCGCTTCCCGCCCTTGCCGGAAAACTGCTTAAGCATCTTCTTCATTTGGTCAAACTGGTTTAAAAGCCTGTTTACATCCTGCACTGTCGTTCCGCTTCCCGCGCTGATCCGCCGCCTGCGCGACGCATTAATCACCTGGGGATTCAAACGTTCCTCCCGCGTCATGGATTTAACAATCGCCTTGGTCCGCTCCAGCTGTTTTTCATCAACCGTCATGCCTTTTAGCTTATTTCCACCCGGCATCATGGCCAGAATATCGCTCATGGAGCCCATATCCTGGAATTGCTCCAGCTGATCGAGAAAATCCTCGAGCGTGAGCTGGTCCTTGGCGATCTTCTTCTGCAATTCAACGGCTTTCTTTTCTTCAAAGGTAGCCTCCGCCTTCTCGATAAGCGACATAACGTCCCCCATTCCGAGGATTCGCGACGCCATACGGTCAGGGTAAAACGGCTCGATATCCGAGAGCTTTTCGCCTACGCCTACAAATTTAATCGGCTTTCCCGTCACCGAACGAACGGACATCGCCGCGCCGCCGCGCGTATCGCCGTCAATTTTCGTGAGGATAACCCCGTCGATTCCAATGTTATCGTTAAAAGTTGTCGCCGCATTAACCGCATCCTGGCCTGTCATTGCATCGAGAACCAGTAAGGTTTCCGTCGGATTTGCCGTTTGCTTCAGCTCTTTCAGTTCAGCCATCATTTCGTCGTCGATGTGGAGACGCCCCGCCGTATCCACGATAATCATATCGCAGCCAAGCTTCATCGCATGCTTTGCCGCTTCTTTATAGATTTTAGAGGCATTATCCTGCCCCATATCGAACACGTCCACGCCTACCTGTTCGCCTACTACATGCAGCTGTTTGATGGCCGCGGGGCGGTAGATATCGCAGGCAACAAGCAACGGCTTTTTGCCTTTCTTCTTATAGTAGCCGGCAAGCTTGGCGCAGAACGTCGTTTTTCCGGCGCCTTGCAGGCCCATCATCAGGATTACGGTAGGCGGCGTGCCTGCAAGCCTGATTTCAGATTGCTTTCCACCCAGCAGTTCGGTCATTTCGTCCCGTGCGAGCTTGATTACCTGCTGTCCGGGAGTGAGGCTTTCGAGAATTTCGGAACCGACCGCTTTCTCCGACAGTTCTTTGATAAATTTTTTAACAACGAGGAAATTGACGTCCGCTTCCAGCAGCACCAGCTTCACTTCGCGCATTGCCGCCTTGATATCCCCCTCGGAAAGTTTCCCGCGCGACGTCAGTTTTCTGAATACGTTCTGAAGTTTTTCCGCAATGCCTTCAAATGCCATTTATTTCTCCTTGCTGGCCGCAACCAGGCCAAGCTTATTTTCCATATCCATAAGTTTCGCCTGCGCCCGTTTCAGGGTGTCCAGTACGCCCTGCCTCGAAATCCCATATTCCTGGGCAATCTCGGCAAGGGAATAATCGTCGTTATAATAGAGTTCAAACATTTTCGCCTGTTTTTCCGTCAAAAATCCGCCATAAAAATCATAGTACAGGCTGAGGCTCAAATCCTTTTCATGTTTCATCACACTACCGCCGGTCAGCCACCCTCTCCCGCACATGGGAATATGCGTATTACAGCGGCTGAATGCTCTCTTAATTCAAAAAACAGATGTAAAGCACAAGACCTTTACACCTGTATTATTATACATGATTTTCGGGAAGTGTCAAGCATAAGACCTTTACACTTACAATTTCAGCAATCGTTTCCGTGAAATCGGCCCTCCATGGCCGGGATAATAAACTTCCGCCGCCGTCCGCTTTAAGAGTTCAACGCTTTGGCCTACCGCTTCAAAATCCTCCGCGATTCGCGCCCTGCTGGCTCCGCCCATATTCATGAGCGTATCGCCGACGATACACGCCCCTCCGGCTATAACGCCGATCGAGCCGGCCGTATGGCCCGGAAGCCCGATGATCCGCGCATCAACCCCGAAGGGTTCCAGCCCCTGCCCGTCCTGTAAATAGAAATCCGGTTCAAACGATTCGATATGCGTCTTATTAATATTTGATATGGAAACCTTGCGGATCAAATACCCAAGCAGCCCGCGCGAATGGATCGCGCGGATACGGTTATCGCGCACAAGCGCTTCATCCGCTTTGTGAAGGGCAATCTTCGCGCCGAATTTCCGCGCCAGGAACGCCGCATTGTACGCATGGTCAAAATGGCCGTGCGTCAGCAAGATAAGTTCGATATTCCACGGACGCAGGGCTTCCAGCAAACCCGCCCTTGTGGATTCCCTTCCCGTATCCACAAGCACTGCGCGTCCGCCATTTTCAATTACAAAGCAGTTGTCTCCGCCGAAGCGCAAATGCGTTACACGCGTGCCCATCTTATTCGAGGATGGCCCGGGCAAACTCGCGCGCGTCAAAGGGCTGCAGATCGTCCACGCCTTCGCCCACGCCGATGAAGCGCACAGGCACGCCCGTCATATCCTTGACGGCGCATACAACGCCGCCCTTGGCTGTGCCGTCAAGCTTTGTTAAGATGATTCCCGTGAGCTTAACGCTCTCGTTAAAGACTTCCGTCTGCGAGATTGCATTCTGGCCTGTCGTGGCGTCCACCACAAGGAACGTTTCACGGTTTGCGTTCCCGTATTCCTTATCGATGACGCGGTTGATTTTTTCCAGCTCGCCCATCAGGTTCTTTTTGTTATGCAGGCGTCCCGCCGTATCGACGATCAGGAGGTCGCTGTCCGCATGCTTGGCCGCATCGATTGCGTCATATACGACGGCGGCCGGGTCGGCTCCTTCCGCATATTTGATAACGCGCGTATTCGTGCGTTCGCCCCAGATAGAGAGCTGTTCTGCCGCTGCCGCGCGGAAGGTGTCCGCCGCTGCCAAAAGCACTTTTTTCCCTTGTGCGTTATAGTAGTTGGTCAGCTTGCCGATGGCGGTGGTTTTACCTACGCCGTTTACGCCCACAATGAGCATTACGGTCGGCTTCCTGATTTCGAGAGGCGGGGCGCTCATATAATCCGCAAGGATGTCCACAAGCATATCCTTGATTTCTGCGGAATCGGAGACCTTGTTCTCCTTTACCTGGTCCCGCAGCGATTCGACTACCTTTTCCGTCGTCGCATAGCCAATATCCGAAAGGATCAGTGCTTCTTCCAGTTCTTCAAAGAAGTCCTCGTCCACCTTGCGGAAATTCTTAATGACATTGTTTACCTTTGCCGAAAAATTCTCACGCGTTTTGTTTACACGTTCCTTAAGCTTATCAAAAAATCCCATTTTGAAATTTCTCCCTTGTCTCTTAAAGTTCTACCGATACGATATCTGAAACGCCCTTCTCCTGCATTGCAATACCGTAAAGCGTATCACAGATTGCCATAGACGGCTTCCTGTGCGTAATGACAATGAATTGCAGCTCTTTTGAAAGGGTTTGCAGATATTCTGAAAACCGAATCACGTTTGCATCGTCGAGCGGCGCGTCGATCTCGTCAAGAAGGCAAATCGGGGAAGGATTAATATTCAGCATTGCAAATAAAAGCGCAATTGCCGTAAGCGCCTTTTCCCCGCCGGATAAGAGGCTGATATTCTGGAGCTTTTTGCCGGGGGGTTCCGCGATGATTTCCACACCGCACTCCATAATGTCCCCTTCACCCAGCTCAAGCCGGGCATGTCCGCCGCCAAAGAGATCGTGGAACGTTTTCTGGAAGTTCTCATTAATCATGGCGAATTTTTCGCGGAAACTTTCCTTCATTCCCGACAAAAGGCCGTCAATCACAACCTGCAGGTCATTTCCTGCCGCAATCAGGTCTTCCCGCTGGAGTACAAGATTGTCGTACCGTTCGCGCACGCGCGTGTAATCCTCAATGGCATTCGGATTTACCGCGCCCATTTCGCGGATACGTTCACGGATTCCGTCGATTTCCCGTACGCCTGCCTGATAGGCAAACTCTTCCCTGCGAAATGGAAGCGCGTTTGCATAAGTCAGGCCATAATCCTCCCACAACTTATTCTGGTAGTTTTCGCGTGATAATTCGAGCTTTTCCCGGTTCGCAATAAATTTATATTTTTGTTCGATCAACAGGTCTTTCTGCGCGTTAAGTTCCTCTACCTTTTCGGCGGATTGCTCTACCTGCGCATTCCATTCGTCCCTTTGCAAAAGCTTGGCGCGCGCTTCCTCCCCCGCCTGCCGTACCCGCTCGAGGATTTCGTCGAGTTGTCCGCGGAGTTCCGCCTTGGAATGGGTCAGTTCCTTCATTTCTGCCGAGAGCGTATCATTATTTTGCTGCATCTGCCCGAGACCGTCCTTTGCCTGGGCAATCGAAGCACGCAAGTGCTCCGCCTCGCGCAAAAGGATATTTTTCTCGTTCGCAAGCTCCGACTGGCGAAGCTCCTGTGCGGAAAGGGTATCCTTGATTTCCGACGTCTGGGCCGCCACTCCTGCGGCGCGCGATTCCGCTTCTTCAAGGCGCGCCTTGAGCGCTTCAAAATCCTCCTGTGCCTGCGCCGTATCTTTCTGCAGCGCCCCGGTTGCCGCTTTCATCTGTTCGTATTCGGCTTCCGCTTCCGCCAGCCTGTCTGTAAGCCCGACGGTAACCTGTTCACTATTCGCAAACGTATCCCGGGCAGCCTGGAATTTTTGTTTTGCCTCCGCGGTTTTAATTTCCTGGTCGCGCAGCTTTTGCAGTGTTTCCTGCTGCAAGCGCTGGGCAGCCTCGCCCTTTTCCCGGCACTCCGTAAGTTCGGCATTCCATTTCGCAAGCAGTTTGCGGTTTTCCGTTACATTTTCCTTAAGTTCCTGCGCCATACGCCTGCGCGAGAGGAGACCGGTATTGTTCTTTTTCAGGCTCCCGCCCGTAATGACTCCGCCCGGTTTTATGAAGTCTCCATCCATTGTAACCGCTCGGAAAGCATAATCCGTTTTACGCATCAGCGCAATCGCGCTGTCCATATCGCGCACAATTACCGTGCGGGCAAGCAGAAAGTCAACTGCCGGGCGCACCGCGTCCGCACAGCTGATTGCTTCGCTGGCAATACACTCTACCCCGTCCATATTGAGGAAAGATTTTTCATCCTTTTGCAGGGTGCGGACTTTAAGCGATTTTGTGGGCAGAAAAGTGACACGGCCCAGATTATTTTTGCGCAGGAAAGAAATGATATCCTTTGCGTCCGTATCATTTTCCACCACTACATTTTGCAGAGCGTTGCCAAGGATCACTTCGATTGGCGTTTCATATTTTTTGGGAACGTCGACCAGTTCGGCGAGCACGCCTTTGATTTTATGCGCAATATCCGGGGCGCTTTTAGCCGCCTTAAAAAGCGAGCGGACACTGTCAAAATATCCCTCGTATTCGTCGCGCATATCGTTTAAAAGCTTCAGGCGCGATTCATCCTCGCTCAGGCAGCGCGCCGTATCGGAAGCCTTCTTTTCCGCTTGCGCCTGTTCTGCCTGTAAATCCCTGATTGCCTGCGCCGCTTCATTCATTGCGGAGCGCAGGCCCGCGCTTTTGCGGTCGCACTCCCCGGCTTCACGTTCGAGCGTTTCCGCCGTTTGCCGAAGCTGTGAAATATATGCGTCGTGGCGTTCTATTTCCGCCTGTGCCTGTTCCTTTTTCTGGCCAAGCACCTCTGCCTTGACCTGCTTTTCATTGAGGTCAATCAGCATTGTCTGCAACGCCGTACGGGCGCTTTCCACTTCCGCGCGTACGGAATCAATTCCCTCCTGCACATCGCCGGATTTCCCGGAAACTTCCTCGATTTGGGCGCGCAGAGTTAGGATTTCCGCATACTTTTCATCGATCGCGGCATTTTTCTCATTGACCTGGATATTCAGTTCCCGGAGCTTTTGCTCGCTTTCCGCAATCTGCGCCTCGTATGCATCACGTTTTTCATAATTTTCGCGCATGGCGCGCTGATTTGTATTTTCTTTTTCTTCCAGCAGATTAAGAGAGCCCTTGAGGCGCTCCTGCTCGCTCATCCGTTCGCCAAGACGCGCATTTTGCGTTTCGATCTCATCCTGAAGCTGATTGAGCTGCTTTTTTATCTCCTGGACCCGTGCGCCCTCCTGTGCAATCTGCTCTGTCAGGTCTTGGAATTCCTGTTCGTTCTCGCGAACCTGTTCTTCCGTTTTTGTGATGCGTTCGCCGGTCCGGTCGTATTGGTACAGGTAAAGGTTAATTTCCAGTTCTTTTAAGCGGTCGCGGAGCGTAAGGTAATCACGCGCTTCATTCATCTGCTTTTCGAGCGGCTCGATTTGTGAAGAAAGTTCTGAAATAATATCGTCAATCCGCGTAATGTTATCGTTGGTTTTGCGAAGGTTGCGTTCCGCTTCCTCTTTCCGGACGCGGTATTTCATGATGCCCGCCGCTTCCTCGAACACCTTCCGGCGGTCGGTGGCCTTGCTCGTCAGGATTTCGTCGATTTTTCCCTGGCCGATAATGGAATATCCTTCTTTCCCGATGCCCGTATCGCGGAACAGCTCCAGGATATCCTTCAGGCGGCAGCTGGTGTTATTGATGGAATATTCGCTTTCCCCGGAGCGGTACATTTTGCGGCGCACCGCAATCTCCGTATACTCGGATTTGATGCGCATATCCGAGTTGTCAAAAATAAGCGCAACCTCACAGTAGCCTTTTTTACTGCGCGTTTGCGTGCCGTTAAAAATTACATCCTGCATACTCGTGCCGCGCAGGTTCCTCGAGCTCTGTTCCCCGAGCACCCAACGCATGGCGTCGGCTATATTGCTTTTGCCGCTGCCGTTCGGCCCGACCACGCCCGTGATTCCCTTATTGATAATAATTTCCTTCTTGTTGCAGAAGGATTTGAACCCGTTGAGTTCGATGCGTTTCAGGAACACTTATTTTTGCTCGCTTTCCTCAATGATTTTTGTCATCGTATATACGTTTGCAAACTTCTTTTTAAAATATGGGTTTAACAGCTTCAGGATCAAAAATGCGGCGGCGGCAAAGACGATCCCAAGGATTGCGGCGAGCGCATCCCTGACCGGGAAAACATCCTGTGGGATAACATACCCAAGCCATACGCCGAAAAAGAGCATCAGCAACGGGAAAATGTATGCGATCGCCGATGACTGGAGCGCGTTTTTGGTTGTAAACTGAACCTCGACCCGCTCCCCTTCCCGCGCATGCAGCAGGTTTTTCATTGTAACGGTGATATCGTTTTGCCCGCTGAGCATGCCGCATGCCCCGCATTTGGAACATGCGGAGGTGCGTTCAAATAAAACGTATGCCGTATCGCCCGCTATTTTCGTTACAAGGCCCGATTCATTCATTCTCCCACACCTGCCAATTGCCGTATTGCCTCACCGGCCATAAGGAGCCCGCATACAGAGGGAACAAACGAAATGCTGGCCGGCACATTTTTCCCATCTTCACTTACCATCACTTTATGCGGAAGCTCGTCCGAGCATACCACCTTGAGCTTTCCTATTCCCGCCTCGCGCAGCCGTTTTCGCAATATCTTCGCGATTGGGTCGCACGTTGTCTGGAATATATCCATTATGGCAAAACGCTCCGGATGCAATTTGTTGCCCGCGCCCATAGAGGAAATGATTTCAATTTCCCGTTCGGCACAGTTTAAAATCAGGTTTTCCTTTGATTTCAGGCTGTCGATTGCATCAATAACAAAGTCAAACCCCGGCGCGAAAAGTTCACCGGCAGTGGTTTCATCGTAAAAACAATCACAGGCAACGACATTCACATTGGGATTTATATCGCGGGCCCGTTCCGCCATCACATCCACTTTTTTCCTGCCAATCGTGGAGGAAAGCGCCACAAGCTGGCGGTTGCAGTTGGACGGTTTCACCACATCGTTATCGATCAGGTACAGCGTACCCACGCCCGCCCGCGCAAGCGCTTCCGCCGCAAACGAGCCGACCCCGCCGATTCCGAATACGGCGACGGCCGATGCGCGCAGCCGCGCAGCCGCCTCTTTGCCGATCAATGCAACCGTCCTGGAATCGTCAAGCATCAGTCTTCATCTACCTTGATATGCAGCTCCCGCAGCTGCTTTTTATCCACTGTGTCGGGCGCTTTGGACATCAGGTCTGACGCATTCTGCACCTTGGGGAACGCGATTACGTCACGAATCGACTCTACGCCCGCCATCAGCATCGCCAGGCGGTCAAGGCCATAGGCAAGCCCGCCGTGCGGCGGCGTACCGTATTTAAGCGCCTCCAAAAGGAAGCCAAAGCGCTCCCACGCGTCTTCTTTTGAGAAGCCAAGCGCCTCAAACATCTTTTCCTGCAACTCGGTGCTGTGAATCCTGATGCTGCCGCCGCCGATCTCGTTTCCGTTGAGGACGATATCATATGCCTTTGCCCGTGCGTGCTCGGGATCGCTCGTCACCTTATCGATATCTTCATCCATGGGGGACGTGAACGGATGGTGCTTTGCCACATAGCGCTTTTCTTCCTCACTGTACTCGAACAGCGGGAATTCGGTTACCCACAGGAGGTCCCACGTGTTTTCCCCGATCAGCCCGAGCTTTTCGGCCAGCTTCAGGCGCAGCGCGCCAAGCGAATCATAGACAACGGAATTTTTGTCGCCGACAAAGAACAGGATATCGCCGACCTTACCGTCCAGGCGTTCCATAATCCCGTCGATTTCTTCCTGCGTCATAAACTTTGTGATCGGCGAATTGAGGCCGTCCTCGCGAATGGAAATCCATGCCATGCCCTTTGCGCCGTAGATTTTAACAAAATCCACCAGCGCATCGATTTCACGGCGCGCAAGGATATTTGCACAGCCCTTTGCATTGATCGCGCGTACGCTGCCGCCGTTCTTCACAACGGAGCTGAACACTTTAAATTCACTGCCCGCGACAATATCGCTTACATCTTTGAGTTCGAGGCCAAAGCGCGTATCCGGCTTATCGCTTCCGAAGCGGTCCATTGCCTCCTGATAGGAAAGACGTTTCAGGGGAAGCTTCACGTCAATGCCGAGGACATCCCTGAACACCCGCTGCAGCAGGCCTTCGTGCACCGCCATGACGTCGTCCGCGTCCACAAAGGACATTTCCGTATCGATCTGCGTGAATTCTGGCTGGCGGTCTGCACGCAAATCTTCGTCGCGGAAGCACTTGGTAATCTGGAAATAACGGTCGTAGCCCGAAATCATGAGTATCTGTTTAAAAAGCTGCGGGGACTGCGGGAGCGCATAGAAGCAGCCCGGATGAATGCGGGACGGAACCAGGTAGTCCCTCGCCCCTTCCGGCGTGCTTTTTTGCAGCATCGGCGTTTCAATATCAAGAAAACCGTTTTCCGTCAGGTAGGCCCGCGCGGAATTCGCAATTTTATTGCGCAGCATCAGGTTTTTTTGCATTTCCGGGCGGCGCAGGTCAAGGTAGCGGTATTTCAGCCGCAGTTCTTCACGCACCTTGCTGCCGTCTTCAATCTCAAACGGAGGCGTCTCTGCCTTGCTTAAAATCTTCAATTCCCGCACCTTTACCTCAATGAGGCCGGTGGGCAGCTTCGGATTAACCGTATCTTCCGAACGCTCTACAATTTTGCCCTTCACCGCAAGCACGAATTCACTGCGGATGCTTCCGACCTGGTCAAAGTCTCCTTCAAACATGGACTCGTCAAATACAACCTGCATAATTCCCGAACGGTCGCGCAGGTCGACAAACACAAGGCCGCCAAGGTCGCGGCGCGTATCCGCCCATCCCATCAGCGTTACTTCCCTGCCGATGTCGTCCGTCGTAAATTCCGCGCACAGCGCGGTGCGTTTCCAATCGCCTAAAAATTCTCCCATAATTTCCTCTCCCGAAATAATAATTCTTTATATCAATTTTTTGATTTCATCCTGACGTATGGCGCGCTCTTCCCCGGTTGCCATTGTTTTCAGGACAACCGTTCCTTCCGCGAGCTCGGTCTCCCCGATGACCCCGACGAATTTGGCGCCAATTTTATCCGCATATTTAAACTGCGCCTTGATACTGCGCGCACAGTGGTCCATATCCGCTTTTACTCCCCCGCGGCGCAGGTCGCGTACCAGCTGTGCCGCCCGCAGACGCGCCTCTTCCCCATGCGTACACAGGAATATGTCGGTAAGCGCGGGGCGCTCAATTTCAATTCCCTCGTTTTCCATGACAAGCAAAAGGCGTTCAATGCCCATACCAAAACCGATCCCCGGGAGGTCCGGCCCGCCGACCTGTTTTACCAGTTTATCGTACCGTCCGCCCCCGCACACCGTTCCCTGCGCGCCGATGCTGTCGGAAATAATTTCAAAAACGGTCTTGGTGTAATAGTCAAGGCCGCGCACAATAAACGGATTGACCGCATACTGAATGCCAAGTGCATCCAGGTACTTTTTCAGCGCTTCAAAATGCGCGGAGCACTCCTCGCACAGATGGTCGATCATAAGCGGCGCATTTTTCACGACCGTCTGGCAGCCCTCTTCCTTACAATCGAGCGCACGCAACGGATTGCGGTCCATACGCTCGTTACAGGACTCGCACAGTTCGCCTGCATGCCCGTGCAGGTATTCCTTTAGCAGCTCATTATACCCGGGCCGGCACTTTTCGCATCCGATGCTGTTGATATTGAGCCGCAGGTTTTTCAGGCCCAGTTCCCCGAGAAGCGTAAGCGCGATATTAATTACTTCCGCATCGATGCTCGCCTCCGGGGCGCCGAACACCTCCACGCCAAACTGGTGATGTTCGCGCAGCCGCCCGGACTGTGGTTTTTCATACCGGAACACGGGTGCGCTCAGGTAATACATCTTCGTCGGCTGGGCATTTGACGGCAGGCCCCCTTCAAGGAATGCACGCACCACGCCCGCCGTCCCTTCCGGACGGAGCGTAATGGAACGGTTGCCCTTATCATTGAAGGTATACATCTCCTTCTGGACAATATCCGTGGTATCACCCACACCGCGCAGGAAAAGCTCGGTATGTTCAAAAATGGGCGTGCGGATTTCCCGGTACCCGGCAAGCGCGGTAATGTTCCGCACAAGATTTTCGATATATTGCCATTTATAGCTCTCCTGCGGGAGAACATCTTTTGTTCCTTTTGGCGCCCTTACTGCCACGTTACAGTTACCTCCTGTATTTAAAACGATGTAAAGCATAAAAAAACAACGTCCTGAAACAGACAGGGACGAAGTTTGAATCCGCGGTACCACCCATGTTGAGAAACAAGTTTCTCCGCTCTTGCCAATAACGCCGGCCCGCGCCCGCAGCTAATTGCAAATTGCTTTCACAGCGGAAGCTCTATGGTGTTTTTCGCCGTATCTTAAACGCACAGCCGCTTCCAGCCGCGGCGGCCGCTCTCTTTCCGCAAGGCTTACGGTTACTCTCCATCTCATCGCCTTTTCCAATTGGTTTTATTATAGCGGGAAAAGACGGGAGTGTCAACAAAACCCGGGACTTTCGGCCGCTTCAAAACAGCTCTTTTTTGCGCCGTATCATTTCATCCGTACGGTCGATATAATTTTTCAAATCTTTGACATTCGGCGCGCGCTTGATAAGGTTTTGCTCCGGAAACAGCTTTTTGGAAATCCCGCCCGCTCCGAACGCGAGGTTGCTTACCGTTTCTTCCATAATATCGATATTGTAAATACATTCCGCGCCCGGTTTTGCAAAGCCGACATTTTCAAGGTTGCCGCTCATGTATTTCTGGCGGTAAAGGTAGTATGGCAGATACCCGGCTGTAAAAAGGAATTCCTGCGAAAATTCCACCATTTCCGTAACGATTCCGGGCCCCGGAAGATCGTTCTGCCGTTCCTCCGCGAATGCGGAAGACTGCTTGATCGCCAATGTATGCACCGTCACATTGGACGGGGCGAATTCCATGATATCCGTGAGCGTCTTTTTCACATCCCGGACCGTTTCACAGGGCAGCCCCAAGATAATATCGGTATTGATGTTTTTGAATCCAGCCTTGTTCGCGAGCGAAAAAGCGCGCCTGAATTCTTCCGACGTATGGTTCCGTCCGATCAATTCCAGCGTCCTGTCGTTTGTCGTCTGGGCATTGATGCTTATCCGTTCCACTCCATAATCTTTCAAAATGCGGAGTTTTTCCGGGGTTACCGTATCCGGCCGGCCCGCTTCCACCGTAAACTCGATCCGTTCCGGAAAAAGGCCGCTTACCTTTTTGAGCACTGTTTCAAGGTCATGGTCATTGAGCGCGGTTGGCGTCCCGCCCCCAATATATACGGAGCGGATGCGGTATTTTGGGAAAACCTCCTCCATGCCGTCCAGTTCGTGCATCAGGCATGGAAGATATTGATCCTTGATGGTCTCGTTAAATTTCAGGTCGCGCGAAATAAAGGAGCAATATTTGCATCTCGAAACACAGAACGGAATCCCGATATAAATATCAAGGTCCCGCGTTCCTGAATTCTTCAAAAAAGGCTCCTGCACACGGCAGATCGTTTCGGCAAGCTGCGTTTTTGGCTCCGAGACACAATAACGTTCCGTAAAAATGCGATGCGCCCATTCCGTGCCATGTTGTTTTGAAAGTTCACGGAAAAGCTTTGTGGGGCGAATTCCCGTAAGCGAACCCCACGGCATATTTTTTGGGCAGACCTCTTGCATAACACGGTAGATAAGCTGTTTTACGGCATGCTTTTTCAGCTTCTTTGCAAGCAGGGTGGGCGCCGTGATATCGACCGTATTCCCATGATCGTCCGTAAACTCCGGCTGTTCTTCGATTGCGGCGCTCCGGCTGCCTGCGGTATAGTATTCCGCCCGGTTGTGCCAGCCGGTTTCATCCTGCCAAAAAAAATGCCTCAGCACTTCGCCGGCATTCATATCGTTTTTATGTTCAAGCTGTATGATGCGTTTTTCTTCGGGCAGAAACAGCCGGATTTCCTCGCAGATGTCGTTAAAAAATGAAGGCGTTTCCGTATAAAGTGAGAACATTGGTTACCATCCCATATATGGATTCATTGCTTTTTCCTGCGCGAGCGTGGTCGGGGCGCCGTGGCCGGGATAGACGTCATAATCCCCTTCGAGTTCTTTTAAACGCTTCAGGGAATCCCTCATGGCCTCCATGCTGCTTCCCGGAAAATCTGTCCGGCCAATGGACCCTTCGAACAGGGTGTCGCCGGAAAAAATCACACCGTCTCTCAGGAAGCAAACGCTTCCCGGTGAATGCCCCGGCGTATGGAGGACACGCAAAGCAAGGTTTCCTGCTTCAACCATATCGCCGTCTTCCAGCAAAATATCCGCCGGGCCGATGCTGAACGGATTCCCCATGAGGCCCGAAAGGTTGGAACGGGCGGAAACGAGCATTTCCGCATCCCCTGCATGGATTGCGACCTTTGCATGATAGCGGTTTTTCAGTTCCTCCACCGCGCCGATATGATCGGCATGGCCATGCGTCAGGAGAATATACGCAACCCCAAGCCCGAGACGGTCAAGCTGTTCTTCGATTTCCCGGGCATCGTCCCCCGGATCGATCACGATAGCCTCTTTGGCTTCTTCATCTGCTGCAATATACGCATTTTCGAGCAAAGCGCCCGTCGTTACCGGAATTACCTTCATATCAAAATTCCCTTTTACTGTCGAGCAGAATCGTTACAGGTCCATCGTTTACGAGGGAAACCTGCATTTCCGCCTGAAATTTTCCAGTTTGTATTTTTTCATATTTTTCCCGGAATACATAGACGCATTTTTCAAACAAATCACGCGCCGAGTCCGGAGATGCGGCGCGGATATAGCTCGGCCGCCTGCCCTTGCGCGCGTCCCCGTAAAGCGTGAACTGGGAAACAACGAGTATCTCCCCGGCAATCTCTTTCACGGAAAGGTTCATGACGCCGGACGAATCCTCAAAGATACGCAGGTTGACGCATTTTTCCGCAATGTACTCCATATCCTTTTCCGTATCTTCCGCGGAAATTCCCAGCAGCACAAGAAGCCCCGTGCCAATCCGGCCAACTGTTTTTCCTTCTGTGGAAACAGAAGCGTTTTTTACCCGTTGAACCACAGCCCGCATTGCTTTGCCCCTTTAGTAATTCACGCGGAATACGTCCCGCACGCCTTTTAGGGCCTTTAGCTTATTCATCAGGTCGTTCAAATCCTGCACCGAGGTGATGTTGGAACGCAGGGAAATGGTGGCGACGCCATTTTTGGCGGAATGCGCGTTGATGGCGGTGATATCCCGCCCCATATTATACATTGCCTGGGCAATTTCCACCATCAGCCCCGAACGGTCATCCGCCACGATCTGGATTTCAACATTGTAAGAGGTCGTCTGGTCTCCCGCCCAGGCGACTTCAATCAGGCGTTCCTTATCTACATTCAGTAGATTCTTGCACTCCTTGGTGTGGACGCATACGCCGCGCCCGCGCGTAATATATCCGACAATATCGTCCCCGGGAACGGGATTGCAGCATTTTGCGAAACGTACCGCAAGGCCCGTGTTGCCTTCTACGGTGATATCCTCCTCCGCTCCCTTTCCGCTGCGCTTTACGATCTTCAGCTCTTCCGAGCCGGAGTCAATCTTATTGGCCATTTTGTACTGCTCAACCAACTTGGAAAGAATCTGGTTGGCAGACAGGGCGCCGTAACCGATTGCCGCGAACATATCGTCCTGCGAATTCAGCGTAAACCGCTTATAAAGAACGCTCAGCCAGTCCGGCTTCAGGAGCTGTTCGTACAGGTTATATCCCTGCCGTTTCGCTTCCTTTTCCAGCATTTCGCGGCCTTTAACGATATTTTCTTCTTTCAGCTGCTTTTTAAACCACTGCTTAATTTTACTCCGCGCCTGCGCGGTCTTGACAAATTTCAGCCAATCCCTGCTTGGCGTCGCCGAATTCGAGGTGATAATTTCGACAATATCCCCCGTCCGCAGCTTATAGTCGAGAGGTACGATCTTGCCGTTTATCTTCGCGCCTACGCATTTGTTGCCAATGGCACTGTGGACGCTGTATGCAAAATCAAGCGGTGTCGCCCCCGCGACAAAATCCTTTACATCGCCCTTGGGCGTAAATACGAATACATTGTCCGCAAACAGGTCGACCTTGAGCGTCTCCATAAATTCCCGGGAGTCCTTGAGGTCGTTCTGCCATTCCATCAGTTCACGCAGCCAAGCAAGCTTGGAATCCATACCGGATTCTTTTCCGCCTTCTTTATACTTCCAATGCGCGGCAATTCCATATTCCGCCGTCCGGTGCATATCGTATGTGCGAATCTGCACTTCAAACGGTTTCCCGTCCTCGCCGAGAAGCGTCGTATGCAAAGACTGGTACATATTCTGCTTGGGCACCGCGATATAGTCTTTAAAGCGCAATGGAATAGGCTTCCACATTGTGTGCACGATTCCCAGCACGCCGTAACAATCCTTGATGCTCGATACAATGATGCGGATTGCGATAAGATCGTAAACCTCTTCAAAGACCTTATGCTTTTCACGCATCTTTTTGTAAATGCTGTAGATGTGCTTGGGCCTGCCTTCTATCTCCGCCTTGATTTTCATTTCCGCAAGCTTGTCTTCCAGCTTTACAATGACCGAATTGATTTGTTTCTCGCGTTCCTCGCGCGTCGACGCGATTTTATTCGCAATTTCAAAGTATTCATCCGGATGCAGGAATTTCAGCGACAAATCTTCCAGTTCCCATTGAATTGCGCTGATGCCGAGGCGGTGCGCAAGCGGCGCATAAATTTCAAGCGTTTCCGTCGCTTTTTCGATTTGCTTATTTTCAGACTGGTATTTCAGCGTGCGCATATTGTGCAGCCGGTCAGCCAGTTTGATAATGACAACCCGGATATCGGAGGCCATTGCAAGGAACATTTTCCGAAGGCTTTCCCACTGCTGCTCTTCGCGCGTTTTAAAATCGTAATTATTGAGTTTGGTAACCCCGTCGACAAGTTTCGCAATCTCAGGCGTGAATTCGCGCCCGATGTCTTCCGTGGTAAGCTGTGTATCCTCTACCGCGTCGTGGAGGATCGTGGCAATAATCGTCGTATTATCAAGGCCGAGGTCTGCAACGATATCGGCAACCGCGAGGGGATGCGTAAAAAAAGGCTCGCCGGAATGACGAAGCTGCCCCGCATGGGCTTTCTCCGCCATCACAAACGCTTTTTCCAGCATTGGATCATCTTCAAGCTTATGCCGCCTGATAAAATCGTTATAGTATTCCGACACCCAAACTATCTCCCAATCAATATTGTACCAAGGAAAACACGTCGTACCCGTCAAGGGCGCTTCTTCCGCCAAGGTCTGTGAGTTCGATCACAAAATTCAGGGAAACAACCTTTGCGCCCGCAAGCTCCACGAGCTCGCACGCAGCCTTGGCCGTCCCGCCTGTTGCAAGCAGATCATCAAAAACAGCGACGCGCATCCCTTTTTTAATCGCATCTTTATGCATTTCAAGCTGTCCTGTCCCATATTCTAGCTGATATTCTACCTGATAAACATCCGCCGGCAATTTTCCTTTTTTGCGTACCGGGACAATCCCTTTTTTGAGCAGGTAGGCAACGGGAGAGCCAAATAGAAACCCCCGGGCATCGAGCACGACAATCATATCGACCTCCTGCTCCCGCACGCGGTTTGCCAGCGTATCCGTCACGTAGCCGAACGCTTCCGGGTCTTTAATCAGCGTCGTAATATCGCGAAAAATTACACCCTTTTCCGGGAAATCCTCTATATTCCTTATTTTTGTTTTTAAATCCATCTCAATTCTCCCCCGAAACATACATTTGATATACCGCGCTCTTGGAAAGCTCACGCTTTCCGGCATGTATCACAATGTGTATTTTATCATTTTTTTGTATTTCTAGCAAACCTATTTCCTCAAACACAACCAGGGCAAACGCAACCTTTTCTTCCGTGAGTCCGGCGGCATATTTTTCCACAAACTGTGCAAGCTGTCCTTCATCCTGGAATGAAATCCGCTTGGCCTCGATGTTTTTCAAGACGGCATAGACCTCGAGTAATTTTTCCCGGCAAATGAAATAGGCGTTCCTGTCGGCCTCTCCGGGCTGCCCTGCTTTTCCCAGATGTGCACGCGCCCGCTTCACCTTTTGCAATGGGGATTCATCATAGGAAAGGGTATTCACAATCATCTGGGGTTTCATGTCAAACGTATTAACATTAAGCGTTCCCACAACGTCGGCGCGGCCGGGCACCTCCGCGGCCTGCGTGCCGAAAATAACGGCATTTACGCTCTTTCCTCCCTTGGAAATCCGGAATTTGGCATGCTTATCTTCACCGATCGAACGGATGTCCTCGATATGCGCGCCATCAACCAGCAGTTCAACCTGCTCGTTTTTAAAGCCAAACGGACGGAGCATTTCAAATTCTGAAATCAGCGAATTCGATATCTCGGCCGGGGCAATCCGAAGGTCATAGGTTTTAAGGGGCCTGAATACTTCTTCGTCATAATGTTCCTTTAAAAATTCATTCAGGCGGTGGATAAGCTGCGGAAGGCGGTCTTCCCTGATTGTAAGCCCTGCGGCGCCCGCATGGCCGCCGAATTTTTCATACAGCTTCGCCTGGGAATTCAGCGCTTCATAAATATTGACGCCGGGAATGCTGCGCGCGGAACCGGTATAAATTCCCGGCTCGGATTCCCCGAGGAGGATGGTGGGCTTTACATACCGTTCGGAGACCTTGGAAGCTGCCAGCCCAACGATGCCAATATCCCAATCCTGTTTATACAGCACAATAATTTTATGGTCCGGCGCGCCGCTTTCTTCCTGCATTTGCATAGCCTCTGCAACTACCTTCTCCTGCCGCTGCTGCCTGTCTGTGTTGAGGGTGCAAAGCTCTTCCGCGAGTTGTTCAAGCTTTCCCGCGTCGTTTTCCGTCAGGAGTTCGAAAGCGACCTTGGCCGTGGAAATCCGGCCGGCGGCATTGATGCGCGGCGCAAGGACAAACGATACGGTTTGCGCGTCTATATTTGCGACCCGTTTGGTGCACGCTTTTTTCACAAGCGCGCCGATCCCGGGGTTCGGGTCTTCATTGAGCCGCCGCAGGCCGAGCGCCGCAATGGCACGGTTTTCACCCAACAGGGGGACGATGTCCGCAATGGTTGCAAGGGCCGCAACGTCGATCATTTCAAGGGCCGCGTCGCCAATTAATGCCTGTGAAAATTTAAACGCCACTCCGGCCCCGCAAAGAGAATCAAAGGGGTAGGCCTCGCCCGGACGTTTGGGGTTCAAAATGTAATCCGCTTTTGGCAGGATATGCGGGCATTCGTGGTGATCGGTCAAAATTGTCGCCATTCCCATCTCCCGCGCACATTCTATTTCCTGTGTACTTGTGATTCCGCAGTCCACGGTAATCAGCAGGGAAATCCCCTTGAGCCGCTCGACGTTTTCCATCGTAAGCCCATAGCCGTGCTCCATTCGGTTCGGGAGGAACACCTCCACCTTTGCGCCCATTTGGCTCAATGTCTTATAAAGGATCGCGCTTGCGGAAATTCCGTCTGCATCGTAATCCCCGTATACGCAAATTTTTCCCTTGGTTGCGATGGTATGTTTTACCGTGCTTACGGCATCGCGCATATCAGCGAATAGAAACGGATCGTTCAATTGACCGGCATCCGGATTCAGGAAGGCACGGGCTTCCTCCGGGTCTTCGATTCCCCGTGCACATAAAAGCGAAGCTGTCAGCTTTGACAATTTCAAACTTTTGCGTAAACCGTCAATTGCCAGCGGGTCGTTATTCACTTGAGGCTTTTGTTTTAAGATATACCTCATATTGTCCCCTTAGAAAAAAGACCTCCTCACAGGAGGTCTTTTTTATTTTTTGTACCACACCAGCCTTCTGCACAACATTATATGCATGTACGGCCGGGGTTATGCCTTGGCGGCTTTTTTCTTGGGCTTCGCTTTTGCTTTGACGCCCTGTTTCTTTTTCTTGTCGAAATGATCCGCAAGAACCGCCCACATCGGCGCTGCAAGAACCACGGATGAATACACGCCCGCCAACAGGCCCACAATGATCGGGAATGAGAATTCCTTAATTGTCGGGACGCCGAAAATGTACAGGCAGACGATCATAATCAGCGTTGTCACCGATGTATTAATCGTACGCGTAAGCGTTTCCTTGATGCTCGTATCGGCAATTTCCGCCCGTGTGAAACGCTTGGTGCCCATCACCTTGAGGTTATCCCTGACGCGGTCGAATACAACGATCGTATTGTTGATGGAATACCCGATAATCGTCAGGCACGCCGCAATGAACGCGCTGTTGATCTGGATTTGCAGGATGCACATGATGGCAATCATGATGCCGACATCGTGGATCAGCATGATAACCGCGCTGATACCGTTATAGAGCTGGAACCTGATCCAAATGTAAATCAGCATCAGGCCGCACGCGATTGCAACCGCAAGGAATGCATTGCGAACCAGTTCCGCGCTGGCGACGCCGCCAACCTTATCGACCGATACAATTTCCGCGTCCGGATAGGTCTGCCGGATATCCGACAGGATTGCGTCGTTTGTTGTGGACTGCAATTCATCCGTATCAAGCGTGCGCATGCGAATTTCAGCCTGCGTATATCCTTCGCCCGCTTTTACAATCGGCGAATCGCCCATCCCGTTATTATCGAGTGCCTTTTGCACCACATCCGTATCAAAATCGCCCTTGAAATCAACGGACACGATGCTGCCGCCCGTGAAGTCAATGCCGAGGTTGAGGCCGCCGTTGATGACGCCAAAGATGATTCCCAGTACGATGATAATAATTGGAATAATCAAAAACTTTTTGAAGTGTTTCGTAATCACTGCGCGCCACCTCCTTCTTTTGCCGCCTTGGCAGCTTCGCGAAGCTGCTTTGCCTTCGCCATAAATACATTGGGATTTTTGATGTTCAGATTGATAAACATCTTAAGGATTCCCCGCGTAATGACAAGTGCCGAAATCATGGATACGATGATACTGATAATCAGCGTATATGCAAAGCTCTTAAGCGTGCCGGTCCCAAATGCCGCAAGCACAATTGCGCAAATCAGCGTTGTGATATTGGAGTCAAGGATCGTTACAAACGCTTTCTGGAAGCCTCCGTTAAAAGAAGTCCGTAGTGTTTTGCCCGTCCGGAACTCTTCCTTGAAGCGTTCAAATATGATGACGTTCGCGTCGACCGCCATTCCGATACCAAGGATAATACCCGCGATACCCGGGAGCGTAAGCTGCACGCCCGGAACGCTTCCAAGAAGCAGGAGCACAAAGCATACGTACACGACAAGCGCCATACAAGCCACAAGGCCCGGCAGCCTGTAATAAATCAGTATGAACAGGAATAGGATTGCAAGGCCGATAAGGCCTGCAAGGATGCTGTTTTGCAGCGCGCCCGCACCGAGGGTCGCACTGATGGACCGGACTTCGATTTCCTGTAAATCAAGCGGCAGCGCACCGCTTTCAATCTGCATTGCAAGGTTCTGGGCGCTTTCCGCCGTAAAGCTTCCGGTAATCTCGCCTTTCCCGTTTGCAATTACACTGTTGACCTTGGGAGCCGAAATCGTTTCCCCGTCGATTGTAATTGAAATCGTTTGGTTCAGGAATTCTTCCGTGGCGGCGGCGAATTTTTCGGTGCCGGACGGCGTCAGTTCAAAGCTTACGACATACTCGAGCGTCTGGGGATTTTGCCCCGCCTGTGCGCTCGCGATATCGCTTCCCTCCAGGACCGTATTTCCATTCGGGTCCACAAATTCCAGTTTAGCGGGCGTTCCTATGAATTCCGCCACCTCGTTTGGGTCCTGGATTTCGCTTGTGCTGTTGATCGGGATTTCCACACGAATCCGGTCTGTTCCCTGCTTGGTCACAGTGGCCTCCGTAAAACCCTTTGCGTCGAGCCTGTCCCGGAGCACCAGCATTGCGCCATCCATCTTTTCGTCAAACTTATCAACCGACGTATCAGTTGCCTGGTAAACGGTGTATACACCGCCTGTCAGGTCCAGTCCCTGTTGGATACCATTGAGCGGCTTGACTTCATAAATTCCAACACTGAAACCGTTGATGACAACAAAACACAACAAAGCGATGAGTACGAATGTTACGATGATGCCGACTAAGCTACGTTTTTTCATCAATGTTCCTCCTACCTTCTAAATTGTCAGACAAAATCAAGCCTTTGTCCGCTGTGATAAAGAAAAACCGCACAGGTGCAGTTAAAAAACTCACCCTAATATTATATAGCTGTGCAGGTAAATAGTCAATTGCAAAACCTCGGCCTTAAAAATCGAAAAGGCTTAGCTGGTTGGTTTGCGAAAGCCCCGTAAGGGTGCCCATTTTTTGCATTTCATCAATTACGGAAGAGGAAAGCTTGGCCCGCTTCCGTAAATCTTCTATGGAAATAAAAGCGCCTTTTTCCCGCTCTTCCACAATTTTAGCCGCCGCATTCCCTCCCAGTTTTGGAATGGAAAGGAACGGCAAACGCAGCCCGTCTTCCTCGATCAGGAATTTTTCCGCATCCGACCGTTTGAGGTCCACCGGAAGGAAATGATATCCGCGCAAATACATTTCACACGCCACCTCGAGCATGGTTGCCATGTTCTTTTCGTTCGCCGTCGCGTTTCCGTTGTTTTCGATTATCTGCCAATTTTTCTTAATGTCCTCAATCCCGCCAAGAACATAGGATGCGTCGAAATCATTGGAACGCACCGTAAAATAGGACGAATAAAACGCTTCCGGATAATGCACCTTGCAATAGGCAATGCGGTACGCCATGATAACATAGGCCACGGCATGCGCTTTGGGGAACATATATTTGATTTTTTTGCAGGACTCGATAAACCAGTCTGCGATATGCGCGTCGTCAAGCGCCTTTTGCATGTCCTCCGTGAAGCCGTTTTTTGCGACCTTCCCTTTTCGTGTTGCCTCCATGATAAAGAATGCCATTCGTTTCTCCACGCCTTTATCGACCAGGTAATTCATGATGTCGTCGCGCGTACAAATCGCTTCCTTCAGCGTACAGGTCCCGGCCTTAATCAGGTCCTGCGCGTTTCCGAGCCATACGTCCGTGCCGTGCGACAGGCCGCTGATCCGCACGATTTCGGACATTGTCGTCGGTTTCGTGTCCATCAGCATCTGGCGCACAAACTTTGTGCCGAATTCCGGGATGCCGAGTGTCCCGGTTTTTATTCCCAGCAAATCCTTGGATTTTAAACCGAGCGTTCCCAGGCCGGAGAACAGCTTCATCGTCGGCTTATCATCCAGCGGGATCGTAAGCGGGTCAATTCCCGTCGCGTCCTGCAGCAGCCTGATGATGGTCGGCACATCATGGCCGAGGATATCGAGCTTAATCAGGATGTCGTGCATCGAATTGAAGTCGAAATGCGTTGTGACCCATTCCGCCTCCGCCGAGTCGGCCGGTTTCTGCACCGGCGTGAAGTCGTAAACCTCCATATCATGCGGCACAATCACAATGCCGCCGGGATGCTGCCCCGTCGTCTTTTTCACGCCGGAAACGCCCTGTACAAGGCGGTTGACCTCCGCTTCGTTGGCCTGCGTGCCCGTTTGTTCGAGGAACTTTTTCACATAGCCATAGGCAATTTTATCTTTTACGGCGCTGATTGTCCCCGCACGGAACACATGCCCTTTGCCGAACATCACTTCCGTATATTTATGCGCGGTCGGCTGGTATTCGCCCGAGAAATTCAGGTCAATATCGGGCACCTTGTCCGCGTCAATGCCAAGGAAAACCTCAAACGGGATATCATAACCGTCTTTCAGGTATTTCGTTCCGCATTCCGGGCATACCGCATCGGGCAGGTCGATTCCGGAGGGATATTTTTCCTTGTCGATATCGAAATCGGAATGTTTGCAGTTCGGGCACACATAATGCGGCGGCAAAGGATTTACTTCCGTAATTCCCGTCATAGTTGCCGCAAGGCTGGACCCGACCGAGCCCCTCGAACCGACGAGGTATCCGTCTTCATTGGACTTTTTCACCAAAAGGTGGGCGCTGTAATACAGGACCGAGAATCCGTGCGAAACAATGGAATCCAGTTCGCGCTTCAGGCGCGCCTCAATCAGTTCGGGAAGCGGATCGCCATATTTTTCTTTTGCCGTCTTAAATGCGAGCTCTGTAATGTTTTCCGCTGCGTTCGGCAGGCTCGGCATTGCCGTCTCCGACTGGAAAAGTTCGATTTCCTCCGTCATGTCTGCGATTTTGTTTGAATTCTCCACAACCACTTCACGGGCCGTTTCTTCCCCGAGATAGGCAAACTCTTTTAGCATTTCGTCTGTTGTCCGCAGGTAGAGGGGGGCTTGCTCCGTATCGTCGTATCCCTGTATCTGGAAAATGATGCGGCGGAAATACTCCTCATGCGGGTCGAGAAAATGTACGTCGCAGGTCGCTACAGTCGGTTTGTCGAGTTTCTTTCCCAGTTCCACGATTCGCTTATTGATACGCCGGATATCTTCGTTATTGGCAAGGATGCCTTTTTTCACCATAAATTCGTTGTTTGCCGTGGGCTGTATCTCAAGGTAATCATAAAAGGATGCTATCTTTTCCAATTTCTTTTCATCGGCGCCCGCCAGCATTGCCTGGTAAAGCTCTCCCGCTTCGCAGGCCGAACCGACAATAATACCTTCCCGGTGCGCATCGATTACACTTTTGGGCATACGCGGCTTGCGGTGGAAATAGTCAAGGTGCGCAAAAGATACGAGCTTATAAAGGTTTTTTAAGCCCTGCTTATTTTTGCATAATAAAATAATATGATAGGTTTTCGCATTTTTCCCGGTTGCGTGTTCCGCAAACATTTTGTTTACGCCGTGCATATCCTGCGCGTCCTGTTTTTCAAATTCACGGAAACATTCCAGCATGATTTTGGCAGTACATACCGCGTCGTTGACGGCCCGGTGATGTTCAAGCGGGATATGGAGATGCGCCGCCACCGTATTCAGCTTGTGGTTTTTGAGTTTCGGAAACGCAAGACGGCACAGGGCGAGGGAATCTACAACCGTATTTTCATACGTAATTCCAAACTGTTTTGATTTATGAAAAATAAACTTGGTATCAAAATCCGAATTGTGGGCGACAAGAACCGCATGGTCGCCGCAAAAATTCCGGAATTCCTCGAGCGCTACCTCAGGCAGGGGCGCGTCCTTCACCATATCGTCGTTGATTCCCGTCAATGACACGATTTTCGGGGGGATCGGCCCGCCGGGCTTCACAAAGGTTTGGAACCGGTCGGTAAGTTCCCCGTTTACAACGCGCACCGCGCCGATCTCCGTGATATCGCAGTTGATATGGGAAAGCCCGGTGGTTTCAATATCAAACACCACATATTCATCCTGAAACCCCTTGGGTATATCCGAATCATAAATACGCTTTGAATCGTCGATCATATAGCCTTCCACGCCGTAAATCAGGTGGATACCGTTTGCTTTTGCCGCATTGGCAGCATCCGGGAATGCCTGTACGACGCCGTGGTCTGTGATGGCGATTGCCTTATGGCCCCATTTTGCGGCGCGGGCAACAATTTTTTTTACGTCCGAAACGCCGTCCTGGGCAGACATCTGCGTATGTACATGAAGCTCCACGCGCTTTTCTTCAGCCTTGTCTTCCCGGTCTTTATGGTTTGACTTCTCAATTTTCTGGGCCTTGACCGTTTTTTCATGTTCAAAGCTGTCGTCTGCGCACAGACCCGTCACGACAACCCATTGGCCCTTTTTAGGCGCGGTAAGCCGCGTCTTATATTTATTGCTCTCTAAAAAAAAGCAGGTGATACTGGAGGTGTAGTCGGAGAGCACAAATTTATGCTTAATAAGTTCCCCGTTCTTAAGCTCCCGGTCCTCCGTATAAACGACCTCGCCTTCGATCATAACGCGCGTATCGGGCGCAAGGTCACACATTTTTGTAACAGCACTGCCTGCAGCCGCTTTTTTAGGCTCTCCCGCTGGAAAATCGGCAGGCAGCGCCTGCGGCTCTGATGAAGCCGGCGGAGCCTCCCAGGGCGGCGGCGCCATTTCATGCCCCCCGCCAGGGCGCGGCGAGGCCTTCCTGGCCGGGGCGGCGCTTTGCGCGCTGATCGCTTTCTGCACCTCCGGCGAAGGTTCGTAATCGCTGGGGGTATCCTCGGCCGTGCCGATACGCACCCCCATTTCCATACCATATATATCGCGCAGAAAATGCTCGGCAAGTGTATCGAGCTTCATTGTGCTGATAATGCCTTCAGCCATTTTTGTTGCGCAGGAAATTTCTAAAATCCGGTCCCCCGGCGTTACTTTGGCCGGCTGGATAAAGGGCATGACCGTCGGTTCCGACAGGATTAAATAATCCTTCAGGTATTGCTCCAGAATTTTTTCTTCCCGAAGCAGTTCCGATGCGTAATGAGACTGGTCGAGTGAAACCTTTACTTTTTCATCGCAGGATTCCTCCAGCGCCCGTTTTGTTTTCAAAAAATCAAAGGGTGAGAGATGCTCCGACGTTTTGAAGAAGGCTTTCAGCACCTCTTCTTCCGAAATAAACTCCACCCGGTCAAACTGTACTAAATTTGAAAAACGCTTATCTTTGCTGATTTTGTCAATTACCTTTGTAAGGTTCTTTATAAGCGCGTTCAACGTCCTTCGTTCCTTTCCTCTACAATATCCAGTATCATCCGCCTCAGTTCCGGCAATATATCGAATTCATCGACTTTTTTGATAATTTCCCCATGCGCAAACAGCAGGCCTTCCCCGCGGCCTCCGGCAATTCCGATATCTGCCTCCCGCGCCTCGCCCGGTCCATTGACCGCGCAGCCCATGACGGCGATTTTCAGCGGGATTTTGATATTTTGGGTAAACCGTTCGATGCTTTCCGCTATTTTTTCTATATCGATCGTACAGCGCCCGCATGTCGGGCAGGAAATAATTTCCACCCCTGATTTACGAACGCCGCAGCTCTTTAAAATATCCCGCGCCGCATAAACCTCCTGGACCGGGTCGCCCGTTACGGATACGCGCAATGTATCGCCGATTCCATCCAATATCAGCGCCCCCATGGCAATGGAGGATTTGATTACCGCCATATGGTACGTCCCCGCCTCCGTAACGCCGAGATGCAGGGGATAATCTGCCGCTTTTGCAATTTTGCGGTAAGCCTCGACGCATACCGCCACATTGGAGGATTTAATAGACACTACAATGTCATTAAATTTCATGCGTTCCAGGACCCGTATATTTTCGAGCACGCTTTCAATCAGCGCATCCGCGGTGGGACCGCCATGTTTCTGCAAAATTTCTTTCGACAGGGAGCCTGCATTGGCCCCCACGCGGATCGGGATATGCGCAGCCTTCGCAGCGTTTACCACGGCGGCAATTTTATCTTTCCCACCGATATTACCGGGATTGATGCGAATCTTGTCCGCTCCGTTCTCAATCGCCGCAATTGCCGCCTGCGCGTCAAAATGAATATCCGCAACCAGCGGGATTGAAATGGCATCCTTAATTTTTTTCAGGGCAAAGCCGCTTTCCGCATCCGGTACGGCGCAGCGGACAATTTCGCACCCCGCTTCTTCGAGCGCATGAATTTGCGCTACCGTCTTGCGGACATCCCTGGTATCCGTATTTGTCATGGATTGAATCGCAATCGGATTTCCGCCGCCGATTGCGACATTTCCAATTTTTACTTCCCTTGTTTTCATTTTAACCACCCTCTACAATATCAACCGTTGTACATCCTGGAATATCAGGAAAATGGCAAGCCCGAAAATAAGCACCATGCCAATCAGGTTGAGCGTCCCCTCCACCTTGGGCGACGCCGGTTTCCTGCGGATTCCCTCCACGGCATACAGGACAATTTTCCCGCCGTCCAGAGCGGGTATGGGCAGCAGGTTTACAATAGCAAGGTTGATGCTCAGAAGAGCGGTCAGGTTTACCACCTGGTCCCAGCCGATCATCGCCGCCTGCCCGACCATGCTCGCAACGCCTACAATGCCCGACATGTTTTCCATGCCCTGCCCCATAAAGAACAGGTTCCCCAGCGCCATGACCATCTCCCGCGTTACCAGGAATAGCCATTTAAAGCTTAAGGCAACCGCTTCAAAGAAATTGAACGTACGCGGCTCGAGCGAAAGGGACATACCGGTCAGTTTCCTGCCATCCACCTCTTCCTCTTCATAGGGGATGCTGAAGGAATGCTTCTGCCCGTCCCGTTCCACTGTAAGTGAAAGCGCATCCCCCTGTTCCGCGCCATATGCATCCTGTAAATCATATGTAAAATCGATGCGGACTCCGTTCATCTCCCGGATAATATCGCCTTCCATAATTCCCGCTGCCTGCGCGGTGGAATTCTGTTCAAGCCCCGTGACAACGGGCTGGGCGTTCCCCACGGTCAT
Organism: Christensenella intestinihominis; assembly: GCF_001678845.1. Taxonomy (GTDB): domain Bacteria; phylum Bacillota; class Clostridia; order Christensenellales; family Christensenellaceae; genus Christensenella; species Christensenella intestinihominis. The sequence goes on from NZ_MAIQ01000001.1 coordinate 309,192, forward strand.
TAAAAGAACCGCCGCCAGAACGACCGCGACAATCACATTCATCAGCGGCCCCGCAATAATTGTCAGAAAACGGCTTTTCAGGGACGCCGCGCGGAAGTCGCCCGGTACGGGGTCCTTTTCCTCGTCGTCCGCGAATTTATTATATCCGCCGATAAAAAACGGGCGGATTGAAAATTCAGTTTCACCCCGGTGCCATTTGATAAGCTTCGGACCAAAGCCGATGGCAAACTCCGCAACCTTAATACCGCGTTTTTTTGCTACGATATAGTGTCCGAATTCATGCGCCACAACCAGTGCCGTGAGCACCAGCAGCGTTACGACAATGCTCAGTACAATCTGCAATCATTTCCCTCCAAGCGTCTACAACAGGGCATCCACATAGGCCCTGACATCTTTATCCAATTCCAGTATCCCGGAAATTGTCTCCGGGATAACTCCGTGAAACCTCTTCATGCTGTCCCCGATCAATTCGTATATCCTGCGGAACTCAATCTTTCCTGTCAGGTATCCGGCGACCGCTTCTTCATTCGCCGAATTATAAACGGCGGTAGTGTCCGTCCTGATGGCTTCAAAGGCGAGTGCAAGACAGGGAAAGCGTTCCATATCCGGTTCCAGGAATTCCAGCTTGCCAATTTCATAAAAATTAAGCGGCTTTACGCATGGGTTTTCCAGCATTTCCGGAAAAAGCAACGATTTCTGGATCGGCATACGCATATCCACCGGGCCCATTTGAGCCGTCACCGAGCCGTCTTTCCATTCTACCATCGAATGTATGATGCTTTGCGGATGGACCAGCACCTTAATCCGTTCCGCGGGCATTCCATACATAAAATGCGCCTCCATTACCTCCAACCCCTTATTTGCGAGCGAGGCCGAGTCGATCGTAATTTTCTGCCCCATGGACCACCGCGGATGTTTCAGCGCCTTTTCCAGCGGTGCATGGTCTATTTCATTTTTGTTCCAGTGCAGGAACGGACCCCCGGAAGCGGTGATCCACAGGCGCTGTACCTCCGATACGTCAAACCGGTTGTTAAGGCATTGGAACAGGGCTGAATGCTCGCTGTCTACGGGCAGGACCAGCGTTCCCGTGTCACGGATCATTTTTTGTACGAGCCTTCCGCCGCATACAAGGGATTCCTTATTTGCCAGGGCAACGGTTATTCCATGTTTCAGGCATTCTTCAAACGCCGGGAGTCCGGCAATCCCCAAGACAGACAGGACAACCATATCCGGCTCCCCGATCGTACAGGCCTCCGTCAAAGCGTCCGGGCTCGAAAGAATCACCGGTTCGTAATCAAGGAGCGCTTTCAGCAGCCCAATATCCGCATCCGCCCCGGTAACGGCAACATATTCCGGTTCCAGCTTATTTGCTGTTTTAGCCAGCGTTTTTATGTCTTTATGGGCAGAAACGCACCCCACGTGAATCCGATCCGGGTATGCGCATGCAACATCCGCCGCCTGCTGTCCCACAGAGCCGGTCGCCCCTAATATCGTTATGTTTCTCAAGCACTTTCTCCTCAATCTATGATACCAACCCGGCGATTGTTAAAATAAACACGGCCGGGATACAAAACAAAATACTGTCCATCCGGTCCACTATACCACCGTGACCCGGTAAAATCTTTCCAAAATCCTTAATATTCAGTGAACGCTTTATGAACGATGCGGACAGGTCGCCAAGCTGTGAAATTGCCCCGAGCGCCGCGCCTGCCGCCATGAAGCCGACAAGGTTTTTTCCGCCCCAAAACAACAATGTAATCAAAAGCGCCCCGATAAGGCCGCCTGCCACACCCCCAACGCTTCCCGCCACGGTTTTTTTGGGGCTGATCTGCGGGCATAGCTTTCGTTTCCCGAATGCCATGCCGACAAAATAGGCAAATGTATCCGAAAACATTGCAGGCACAAGCACCATGAGGAACACCACAAGCATGCGGTAGTAGTCCCCGATATTTCCTAAAATCAGCATGTAAAACAGCGCGAAGAACAGCTGCGGATAAACAAAGGTGAAGATCGTATTCGACGCGCTGTCCGCAGAATGCCGCCCGGAAAACATCGAGACAATGAAGACAAGCATAATCAGCACAACAAAGGTGCAAAGCAGCATTAAGGGCATCCATGACGCATAATCCATTCCCTTTTGCAGCAAAATAAAAAAGCCGACAAAATAAGCTGCCAGTACTACGGCAAATGCGTAGGAAAGAAAGGTTACGACCGGTTTTCCGTTTTGATCCAGTGCGCGCACAATTTCAAACTGCGTAGCAAGGGCAAGGACAGCCGCAAGCACGATCATCACCCAGCTTTGGAAAATCGCGGCGAGCGCTACGATGATTACAATCGGGATTGCCACCAGAATTCTCTTTAACATACGATCACTCCTCAAAGGCCGCCATAGCGGCGCTGCCTGTTTTGATATTCAAGCAAGGCTATTTCATATTCCCGTTCGTCAAAATCCGGCCAAAATACAGGGGTGAAATAAAATTCCGCATAGGCCAGCTGGTAGAGCAGATAGTTGGAGAGCCGCTGCTCCCCGCTTGTGCGGATCATAAAATCAGGGTCGGGCTGTCCGGCCGTTTCCAAATGATCCGAAATGGTTTGTTCCGTAATATTTTCAACCGCAAGACTGCCGTTTTTCACTTCGGAAGCAATGCATCTTACGGCGGTTTCGATCTCCGTGCGCGACCCATAATTGAGCGCAACATTCAGCACCAGTCCCGTATTGTCCTTCGTTTTTTGTTTCGCATTTTCGAGGACTTCTATCACTGCCTGGGGAAGCCTGGAAGTATCGCCGATCGTACGGAATACCACGCCTCGCTCGTGCATTTCATCGAGCTCCTTCTGCAAAAATTCGATCAAGAGCCCCATCAAGGCCCCCACTTCCTCCTTGGGGCGCTTCCAATTTTCGGTGGAAAACGCATAGAGCGTCAGATATTTTATCCCGATATCGCTGCTCATGCGAATGATCGTTTTCACCTTGTACATTCCCGCACGGTGCCCGGCCACCCTTGGCAGCATACGTCTTTTTGCCCACCTGCCATTCCCGTCCATAATGACGGCGACATGTACCGGCAGTTTGCTGAGGTCAAGCTCCGTAAGCTGGGCAGACCGCTTTTTTGAAAAAAGTCCCAAATTGTTCTCCTTTAAAAAGCGCGTCCCAAGGCATCAGCCCTGAGACGTCTTAATGTTTGTAATAAATTCGCCTGTCAAAAGCTCGTATGTTCCATCCTGTTCCCGCACTCTCAGGACACGCACCGAATCCGCATCCCGGTAGGGTTTATAGGATACATAGCGCACCACGGTATATTTTTTCCCTTCCCGTGCCAGAATTTCTTCCGCATCCCGGAGGTTCAGGCCCAAAAGATCATATCTCAAGAATTTCCTTTTCCTTTGCCGCCAGAATTTCTTCCGCTTCTTTTGTCTTCTTATCGGTCAGCGTCTGGATTTCCTTTTCCAGGATTTCATAATCGTCTTCCGTTACTGCGCTCGCTTTTTTGTCTTTTTTGAATACCTCGTTGGCATCGCGGCGGATCGAGCGGATCGCAACTTTTGCTTCTTCCGTTTTCTTCTTCGCCAGCTTAACAAGCTCCTGTCTTTTTTCACCGGTAATTTCCGGAAAAGCAAGGCGGATCATTTTGCCGTCGTTGGCGGGATTAATTCCCAGGTCGGACGACTGGATCGCTTTCTCTACCTCGTGCAGCATACTGGCGTCCCAAAGGGAAATTGTGAGAAGGCGCGGCTCCGGCGCGGCAATATTGCCCACCTGGTTGATCGGCGTGGGGGTTCCGTAGTAATCCACCATTATCCCATCCAAAAGTTGCGCGTTTGCCCTGCCTGCGCGTATGCTGACAAGTTCTTTCCTCAAAACGCTCAGCGTTTTATCCATTTTTGATTCGGCTTTTTCAAGTGCCTCATGTTTAATTTGCATTTGTCACCCATTCCTTTCATCATTCTCAGATTTTGTAAAAAGGTGCTTTTAATTTCATATCTATTGTATCGTAACCCGGTCTAAAACTCAATCCCAACTTGCAGGATTTTGCAGATTCGGCTATTTAATCATCGTACCGATTTCTTCCCCGTTTACGACCCTGCGGATGCTGTCTTTTTCGTTTACCCCGAAAACGTTGATCGGAATATGATTATCCATACACAGGGTAATCGCCGTATTATCCATTACGCTGAGGCCTTTATTGATGACATCCATATAGCTGATCGTGTCAAAGCGCAGGGCATCCGGATTTTCCTTCGGATCACTGTCATATACCGCGTCCACATTTTTCGCCAGCATGATAAGGTCGACTTCCATTTCCGCCGCGCGAAGCGCCGCCGCCGTATCAGTTGAGAAATAAGGATTCCCTGTGCCGCAGGCAAAAATCACAACGCGCCCCTTTTCAAGATGCTTCATTGCCTTCCGACGAATATACGGCTCCGCAATCTGCCGCATTTCAATCGCTGTCTGGACCCTCGTCTGGAGGCCTTTTTCTTCAAGCGAATCCTGCAACGCCAGCGCATTGATGACGGTTGCGAGCATTCCCATATAATCAGCGGTCGTACGGTCCATATGCTTTCCAACGCGCGCCCCGCGCCAGATGTTCCCGCCGCCTACAATGATGCCGACTTCCACTCCCTGTTCCGCCACTTCAATGATCTGTTCCGTCACATTGTCGATAATATCAAAATCAAGCGGTCGGTTTTCAGCAGAACAAAGCGCTTCTCCGCTGATTTTCATAATTACTCTCTTGTATTTTGGTTCCATGATAGCCCTCCCGGTCATTCTGCTTAAAAAAAGAGAACACGAATGTGTTCCCTTTGATTGCCGTCAATCAGATTTTCGTTTCCCGTTTTTCCTGTCATCCTGTAAACAGTTCCTTTGCACAAATAAATTCAGCGCAATACCATCTTATAGTTTTATGTTGCGCGCAATACTGAATCCCATTTTCCCGGTAAGCCTCTTCAAAACAAGGTGCTGGCGGTTATTACCGGCAAACTGCCTTTTAAGCTGGTCCGCTTATCCGCAGCTGCAAAAGGCTGCGCGTTCTTTGCTGTAAAGATTATACCAAACATTACTTTTCGCATCAACTAAAATATAGGCTGCCGGAAGTTTAATTTACAGGCAGGCTCTTCCTTTGAAACCTGCGGTATAACAGTTATCTCTTTTTTTAAGGCTGCCCTCAGAATTTTGGCATGCTCCGGCAAAATGACTTTAGGTCCCGGTTATGGTAAAATATGTTTGGCTTGATAAATCGTTTTTAGCGGGGAGACTGGAATGGATTGCTTATTGGTAATTGACATGCAGGAAGATTATGTAGGGGCGGGACGCAACAAAAAGAGATATCCGTATAATGCAGCGGAATTGATTGAGAATGTAAATAAAAGGATTTGCGAATATTCCCCCGAAGCAATTGTGTATGTAACCAACCGTTTTTTTTGGGAAAATACCAACACATCGAAAAAGCTGGCAGAAACCCTTTCTGTCCATTCCGGAAATATTTACGAAAAGAGAAAGGCAAGTTGCTTTTCAAACAAGGCCTTATTGGCATATTTGGAGTCGGTAAAGGCGGAAAGGCTTGAATTGGTGGGTGTAGATGGAAACCATTGCATTGCGGGCAGCGCTTTGGATGGTGTTAAAAAAGGCTTTACCATTCTCTGCAATGAATCCTGTGTAGGGACCGCCGATACAGGCAGGTATAAAAGAATAAAGGAAAAATTGAAAAAGAAGAATGTGCAGTTTATTGAATAAACTTTAAAGCAATTCCTCTTGCCGTTCCCACACGTCCGGGATTTAGATGAACGGTTTTGTATTGACAATTGGCTCCAATTCAATTAACGTATTTTACATGGCTGGAAACCGGAAAAGAAAAAAATACAAATTAAATCCCCGCGGCAAAATTATCATTATCGTAACCGCGGCTATTCTTGCATTACTGATCGCCGTATGCATTTTTCCAAAAAATGAAACCGACAGGAACCCGGCTTTTTTAGCAGAGGTCGACGCCCCCGCATGGATCGACGCCGAATATATCGATATGGGCGTCAACGCGCGAAAAGGAACCCTGCTGGAGGCAGTCAATGGAATCGTTGTCCATTATGTTGCCAATCCGGGCACGTCGGCCGCGCAAAACCGCAGCTATTTTAACAATCCTGGTACAAAGGTCAATTCCCACTTCATTGTCGGGCTGGAAGGCGAAATTATACAATGCATCCCCCTTGCCGAACAATCGGTTGCCAGCAATGAACGGAACCGCGATACTATATCCATAGAAGTGTGCCATCCGGATGAAAGCGGCGCGTTCACAGACGCCACTTATGCCTCCCTGGTGAAACTGACCGCATGGCTGAGCCATATATGCGACTTTAAAAAAGACGATATTATACGGCACTATGACGTGACCGGAAAATTATGCCCAAAATATTTTGTAGAGCACGAAGATGCGTGGGAACAGTTCAAAACAGATGTGATGGATGGCAAGGCAAATTGGCAGGATTAAAATAGAGCCGATGAAACAGAATGAAATATCCCCCTATCCGTTCAAAGGAAGCGGAGATATTTTGATATTACGAAACAATATGCTGTTCTATTTATACCTTGCTTAATCTGTTAAACCGCAAACATACATGAATGAATCACACCGGAAACCCGAATAAAAAAACAGGACACCCATCATATTGCCTGTGTCCTGTTTAAAATTCATATTTTGTAAGTTTAAGGCCGCGAAAATCCCGTTTGTTTTAGCGGCGCGTACCACTATTTATTTTGCATCTTTTCCGCAATTTTATCTCCAAAGCCTCCGATCAACGGAATGGAATAGTCCTCATACTGATAGGCTTTTACAGCGCCGAGGATCGCCGCAACCATAAGAAGAACCCCAATAATTCCGCTGATTACGCTGACCGCCAGAGCGCCGCCTGCCGCGCCGAAATAGCTGAATGGATGGGAATACAGCGAAATCACAATCGCCGCGCTGATAATATTAAAAATGATGTGTACGACTGCCACGACAATATACAGCGCCATTGCCTGCGCCGCATGGCGTTTGACAAATATACTGTCTTTTTCAATGACCAGTATTACCAGCATCGGAAATACCCATGCCGCATAATAGACATAGGGTATCCACCCCAATATAATACTGATGATATACACCAGCATTGCAAATACATTGGCGTCCATTCCTGTTGAGGATTTGTGATTTTCTGTTTTCATGTTTCGTCTCCTTTATTATGACAATATTAATTTATATAAAGTACACAAAATTCTCTGACAGGAAAGGTAATTCCCTGCCCTTTACCCTTTTATTTCGGGCCTGTTACTTCCCGTGCAGGACTCTCCGCCTTTGCAAACAGTCCCTGTTCATTTTTTCCCACCTACCAGAACCTTTGCCTTTATTGCGGGCATACCCATACTTTTTAAATTTAATGCAAAATTTATCTTCTGTGTGGTTTCTGTCACAAACGACACTTTCTATGACATAAACGACATCCATTTGATTCAAAGCCTGAAAAAGTAACATGATCGATGTCATTTTCAGGTGGAAATCAAATTACATATTGGGGTATCACATCGGATAAAAACACGGAAAATTTGACAAATATACAAAAAAGGGATAATGTTTTATCGAAGATATACGTTTGTGGGGGCCCTTATGAAGGAAGCGTCAAAAAAGACATTGCGGTCCGTTTGGAGTGACAAGCGTATGAGGATTACTGGAAGTAAGATACCATCTTGTGATGGTATCTTTTGTTTTAAAGGAAAGGATTTTTCTAAATGGACCGTACACTTTTTTTAATCCTGCTTTTGGCAGGAGTTGTAATTTTTATGATCGGAATTTTTGCTTTAATCAAACGGAATAAATACTATAATCCACATTGTTTGGTGCAGGGGTCCGCTAAAATTATCGGACATGATTTTACACAGACGGTCCCGACGCCTGTATTGCAATTTTTTATCAATGGGACGGAATATAAAATCAAACCACGCTATAAGATGGTATCCGGCGTTCGCACCCCCACCCAAAGCAAACCGGAATTTTGGGTGGACGCCAACGGACACGCACATTACAAAATCAATTCGTTCGTGAATGATTTTCGTCCGATTGCAAATGAGATTTATCCAATCGGAAATGAAATGCGAATCCTATACAACCAGCAGAATCCAAAATTTGCGATTGTGCCGGGGTTTGCAAAGAAGGGCTCAATTTCCAGTTTAATATTTACGGTCATTGGAATTTTAGTGATTATAAGTTCAGCCGTTATATTTGCGGGAGGATTTGTGAAATGAATAAAAGCAAATGGCAAAAAGCTGCTGTTTTCATATCTGCCGTCCTGATCTTTTCCATTGCAGGCGCAGCCTGCTCTAATTTACCTGCAAATGACCTGCAAGAAAACCCCGGCCCGGCGACGGAAACTTACATGCCGACGGCCGCTCCAAGCCCTACCCCGAAACCCACGCCCGTTCCGACACCAAAACCGACCCCCGAACCTACCCCAACGCCTACGGGGCTGGTGGAATTATCGGAAGGTTTTTCTTACCAGGAAATACCGGAAGGGGTGCTTCAACGGATGATGGGAAAATCGTATCCAGAAGATTGCCCGGTGCCGTTGGATGATTTAAGGTATGTCAAGGTGCTTCATATCGGCTTTGATGGGAAGAGCCATGAAGGAGAAATGATTGTCAATAAGAAAATCGCGGATGATGTATTGGATATATTTAAAAAACTGTACGAAGCGGAATACCCCATTGAAAAAATACGACTGATCGACGAATACGGCGCTTCGGATGAAGCGTCTATGACAGACAATAACACCTCCTGTTTCTGTTACAGGACAATATCCGGGACAAACAAGCTTTCTTATCACGCGCGCGGCCTTGCAATAGATGTTAATACGTTATATAATCCGTACGTTTCATCCAGGAAAATCGAACCGGCGGCGGGTGAAAAATATGCTTATGACCGGGACAGCGGGAATCCACGTTATATCGACGAGGATGATCTTTGCTATCAACTATTTACGGAACACGGCTTTTTTTGGGGCGGACATTGGAATAACGTGAAAGATTATCAACATTTTGAAATGCAGGATTAGACAGCAAGGATATTCCCGGCGAAAGAGAAAGGTTCTTATAACCCGGACGGTATTTTAGATAGGAATCATTTATCGAAAGCCCAGGCCCCACTTATGGATAACTTAACGCATAAATTATTACTATCACCGACAGGAGAAAGTTGATGATACAGGAACGGAAGCATTTCATAGACAATTTGAGGTGGATGGCAATCTTGCTGCTTTTTTCGTTCCATGCCGCACAAATATGGAGCGGAGGAGAGTACAGCGGTTTTTATGTCTGGTCGTATACCGACAACATTTTATATATTTTCTCCACGGCTGTATATCCGTGGTATATGACGCTTCTTTTCGTGCTGGCCGGGATGAGCAGTAAATATGCGCTGCAAAAAAGAACAGACAGGCAATTTATCATTGAACGGACAAAAAAGCTTATCATACCCTTTATTTTCGGTGTGCTGGTTCTTGTACCGGTTATGACATATATTGCTGAAATATATTTCAACGGCTATAGTGGGTCATATTTTGACCAATACCGCTTGTTTTTTTCCAAAGCAACCGACCTGACAGGATATCGAGGCGGCTTTACACCTGCCCATCTTTGGTTTCTGCTTTATCTGTTCATCATCTCACTGGTGTCGCTGCTGATGATCCGTATACAGCAAAAAGCACTTCCTGATTTACGTGCCAAACGGCTTCCCTATTGGGCCCTGATCCTTTTGTTTATTCCCGTGTGGCTTATGTTCCATGTCCTCAATATCGGCGGGAAAAGTATAGGCCAATTTCTGATCCTGTATATTTTCGGATATTATATTTTATCCAAAGACAGAATTCAGCAAGAAATAAAGCGATATCGTTTTGTGAGCCTGATTCTATCTTTGGTATCCGGCATTATTTACACATATCTTTATTGTTTCATAAATCTACGTAACGAATTGATAACCGGGCTGTTCGTTTTCTTTGGCTGGCTTGGCATATTGACCCTGCTGGGATTTGGGCAAACCCTGCTTAATTTTCAAAACAAAATCAGCGCATATTTTACGCGCGCCTCCTATCCTATTTACATCATACACCTGCCCGTGCTTGTAATTGCCGGATTCTTTGTTTTGAAATTCCCCGTCGGTATATTCTTCCAGTTCCTGCTGATTATTTTGCTTTCCTTTACGGTTACAATTTTGCTTTATGAGGGAATACGAAGGCTTCCCTATTTTCGCGTGCTGTTTGGAATTGATAAATAGTTTAACCCTATGCCTCTTCAATATTTTTTGTATGATAAACGTCCGTTCTAAAAAACGACCGAATGCTCGTATCAACGCATATTTTCAATACGGCCTGTAAAAGAAACCGTACGCCGCTTTCCCGCAAAAATTCCCGACACAAACAGCACGATGGTCATTAGTACCAGAAAAACAATAGGAATTTCCCATGAAGCAGCCCTATCGTAGATACCGCCCAGCAATGCCGGACTGACAGCAGCCACGGCGTATCCAAAGGATTGGGAAACTCCGGACAGTGCTGCCGTCTGTGCCGCATTGTTGGTACGCAGGCCCATCAGGCACATGGCAAGACTCAGGCACGCGCCCGTACAGAAGCCACAGAGCAGGACCCCCAGCAAAAGGGCCGCCTGCGAATCGGCCGATAAAAACAGAAGGAGCCCCGCCGCATAAATTCCGGCAATCACACTTGCTAAAATCCGTTGGTCTTTCAGCTTCCCGGCCATCAGCGGTACGGCAAAGGAAGCCGGGATTCCGACCCACTGGTAAACCGATGCAAAATAACCGGCAATATTCGGTGCAATTCCCTTTGATTGCAGGATTGCCGGCAGCCACGCCACAAAGCTGTAAAACAGCAAGGATTGCACCCCCATATAAACCGCTACGCTCCAAGTAACAGGCGATTTGAGTAAACCTCCCGGCCGGGCCGGTTCTTTTTCCGACGGCTGCGCCGTTTGATACTTCCACATGGGCAGCCATACGACAACTGCAATTGCTGCCGGAAGCAGCCAAACGGCCAATGCGCCATGCCATCCGAAGGGGCTGTTATTTGCGACCGGAACACTGATTCCGGAAGATAACCCTGCAAAAAGAGCAATACAGGTGGTATAAATACCCGTGAGCACACCTACCCTGGCCGTGAACGCCGACTTTATTATACTGGGGAGCAGTACATTACCAAAGGCAATGCCGACGCCGATGATAGCGGTGCCGCTGAAAAAGGCAGCCATGCTGCCAGAGGACCGCAAGGCAATCCCCGCCGCCAAGACCATCATGCTTACCGTCAGGGTTTTCCCCATTCCAAAGCGGCTTGATATTTTTCCCGCAAAGGGGGAAACGATGGCAAAAGCGATTAAAGGAACGGTGGTAATCATGCCGGATACAGAACCTGACAGCTGCAAATCCCCCATTATATCGGATATCAGCGAGCCAACTCCCGTTATTGAGGAACGCAAATTGCATGCGATCAGGATGATGCCGATAACCAGTATTTTTTCCTTATGTTTATATAGTACGGACATAGAAAGGCTTCCTCTCCTTTTATGCTTTGACCCTGCGTTTTTATCCCATTCATGGCGGTAATGTTTTCTCTCGTTTGTGACACTGCTTCATGTGATTACCGGAAGCTGGACCGGGCTTTTCTTCCTGCCCCGGCCACAGGCCCATGCTTTTAAACTTAATGCAAAATTAAAATTTTGTGCGGCTTTCACCATAAAAAGCACTTTTAACGCCATGAACGACATCTTTATTCACCAACCGGTATATCCTGATGCGTCGGCCTTTTGAAAACAATAAAAAACGGGCCAATCCTTGTGACCAGCCCGTTTTTTTATTACTATTTTGTTTTAGACCAATATCGGCTTTTGCGCCACCCCGAAGAATAATCCGGGCGGCAGATCAAAGCGCCAATTAAAGTCCGGCCTGCTCCATAACTTCCTTTTGGAAATCATCCTGGCGCTTTTCAAGGCCTTCGCCCATCTCATACCTTGTAAAACGGCGGATCGAAATTTTTTCGCCGATTGTCGCAACCTGGTCGTTTACCAACTCCTGCACCGTTTTGTCGGGGTCTTTGACAAACGGCTGGTCAAGCAGGCAGATTTCTTTCTTGAACTTCTTAATCCTGCCTTCCACCATTTTCTCGACAACGTTCGCAGGCTTCCCTTCGTTGAGGGCCTGCGCCGTCAGGATTTCCTTTTCCTTCTCAAGAACAGCCGGGTCAACTTCCTCTTCCGATACATACATCGGGTTGGCAGCCGCGATGTGCATTGCCACATCTTTTACAAATGCCTGGAACGCATCCGTCTTCGCAACAAAGTCCGTCTCGCAGTTTACTTCCACCAGAACGCCAATTTTGCCGCCCATGTGGATATAGGAGCCTACAACTCCTTCCGCAGCGATTCTGCCGGCCTTTTTCACAGCCGCCGCGAGACCCTTCTCACGCAGCAGTTCGCTTGCCTTTTCCATATCTCCGTTTGCTTCCTGCAGGGCATTCTTGCAGTCCATCATGCCCGCGCCGGAACGCTCACGCAATGTTTTTACATCACTTGCCGAAACCATCTATATTCTACCTCCGATACTTATTTTTCTTCTTCTACGACTACGGCTTCCACTTCCGCAACTTCTGCTTCCGGAAGAATTTCCTGAGCGATTTCTTCCGCAATTTCTTCGGCAGCCGCTACTTCTTCTTCCGCCTCGGTAAGCACTTCCGCTGCTTCTTCCGCTTCCTCTTCCATCTGCTCGCCCTGCTTCCCTTCAAGAACGGCATCCGCCATCTTGGAAGTAATGAGCTTTACCGCACGGATTGCATCATCATTGCCCGGAATCGGATAATCCACTTCGTCGGGATCACAGTTTGTATCGACAATCGCAACCACCGGGATGCCAAGGTTTCTCGCTTCCGCAATGGCAATATGCTCTTTGCGCGGGTCCACTATGAAGAGCGCACCCGGCAGGTCTTTCATTTCACGAATACCGCCAAGGTTCTTCAGCAGTTTTTCCTTTTCATGCATCAACTGGATAACTTCCTTTTTGGGAAGAAGTTCCATATCGCCGTTCTGCTCCATCTCTTCGATTTTGTTGAGACGCGCTACACGGCTCTTAATCGTTTTGAAGTTGGTAAGCATTCCGCCCAGCCAACGGTTGGAAACGTAATACATTCCGCAGCGTTTTGCCTCCGCTTCAATCGACTCCTGCGCCTGTTTTTTCGTACCGACAAAAAGCACCGTTTTGTTGTCCATAGCGATGTCGCGCACGAAATAATATGCTTTTTCCACTTCTTTGACTGTTTTTTGAAGGTCAATGATGTAGATACCATTCCGCTCCGTGAAAATAAACCGTTTCATTTTCGGATTCCACCGGCGCGTCTGGTGACCGAAGTGCACTCCTGCTTCCAGGAGCTGTTTCATAGAAATAACTGACATAATAAATTTACCTCCTCGTTTTATGCCTCCCCGCGCTTCGTTTCCCCAGCATGACCCTTTGGGCACGAGTGCTGGAAATCTGCGCGAGTGCGTTATTAGGTGTTATTGTACCACATCTTCGGATGCCTTTGCAAGGAAATTTATCTTCTCCCCTGCAATTCTCCGAATAATTCCGTAAGGCTGAGTCCCTTTTCATTCATCAGCACCAACAGGTGATAAATCAGGTCGGCCGCCTCGTACCGGAGCTCGGAAGTCCCCGGATTTTTGGACGCGATGATTACCTCCGCGCTTTCTTCCCCGATTTTCTTTAAAATTTTGTCAATTCCCTTTTCAAACAAATAGTTGGTATAAGAGCCTTCCTTCGGGTGGACTTTGCGGTCCGCAATCAGGTCATAGAGCTCATAAAGCAGCGAGGAATTCGCTACTTTCGCGTTTTCCTGCACCAGGTTGAAAAAGCAGGAATATTCCCCGGTATGGCAGGCAACGCCGGTTTGTTCCACCTTAAGCAGCACACAGTCCCCGTCGCAGTCGAGGCTTACGCTTACCACTTTTTGCACATTCCCGGAAGTTTCTCCTTTTTTCCAGAGCTGCTTCCTGGAGCGTGAATAATAGTGCGCATATCCCGTTTCAAGCGTTTTATCATATGCTTCCCGGTTCATATAGGCCTGCATCAAAACGGCGCCCGTACGCGCCTCCTGCGCAATTGCAGGGACAAGTCCCTTTTCATCAAATTTGATTTCCATATTATATACTCCTTACCGCAATTCCATTTTGTTTCAAGTAGTCTTTTACCTGCCGGATTGTCAATTCTTTGTAGTGGAACAGGGAGGCCGCCAGCACCGCGCTCGCATCCGCCTCGCGGATTACTTCGGCAAAATGCTCCATCTTCCCTGCGCCGCCCGACGCAATAACCGGAACGCCCACATTTTCACATACCAGTTTTGTAAGCTCGATGTTATAGCCTTCCTTTGTGCCGTCGGCATCCATGCTGGTCAGCAAAATTTCACCCGCGCCGCGTTTCACCGCTTCTTTTGCCCACTGAACGGCGTCTTTTCCGGTATTGACCCTGCCGCCGTTTAAGTAAACGTCATATTTTCCTGCCGCGTTCTTTTTTGCGTCGATCGCCACGACAACGCATTGGCTGCCAAAACGCGCCGCCGCATCGTTAATCAATCCGGGGGTCTTAAGCGCGGTCGAATTGATGGAAATTTTATCGGCTCCAGCTTTCAAAATGCGCCGGAAATCATCTACGGTACGGATTCCCCCGCCTACGGTAAGCGGAATAAACACCTGTTCCGCCGTACGCGCGACAACCTCCTCCATAATTCCCCGGCCATCCGAGGAGGCTGTAATATCAAGGAATGTAATTTCATCCGCGCCCTGCGCGTTATAAGCTTTTGCTATTTCCACCGGATCGCCCGCATCCCGGATGTCGACAAAATTAACCCCTTTTACAACACGGCCCGCGTGAACGTCGAGGCATGGGATAATTCTTCGTGTCAGCATCTATTTTGCCGCCTTCATTGCGTCCTGCAAGGTGAACGCCCCGTCATAAAGGGCCCGCCCCACAATGCATCCGCACGCCCCTGTCTCACGCACCTTCCTGATGTCGTCAAGACTGCTGATTCCGCCGGAAGCAATCAGGTTCATCCATGTTTCTTTGACAATCATTTCCGTTTTATCCAAATTCGGCCCTTCCATCATGCCGTCCTTGGAAATATCGGTATAAATAATATTGGCTACGCCCATTTTATGCATATCCTTTGCCAGGCTGACCGGATCGATATTCGAGTTCTCCGCCCATCCCTTGATTGCCACACGGCCCTCCTTTGCATCAATCCCTACTGCAATACGGTCTTTATAGCGCGCCACCGCCCATTTGACAAGCTCCGGGTTCTCCACAGCCGCCGTCCCGAGGATCACGCGGGAAATGCCCGCGTCGTCGAGCCGGACGCGGATATCTTCCTTGGTCCGCACGCCGCCGCCCATCTGGACGGGTATCTTGATGGACTGCACCAGCTTTGTAATAATATCCTGATTCACAAAGGAACCGGAAAACGCCGCGTCAAGATCAACCACGTGCAAATAGTAGGCGCCCTCGTCTTCCCAGCGTTTCGCCATTTCAATCGGGTCGCCGTACTCGGTGGAACGCTGCAGCTCTCCCTGCATCAGGCGAACGCATTTCCCATCCCTGATGTCAATTGCAGGATAAATTTTCATAACACCAAACCTCCAAAATTTTTCAGCATAGCAAGGCCTGTTTCACCGCTTTTCTCCGGGTGGAACTGCAGGCCGAATAAATTGTCCTTCTGCACGGCGGAAACAAATTCATATCCGTATTCCGTCCGGGCAATCACATTTTCTTCGGGAACTCCATCGGCGTGATAGGAATGCACAAAGTAAACATATTGCTCCTCACCGCCATTTTTAAACAGGGGATTATCTGTAATTTTAAGCGAATTCCACCCCATATGCGGTACGCGCATGCCGTTGGAACGGAAAGGCTTCACTTCCCCGCTGACAAGCCCCAGCGCCTCGTATTCGCCGTTTTCATAGCTCTTTTTGAATAACAGCTGCATGCCGAGGCAGATTCCCAGAAATGGTTTCCCGCTCTCCGCCTGCCGTATAATTTCCCCGGTAAGCCCGCGCCGGCTGAGGCTCGCCAGCGCATCCGCAACCGCCCCCACTCCCGGTAAAACAATATGGCTGGCATCCTGAAGGTCCTGCTTGCGGTCCGTCACGCACACATCAAACCCAAGATATTGGAACGCTTTTTCCACGCTGCGCAGGTTGCCCATTCCATAGTCAATTACCGCAATCATAATACGCCTTTCGTGGAAAATACACCCTTGATTTGCGGATCGACAGACACCGCTTCCCTGAGCGCCTGTCCAAACGCTTTGAACGCCGCTTCAATAATATGATGCGTATTTTTTCCATATTGCAGGTTGAGGTGCAGGGTAAGGCCCGCGTTCACCGCAACCGCACGGAAAAATTCCTCGCATAGTTCCGCGTCAAAGTCCCCCACCTTATTTTGGCGCAGCTCCATATGATAGACAAAATACGGCCTGCTGCTGATATCGAGATTCACCATCATAAGCGTCTCGTCCATAGGCACAAATTTCGTCGCATATCTCCTGATCCCCGCCTTATCGCCAAGCGCAGTCTTAATCGCCCCGCCAAGGGCAATCCCGCAGTCTTCCACCGTATGGTGCGCGTCCACATAGGTATCTCCCTTGCAGGAAAGTTCAAGGTCCACCATTGCATGCCTGGTAAACAGGTCAAGCATATGGTCAAGGAACCCCACGCCCGTATCAATCTTATAAATCCCGGAACCGTCCAGCTCAATTGCCAGTCGAATGTCCGTTTCATTTGTCGTTCTTGCCACTGCGCCTTTTCTTGCCACGTATTTTCCCCCTTCAACCTTCAAAGCGAATTGCCGCGGACTGCGCGTGTGCGTCAAGTCCTTCCGCCTGTGCAAAGGCCTCCACCTTGCGGAAAACCTTTTCAAATTCTTCCTTAGAATAGTATATCACACTGGATTTCTTTTGAAAATCGTCTACATTAAGCGGCGAGGAGAACCGTGCCGTCCCGTTTGTCGGAAGCACATGGTTCGTGCCCGCGAAATAATCGCCGAGCGGTTCCGGCGAATATTCGCCTAAAAAGATAGAACCTGCATTCCTGATTTTCGGCAGCAGGGCCTGCGGGTCCTCCGTACAAATTTCAAGATGCTCGGGGGCAATCCGGTTTGCTGTCTCCACTGCTTCATCAAGCGTTTCCGCCACAATAATCGTTCCATAATTTTCCAGTGACTTCAGGACAATATCCTTTTTCGGCAGCAGCTCCGCCTGCCGTATGATTTCTGTGCGGACCGCTTCCGCTTTTTCCCTGCTGACCGTCACAAGCATACAGGCCGCAAGCTCGTCGTGCTCCGCCTGTGAAAGAAAATCCGCGGCGATGTAACGCTCATTTGCATGATCGTCTGCGATTACCAGCACTTCGGACGGCCCGGCAATCATATCGATTCCAACCTGCCCATACACGCTCTTTTTCGCGAGCGCGACATAAATATTGCCCGGGCCCGTAATTTTATCCATACGCGGAACGCTTTCCGTCCCATAAGCAAAAGCGGCGATTGCCTGCGCGCCGCCCATTTTGAAAATTTTGTGCGCACCCGCGATTTTTGCCGCCGCAATTGTCACCGGATTCACCTTTCCTCCCTGTGCGGGTGTTGCGACAAAGATATTGGTAACTCCAGCGCATTTTGCAGGAATGATATTCATCAGGACACTCGACGGATAGGCAGCCTTTCCGCCCGGGACATATACGCCGGCATATTCAACCGGCAAATACAGCTGTCCCAAATATTTTCCGTCTTTTTCTATAAACCAATTTTCCCGCCGCTGGCGGTTATGGAATTCCTCGATATTTTCCGCTGCTTCCCTCATTACGGTAAGCAGTGAGGAGTCAACCGACCCGAAGGCCCGGTTGATTTCTTCCTCCGTAACCATGAGGTTGTTTGCATTTGCTTCAAAACCGTCAAAACGTGCAATATAGGAGAAAAGGGCCTGGTCGCCTTTTTCCCGCACGTTTTCCAGCACTTCGTCGACAATTTTTTGCTGACCGGAGTAGTCCGTATTTGCGCGTTCCATCAAACGCTTTTTAATGGAATCCGTTTCTTTCGCCGAAAGTACAGGCAGCATATCACATATCCTCCAGTGCAATTTTCATTTTTTCAATGAGCGGCTGGATTTTTTCCGCTTTGGTTTTCAGGCTTACCTGGTTCACCACAAGACGCGCGCTGATATCGCATACCTCTTCCAGGATGGTAAGGCCGTTTTCGCGAATCGTGGTCCCGCTCTCCACGATATCCACGATGACGTCCGAAAGATCGAGGATCGGCGCAAGCTCGATACTGCCGTTCAGCTTGATAATCTCGATTCCTTCGCCTTTTTCGTCGTAATACATTTTGGCAATCCGCGGATATTTCGTTGCAACCCGCGTAATATTGGATGTAATGCGTTCCTTCTGCTCTGGGTAGCCCGCCACGCATACCTTGCATTTCCCGCATTTAAGGTCAAGCATCTCATAAAGGGGAAGGCCCTCTTCAAGCAGCGTATCCTTTCCCGCAATACCGATATCCGCCACGCCCCGGTACACATATACGGGGACGTCGGAAGGCTTTACAAGCACAAAACGCAATTCATTTTTCTTATCATAAACGACCAGCTTACGCGTATCTTCCCGCAGCTGGGACGTATCGATTCCGCATTTGGAAAACAATTCGATTGCAAATTTTGCCAGCCTGCCCTTGGCAAGCGCAATTGTCAGCTCCATATTTATTTCGCCCTCCCGTTAAAATCCACAACCTCAAAGCATGCAGGATCATAAGCGCTTCCGTTGAGTTCAAGAATTACCTGCTTTCCCTGCCCCCGCAGCTCCTGCGCATAAGCAAACGCCTGCCGCAGCATGTTCCTGTCCGCACGTATGACCATCGTCTTTCCAAACGCCCGCGGCAGTTTTCCCTGCCGTTCCAGCACGACAAGCAGTTCTTTTACGCCCATTGCAAAGCCTGTCGCCGGAGCATCCGTGCCAAACTCGCGCAGCAGCTCGTCATAACGTCCGCCCGAAAGGATCGGCATCCCGATTCCATCCGATATTCCACGGAAAATAATCCCCGAGTAATAATTGAAATTGTTGAGGATACCAAAATCAATCGACAGGTAATCCTCGTATCCGAACCCGCAAAGGATATCGAACACCTCGCGGATATTTTCAACCGCCTTACGGCATTCTTCACTTTTTGCGAGCGCTTCCGCTTTTGCGAGCGCTTCCCTTCCGCCGAACAAGCCGCCGAGCTCCAAAAGCGCTTTCTTTTTGGACGCTTCCATATTAAGGCGGGAAAGCTCATATTCCAATTCGACATTATTCTTGGTATCCACCAGTAAACGGATACGTTCCGTTTGTTCCTCGTCAAGCCCGCTTCCTTCGATTAACCCCTTGAAATAGGCTACCTGCCCAAGCTCTATCTTGAAGCCGTCAAGACCAATTTTCCGCAGGGTGCCAATTGCAAGCGCAATTACCTCCGCGTCCGCATCCGCTCCCCGTTTCCCGATCAGTTCCACCCCGGCCTGTGTGAATTCTGTCTTTCCGGCGATTCCGCGGTTGAAGAAGCCAAAGGCATTTTGTATATAGCACAGGCGCAACACTTCCTGCCGGGCGAGAAGCTTCGTTGCAGCCGCCCGTGCAATCGGCCCGGTGAGATCGGGACGCAGCGCGAGTATCCTTCCCTTCTGGTCAAAAAATTTCATCATGTTTTCCTGAACATACGGCACGGAGTCATGCATAAATACTTCATAATATTCAAAGGACGGGGTTTCGATTTCGTTATACCCGTTTTTCAGGAAACTATCCCTTATCTCATTTTCTATTTTCCTTTTTGCCGCGCACTCTTCCGGCAGATAATCCCACGCTCCTGCGGGAACTTGTGTTTTCAGTTGTTTCATCCTGCATCCATTCCTTCGATAATTTAGCGTAGTAAATCGCTATCACGTTACTATAATAATATAAACAATTCTTCCTGTCAAGCAACAACTTAATTTAAAGCAATCTCAATTAATTTCCGGCCCAGCTGTTCGCGCGCTATAGCGGTTACGGCCGCATACTCCTGCCCGCCCGATTTTTTCAGCTGTGCAAGCACGTCGCGCGTCCGCACGAGAAGGCCCATATCCGTAATAAGGTTTGCCACCTTCAGCGTTCCGGCCCCGTGCTGGCGTGTTCCAAGGACGTCGCCCGTTCCCCGGAGCTGCATATCCTTTTCCGCAATTTCAAATCCATCGCTGCTTGAAACAAGGACGCGCAGCCGTTCATACGCGTTCTGGTGATCGGAAACAAGGAAGCAATATGACTGCTGCCCCCCACGGCCGACACGGCCCCGGAGCTGGTGAAGCTGAGCGAGTCCAAAACGTTCTGCGTTCATAACCGCCATGACCGTCGCGTTCGGGACATTGATCCCGACCTCGATTACCGTGGTGGACACCAGAATCTGCAGCGTCCCGCGGGAAAAATCCTCCATGATTTTCTGCTTTTCGGCATTTTTTAGTTTTCCGTGAATCAACGCCATCCGCACACCGGGATAACATTCCTGCAGCTCGTCAAACATCTGCCTGGCCGATTTTGCTTCCATGCCCTCGCTGTCCTCAATCAGCGGGCACACGATATAGGCCTGCCTGCCAAGGGAAACTTCATTTTTGATAAAGCCGATCATGTCGTTATACTTACTGCCGTGGATCAGGTACGTTTTTATTTCCTTACGGCCGGGTGGAAGCTCGTCAACGATGGAAATATCCGTATGCCCAAACAAAACGAGTGAAAGCGTGCGCGGGATGGGAGTTGCCGACATAATCAGCGTGTGTACGTCCTGCTGCCCGCCGGAAAGGGCGGCGCGCTGCTTTACCCCGAATCGGTGCTGTTCATCCGTAATAATCAGCCCGAGATTCCTGAAAACAAGGTCCCCGTATAAAAGCGCATGTGTTCCAATCACAATTTTCCCGGAACCGTTTTCAATTTTTTCGCGCAATTCATTTTTTTTCTTTGCCGTGAGCGCGCCCGTCAGGCAGACGACCTCGTCTTCGGGAAACAGTTTCACGGCCGTCTCATAATGCTGCTGCGCTAAAAGTTCGGTTGGCGCCATCAGGATGCTCTGGTATCCGTTCCTGCGCATGCAATCCATGGCAAAAAATGCAATTACTGTTTTGCCGCTTCCCACATCGCCCTGAACAAGGCGGCTCATTGCCTGCTCCCCTGTAAAATCTTTTACAATATCCTGCATGACGCGCTTCTGCGCCCCTGTCAATTCAAAGGGCAGACGCTCCGCAAACGCCTCGATAGGAACGGATTTTATCCGCATCCGGTTCTTGGAACGCTTTTCTTCCCCGAGCAACTCCAGCATTCTGTTGAATACAAGAAGTTCATCAAATATGATTCGCAAGCGGGCTTTTTCCGCATGCTCGGGCGTATTTGGAAAATGGACTTCTTTCAAGGCTTCTTTCAGGCCCGGAAGCCTATTCTTCCGGAGAAAATCATCGGAATAGGGCTCCGTGAGTTCTATGGCGTGCAACGCTTCGCGCAGGAATTTGCGAAGCATATTCTGCGTAAGGCCCGCCGTAAGCGGATAGATCGGTAAAAAGGCTTCCTTAGGCCTCTTGAAATAAAGCTCAGGCGAAGAAATGCGAACCTTGCCGAATTTCTGTTCCAGCTTTCCATAAATGTAGATCGTATTTCCCTGGGCAATATTATTTTTAATATAAAATTGATTGAAAATATCGACGTTCGCAATTCCCGTTCCGTCCGACACCTGAAAGGACGTAATTTCCAGCCGGTACCTGGGCCGTTTAACCTGCGGCTGCGAGAGTATCCTCACCTCAAAAAAAGCGGTTTCCCCAAAGCTGACGTCACGGATTTTCCTGCAAGTCGAGAAATCTTTATAAGTGCGCGGCAAATAGTAAAGCAAATCCCTGATTGTTGAAATTTCTACCTTCTGCAAAATTTTCGCTGTCTTCTCGCCCACCCCGGAAAGGCAGCGAACCGATTCGTTCAGTTGCATTTACGCTCCGTCCTTCTCCTTGAAAAGAAAAAAAGCCGACTACACGCCGGCTTCTATCACAAAACCATATTATTCCACCGAAATAATGTATGGATAGACCGGCTGCCCGCCATAGTGCACTTCTACGTCACAGTCCGGAAATGCCCCCGCGCACAGTGACTCCAATTCACCGGCCTGGTTTTCATCCGCATTTTCTCCATAATAAATGGTAACCAGCTCCGAATCCTCGTCCGCCATCTTTTCCAGCAACTCTTTAAACACGGATTTAAGGTCGGTCCCGTTTGCAACGATATCGCTTTCGGAAATGCCGATCAGGTCATCCCGTTTAATGGTATTGCCGTTCATTTTTGTATCGCGCACCGCATGGGTAATGAGCCCTGTTTTGACTTCCCCGATTACCCTGTCCATACGCTTTACATTCGTTTCGATATCGGCCTCCGGATCGTAGGCGACAGCCGCGGCGATTCCCTGGGGAATCGATTTCGTTTTGAGCACCACCACGTTTTTATCGCTCATTTCCGCCGCCTGTTCCGCGGCCAGAATGATATTTTTATTATTCGGGAGTACGATAATGTTGTTTGAAGGCGCATCCTCGACCGCCCGCAGGATGTCGTCTGTGGATGGATTCATGGATTGCCCGCCTTCTACAAAAGCCTCAATTTGCCAATCCTGGAAAATAGTCCGGATTCCATCGCCTGCCGTAACCGCCACCACCGCAATTTGCTTCAACTCCTTCTGCCCGGGAACGTCAATATCCGGGGCGAGCTCGGAAAGCTCCCTGTGCTGCTCACGCATATTATCGATCTTGATGTGGCTGAGCTCTCCCAAAATCTGTGCATATTGCAGGGCAAGCCCCGGCTCATTCGTATGGACGTGGGTCTTCACAAGGGAAAGGTCCCCGACCACCAATACGCAATCCCCAATCTTTGCCAGATTGCTCCGGTAGGTGTCAATATCCCGTTCCTTTACTTCGGGATAAAGGTTCTTGATGAAAAATTCCGTACAATAGCCAAACTGGATATCTTCCTTATCCGCATCGAGATTCGTAAAATCTACCACGACCCCTTTGGAATCCAAAATGTTCTCGGAATCCACTTCCACACCGTCGAGAACGGCCTTAAGCCCCATTACAATGGCAAGGAAACCCGCGCCGCCGGCGTCTACGACTCCCGCCTCTTTCAGGACCGGAAGCTGCTCCGGGGTTTCTTTCAGGGCTTTTTCCCCTTCCTGGATTACATATTCAAGCTGTGCGTACAGGTCGTCCGATTTCCCGGCCATAAGCTCGGCCGCTTCCGCCATTTTGGTCGCAACCGTGAGGATTGTTCCCTCCTTGGGCTTCATAACGGCTTTATAGGCATAATCAACGCCATTGCGGAAGGCCGCCGCAAATACAGAAGTATCGACCTTGCCGTCTGCTTTTGAAAGCGTATCCGCAAACCCGGCAAAAATCTGCGACAGGATAACGCCGGAGTTTCCCCGCGCGCCCTTCAGCGCCCCAAGGCTCAGCCCCTGAACAATGGCTTTCATATCCGACGGGTCCGCCGCCGCCACTTCCTTGGCCGCTGAAATCATTGTAAGCGACATATTGGTTCCCGTATCGCCGTCCGGCACGGGAAATACATTGAGCGCGTCAAGCGCGTCTTTGTTTTTTTCAAGGGTAGCGGCAGCCCCAATAATCATGTCCTTAAATTGCTGCCCATCCAGCAGTTCGATCAATTCGAGTTCCCCCTTAGATTTGAATCCCCTGTACAATAATATCTACGCTTTGTACGTTGAGGCCCGTTTCCTTTTCAATTGAATATTTTACTTTATCAATAATATTTTCCGCAACCGCCGACAACGAAACACCGTATTTCACCGTAATATACAGCTCAACGATAATATTTTCGGAGCCGTCCGTCTTGATCCGTACGCCCTTTTGCAGGTTATCGCCTTTAAACAGATTGGAAATCATTTCCGTAATGTTTTTCTGCGACATTCCAACAAGGCCATAGCACTCAAGCGCGCTGTATCCTGCAATCGACGCAATATAGTCTTCCGTATAGGTTACCGTTCCCAAATCGACCTTTAAACTTGCACTCATGAGAAAAACCTCCTAATGGTTTATTGATAATTATTATATAACAACTTATTGCCAATATCAATCGCCTATCCGCCTTATAGAAAGCAATTTAGCATACATTTCCAAAAAACCCTTGCATTGAGCGCCCATTAATGGTAAAATAAACGCTGTTTGAACGTACACACCAAGAGGGAGGTGTTTTAGATGGCAAAATATTGTGAGATTTGTTCAAAAGGCGTTGTGTCCGGCAACAAAGTCAGCCACTCGCACAGAACATCCAAAAGAATTTGGGCTCCAAACGTACAGCGTGTCAGGGTCATTGAAAATGGGACTCCTACAAGAAAATACGTATGCACGCGTTGCCTTCGTTCCGGAAAAGTCGAACGCTACGTATAATTTAAACCCGAGAAACAAAATTTTGGACAGATGCAAAAGCATCTGTCCTGTTTTTTTATTGCTTGTCTTTACAAATGAACACAAAATCATCGCTTTCAATCCTGGCATGCTCTTCCACGAAAAGATTGCTCACCCCGCGCGGCTTTTCGTTGGTAAGAAGAAGGCGTTCCAGCGGATAATAAAGACCGCGCGCAGTTACCACGGCCCGCTTGTTCATCGGAATAATCGATACGGTCTGCCCTTTTTTCCCATACAGGTCAAAGGTTCCGTTATGGAGGGTGATTTCCTGTTCGTCGTCCTCAATCGTAAGAAAAGCGCCTTTTTCAAGCGCATATTTCAGCAGCATCAAATTAGAGAGCAGATGGTCGATCCGTCCGCCCGTCGCACCAAGCAGCAATATTTCATCCGCCCCATGCTCCACGGCCATATCCACCGCGAGCGCCGCGTCCGTTTCGTTTTTCTCCGCAGGGACTGCGGCCAAATTGCTTTTTTCACGGTAAGCCTCAAGAAGCCCCGGTTCCACGGAATCCATATCTCCTATAATAAAATCGGGAACAAGATTAAAATTTTGGAACACCCGCAGGCCGCCGTCGACCGCAATTGTTATATCCGCCTTATGGGCCGCGCGTAAGAACAGTTCACGGCCCGGTGCGAGGCCGGAAGCAACCAGCAAAGCTTTCATTTTACTCGCCCCGCAAGGTGCGCACCGCCAGCGCCGGGTCATCCGCGCCAAACACCGCGCTGCCCGCAACAAGAACGGTTGCCCCTGCCTCCCGGAGCTGTGCACAATTTTTCATGTCCACACCGCCGTCCACCTCGATATCGATTTCCTTCCCTGCCGCGTCGATCATCGCGCGAAGGTCGGCAACCTTCTGCATGACCGCCGGAATGAAGCTCTGCCCGCCATAGCCCGGGTTTACCGACATCAGCAGAATCAGGTCCACATCGTCAAGGACGTATTTCACCATTTCAAGCGGCGTGGCGGGATTCAGCACAACGCCCGGTTTTTTCCCGCACTGCGCAATTTGCTTTAATACCCTCTGCAAATGATCTGTCGCTTCCGCATGAACGGTAATAAAATCCGCTCCTGCCTCTGCAAAGCGCTCAACATAACGTTCCGGCTGCACAATCATCAAATGCACATCGAGCGGAAGCTCGCTGATGTCCTTCAGACGTGAAATCATCTGGAAGCCAAACGAAATGTTCGGGACGAACACACCGTCCATGACGTCGCAGTGCAAATAATCTGCCCCGGCGCGTTCCATCAGCCGTACGCCTTGCTCCATATTACAAAAATCTGCCGATAATAAAGAAGGTGCTACTTTTGTCATATCACTTTTCCTCCAAAGAATGAATGATCCGCAAATACCGTTCATAACGTTCGCGGTTAATTTCTCCCGTTTCCACCGCCTGTTTCACGGTGCAGTCCGGCTCCCGGTCATGCATGCAGGAAACAAACCTGCAAGTCTTTCCAAACCTGCGAAATTCCGGATAACAGCCTGCAATTTCTTTTTTCTCCAGTTCCATCTCAAACATGGAAAAGCCGGGAGTATCCACGATGTATGCATCACAGTCCCGGATATAAAACAACTCCGCCTGGCGCGTCGTATGCCTGCCCCGGTCCGTCTTTTTACTGAGCCCCCCGGTTTCAAGCCCAAAGGATTCATCGAGGCGGTTCACCAGCGAAGACTTCCCGACCGCCGATTGTCCGGCAAGGCACACGCACATGGACCTGATCCTGTCTTTTAATCCGCCGATTCCTTCGCTGTTCCTGGCAGATGTCAGGACCGTATCGTAGCATGCGTATTGCTCCTCCAGTTCCCTTGCCCGTTCGCTGTCGGCATCCGTCTTATTGATTACCACCACGGGCTCAATATTATTCTGCTCTGCCTGAATCAGCAATTTATCGGCCAGCACCAGGTCAGCCGCCGGTTTTCCTGCCGAAAGCACCAGGAGTATCCTGTCGATGTTTGCCACCGCCGGACGTTTGACCGCATTTCTGCGCGGCAATATCTCTTCAATGGAACTATATCCGGTAAGGTCTTCAAATTCCACGAAATCGCCAACCATCGGCTTCATTTTTTCTTTGCGGAACCGGCCGCGCGCTTTACATTCGTGAACCGTTCCGTTTCCATCGCTCACATAATAAAAGCCGCCGATTCCTTTCACGATCCTTCCCCGGATAGGTCCTTACCCCCTTACGAATTCTACCGTTTCTGTCTTTACCTGGATATCGTTAAGGAAAATTGCCAGGTCTTTTTGTACAGAGTCTTCCTCGGAATCGATTACAATTGTTCCGGTGGGCTCGATTATCTGATCGCCCGCCTCTACAACCGCGCTATAGATGATATAATAAACGGAAACTCCGTCGACATTCCCGGGGATTCCAATTCGCAGGGACGTCCCGTCCTTCGGGATGTTGAGTTCAATCGGTTCCGCTACCTTATATCTCCTGCCGCCCGCCTCTGGAATGGTCAGCTCTACTGAGCTGTTGGCGGAAATTTCCGTGTTCTCCGTCGGTTTCTGTGAAATTACCGTATTTTCCCCTTCGCTGCTGTCCTTCTCATAAATGAAAAACAGATTCAAATCCTTGAGCTTTAATACATTAAGCGCATCGGGAAGCTGCATACTTTGGACATTCGGCATTGAAATTTTCTGGATATCCGGCGACGCTTTGACCGTAAGCCACACACTTCCGCTTCCGGAAACGGATTCTCCTGCAGCGGGATGCTGGTCTATAACATACCCGATTGGCGCATCCCCTGTCGTATCCTCCACAATTTGATCCCATTCAATTCCATTTTCAAGCAAAATTTTCTCTGCCTGTGTCCTGTCCATGTTGGTTACGTCCGGCATAATATCGGACCCCGTTCCATTGCTTACAATGAGCGTCAGCGGGTCGTCTTTTTTAAATTCGGTTCCGGCCGCGGGGTCCTGGCGTATGACAACCCCCTTCTCCGCCTCCGCGGAATTCTCATAGGTTACGGTGGGCATGGAGGTCACCTTCTGCGCCGATTCGACAGCATTTTTTTCCGTCATTCCCACAAAGTCGGGCAGCGGCAGCGGCCGGTCGGCATTGAAATTAATCACTGCGCTTACCACTGCGATGATTGCAAAAACAACGACAGCAGCAACTCCGAACATCAAAACCAGGCGTTTCACACTTTTCTTCGAACGCTTTGCATGCGCTTCCTCGATATGCTGCTGTGTACGCTTGCTCTCGCTGTACTTTACATATTCTCCATCCGGCTCGGACAGGCACCGCTGCAAATCTTCATACATATTAAATGCAGACTTATAACGGAAATGTTTATCCTTTTGGGTTGCCTTCTGGATAATTTTATTGATACTTTCAGGGAGGGAAGGCGCGAGCTCCCTCGCGTCCGGCATCGGGTCGTTAATGTGCTTCAGCGCAATCGCAACGGACGTATCCGCATCAAACGGAACTTTCCCGGTTACCATCTCATAAAGCAAAATCCCCAGCGAATAAATATCGGAACGCTTATCGACCCGTTCACCGCGCGCCTGCTCCGGGGAAAAATAATGCACGGAACCCATTACGCTTCCTTCCTCCGCCGTAATTGTGTTTTGGGCAATGTTGCGCGCAATCCCGAAATCTGCGATATAAGGTTCTCCGGTCATATCGATCATTACGTTGTGCGGCTTGATATCCCGGTGCACAAAGCCCTTCACATGCGCATATTCGAGCGCAAGGCAAAGCTTTTTTGCCACGGCTACCGCATATTTTACGGGAAGCGGCCCGTTTACATTGATTAAATGCTTGAGTGTTTTTCCCTCAATAAGGTCCATGACAATATAATAGGTTCCATTATCAAGACCGGCATCGTAGGCGCGGATAATATTGGCATGGCGAAGCTTCGCCGCAGCCTGCACTTCTTTCTTGAACCGCTGCACGAATTCTTCGTTTTCCGTAAGCTCGGGTTTCAGAACCTTAACAGCGACAATTTGCTTGGTAAGCTCGTCCATCGCCCTATAAATATAAGCGGACCCGCCCGAATCTATTTGCTCGATCAACCGGTAACGCCCGGCAAGCACTGTATCCGGTCCAATCATAGCGCTCCCCCTTCATGCGTACGCTGCGCAAGGACGACTGAAATATTGTCTTTTCCGCCGCCGTCAAGGGCTACGTCAATCAGCTTCCGGGCTTTCTCTTCAAGCTGTTCCGACCCTGCCAGGATGTCAAACATAATCTTCTTGTTCGTGTAATTGGAAAGCCCATCCGAGCATAAAAGAATGATATCGTCATCCTGCCACTCAATGGTAAAGAAATCGACCTCCACATCCTTCATCCCAACCGAACGTGTAATAATGTTTTTGAAGGGATAATCTTCCGCGGCTCCTTTCTTGATGACGCCGCTGTCTATGAGATGCTGTACATAGGTATGGTCTTTCGTTACTTTGTAAATATCGTTGGCGCGTTTGTGATAGGCGCGGGAATCGCCTACCTGCGCGATAATAATGCTGTCTCCCTCGAATGCGGCAAAGGTGAGCGTCGTTCCCATCCCCTGGAATGCAGGCTCTTCAGCCACCGCGTCAATCAGCCGCTGGTTGACAAAACGGATTGCATCCAAAATTTGCTGTTCGGTCAATTTTTCCTGGCCAAGCGCACTGATGTAGCGTTCCAACTCGGTACATACCATGCCGCTTGCGACTTCCCCTGCCGCATGTCCGCCCATACCGTCCGCCACAAGCATATAATAAGGCGCCGTTTGGTCATGCACCAGTATGGAATCCTCGTTTGTCGTCCTGACTTTGCCAATATGGCTCAATGCTACCGTCTTCATGCCTTGTCCCCGTTTTCACCAATATATTGCTGTCTCAGCTGCCCGCACGCGCCCGCAATATCGCCGCCCATGGATTTTCTTACCGTGGCGGAAATTCCTTCCCTCTCGAGCCGCTCACAGAACGCATATACCTTGCGCTTGTCCGGCGCTTTGAGGGCGATTCCGTCATTCCCGTTGAGCGGGATCAGGTTCACATGGCAGTTAATGCCGCGCAGCGCATCCTTTAACAAAAAAACATCTTCCTGTGTATCGTTGAAGCCGTCAATTACGGCATATTCTATTATAATACGCCGTCCTGTTTTTAAAAAGTAGGTTTTTGCCGCTTCAAGAATTTGTTGTACCGTATATTTTTTTGCCGTCGGCATAATCCGGGCGCGCTTTTCGTCGGAGGCCGCATGCAGGGAAATGGAAAGGGTTATCCCGAGCCCCTCCTCCGCAAAGCGCTTTATTTCTTCCACCATTCCACAGGAGGAAAGCGAAATACCGCGCAGGCCAATTCCCAGCCCGGCCGGGTCGTTTACCATGCGGATGAATTTCACTACATTTTCATAATTATCGAACGGTTCGCCCATGCCCATCAATACGATGTTGCCCAGGTTGCGTCCCTCTCCCTGGTCCGCGTTTACCGCTACGACCTGCGCAAGGATTTCCCC
Source organism: Christensenella intestinihominis (assembly GCF_001678845.1). Lineage (GTDB taxonomy): Bacteria > Bacillota > Clostridia > Christensenellales > Christensenellaceae > Christensenella > Christensenella intestinihominis. The sequence continues at coordinate 339,184 of NZ_MAIQ01000001.1, forward strand.
CGCCGTCAGGTTCCGCTTGAGGCCATCCCGGCACGATGCGCAAAACGCGCAGCCCATCCGGCACCCAACCTGCGTGGATACGCACACGGTATTTCCATAATCCTTGTGCATGAACACGCTTTCAACGGTGCTCCCGTCCGCATACCGGAACAAATATTTTTTAGTTCCGTCCGCCGCCGTAAGCACACGGCATATCTCGGCATAGCCCTCCGTGTAATTCATGCGCAGCCTGCCGCGCAGTTCTTTTGAAATATCCGTCATTTCTTCGATCGGCTTTTGCTGGGCGATCCATTTCATGACCTGCTTTGCATGGAACGGCTTTTCGCCCATCCGGATAAATTCTTCCCGTAGTTCTCCAAGCGAACAATCGATCAATGATTTTTTCATAACCGCTTCAACCTCGCCATGAAAAATCCGTCGATGCTGTCGATATGCGGAAAAAGCTGCAGCATTCCATCGCCTGTCCGGTCCTTCAGCTCCCCGGGCAGGAAAGGGCTTAAGCTGTCTTCCGCAAATTCTTTATGCCGACTGAGGAATTCATGAATATTATCCTCATTCTCTGCTTTGTCAATCGTACAGGTGGAATAGAGCAGCACCCCGCCGGTCTTCACATAGGCTGCGCAGGTTTCCAGTATTTTTCGCTGTACCGCCGCCAAATCCGGAATATCTTCTTCCTTCTTGAAAATTTTAATATCCGGTTTGCGGTATAAAAGCCCAAGCGCGCTGCACGGGACATCCGCCAGCACCACATCGAACGCTTCCTTCCATTCAGGGCGGTACTCCGTTGCGTCTCCGGTGCAAATCGCGGCGTTTCCAACGCCCAACCGCTTAAAAGTGCGTTCCATCAGCTCTGCCCTATGCGGATGCAGTTCCATGGAAACGACCTTTCCTTCCCGGGCAAACCACGCCGCATAGGCGCTTTTTCCGCCGGGGGCGGCGCACGCGTCAAGGACATGAGCCTTGCCGTCAATTCCGGCCGCGCACACCGTAACCTGCGACGCCTCGCCCTGCACGGTAATCCGGCCCTCCCGGAAATCAGGCATTTCCCCGGCCGCCGTCATGCCCTTGATATAATACGCGTCTTCGCAATACAAGCCGGGCAGATACCCTTCGGGCGCACGATCCGCTTTCAGCCGGTTCAGCCGTACGCACGTAAGCGACCTGTCGCCCGTATAACTCATCATTTGCTCCGCCTGTTCTTCCCCATACTCGCGTATATATTTTTCACACAGCCATCTGGGATAACTGTAAAACACATGGAAATATTCCACAGGGTCTTCATCGCGGTCGGGATAAACGAGCTTTCCGAAATTTTTGGATAGATTGCGCAGGACGGCGTTTACAAAGCCTTTGAGCTGCCGCTTTCCGGATTGTTCAGCCAGCTTTACGCTTTCGTTCACGGCGGCTGAAACAGGCACGGATTCAAAAAACAAAAGCTGGCAGGCCCCGAGGCGCAAAATGTTCATAATCACGGAATGAACCCGCTTTGCGGTAATAAATTGATTCAGCACGTAATCGATCCGAAAGAGGTTTTCAATCGTCGTATTTGCAAGCGCAGTAATAAAGCGCTTATCCTCCACGCTCCAGCCCGCGGATAATACGCGCTTACATTCAAGATTCAAATAGCTTTCGTTTTTCAGCACGTTCGTTATAATTTCGAGTGCCGCCTGTCGTGCATTCAAATTATACTGTTCTCCCGTTTTTGAAATACATAGCCAGCCTCAAGCGGCCTGCCGCACAGACAGTCCCTTGCATCCATGCAGCGCGCGCCGCACCGTTTCAATTCTTCAATCGAGACAAGGCCATCCGCACAGCGGATTCCAAGCCCGCGTTTGCCGTCTGCATACAGCACGGTTCCGCACGGCTCCTGCCCGGAATATTCGTGCGCTTCTACACGGTATACTTTAATTTTTTCATCGTGATACATCATATAGGCTTCCGGCGCCGGATTGGTTCCGCGCACGAAATTGCGGATTTCTTCTCCGGTTTTTGTAAAATCGATTTCCCCAAAGCCACGCTTGAACATTGGAAAATACGTCGCGTCCGCTTCGTTTTGGGGTTTGCGCTCAAGCGTGCCGTCCGCAAGCTTTTCGAGCGTTCTTTTCAGCACTTCCGCCCCCAGGACGCTAAGTTTGTCGTAAAGCTGTCCCGCGGTCATGTCTTCCGGGATTCCCATGCTTTCCTGTTCAAGGATATCCCCCGCGTCAAGGGCGAGGGCCGTATACATCGTCGTTATGCCCGTTTCCTTTTCCCCGTTGATAATCGCCCATTGTATAGGCGCTGCGCCGCGCAGCTTCGGGAGCAGGGACGCATGCACATTGATACAGCCATATTTTGGAATCTCCAGGATTTCTTCTGTCAGGATATGCCCGAAGGCCGCCGTAATCATCACATCCGGCGCGAGTTCCTTTAAAAGAGCAACCCCCTCCGGGACCCGGATTTTTTCAAACTGGTAAACGGGAACGCCCGCCCCCTCCGCAACCGCCTTCACGGGCGGCGGAGTCAGCTTATGGCCCCTTCCGGCTTTCCTGTCCGGCTGCGTAATTACCGCCGCAAGGTTGTAACCCTCGCGGATCAACATTTCAAGGGAGGGAACCGCAAAGGCCGGCGTCCCCATAAAAACAATCTTAAAGTTCCTGTTCATCTACATTCTCTCCGCCCTCGTCCGGCTCCACACGCTCCACCATCTTATCCGTAAATAAAATTCCGTCCAGATGGTCGATCTCATGTGCAAACGCGCGGGCAAGGAGGTCTTCCCCGACATATTCATGTTCTTCCCCATTGCGGTCCTGGGCGCGGACAGTTACTTTGGCGGGGCGAATCACGAAACCTACGTCATCCGGCAGGGAAAGGCAGCCTTCCTCCACCCGCTGCTGCCCTTCGGAATGTACGATTTCAGGATTAATCAGCTCTAAAAGTCCTTCGCCCACATCGATAACGACAACGCGCCGCAGCACCCCCACCTGCGGGGCCGCAAGGCCCACGCCGCGGGCCTCGTACATAGTCTGCGCCATATCATCCAAAAGGTCTGTAATATGCTTATTGATTTTCGTTACAGGCCGCGAGGTCTTTCTCAGCCTCGGGTTGTCTTTTAAAAGTATGGTTCTTGTTGCCATATGCTTCCTCCGTCATGCCATATTAGCCGGGTTGATATCGATCCCGGTTAAAACATTCCTATATTTCGTCTGATTGAACAACTGATAAATCTGCCCGACCAGTTCTTCATCATTTTTTAAATGTATCAGTATGTGATACCGCTCCATATCGCGAATCCGCTTAATCGCCGCCTCGGATGCCCTGATACTTATTATACCACGTTTATGCGGCAATAGCACCGCTTTTAATTTCCCGATAAAATCCTTTACGGCAGCGATTACCTGCTCTTCCTTTTCCCCGGAAAACTGGATTTGGACATAGGTGGAAAAAGGAGGCAGCTGCGCCATTTCCCGCAGGGCAATTTCTTCATTGTAAAAACCTTCGTAGTCATGATATTTTGCATACCGGACCGCATAATGGGCCGGGTTATACGTTTGCAGGATGACCGTCCCGGGCTCTTTCCGGCCTGCCCGCCCCGCAATCTGGGTAATATGGCTGAACGTACGTTCCGCACTGCGGTAATCCGGGATATTCAGCATGGTATCCGCGGCGAGAATCGCGGAAAGCGTTACATCCCTGAAATCAAATCCCTTGGTAATCATCTGCGTCCCGATCAGGATATCCGCCTTATGTGCGGCAAAATCTTCAAATAGTTTTATATGCGCATCCTTCGTTCCCATCGTGTCGAGGTCCATACGCAGGATGCGCGCCTGTGGAAACAGGTCTTTTACCTGTTCCTCTATTTGCTGCGTGCCCGTTCCAAAATATTTCAGGTGCGGCTTCCCGCATTCCGGGCACACCGTTTCCGGCGACTTTGTGCGCCCGCAATAATGGCACTTCAGGATGTCCTGCGCTTTATGATAGGTCATCGTTATGTCGCAGCTGTCACACTTTACCACATACCCGCACGAGCGGCACATAACAAATGTGGAGTAGCCCCGCCGGTTCAGAAAGAGCATTGCCTGCTTGCCTTTTGCAAGCGTATCTTCCAGCTCGTCGTACAGCCTGCCGCTGATTGCCGTACGGTTTCCATTTTTAAGTTCACTGCACAGGTCTACGATTTCCACGGCGGGCATCTGTAACCCGAACAGCCGGTTGGGCATCTTTAATATCTCATATTCGCCCTGCTTCGCCCTATAATACGTTTCGACCTGCGGCGTTGCGCTTCCCAGGATCAATATGGCGTCATTGAGGCGGCAACGCTCTTCCGCAATTTCATGGGCCGTATATTTTGGATAATTGTCCGCCTTATAGCTTGTTTCGTGCTCCTCGTCTATGATAATTGCGCCCAGGTTTTCAAGCGGTGCAAACACCGCCGAACGCGCCCCCAAAACAATTCTGGCTTCCCCACGTTTCACCTTCATCCATTCGTCAAAGCGTTCCCCCGCCGAAAGCCCGGAATGGAATACCGCAATTCCTTCGTCAAACCTCTGTTTCAGGAACGTATAGGTCTGCGGCGTCAAAGAAATTTCAGGGACGAGCAAAATTGCCGTTTTCCCCTGCGCAAGGCAGTCGCGCATCACGCGAATATAAATTTCCGTTTTTCCGCTGCCCGTCACTCCGTGCAGCAGGAAACGAGTTCCTCCCCCGTTGCGGATTCGATTTAAAATTTCCTGCTGCTTTTCCGTCAGGTCGTAATCTTTGATCCGGGCGACCGCTTTTTCAAAGGGCATACGCGCGACCTCTGCCTGCACGATCCCGACGACGCCCTTCCTTTCCAGGGATTTTACCGCCGAGGCATTCAGCTCAGAGGCCGGCATATCTCCCTTTTCCTTGAGAAGCCCAAGCACTTCCATCTGCCGGGGAAATTTGACGCTGCCATCCTTTTTCAGCAGCCCGGCTTCCGCTGCCTGGAGCGCCTCCCCCGCGGGAAGCAGCCGTACCATATTCTGTGTTTTTGCAGAGACTCTTCCCCCGCGCACCTGCGCCGGAAGCATAAAGCGGAGCGCCGCCGCCAAAGTCGTATTGTACTTTTGTTTGATAAACCCTGCAAGCGCAATTTGCTCCCCGGTGAGCGCGCAAAAATCGTCAAGCGGGCAAAGAATCTCTTTTATTTTTTCCGGCGCATACTCGGAGGACTCTTCAAGGCCGATCACAATGCCTTCCGTGTCCTTCATATGCCCGAACGGAACCCTGACGCGCATGCCCGGCCGGATTTCCATTCCATCCGGAATTCCATATTCAAATACGCGGTCCACCTGCGTATGCGAAATATCCACAATTACCCGTGCATACAACCTGGTTCCCTCCTTTCCAAAAATAGCGCCCCTTTTCAGGAGCGCTATCCGCTATCCGATGTTTTTTGCGATCTCCGTCAGTATCCTGTCGGCGAGATTGCGTTTTGTATCTTTGGCAAAATGCACAGCGTTCCCATCCCTTGTATAGATCGAAACTGCGTTATATTCACTGTCAAACCCGGTCTCCGGTCCCGATACGTCATTCGCAATAATCATATCCAGATTTTTACGGCTGAGTTTGTCCTTTGCATATCCTTCGAGGTTCTGCGTTTCGGCTGCAAACCCGGCAAGATAAGCCCGCTTGTTTTTTCCGAGCTCCGCAAGTATATCCTTTGTTTTCGTAAGCTCAATCACCAGCGCATCCTGCTTCTTCATCTTATGCTCCGCGCAATCCACGGGCGCATAGTCCGCAACCGCGGCGCACATGACAATCACATCGGCTTTATCCTTCAGTTCCATAACACGGTCATACATTTCCGCCGCGCTTTGAACCGGGTAAAGCGACGCGCCGCATGGCTTTTCAAGCGCTACCGGCCCGGAAACAAGCATCACGTCCGCGCCGCGGGAAACTGCCGCATCCGCCAACGCATATCCCATCCGGCCTGAAGACCGGTTCGTCAGGTAGCGTACCGGGTCAATGGCCTCACGCGTCGGCCCTGCCGTAATCAATACTTTTTTCCCTTCAAAATCAGCTTTTTTTTTAGATGCTTCTTCCACCGCCGCCAGAATATCCACAGGTTCCAGCATACGGCCCGCCCCCGTCTGCCCACAGGCGAGTTCCCCGTCACCGGCAGGTAAAACAATATAGCCGCGGTCTTTTAATATCTGCAGGTTTACCTGCGTTGCAATGTTCTCATACATCGCCGTATTCATTGCAGGCGCAATAAAAACCGGGCATGTACACGCGAGCAGGGTTGTCGTCAGCATATTGTCCGCAATACCGCACGCAAGCTTTGCAATCGTATTCGCCGTAGCGGGAGCAACAATCGCAATGTCCGCTTTCTGCGCAAGCGCAATGTGTTCTACTTCCCAGGGCTTTTCACGGGAAAATAAGTCGCTCACCACCGCATTCTTGCTCAAGGTTTCAAAGGTAAGCGGGGCAACAAAACGGGTGGCCGCGTCCGTCATCACAACATCCACGCCTGCCCCCGCTTTTTTCAGCATGCTTACAAGGTTTGCGGCCTTATAGGCGGCAATGCCGCCCGTGACGCCCAGAAGGACGTTCTTCCCATCCAACATTTTTATTTGATTCCGTCCGTTACACGGATATACGTCACCTTGTCGTTCAGTATTTCATTGACCGCCTGGGAAACCGGATTTTTGTCCTCCGGCTCGGTGAGCGGCTGCGCCCCGTCAATCAGCTGGCGCGCCCGTTTTGCCGTCTCGACAATCAGGGTATACCTGCAATCGACTTTTGCCAGTAAATCATTTAATTCCAAATGTATCATTACCTATTAAAACCTCCGTTCGCTTTTTTAATCATCTCCCTGACTTCCGCCACCGCAGTCATCAGGTCGTCGTTTACTACCGAATAATCATATTTGTCCGCAAGCTCCATTTCGGCCCTTGCTTTGCCGAACCGCTTGCTGATCTGCTCCTCCGTTTCCGTCCCCCGTCCGCGAAGCCGGGCAAGGAGCACTTCCTCCGAGGGAGGCAGGATGAATATCATTACCGCATCCGGGTAATTCTTTTTTACCTGCAGGGCCCCCTGGACGTCGATTTCAAGGATTACATTTTTACCTTCGTCCAATTTTCCCAGTACGTAATCCTTGGGCGTTCCATAATAGCATCCGAATACATCCGCGTATTCAAGGAATTTCTGTTCGCCGATCATCCGCTCGAACTCTTCCCTGGATTTAAAGAAATAATTTACGCCTTCCTTCTCCTGCCCGCGCGGCGCCCGCGTTGTGCATGAAATGGAGAGCTCGTATTTCCCGCTTTTCAGGAGCTGTTCCACAATCGTGCCCTTACCGGCGCCGGACGGCCCTGAAATAACAATCAACTTCCCTGTTCCCGCCATGAATCAAACTCCCTCAGTCATCAGAATCATCCGTGTCTTTCGACACGATACGGTTTGCAACCGTCTCCGGCTGTACTGCCGACAGGATCACATGGTCGCTGTCCATGATAACCACCGCGCGCGTACGCCGGCCATAGGTGGCGTCGATCAGCCTTCCCGCCGCCCGCGCTTCCGAAATAATACGTTTAATGGGCGCTGATTCCGGGCTGACGATTGCGACCAGCCGGTTCGCCGACGCAATATTGCCAAATCCGATATTAATAAGTTTAATCGCCATGCTACGCTCCTATTCGATGTTCTGTATCTGCTCCCTGATTTTCTCTACTTCGCCTTTTCCGGCGATTACCTGTTTTAAAATATCGCCGTCCTGCGTTTTGGAACCGATTGTATTAAATTCGCGGTTCAGCTCCTGCACAATGAAATCCATATTCCGGCCCTGCGGAGTTTTTTCTTCCGCTGCCGCCTTGAATTGTTTTATGTGGCTCTTGAGACGCACCAGTTCTTCGGTGATGTTGCACCGGTCCGCATAAAATGCGACCTCCTGTGCAAGGCGCTGCTCGTCCACATCCGCTCCGTCCAGAAGCTCCTGGAGCCGTTCCTTCAATTTCATTTTGTACTCATAGACCACAATATCTTCTTTGGACGCAATATTGTTCACATAAACAAGTATTGTATCAAGGCGCTGCATGATATCCTTTTTGAGCTGTTCGCCTTCCTTTTCACGAGCACGCTTCAGTTCGAGGAGCGCGCCGTCCAAATTTTTGAATAAAAGCTTCCTTAAAGCTTCTTCATCCGAATTCTCATCCTCGTAGGTCACCGCATCGGGCAGGCGCATCAGGCTTGTAACCGTGAGGTCGTTTTCAATGCCGCACTCCCTGCTGATTCCCTCGGCGGCTTTCATATAAGCCGAAACAAGCGGCATATCCACAATTACGGTTTTGGCGTCTTCCCGTTCAGAGGAATAATAGATAAAGACGTCCACCCGTCCCCTGCTTACGTTTTTCTTGATGTATTTACGTACCTCGTCTTCCAAAAAAACCATGAACCGCGGTTCCCTGATGCTGATGTCAAGGAATCGATGGTTCACCGTTTTGATTTCTACCCGCAGCTTCCTGCCGCCTTCCGCGATTTCGCTTTTACCAAAGCCCGTCATGCTCTTCAAACGCGCGTACCTCTTTCAAAAATCGTTGGCTATAATTATAGCACAATCACAGCTTTCTTTCCAATACTTTATATAGTTCGTCCGCCGGATACGGCGTTATCGTCCGTTCGCTTCCGGAAGACAGGTCATGCACGCCGCGTCCACCGGCCTTGCCAATAACGGTTGCCGGAATTCCATTTTTTTCCATGGCCGCCGCAACCTTGTTTCCGTCTTCCGCCGCAATCATCATACTGCCCGACGAAATCAAGCCATAAACGTCAAGCCCATATTCCTCGCAGAGCCTTCTGGTAAGCGGCAGCACCGGAACCGCTGAAAGATCGATCCGCGCACCCACGCCCGAGGCCTCGCACATCTCGCTGACCGCGCCGAGGACGCCGCCTTCCGTAATGTCGTGCATGGCGTGAACCCCTTCGATTTCGGCCGCAATCCTGCCATCCCGCACAACGCTTAACGCCCCGCTGATTTTTGCAAGCTGGTCCCGTTCCTCTTCCGTAAAGGAAAGCCCTCCGGCATAATCCGATGCGATAATCGCAGTCCCCTCGAGTCCCGCATATTTCGTCATAACCAGGTCGTCCCCGGGAAGGACATCGGACGTTTTGAACATCTTCCCTTTTACCACCGGTTTCCCGATCATGGTTACCGATACCACCATGCGCGTTACGCTGTCCGTCACTTCCGTATGGCCGCCGATGATATCAATGTCAAGGCTGCGCGCCGTATGCGTAAGCTCGTTCATCAGCGTCCGCACCTCTTCTTCCCCGGCCGAAGGCGGAATTAAGAGCGTAACCAGCGCGGCGATCGGCTTTGCACCGGCGGCGGCAATGTCGTTCGCATTGATATGAACCGCCAGGACCCCCGTCTGTTTTCCGCCCGCGGTAATCGGGTCGGTGGAAACGACGCACAGGTCGCCTGTCATCACTGCACAGCAATCCTCTCCTACGCCCGCGCCGACAACCGTTTCCTCATTGCGCGGCTCAAGCCGGTCGATTACAAGCTCCCTCAGCTTTGCATTTGTCAGCTTTCCCTGCCTCATGCTTTATCGAGCTCCGCCTTTACCAGTTCGTTTACTGTTTTCGGATTTGCCTTACCCTTTGTCGCCTTCATCACCTGGCCGACAAAGAAGGTCATCGCCTTTTTATTCCCGCCTTTATAATCCGCCACCGGTTTCGGGTTGTCCGCAACGATCTGCCGGACAAGCGCCAGGATTTCGTCTGCATCGTCGTTCTGCTTTAAATCCTTTTCCTCTACAATCTGTGCGGGTTTTTTCCCGGTTTTAAACATTTCCTCAAACACCTGCTTGCCCACGCTCGAGTTGATTACCCCATCGCTTACAAGCTTCAGCAGGTCCGTGAAATCCCCGGGAGAAACGGGAATATCCCGGGCTTCCATATTATTCTCTTTCAAAAGCCGCGCCAAATCTACCATAATATAATTGCTGATAGCCTTCGGTTCATTATAGATTGCTACGCTGTCCTCGAAAAACTTCGCCGTATATTTAGACATGGTAAGCACGCCCGCGTCATATTCCGGCAGGCCGAATTCGCTTACATACCGCTTGCGCTTCGCAGCCGGCAACTCGGGCAGCTCCGCTTTGATTTTGGCAATGCGCTCGTCCGTAAGATAGACCGGCACCAAATCCGGGTCCGGGAAATAACGGTAATCATGCGCTTCTTCCTTATCGCGCATCGGGAACGTCTTGCCCTTGGCGTCATCCCAGCGGCGCGTTTCCTGCACGATTTCCCCGCCGTCCTCAATCACTTCAATGTGGCGTTTTGATTCGTACTCTATCGCACGCTGCGCCGCCGAAATGCTGTTGATATTTTTGAGCTCCGTTCGGGTTCCGTATTTCGCCTCGCCCACCGGGCGAACGGAAATATTGATATCGCAGCGCATGGAGCCTTCTTCCATCTTGCAGTCGGAAACGCCGATATATTCCATATTTGCACGAACCGTATCAAGGAACGCCTTCACCTGCGGCGCGCTCCTGAAATCGGGTTCCGTTACAATTTCCATCAACGGTACGCCGCCGCGATTGTAGTCTACAAAACTTTCCGTTCCCTGGTGCACCAGTTTTCCGGCGTCTTCTTCGATATGGATACGCGTAATCCCGATTTTATGTTTTTCGCCGTCCGCTTCCACTTCCACCTCGCCGCGGGAACACAGCGGAAAATCATATTGTGAAATCTGGTATGCTTTGGCTAGGTCAGGGTAAAAATAGCCCTTCCGGTCAAGCTTGGAATAATTGGGGATTTCACAATTCAGCGCCAGCCCCGCGCGCACGCCATACTCCACAGCCTGCTCGTTTAAAACGGGCAGTGTTCCGGGCATTGAAAGGCATACGGGGCATACGTTTGTGTTGGGCTTTGAACCGAACTTATTTTTGCATGCGCAGAAAATTTTGGTTTCCGTCGCCATTTCCACATGTACTTCAAGACCAATTACAGTTTCATATTTCATCGTCTTTCTCCATCATAACGTCGGTTTTTTATCAAATTTCACAGCCTGCTCAAAGTTCCATGCCGCGCGGAACATTGTGTTTTCGTCAAATGCCTTCGCAATCATCTGCACGGAAACGGGAAGCCCCTCTTTCGTTACGCCCGACGGAACGGAAATTGCCGTCACCCCCGCGATGTTGACCGGTACGGTAAACAGGTCGTTCACGTACATTTCAAGCGGGGTGGATTTTGCGCCGATCTTAAACGCAGGCGTGGGCGCCGTGGGCGAGAGCAGGATATCGTATTGGCCAAACAAACGGTCAAAATCGTTTTTGATGAGCGTTTTCACCTTCAATGCCTTCAAATAATACGCGTCGTAGTAGCCGGAGCTAAGCACATAATTGCCAAGCATAATACGGCGTTTTGTTTCATCGCCAAAGCCTTCGGAACGCGTATTTTTATACATTTCCTTAAGATCGCTGTAATGCTCCGTACGGTAACCGTAACGAATCCCGTCAAACCGCGAAAGGTTGGACGCCACCTCCGCCGAGGCGATGACATAATAAGCGGAAAGCGCATAGTCAAAGGTAGGCAGCGATGTTTCCTCAACAACCGCGCCCATATCCTCGAACAGCTTAATCGCGTCGAGGTACGACTGACGCACCTCCGGATCGATCTCCTGCTCCAGGTATTCCTTCGGGATGCCAACCTTCATTCCTTTAATGTCCCGCTTCATTCCTTCCCCATAGTGCGGATAATCCATAATGGCGGAGGTCGAATCCTTTTTGTCATTCCCCGCGATAACATCGAGCACAAATGCCGAATCTTCCACCGTTTTGGTCAGGGGGCCAATCTGGTCGAGCGAGGATGCAAATGCCATGAGTCCAAACCGCGAAACCGTTCCATACGTCGGCTTCAGCCCGACAACGCCGCAAAACGCCGCCGGCTGGCGGACGGAACCGCCCGTATCCGAGCCGAGGGAGAACACCGCTTCATCCGCCGCAACACAGGCTGCGCTGCCGCCGGACGAACCGCCCGGCACACGCGACGTATCCCACGGATTTTTCGTTACGCCAAAATATGACGTTTCGGTGGACGAGCCCATCGCAAATTCATCCATATTTGCCTTCGCGAGCAGCACATAGTCTTCTGCCTTCAATTTTTCAATGACTGTCGCATCATAAACCGGCTTGTAATTATAAAGCATTTTAGAAGAGGCTGTCGAAAGAATCCCCTTGGTGCACATGTTATCTTTGATAATAGCGGGAATCCCCGCGAGACGTCCGAGCGCCCCGCCCCCTGCACGCTTTTCATCCACACGCCTCGCCGTTTCGAGCGCTTCCTCCGCGCAGGTCGTAACCAAGGCGTTCATTTTCGGTTCCACTTTCTCTATGCGGTCAATATAGGCCTGCGTCAATTCGGCCGAAGAAAGTTCTTTTTTGGCAAGCAGGTCTGCCGCCTGCGTGATATTCAATGCTGTAAGTTCCATCGCTTTCGTTTCCTCCGTCAATCCACGACCTTGGGCACAGTGAAAAAGCCGTCTTCCTTTTCGGGCGCGTTCCGAAGCATTTCTTCCCGTTCCCATACCTTGCCCGGGACGTCTTCACGCACGACGTTTTGCTGTTTCAGGATATACGAAGTCGGCTCGACGCCTTCCGTATCGAGCTCATTGAGCTTTTGCGCATGGCCCAGTATATCGTCTAAATTCTTCTGGAGCATCTTTTTCTTTTCCTCATCGAGACTGAGCATCGAGAGCGATGCAATCCTCTCGACTTCTTCCAATGTAACGCGCATATGTTTTCCGTCCTTTTTTCATAGTAGTTCAATAATCATTTATTATAGCATAAAACGCCGTAGCGGTGAATAGCTTAGAAAAAAACGGGGGGATAAACAACCGTTTATTCCCCGTTCGTCCAAGCCCTTATTTCATAATACTTTCGAGCACTTCCGCAGCGCCCTCCACGACTTTCCCGCAGCGGCTGCCTTTCTCAAAATTCTCCTTGCGTACCTTGGTGCAAAATACGCTTCCGAATTTTTCCTTGAAACCGCTCATCATCGCATTGCATTTGGATTCGAGCGTTTCCGTCTGGTGCGCATTTGTTTCAATTTCTTTTGCGCTGATTGCGCCAATTCCGGCACATACGGCCCCGCATACGCTTCCGCACTGCATACCGCCGCCGAAGCCCCCGAACGCCTTCAGGCCCTCTTCATTGATTCCAAGCCCATACTCGTCGTTTGCCGCACGAATAATTGATTCCGCGCAGTTGCATCCCTTATGCTGATAATACTCCAACGCTCTTTCCTTTAGCATGATTCCATACTCCTTATAACATTTCTTTGAACTCATCTTCCGAAATTACGGTAACGCCCAACTCCTGCGCTTTTCGAAGTTTACCGCCCGCTTCCCCGCCCGCCAAAACATAATCTGTTTTTTTGCTGACAGAAGAGCTTGTTTTTCCGCCAAGGTTTTCAATAAGTTCCTGGGCCTGCTTCCGCGTATATTGGGTAAGAGTCCCCGTGAGGACAAACGTTTTCCCTTCAAACTTCCCTCCCGGGGCTGCCCCGGCGTCCTCCCCCGGCTGTACGCCCGCATCGAAAAGCTCCTGCACGACGCGCATATAATTTTCATTGTGGAAAAAATCAACGATATCCCTGGCGACAACTTCCCCCACGTCCCGAATCGCCACGAGCTCTTCCATCGTCGCGTTTTTCAGCCGTTCGTAGGTATGGAAGGTTTGCGCGAGGTCTTTCGCCGTCTTTTTGCCGACATTTGAAATTCCCAATGCATAGATGAAATTGGCAAGCGGTGGTTTTTTACTCGCTTCAATCGCGGAAAGGATATTTTCCGTCCGTTTTTCTTTAAACCCCTCCTGGCTTAAAAGCTGTTCATCCGTCAGCGTATAAATTGCCGCGATGTCTTTGATATCCAGCTTTTCAAACATCAGCCCGATTGTCTTTTCGCTGAGGTTCTCGATATCCATCGCGTCCCTGGATGCGAAGTGTACCATGCGCGAAGTAAGCTGCGGTTTGCAATTTAAAGAATTGGGACAGTAAAGGTTTGGTCCGACTTCCTCGAGCTTTGTCCCGCAGGCCGGGCAATGCGTCGGCTTGCGGATGGGCGTAAGTTCTCCGTCCTGTACGGGCGAGGCGCCCAAAATTTCGGGAATTACGTCATTGGAGCGCCGGATGAAAACATTCGCGCCGATTGCGGCATGCTTGCGGAGAATGTCCTCGTAATTGTTGAGCGTTGCCCGGCGGATCGTCGCCCCCGCAAGCTCAACCGGCTCGAGGTGCGCCAGCGGGGTCAGTTTCCCGGTCCGCCCCACATCCCATGTTACATCCACGATTCGGGTGGTCATTTCCTCTGCGGCAAATTTGTAGGCAATTGCCCACCGGGGAAATTTCTGCGTATAGCCGAGCGCGTCGCGCGTCCCGAAATCCGTAATCTTGACAACCATTCCGTCAATCAGGAAATCAAGCCGGTCCCGTGTGCGTTCCACTTCGTCTACCGCGGCCTTAATATCCGATACGTCGGTAAAAACTTTCTCATAGGTGCTGACATTAAATTTATTGCTGCGAAGGAATGCAATCATTTCCTGATGATTTTGAAATGTCTTTCCTTCGATATACCCTATATTGTAAATGAAAGCATCCAGGTGCCTTTTGGCCGTTTGCGCCGGGTCGAGGTTCCTGATGGCTCCCGCGGCGGCATTGCGCGCATTTTTGAGCGGTTCATCCGCCGTTTCGTTATATTTCTCCAGCACCGAAAGGCGCATGATCGCCTCTCCCTGCACTTCCATTTTGCCCAAAAAATCAATTTTTAAAGGGATGGACTGTATTGTTTTCACCTGTTCTGTGACGTCTTCCCCCACAATTCCATTCCCGCGCGTCGCCGCACCGGCAAGGTATCCTCCGTCATAGGTCAGGTTAATCGTGAGTCCGTCAAATTTATATTCGAGCGAATAGCTTGCCTCCGGCAGTCCCAGCCCCCGAATCTGCTTATTGGTCCGCTCCTGCCACGCAATCACGTCGTCAAGGCTCTGCGCCTTATCAAGGCTCCAAAGCGGCGCAAGATGCGTATGCTTCCTGAAACCTTCCAGAAGTTTTCCGCCTACGCGCTGGGTCGGGGAATCCGGCTCGATTTTCCCGGCTTTCTCTTCAAGCGCGGCAAGCTCGTCATAGAGCCTGTCATATTCCGCGTCGGCAACTGCCGGATCATCAAGCACATAATACCGGTACGCATAATCATTCAGTTGGTCGATCAGCTCTCTCATACGCTCCATAAAGGCGCACCACCTATTTCAAAATCTTTAAGGATGCAAAGGCAAGAAACATTTTCTTTTCGCCCGCTTCATAGAAATCCACCACAGCCACACGCGAATCCCCCTCGCCCGCGATGCTCTTCACCTTTCCGCGGCCAAATGTCTTATGCTCCACGACCGTTCCAATTTTATAATCCCCCGTCACTTTTTGCGGAGCCGCTTTCTTCTGGAAGCTGAACTCGCCCTGGAACAAACCTTGTTTTCCCTGAGGCGCGGAAGGCTTGGCCGAGATTACCGGCTTTTTCTTGCCGATGCAATTCAGCAAATCCTGGTCGACTTCATCCAGGAACCGCGACTGCACGGAAGGCTGCATCCGTCCGTACAGCGTGCGCATATTGGAATGCAGCATGTATAAACGCCGCTTCGCGCGCGTTACCGCAACATAGCAAAGCCGCCGTTCCTCTTCCACATTGTCTTCGTCAATTGCCCGCTGGCTCGGGAAAATATTTTCGTCCATCCCGGCGACAAACACTGCGTCGAATTCCAGTCCCTTGGCGGCATGCATCGTCATCAGGGTTACGCCGCCCTTGTCATCCATGCTGTCGAGGTCGGTAATAAGCGCAATATTCTGCAGAAAGCCCTCGAGCGAAGCGTCCTCTTCCTCGTCGTACGTATATGCGGAATTGATTAATTCCGCGATGTTCTCGATACGCGCTTCCGCCTCGGGGGTCTGTTCCTCTTCCAGCATCTTTTTATAACCCGAAACCTCATATGCACGCTCCAGCACTTCATGCACGGTCAGGTCTGCATATCCGTCGCTCAAACGTCTATACATTTCGTAGAATTCATTCGCTTTTTTTATAAGCGTTTTATCCGTAAGCAAAACATTCGCATTTTGCATTACTTCCAGAATGGAGATGCTGTTATATTCCGCCGCCCGCGCCAGTGCGTCGACCTTTGCGGTCCCGATCGCCCGTTTGGGCGTATTGATAATCCGCAAAAGCTGCAAATCCGCCGCCGGGTTTGCAATGATATTGAGGTATGCCACCATATCCTTGATTTCCCGGCGTTCATAGAAGCTGATGCCTCCATAAATGCGGTAAGGAATCGCATACAGGCGAAGCTTTTCCTCCAGGATTCGCGAAAGCGTATGGATGCGGTACAAAATTGCCATATCCGAATAACGCATTCCTTCGTCGGATAGCCTTTGGATTTCCCGCGCAATTGTCTCCGCTTCTTCATATTCGCTGTTCGCCGTATAGAGCACGGGCTTTTCGCCCTCGTCAATATCGCTCCATAAGGTCTTGCCCTTGCGTCCTTCATTGTTTTTGATGACACAATTCGCAACGTCGAGGATTTTTTTGTCCGAACGGTAATTCTGCTCCAGGCGGATTACCGTCGCCCCCGGAAAGTCCTTTTCAAATTCGAGAATATTACGGATATTCGCTCCGCGGAATGCATAGATCGACTGGTCGTCGTCACCCACCACAAAGATGTTGCCATAACCTTCCGACAATATTTTTATCAGCTTGTACTGAACCATATTGGTATCCTGATACTCGTCCACCAATATATAGTGGAATTTGTTCTGGTAATAGGTTCTCGCCTCGCCGTCCGTTTCGAGCAGCAGCAGCGTATTGAGCAGCAGGTCGTCAAAATCCATCGCGTTCTGCTTGTGGAGCTCCTGCGTATATTCGTCAAAAATCTCACCGGCATGTTCCGCCACAAACGGGTTCCGCTCCTCCGCATACTGGTCAAAATCGAGCGTCGTATTATCATTTTTATATTTGCTGATCAGGTTTTTAATATACCGGTCGGAATAGCTTTTATTCTCCTTCAGCCCCATCCGCTCCAATATTTTCTTCAGCAGCCGCAGCGTATCATCCGTATCGTAAATCAAAAAATTACTGCTATAACCGAGCTTGTCCGCATACCGCCTGAGCATGCGCACGCACATCGCATGGAAGGTGCTGATCCACATATCCCGCATATCCGCCGTGACAACGCCCGAAATGCGCTCCTTCATTTCCTGCGCCGCTTTATTGGTAAATGTGATCGCCAAAATCTGCCACGGCGCCACATTTTTTTCATTAATCAGGTAGGCCACCCGTTCGGTTAAAACACGCGTTTTCCCGCTTCCTGCGCCCGCAAGAACAAGCACGGCTCCTGAAATTGCCTCTACCGCCTGCTGCTGCCGTTCATTCAGTTGATACAAATCAATTATTCTCCCTTTTTCCCGTTTCTTTCAAGAACCTTACCATATCCGCCCGTTCCATAATTGAGGCAGCGGTTCACACGCGAAATTGTCGCGGTGGACGCCCCGGTCTTTTCCGCAATCGCATGGCAGGTGATGCCGTCCTTCAGCATCTGCGCCACCTTATAACGCTGCGCGATTGCCGAAAGCTCCGCAACGGTACACAAATCCTCAAAAAACATGTAGCATTCTTCCTCGCTTTTGAGGGACAATACCGCCTTGAATAAAGTATCCAGTTCTTTTGACTTTAGTTTTGAATGATACACTTGAAAACACCTCGCAATGCAAAATGTAGGCATATTTTTATACACCTACATTTTAGCACATTACTATGCGAAAAAAAAGCGATCAGTCAAAGATGTTCTTATACAGCAGCTTTACATCGTTTCCCATCACGGCAAGAATCACCTGTTCTCCCCGCGTGTTGCGCGCCCCCGCCGGAATGCTGTCTGTGGAAACTTTGCTGAGGTCGCCCGATTTCTGCACTCCGGTCACGGTTGAAATCTTATCGATCAGGAGCGCCCCTATCACCTGCCGCCCGGAAGCCTCCGAAAGCTGGTAGGACTTAAGGCCTTTTCCGTTCCGCCCCTGCTCCTCGAATTCGGCAACCGGCGTCCGCTTTGCATATCCCTTTTCCGTCATCAGCAGGATGTCGCCTTCCTGGCCGTTTTCGATTTGCTCTGCAAATACAACCCTGGCATGCTTTCCGAGTTTCACGGCGCCGACGCCCTTTCCGCTCCTGCCCATCACGGATATTTCGCTCTTGCGGATATTGATGGACATGCCGTCCGATGTAATAAAAATCATATTTTCCACATCCGGCACATTGGGCTTTGCATAGATGAGCGTATCGCCTTCCTTCAGGCCGCAGGCCATGATTTTGGATTTTTTGACGTCAAACTCTTCCATCTGCGTCGCTTTCACCAATCCGTTTGCGGTTGCGAAATACATCAGCTTACTCTCAAAATCGTCCTTTGTCAGGATATTCAAAATCTCTTCATCGGCATCCACCCCGGAGACCAGCGCGTTGATCGATTTCCCCGCATCCTTCATACGTGCTTCCGGAACAGACGTAACAGGCAGAATCATCATATTGCCTTTGTTGGTAAACAGGTAAAGCTTCCCCGACGTATCGGTGGGCACCAGCAATACCGGCTGGAGCTTTTCTTCCAGCTCGCCCGTCTCCATCCCCTTTTGCAGCGCTTTTGGCGACATACGCTTAAGATTACCGCCGCGCGTCAGGATCACGGTGCATTCTTCCACCACCATGAACTCGCTCTCGTCTATCTCGATATGCGCCTGCTCCTCTTTCATGAGCTGTGTGCGCCGCTTATCCGCATATTTTTCCTTCACCGCCAAAAGTTCCCCGCGGATGACTTCCAAAAGCTTGGCTTCGGAACCCAGGATAGAGCGCAAATATTTGATCAGCGCCACAACCTCTTTATATTCATTTTCCAGGAGCTCGACCTCAAGGTTGGTAAGGCGTGCGAGCCGCATATCGAGGATTGCCTGCGCCTGTACCCCGGTGAGGTTGAATTCTTTCATCAGCCGGTGTTTCGCCTCGTCTGAATTTTTCGAGGAACGAATGATCCGGATCACCCGGTCAATATTTTTTACCGCGATAATCAGGCCAAGCAGGATGTGTTCCCGCTTTTCGGCCTTCTCAAGATCAAACTGCGTCCGGCGCGTAATCACATTTTTCTGGTGCCGGATATAATGGTCGATAATCGGCAGCAGGCCGAGCTGCTTGGGCGAACCGTCCGCAATCACCATCATGTTGATTCCGAAGGTCGTCTGAAGGTCCGTATACTTGAACAGCAGGTTCAGGATTTTTTCCGGATCATGGCCTTTTTTAACCTCTACCACCGCCCGGATTCCCTCCCGGTCGGATTCGTCGCGGATATCGTCGATCCCGGCAAAAAGCTCCTTCCTGTTCTCGCTTACCGCAAGAATTTTTTCCAGCATTGCAGATTTACGGACTTCATAAGGAATCTCCGTGATTACGATCAGGCTCTTTCCGTTTTTTGTTTTTTCGATGTGCGTCTTCGCGCGCATCTGTATCTTGCCTTTTCCGGTTTCATACGCCTGTTTCAGACCGTCACCGCCGAGGAGATATCCGCCCGTCGGAAAATCGGGCGCCTTGATATGCTTCATCACGTCCGCAAGGCTGCATTCCGGGTTTTCGATGCGCGCGATTACCCCGTCGATCACTTCTCCAAGGTTATGCGGTGGAATGTTGGTCGCAAGGCCTACCGCAATTCCGGACGACCCGTTTACAAGCAGGTTCGGATAACGTGCCGGAAGCATATCCGGCTCACGCTCCGTATCGTCGAAATTCGGCCGGAACGGTACCGTATCCTTACCCAAATCCCGCAGCATCTCAAGGGCCAGCGGTGAAAGCCGCGCCTCCGTATAACGCATCGCCGCGGCGCTGTCGCCATCCGGCGAGCCAAAGTTCCCATGACCGTCCACGAGCGGCATACGCATCGCATAAGGCTGCGCAAGACGCACCATTGCGTCATAGACGCTGGTGTCGCCATGCGGATGATATTTACCAAGGGCCTCGCCGACGATCCTCGCCGACTTTTTATAGGGCTTATCCGGCAGGATGCCAAGGTCATACATCGTATACAAAATACGCCTCTGCACCGGCTTGAGGCCGTCTTCCACGCGCGGAAGCGCACGCTCCATCGTGACATACTCCGCATATGTGATAAAGGAGGTATGCATGACCTCGTCCAAAGCCGCATCAATAATCTCTTCGTTGTAATTAATTTGTTTCGATTTCATGCTGCACTACCTCGAAATTATCCTGTTTATTGAAATTCGCGTGTTCGGCGATATATTGTTTACGCGGCTCCACGTTATCCCCCATCAGCGTGGTCACAATCTGCTCCACATCCGCAAGGTCGTCGATTGTCACACGGATCAGGGAGCGTTTTTCAGGGTCCATCGTCGTATCCCAAAGCTGCTCCGGGTTCATTTCCCCAAGTCCCTTATACCGCTGCACCGTATAGCCGCGGCCGATTTTTGACTTGGCGGCTTCCAGCTGTTCTTCATTGTAGGCATACAGCACCTTGCTTCCCTTGGCAATTTTATAAAGGGGCGGCCGCCCAATATAAAGGTGCCCGTCGGTAATCAGCTCTTTGAAGTAGCGGTAAAAGAACGTAATCAGGATCGCGCGGATATGCCCGCCGTCCTGGTCCGCATCCGCGAGGATAATTACCTTGTTATATTTAATATTGTTGATATTGAAGCTGTCATCAAACCCGGCCCCAAGCGCAGTAATGATCGAGCGGAACTCCTCGTTGGCAAGCACCTGGTCGACACGTTTTTTCTCCACATTCAAGGGTTTCCCGCGCAGCGGCAAAATTGCCTGAAAACGGCGGTCGCGTCCCTGTTTGGCGCTCCCGCCGGCACTGTCGCCCTCGACGATGAACAGTTCGTTCAGCTCCGGTTTCCGGCCCGTACAGGCGGAAAGTTTCCCCACGAGCGGCGAACTCTCCAGCTTACTTTTGGCGCGCTCCATTTTCTTTGCCTTGCGCGCCGCTTCACGTACGCGTGCCGCTCCCACGGCCTTTTCCAATATCTTCGTGCAAATTTGGGTGTTATTCAAATCTGCCATAAACGCCGAAAGCTTCTCGGTAACGACTGCTTCCACGGCAACCCGCGCTTCCGCATTTCCCAGCTTGGTCTTTGTTTGCCCTTCAAACTGCACATTTTTCATTTTGATATTAACGACCGCGCACAGGCCTTCCCGAAAATCGTCCCCCGTAAGGTTCGCTTCCTTCTCTTTCAAAAGGTTATTGCTGCGCGCATAATCGTTCATCACCTTGGTAAGCGCGGTTTTAAAGCCTGTTTCATGCATACCGCCCTCTGTGGTCGGAATATTGTTTACATAGGAAAAGATACTTTCCGTATAGCTTGAATTGTATTGCATGGCAATACTGACCACAATATCCCGCTTCACTCCCTCAAGGAGGATTGGCGCCGCATGGAGCGGAGTTTTGTCTTTGTTCAGGTAGAGAACAAAGTCCACAATTCCTCCCGTATATTCAAAGGTCTCCTTGCGGGGACGCCCGCCTGTCATCTGCCTCTCGTCAAAAAGCGTAATATTCAGCCCCTTGGTCAAAAACGCCAACTCACGGAGGCGGCGTCTTACCACGTCGAACTGAAAATCGATGGTATCAAAAATCGTATCATCCGGAAGAAAGGTGATTTTAGACCCCTTTTTCCGCGTTTCCCCGATTTCCTTTAAAGGAGCAACCGGTTTTCCGACCTGCATTTTTCCTTTCAGATCAGCTTCCGTCACATATTTTTGATAATAAATTTTTCCATTTTGATAAACTTCCACTTCGAGCCATTTGGAGAGCGCATTAACCACCGATGCGCCGACGCCGTGCAGCCCGCCCGAATAGGCATAGTTTTCATTGTTGAACTTGCCGCCTGCATGAAGCTGGGTGAACACCACCTCCACGCCCGATATTTTGAGTTCCGGGTGAAGCCCGGTGGGGATGCCCCGCCCGTTGTCTTCCACCGAGATTGAATTATCCGGATGAATTGTCACGATAAGCTTATTCGCGTAACCGTTTGCCGCTTCGTCAATTCCGTTGTCTACAATTTCCCACAAAAGATGATGAAGCCCGCGTGAGCTTGTCGTGCCAATATACATTCCGGGACGGCGGCGAACCGCGTCAAGCCCTTCCAGAACCTGAATATCCCCCGCCGTATATGTCTTTGACATAACCTTTCCTCCACAACATTTATGTATACATACTGTAATATTATATAACAGGCCACAAAATATAGCAAACAAAAAAAGAACGGGAGCACGGCTCCCGTTCTTCCCGCTTTATTCCCTTCAGGAAGCGGTTTCTTCCTTTTTCCTTGCCTTGGGCAGCGCTGGTTTTTCACCCATTACCAGCATCGGTTTCTGGGAATCAATCGTCTCTTTGGTAATGACGCATTTCAAAACATCGTTCCTCGACGGCAGATCATACATAATATCCATCATGGAGGATTCAATGATACTGCGCAGCCCCCGCGCGCCTGTTTTTTGCTCGATTGCAAGCTTTGCAACCTCTTTCAGCGCCTCGTCTTCAAATTCGAGCTCTACGCCGTCTATCTCAAACAGCTTTCTATACTGCTTAGTAAGCGCATTTTTAGGCTTCTTAAGGATTTCCACCAACGCCTTCTCATCCAGCGACTGCAGGTTTACGACCACCGGCAAACGGCCTACGAATTCCGGGATTAAGCCGAATTTCAACAGGTCTTCCGTTTGTAATTGCCCAAGGAGGGCACTGATATCCTTTTCCTGCTTGCTCTTTACATCGGCGCCAAAGCCCATCGCCTTTTTTCCAATACGGCTTTCGATGATCGAATCGAGCCCGTCAAACGCTCCGCCGCAAATAAACAGGATGTTCGTCGTATCAATTTGCAGAAAATCCTGATGCGGATGCTTCCGTCCGCCCTGCGGAGGAACACTGGCAACCGTCCCTTCAAGAATCTTCAGCAACGCCTGCTGCACACCCTCGCCGGATACATCCCGGGTAATTGAGGGGTTATCCGTTTTGCGGGCGATCTTATCGATTTCGTCCACATAGATAATTCCCTTCTGCGCGCGCTCAATATCAAAATCTGCGGCCTGGATAAGTTTCAGCAGAATGTTTTCCACATCCTCGCCCACATATCCCGCCTCGGTAAGCGACGTTGCATCCGCGATTGCAAACGGAACATTCAATATCCGCGCAAGCGTCTGTGCAAGCAACGTTTTTCCGCTTCCCGTCGGTCCCAGCATCAGGATGTTGCTCTTCTGGACTTCCGTTTCATCCTCGCCGGATTCCGCATTAATTCTTTTATAGTGATTGTACACCGCCACTGCCAAATACTTCTTGGCTTTATCCTGGCCGATCACATAATCGTTCAGCGTATCCACAATCTCCGACGGCTTCGGAATTTCTTTCAGCTCAAATTTAGCCGCTTCCTTAAACTCCTCATCGATGATTTCCCGGCACAATTCCACGCACTCGTCGCAGATATATACGCCGGGTCCGGCTACAAGCCTGCGCACCTCATCCTGCGTTTTGCCGCAGAATGTGCACTTGATCTGGCCGTCGCCGTCATTATAATTATCATACATACTTTATTCACCTCTGACGCTATTTCGCAGGAATGATCTCGTCGATAATCCCGTATTCCAAGGCCTCTTCCGAGGTCATGAAATAATCGCGTTCGACATCTTTCTGCACTTTTTTCAGCGTCTGTCCAGTTCGTTCACTTAAAATCTTGCTCATCTTTTCTTTGATCGCAACAATGCGCTGCGCATGGATGGCAATATCGGTTGCCTGCCCCTGCGTACCGCCAAGCGGCTGGTGAATCATAATCTCACTGTTCGGCAGCGCTTTGCGTTTGCCCTTCTGGCCCGCCGCCATCAAAAACGCTCCCATGGAAGCCGCCATGCCGATGCAGATGGTGCTTACATCGCACTTAATATACTGCATGGTATCGTAAATCGCCATCCCGGCCGTAATCGAACCGCCGGGGCTGTTGATGTACAGGTAAATATCTTTATCGGGGTCTTCCGCTTCCAGGAAAATAAGCTGCGCCACTACGAGGTTGGCAACAGTGTCGTCGATTTCCCCGGACAGGAAGATAATCCTATCCCTTAATAAGCGGGAAAAAATGTCATACGACCGTTCTCCCCGGTTCGTCTGTTCTACCACAATTGGTACTAAGCTCATAAAATAACCTCCTTGCTGCACATGCCCGAGGGCTGCGTGCATAGAAAATTGTTATTCCTTTGCAGCTTTCGGTTTGTCAGCATCTTTCTCTTTTTCTGCCGTTTTCTTAGCTGCTTTTTTATCGGAATCCTTGGCAGGTTCTTCTTTTGTGCTGTCTTTTGAAGCCTTCTTCTTTTCAGCTGCTTCCTTTTTCGGATCGACCTCTTCAATCTCCGCCTTGGAGACAAGGTAATCAAACAGTTGTTCCATCGCAACGCGCTCTTTGAAATAATCGATTTCCTGCGTGCTCATGGTATCCTTGAATTCCTGCACGGTCTTGTTCGCGTCCTTTGCGAGTTCTTCGTACTTTTTCTCGATATCCTCTTCTGTAGGATCGATCTCGAGTTTTTTCAGGAGCGCTTCCACAGCCAAACGCATACGCACCTGCTCCTGCGCACTTTCCCTGTAATCGTTCCGCAGGTCCTGCATTGTCTTGCCCATATATTTCAGGTAATCTTCAATCTTCATACCCTGGTACATCAGCTGGTAAGACATCTGCTGAATTTGATAATCAATCTGGTCGTCGACCATTACGTCGGGAATCTCTACTTTGATTCCTTTTGCCACGGCTTCAAGCAGTTGGTTCTCCATTTCCGCTTTTGCGCGCATATCCGCACGTTCCTGCAACTTTTTCTTAACGTCTTTCTTGTAATCCGCAAGCGTATCAAATTCTGAAACATCCTGCGCAAAATCATCGTCAAGCTCGGGCAGTTCTTTTTCTTTTACCGCCTTCAGCGTAATTGCAAATACCGCGTCTTTTCCTGCAAACTCGGGCGTGTAGTCGTCCGGGAATTTTACATTAATATCCTTTTCGTCCCCGGCCTTCATGCCGACAATCTGTTCCTCAAACCCGGGGATAAAGCGTCCCTCGCCTAAGACGAGCGTCTGGTCTTCCGCCGCTCCGCCTTCAAATTTCACTCCGTCGATACTACCGACGAAATCAAGCAAAACAGTGTCGCCATTTTTGGAAGCACGCTCTACTTCAACCCATCTTGCATTCTGTTCGCGCGTTTTTTCAATTTCGGCGTCAACATCTTTTGCCGTAATTTTTTCTACCGGTTTCTTTACTTTGATGCCTTCATATTTTCCAAGCTTCACAACCGGTTTCAAAACTACGGTAGCCGTTACCACCACACCGTCTTTCTGGTCGATGCTCAAAACGTCGTATTCCGGCCTTGAAACCACATCCAGTTCATGCTCCTTGACTGCATCGAGATATGCCTGCGGAATAATCTCATCCAACGCATCTTCATAAAACACCTGAGGGCCGTAAAAGTTTTCGACCATCTTCCGCGGTGCCTTTCCTTTCCGGAATCCGGGAATGTTGAATTTCCCCTTTAATTTCTGATACGCTTTTGAAATCCCTTCCTCAAATTTATCAGCGGAAACATTCAATTCCAGTTTCGCTTTGTTTCCTTCCAGCGTCTCTAATTTAGCAGCCATTTTCATCCTCCTAGATTGTTTCAAAACTATAAAATTGCAGAACAATACAGAGAATAGTATACTATATTTATAACCCGTACGCAATACGAATTAACAGATATATTTCTTCCCCGAAAGCTCTGTTTCAGTCCCTTACAAGCTTCTTTTTCCCATTGCCGATGAGGTCGTCCCGCTCCGCTTTCCGCAGCGCTTTTTTCACAATTTCACGATTTTTCGGATTCTTATATTGTATAAGCGCACGCTGCATCGATTTTTCTTCCGCGCTCCTCGGAACATATATCTTCTTCCCTGTTTCGGGATTGATCCCCGTATAATACATACATGTTGCGAGCGTCCCGGGCGTCGGATAAAAATCCTGTGCCTGTTCGGGCATAAAACCCGTATCGCGGATAAATTCCGCAAGCCGCACCGCATCCGTCATTGTACATCCCGGATGGGACGACATAAAATACGGCAAAACATATTGCTTTTTCCGGGCCCGCTGTGAAGCGGCGGTGAATTTCTGGCAAAACCGCTGGTATTTTTCGATTTCCGGTTTTCCCATCAATTTCAAGACGTCGGGGCTCACATGCTCCGGTGCAAGTTTCAGTTGTCCGCTGACATGATGCGCGGCAAGCTCTCTTACAAATTCCCCGCTTTTATCAAGAAGCGCATAATCATACCGGATTCCCGAACGAATGAACACCTTTTTTACGCCGTCAACCGTGCGGACTTTGCGTAAAAGCCTGACATATTCCGCCTGGTTCTCTTTCAAATACCTGCACTTTTCGGGCGTCAGGCACCGACGCACAGTGCACCTGCCCCTGGGGTTCGTACATTTCACTCCGTAGAAATTTGCAGTCGGGCCGCCTACGTCATGGATATAGCCTTTGAATTCCGTATCCTGCGTAAACTGCTTTGCTTCCGCGACGACGCTCTCCATGCTTCGCCATGCCACATTCTTTCCCTGGTGGTAGTAGAGCGCGCAGAACGCACACGCACCAATACATCCCCGGGTTGCAGTGATGCTGAATTTCACTTCGTCAAGCGCGGGTATGGGCTTTTCATACATCGGATGGGCGGCGCGCATATAGGGCAATGAATAAACAAAATCAAGCTCCTTTTGGTTTAACGGCTTTGACGGAATATTTTGTACAATAAAGCCATTCCCATATTCCTGCACCAGCGCCGTTTCCCGTTCGCGCATTTCCATCATAAAGGCCTGCGCATATACTTTTTTATCCGCACAGACTTGCTTGAAGGACGGCAGTTCTTTGTATTCATATACCCGCTCGAGCGTGGGCGCAGGGTAGGAGGTGCCTTCCACGTAAGTGATATCCCGTGCGGCAAGGCCGCCGTCAAGCGCCTCGGCAATTTCAATGATCGGCCGTTCGCCCATACCGTAAACCAGAAGGTCCGCGCCGCTTTCCATCAATATGGAAGGCTTCACCTCGTTATCCCAATAATCATAATGCGCAAACCGCCGCAAGCTCGCTTCAATTCCACCGATGATTACCGGTATGTCACCGTAGGCCTCGCGGATTCTCTTCGTATAGACAATCGTGGAACGCGCAGGCCTTTTTCCGGCTTTTCCCCCGGGCGAATACAGGTCCTTTGCCCGGCGATGCTTTGTTACGGAATACAGGTTTACCATGCTGTCCATATTGCCCGCACTGATCAGGAAGCCGAGCCTCGGCCTTCCCAACCTCTTGAAATCGCCGGAGGTTTTCCATGCCGGCTGGGCTATGATCCCCACGGAATAACCATGGGCCACAAGGTAGCGCGAAATGATTGCATGCGCAAACGACGGATGATCCACATAGGCATCCCCCGTTACCAATACAAAATCAAGCTGCTTAATTCCATTTTTCTCCATATCCGCTTTGGATATGGGTAAAAAGCCATCACTCATACACTCTATCATAACACAACAGTCAAAAACGACAACTGCTGTTTTCGGTTGTCACGCCTTTGTTCCTTCATTCTGGCGGCATATTTTTCCGGCCGACCCGGCATTTTTGCGCCGTCGTTTCCCATTCCGCACATCCGCATTCCTCAAACCTGCTTGTCTTTGTTCCTGAGGCAGCAATATTTTTCATGGGCGCATTGCGGCTTCATGGCAGTGCACACGGCGACGTCGCCGCCCTCTATGCATATCTTTTTTCCATTTACCAGCGCATCCGCCATTTTCCGCCGTGCGCTGTCATACATCCGGGTCACGGTTGGCCGGGAGACATTCATTTTTTCAGCGCACTGCTCCTGCGTAAGCGCAACATAATCAAGCAACCGGATCACTTCATATTCGTCATATCCGATTACCACCCTTCCCGTTCCGTCCGCATTCTCCGGAACAAAGCATGTTGTTTCGGGCTTGGAACAGATACATCTGCATTTAAACGGCCTTGCCATTTTTTAAGCACCTCGCTCATATTTGCGTTTGCTGCCGGAATAACGGGCTATTACAGGCAAAATATATCCGTCCGGCGACGGCAGGATATTTTATTGTTCAATTCCTTTTCTGGCATGGATTCCCCTGTCATAAGGATGCTTTACCTTTTTAATTTCCGACACATAGTCAGCCCGGCGAATCAGTTCGCCATCCGGGTTGCGTCCCGTCAGTACAATTTCGAGCTTTTCCGGCTTATGATCCAGGAAATCGTAGAGCTTTTGTATTTCCAGGAATCCCGCGCCGCATGTTCCAATCACTTCATCCAGCACAAGCATATCATAACGCCCGGCCTGCCCGGCTGCGTTTTCGAGGATCGCCTCCTGCATCCTTTGCGCTTCCGCTTTTTCACTGTCATTCATATCCCATGCAAATTTTGAGCTGCCTTCGCCGCGCAATACCGCAATGTTGTCAAACCTCTCAAAGGATTTCAGTTCCCCGGATGGGCCGTTTTTCATAAACTGCACGAAAAGCACCTGCAATCCATTCCCCGCCGCCCGTATGGCGAGCCCCGCCGCCGCGGTGGTTTTTCCCTTTCCATCTCCGCAATAAATATGTATCAGGCCTTTCATCCATTGTTCCTCCCAACCATAACTGCCCTGGCCGTTTCTTTCCGTCATCCAGCCCATTATACGCCTTTTCATTTTTAAGCACAAATCCAGGCCGGATAAAACCCTCTTGTTCATCTGGTTCCGTATAATAAAAGAGGCCCTTTTCCGGACCTCTTGGCAACACTGTACGGTTATTAAAATAATTTGAGCAGACCTGTAAGCCGGGTTCTGTTTTGATGACCATCTATCTAGGCCGTATGTTACCATACGGCTCATGCGATTACAAGGGACGTGACGGGCCGCCATTGAATGTCCCTATACCAATCTTGCACCAGGCGGGGTTTACATGGACGCGTTAAGTTGCCATAACGCCGGTGAGCTCTTACCTCGCCTTTCCACCCTTGCACCCAAAAGGATGCGGTTTATTTCTGTTGCACTTTCCTTGGAGTCGCCTCCACCGGGTGTTACCCGGCGCCCTGCCCTATGGAGCCCGGACTTTCCTCACGCCGGAGCGCGCGGTCATCCAGTCTGCTCAAAATTTTTTAATCTTCCACTACGTAAAGAATCCTGCCGCAGTTTTCGCACTCGACGATATTGCCCTCCACCTTCAGGCTTTGCAGCACGCCGGACGGAAGCTGCATCTTACAACCCTCGCAACGGTCGCCAACCAGTTTCGCCATTGGATTGGGACGGTGCTGCTTAATTGATTTATAACGCTCCATAAGCGCCGTATCAATCCCCTTGGCCGCCTTGGCGACGTTGGCGCGCAATTTGTCGAGGTCGTCTTTTCCCGCGCCTACTTCCTTTGCATGCTGTTCCTTCAGGATATCAAACTGCTTTTTTGCGTTGCTCATCTTAACAAGCGTTTCCTTGATCTCTGTTTCTGATTTTTCAAGGCGATGCATAATATCGACGATCTTACGCTTGTTCAGTTCAACCGACGCTTTTATATTCTCGCATTCCTTAATCATCTCGCGTACATCGTCAAGGAACATGTCCTCCAGATCATAGCCTGTAACCTCGGAAATCTCTTCTTTTTTCTCATTCATCTGCTTTTGAAGGATTTCAATCTGGGAGGTTATTTCGCCCATTTTATTCTGGAGCAGCACGGATTCCTGCTCAAGCTGCTTAAGCTTCTGCTGGTTATTTTTGTAAACCTGCTGCTGGTGAACCAGTTTTTTTCTGGTTTCCGTATTCATAAGAGTACGTTCATAGGATTCCAGGGCATTTTCCGCCGCCTGATAATCCCACAAAGCTTTTAAATTATTACTCAACATAGACCTCCTCAATAATTTACGTATGGCCTGCGTAAATTTGTCACATAAATCGCTATGTTATAGTTTACATCATTCAGCCATTTTTGTAAACCTTGCGCATACAGTTGGCAAAAGCATTTCTCGGTATCAAAGTGGCCTGCCTCCACCAAAATAATATCCTTGCGCACCGCATACTCGTTGTGCTTGATTTCTCCCGTAACAAAAAGTTCCGCGCCCTTTCCCATCGCCGCATCCGCAAAATCGCCCGCCGCGCCTCCGCATACCCCAAGGCGTTTGATTGTCCTGTCAAGATCGCCCGCGACACGTACGCTGTCTGTCTTCAATGATTCTTTCAGCCGGTCCAGCACTTCCCTGGCCCGGAGCGGCAAGGGCAAATCCCCAACAATACCAAGCCCGGAACCGACCTGCTGCGGCTCATCCGTTTTAAGGACGCTGATTGCGGGAACCTCGTAGGGATGATTATCCCTTACTGCGGCAAGGACGGTTTGCAGGTTTTTTTCACTGCAAACAGAAGAAATACGGATTTCATCCACTTCTTCAAGCTGTCCCGCTTGCCCGATATATGGATGGGCGCCCTCCTTCGGCCGGAAGGTGCCTTTTCCGTCGATATTGAAGGTACACTCCGTATAGCCCCCAAGCTGCCCCGCTCCTGCAGCGGCCATCGCCCCGCGAACCGTTGCCGCATGATCCCGCGGCACATGCACCGCCACCTCGTAGAAATGCTCTATGGCGCCGTTTTTAATGTAGCACCGGTTTCCGAGTTTAAACTGGTCCGCCAGCCATGTATTAATTCCCCCCGGGGCGCTGTCCATACTTGTATGGGCACAATAAAGCGAAATGTTCCGTTCCGCAAGCAGCTGGATACATTGTCCCTCGTAGGAATTTGAATCGATCTGCTTGGTTGCCCGGAATAACAGCGGATGGTGGGAAACAATAAGATTGCATCCCTTTTCCGCAGCCTCTTCAATTACTTCCGGCAAAACATCCAGGCAGATCATAATTCCGGAAATGTCCGTATTATGCAGGTTTACATTAAACCCGCTGTTGTCCCAATCTTCCGCAAATCCGACCGGTGCAATTTTCTCTAAAAGAACACCCACTTGTTCCAAAGTTACAGGCATCGCAGTACCTCCATGACCTGATCCCTAAGTCTCCGTTTCACCGCAAGATATTCCTGCGTATCCTTTCCCTGTTTCGCCCGGGAAATAATCGATTCCAACTCGCGCAGCCTGTTCTGCAAAAATTCTTTTTGCAGCGGTTCCCTTCGCATTGCCGGATAATATCCAAAATGCAGGTATACTTCTTGGGGCGGCGGTCCTTCTCCCGGAGCAGCGGCAATTACCTGATAATAATGCCCCGCATCCTTTACGATTGATTCGTCCTTGATGGTAAAACCGTTCCTATACAAAAAAGTCCGCAATTCATACTCATTTCCCTGCGGGCCCAAAATCAGCTGGTTTGCCTTTTTGGCGGTTCCAATTCCCGCTGCAAGGATATCACGTATCAGCAGTCCCCCCATACCGGTGATTATGATACAACCTACCGTTTTTCCCTCCAGAGCGCCGAGCCCGTCCGATATCAGGGGGGTTATCCCTGTTATATTTCGTCCGGCAATAATATTTTTCGCTTTTTGGAGCGATTGCTCGCTGATATCGCAGGCAAATACACGTTTTGCGCGTTTTTTTTCAATCAGTGCCGCCGATATCCTGCCGTGATCGCAGCCAATATCAGCCGCAGTATCCGCGCCGTCAACAAAATCAACGATTGCCCGCATTCTTGGCGTCATTTCCATACGATATGAAAGGCGGCTGTTACGCCGCCTTGTTATGCTCCTTTGCTTATTCCAAAAAGTCCCTTAACTTCTTTGACCTTGACGGATGGCGAAGCTTGCGCAACGCCTTTGCCTCAATCTGCCGGATTCTTTCACGCGTTACCTGAAACTCCTTGCCGACCTCTTCCAAAGTACGCGCACGGCCGTCTTCCAAGCCAAACCTTAATTTCAGCACCTTCTCTTCACGCGGTGTCAGCGTATCAAGGACATCCATCAGCTGTTCCTTCAAAAGCGTAAATGCCGCCGCCTCAGCCGGGGCGGGCGCATCGTCATCCGGGATAAAATCCCCCAGATGGCTGTCTTCCTCTTCCCCGATCGGCGTCTCCAGCGAAACAGGCTCCTGTGCAATTTTTAATATTTCACGCACCTTTTCTTCCGGAATATCCATTTCTTTTGCCAACTCTTCCGGAAGCGGATCACGTCCATACTGCTGGAGCAACTGGCGCGATACGCGGATTAATTTATTGATCGTTTCCACCATATGGACGGGAATACGAATCGTCCGGGCCTGGTCCGCAATTGCGCGGGTAATCGCCTGGCGAATCCACCATGTTGCATAAGTGCTGAATTTGTAACCCTTCTGGTAATCGAACTTTTCGACCGCTTTAATCAGGCCGAGGTTTCCTTCCTGAATCAGGTCAAGGAACAGCATTCCACGCCCAACATAGCGCTTTGCAATACTGACTACAAGACGCAGGTTAGCCTCTGCAAGCTTCCGCTTTGCCTCCTGGTCGCCTTCCCCCATTCGCTTTGCCAGATCAACTTCTTCCGTCGCCGAAAGCAACGGAACCTTGCCAATCTCTTTCAGGTACATCCTGACAGGATCGTCGATATTGATATTTTCCGGCATGGAAAGCTCGAAATCGACGACTTCCGTCTCTTCCTCCGCCTTCGGCACTTCCTTTTCAATTTCGTCATCCAGGACGTCGATATTCTGTTCTTCAAGCGCCTCGTACAGCTTGTCAATTTGCTCGGGCACCGCATGCGCGTCGTCGATATATTCGGCGATTTCCGCATATTTCAACACACCCTTGGTTTTCCCAATTTCAACAATTTTTGCGATTCGTTCGTCCGACAGCTTTGGCTGTGCCTTTTTCTCAACGGATTTTGCCTTTTTTTCCGTTGGCACAGATGCTTTGGCCACTTCGTTCTTACCTGCCTGTGTTTCCTTTTTTGTTTCTTTTTTCTCTGCCAATAAAATTCACCTACTATTAAAATTTTAAAAACTTGTCTTAAGCTTATGAATCTTTTTTCCCAGCTCGTCTATCTTTTGCAGCAAAACGCGTTTCTTTTCCACATCCTGCTCGGCGCTGCAAGCCGCGAGGGCGTTACGCCGCTGCCGCTCCAGCCGCCCCAGCCTTATTTGCTTCACGCAGTCATTGAGGAAGTCGTCCGCATTTTCCCGCTCGTCTTCCTCGCTCAATACTTTCCTGATATAAGAGCTCTCCTCTTCACTCAGCACGGATAATAATTCGCTGTTCGCAGTGAAAATCCCTTTTTTTGCCTTTTCCATAATATGAGAAAATATTTTTCTGTCCGCTGTATTTTGGAAATCCGCCTCTTCGATTTTCCCTTCCAGCTTCAAGGCGATCTGCGGATCGGAATAGAGCCTTCGAATCAGGCAGTTTTCCGCCTTCTCTTCCAGAGTCGTCTCCCTCGCTTCCACTTTTGGCGGTATCCACTCCGCGTCCTGTTTCAAGCCGCCCGCATCCTGCATAATCGATTCCGGGGAATATCCCGTCATATCCGACAATTTTTTCGCATACTTTTCTTTCGTAACAGCGCTTTCCACCTGCTTTAGCAAATTCGCACATTCCCGTGCAAATTTTTCTTTTTGATGGCTGTCGTCAAGATTATATTTTGCCGCCGTCACCCCAAAGCGGTAATCCATTTCCGGCAGGGATACTTTCATAAGATTAATATATCCGTCCCTGCCATGCCCTTTCAGATATTCGTCAGGGTCCTGCCCTCCCGGTATAATGACGACCCTTGTTTCAATCCCTTCCTGCGCAAGGATTCCGAGTGCGCGGAGCGTCGCTTTTTGCCCGGCCGCGTCCCCGTCATAGGAGATATATACATGGTCCGTATACCGCTTAATCAGGCGCGCCTGATCCTGCGTGAGCGCCGTACCAAGGGTCGCGACACACTCCGGGATTCCATAGGAAAAAAGCGCGATCACATCCATATAACCTTCCACTAATATTAAATGGGAAAGGTTTTTTTGCCTGCGGATCAGGTTCAGGTTGTAAAGATTCCTGCTTTTGTTGAATGCAGCCGTTTCGGGAGAATTCAAATATTTCGGCATTCCGTCGTCCATCACACGTCCGCCAAAGCCAATAATATCTCCGAACGCATTGATAATCGGTATCATGGCACGGTTTCGGAACATATCATAGCTTTTCCCGTCAGACATTTTAATCAATCCTGCCGCCTGCATATCCTGCTTCGTATACCCTTTTTCGGCAAGCATTTTCATCAGGTGATCCCAACCGTCCTTTGCAAATCCCATGCCGAAGGTCTTGATGATGCGGTCGCCAATGCCTCTTCCCTTAAGATATTCGAGTGCGCTTTTTCCCTCCGGCGCATATAAATTCTCATGGAAATACCGCGCGGCAATTTTATTCATCTCAAAAATCTTTTTTCGCTGCTGCTTACGCTTCTCGTATCCTGCATTATCCGTATTCTCCGGAACCGGCAATTTTACTTTTTCCGCAAGATATTGACAAGCTTCCGGAAACGTCATTTTTTCCTGTTCCATGACGAACTGGATTGCATTTCCGCCTTTGCCGCAGCCAAAGCAATGGTAAAATCCCTTTTCCGGGTTAACAGAAAAACTGGGCGTCTTCTCGTTGTGAAACGGACAGCACGCCCACCAACGTCCTCCTTTATTTTGCAGCGTTACATATTCGCCAATCAAATCAACAAGACTTACTTTAGAAAGCAAGTCCTGTATCCATTCTTCCGGAAAAAACGGCATTTACTTCTCCCTTATACTGAAACTTCTCCATATATTTTATACTACTATATTATACGCCCTAAACGTTAAATCCTTCAAATTACGGTTAAAATATCTTTTCAAAATGCAAACGCCCGGTTAAGTACCGGGCGTTTTGTATCAGGTTCCTTGAAATTACTGTTCCTTATATTTTGGTTTTGCCTCATAGAAGGTATGCAGCAATTCATGCGCCTTATGACTGTTCGGTTCTCCCAGAAAATCATTATAAAGCTTCTGGATGTCCGGATTCTCATGAGATTTCCGCAGCGGCTTATCACAATCTTCGTCATACAGGCCTTGCGCACGGACGACACGCGGGTCGAGTACGTTTTTGACGCGTGCCGATACAATCGGCTGTCCGCCGCCGTTTACGCATCCGCCCGGGCATGCCATAATCTCAATGAAATGATACTCTTTTTCGCCGGAGCGTACCGCTTCGAGCAACTTCCTGGCGTTGCCTGTCCCGCTGGCCACGGCAACCTTCACCGGCATATCGCCGACCATGATCTCCGCTTCCTTGATGCCCGCAATTCCGCGCACATCGCAGAAATCAATGCTCTTAAGCTCTTCGCCCGTCAGCACCTCCGCGACCGTGCGGAGCGCCGCTTCCATAACGCCGCCGGTCGCACCAAAGATAACGCCCGCGCCGGTAGAAGTCCCGAGCACAGGATCAAAATCTTCATCCGGCAGGTTCACAAAATCAATGCCTGCTTCTTTAATCATCTGTGCCATTTCACGCGTCGTAAGCACCGCGTCTACATCCGGATAACCGGCTGCATCTTCGCCTGCACGGTCCTTTTCATACTTTTTGGCTGTACACGGCATAACGGATACGGTGAAAATCTTCGCCGGGTCAATGCCGTTTTCCTGCGCATAATAGGACTTAATGATCGCGCCCAGCATCTGGTGGGGCGATTTGCAGCTTGAAAGATTATCAAGCATATCCGGGAAGAAATATTCCGCAAACTTGATCCATCCCGGCGAACAGGACGTAATCATCGGAAGCTTCCCGCCGTTTTTCACACGGTTGATAAATTCGTAGCCTTCTTCCATGATCGTAAGGTCTGCACCGAAATCCGTATCAAACACCTTATCAAAGCCCATTCTGCGAAGCGCGGCCGCAAGTTTGCCTGTAACGCGCGTGCCCATCGGCATTCCAAATTCCTCCCCGATCGCTACGCGGACAGCCGGAGCGGGCTGGACCACAACGTGCATATTCGGATTGTGCAATGCCGCCCATACATTGTCGATCTCGCTTTTTTCAGAAAGCGCGCCAACCGGGCAGGAAACGATACACTGCCCGCAATTGATGCACGGAACATCCACGAGGGATTTGCCCCATACGGGCTCCACCATCGTCTTGAAACCACGGTTGGTCGAACCGATAACGCCTACCGTCTGAATTTTTTCACAGGCGGCGATACAGCGTTTGCACAGCACGCATTTATTGGGATTGCGCACAACGGAAACCGACTGGTCGTCGATGTCCTTGTAAATTTTTTCGCCTTCGTATTTGATGTTGCGGATATTGAATTCATCCGCAAGCGTCTGCAGCTCACAGTTTTTGTTGCGCACACACGTCAGGCATTCCCTGTCGTGATTGGAGAGCAGGAGGTCAAGGCTTACCTTCCTGGCCTTCAGCACCTTCTCGGATTTTGTAAAAACTTCCATTCCCTCCGCCACGGGAAGCACGCAGGCCGCCTGGAGCGCAGGATTGTTTTTCACTTCAACAAGGCATATCCGGCATGCGCCGATTGCGTTCACTCCCTTTAAAAAACAGAGCGTCGGGATGTCGATATTTGCCTTTCTTGCAGCGTCAAGCACTGTGGAATTATCTGGCGCTTCAACTTTTACGCCGTCTATCGTCAACGATACCATATCACTTAATCCTCCTTCTTATCTCTTGATTGCATCGAATTTACATTTCTCGATGCAAGCACCGCATTTAATGCACTTATCCGGATCAATGTGATGTGGTTGTTTCTTTTCTCCGGTAATTGCGTCGGCCGGGCAAACGCGTGCACACATTCCGCATCCAATACATTTGGATGGAATAATCTCATACACCAAAAGCTGCTGGCAGTGCCCTGCCGGACAACGTTTGTCGTAAATATGCGCTTCGTATTCGTCTCTGAAATATTTGATCGTGGACAACACCGGATTCGGAGCCGTTTTCCCAAGTCCGCACAGAGCGCCCGCCTTAATGCTCTCGCCGAGTTCAATCAGCTTTTCAATATCGCCGGGTTTTCCTTTGCCGTCCGTAATGCGCTGCAAAATTTCAAGCATACGCTTTGTGCCGATCCGGCAGGGCGGGCATTTCCCGCAGGACTCGTCAACAGTAAAATCCAGGAAAAACTTAGCGACGTCAACCATGCAGTTGTCTTCGTCCATAACAATCAGGCCGCCCGAGCCCATCATCGACCCGATAGAGGTAAGCGTATCGTAGTCTATTTTCAGGTCGAGGTGTTCCGCCGGAATGCATCCGCCGGAAGGTCCGCCCGTCTGGGCCGCCTTGAACTTCTTGCCGTCCGGAATTCCGCCGCCGATGTCATAAATAACTTCGCGGAGCGTTGTTCCCATCGGGATTTCCACAAGGCCCGTGTTATTGATCTTTCCGCCGAGCGCAAACACCTTTGTGCCCTTGGATTTTTCGGTTCCCATGGAACCGAACCATTCCGCGCCCTTAAGGATAATCTGCGGAATATTGGCCAGCGTCTCAACATTGTTGATAATCGTCGGTTTGCCAAACAGGCCCTTATTCGCCGGGAACGGCGGCTTCGGCCGCGGTTCGCCGCGGTGGCCTTCGATCGATTCCATCAAAGCCGTCTCTTCGCCGCACACAAACGCGCCTGCGCCAAGCCTGATTTCAATATCAAATTTAAAATCAGTACCAAATATTCCCTCGCCAAGCAAACCATATTCGCGCGCCTGGTCTATCGCAATCTGGAGCCGCTTTACCGCGATCGGGTATTCCGCACGCACATAAACATAACCCATATTTGCGCCGATTGCATAGCCGGCAATCGACATCGCTTCGATCACGCTGTGCGGGTCGCCCTCGAGGACGGAACGGTCCATAAACGCGCCCGGGTCGCCCTCGTCCGCATTACAGATAACATATTTCTGGTCTCCCTTGGCGTCGTGCCCAAACTGCCACTTTACGCCCGTCGGGAAACCGCCGCCGCCGCGGCCCCTGAGCCCCGAAGCCTTGATGACATCGATCACTTCCTGCGGTGTTTTTTCCGTCAGGCATGTCCCAAGCGCTTTGTAGCCGTCAAAAGCAATATATTCGTCAATCACTTCCGGATCAATCACGCCGCAGTTCCTGAGCGCGACACGATTTTGTTTCTTATAGAATTCGATATCGTCGAGCGTCGTTGCAACGTCCTCTTCCTTATCCTCTTTATGCAGCAAACGTTCTACGATACGTCCCTTAAGCAGGTGTTCTTCAACAATCTCGTCAACATCCTCAACCTTCACCCTGCTGTAGAACGCGCCTTCCGGGTAGACGATCACGATCGGTCCGGCCTCGCACAGGCCAAAGCACCCGGTCCTGACTATCTTTACTTCTTTATCCAGCCCTTTTTCTGCAATATCCTTCTCAAAGCGTTCGATCAGTTCCGCAGAACCGGAGGACGTACAGCCCGTACCCCCGCATACCAATACATGCGCACGATAAAAATCCATTTATCCTAAACCTCCAATTAAATGTACAAAGTCAAGCGTTATTTTTTTCGTAATACCCAATGGTATATTCCGTTACGATATTACCATTCACCAGATGTTCCGCAACAACACGCTTCGCCTTTTCCGCATCCATTTTCACATACGTGACTTTCTCCTGCCCCGGCATGAATACTTCTGCGATAGGCTCGAGACGGCATACTCCGATGCATCCCGTCTGCGAAACGACAACATCGGAAAGCCCGCGTGTTGCAACCTCATCCACGAACGCCTGAAGTACAGGACGTGCGCCTGCCGCGATTCCACAGGTAGCCATTCCGACAACAACGCGTTTTTCAGCATCATTTTTACGGATATCCACCTTACCCTGCATCCTGTTCCTGATTGCTTCCAATTCCTGAAGTGACTTCATATTTTTTACTCCCCATACTTCTTAAAACACCTTCTGACCGAACATGTTTTAATCCGCTTTTTCGGCAAGCGGTTGGCCGAGATATGAAATGTTTTTTCCCACAGCGTGGGCTGCAAAATATTTTATTCACATTAATTAGTGAAAAAAAAGACAATTTTTCCATCTGCTATTATATCAGCAATATACTGCAAAATCAACTTCTTTCGTGAAAAATTAACCATATTATTAATTCATTTTCCAGAAAATTATTTTGTACTGACATTCGTACCATTCCGCGATTCGGATCGCGCGGCTTCCGCCGGTCTCGAAATAGTGCATAGGACAGAGCATTTTTCCGGTTTGCGATCCCGGTATTACCATGTCCTCCTCTTGGGCAGGCCTACAGCGCTATCCTTTGTTTCAAATATCCGCAAGTAAAAAAAAGGACCCTCGCAAAACGCCAGGGTCTTTTACAGTTAAAACATTACGTATTCCGACGGGAATACCTCGTCCAGATTTTCTTTCAGCCATGCTGATACATCCGGCAAATCAAGCGGTACGTCCTGCCCGAGCACCTTACGTACTTCGCGCGTATCGAGCGCATCTTCCCGCCCGTCAATCACCACCCGGATCACAAAATCAATCGCCGGGTTGCAGACGATAAGCGAATGCGCCGTTCCCGCAAAATCGCCGATCGGCGGACGGTCTATATTATCAAGCACATAGACCGCCGAAAGCTCCGTCCCTTTTCCCTCTTCGGAATCAATCGTGAAGCTTCCGCCCGAATTTTCCGCACCTGCCTTAAAAAGCGATATTCCAAGCCCCACCTTTCGCGTCGTACGCGTTGTCACAAACGGGCTTGTCACATGCATAAGCATTTCCCGGCTCATACCCTTTCCATTGTCTTTAACCGTAACGGAAACGGTATCCTCCCGGCTTTCAATCTCAAGCGATATTTCAATCAGGGTCGCATTCGCCGTAATTGAATTCTGCACAATATCCATGATGT
Organism: Christensenella intestinihominis; assembly: GCF_001678845.1. Taxonomy (GTDB): domain Bacteria; phylum Bacillota; class Clostridia; order Christensenellales; family Christensenellaceae; genus Christensenella; species Christensenella intestinihominis. Next base: position 379,035 of record NZ_MAIQ01000001.1, read on the forward strand.
GCAGCGCAATCTCTTTCATGGCCGTCGGCCGTTACTGTTTATTTCTATAGAGGCCGATGATCCCCGGGATATCTTCCGGTTTCAGTCTTCCATAGACCTGGTCGTCAATCATAATAACCGGCGCGAGACCGCAGCAGCCGAGGCAGCGCGTTGCTTCAAGGGTAAACAGGGAATCCGGCGTTGTCCCGCCCGGAGCCGTCTGCAACTCATCACCAAGCGCGTTTAAGATACCCTCCGCTTTTTTAACATAGCATGCCGTACCCATGCATACGCCGATTACATGCTTGCCCTTGGGTTCCAGCGCAAACTGCGAATAGAATGTCGCCACGCCATAAATATCGGTCATCGGGATTTGCATCTCTTCCGAGATGAATTTCTGTACGTCAAACGGCAGCGATCCGAAAATTTCCTGTGCTTTCTGCATAATCGGCATCAGCGGACCAGGTTTTTTCACTGTCTCTGCAATATAGCCTTTTAATTCGTCATACTTTGCTTGTACTTCTGCGGTGTTCCCCATGGAAAAGTGCCTCCTTAAATAATCAACCTCTGGATTTTATTGTTTCCGAAAAATATTTTACCATATAATAATTTGTTTTGCATCATTTTTTGTGAAATTAGTCACATAATTTTTGTAGAATTGTTCGGACATTTGCCTCTTCCACTTCGAGATACCGTTCCCGCTCCGCAATTTGCCACAAGTTATGCGCATCCGACGAGTGGATTTGCTCAAAACGCGACACATCGTTTTCAATTGCAAGTCCGGGCACCGTCTCGATTGTTTTGAACGAAAGCTGCGGCGGGAAAAAACCAAGGTTCGCCAGCACGGAATTCGCGCCTTTATTGATATGGGCCGGAATCGAATATCCGCCATATTCCCGGATCAGCGCGCAGCTCTCGTCAATGTCATAGGGCAAGGCCGAAATTAAAAGCTTATCAAGCTTTCCCACCACTTCATCGTTTTCATCCATAATAAGCTGGTTTCCAAAATAGTCCGGTTTATTTTGAATGTCCGGAAGCGCGTCATACAGCATATCTCCAAATTCCCGCGCCGCTTCCGGCGCCTCAAAAAAAGCAAGAACGTGAACCTCTTCCGCCGTCGTCATCTCGATTCCCGGCAGAAAAAGAATCCCCGCCTGCCGCGCAACCCTGGCTGCCGCTTCCACGTTCCGTGCGGAATTATGGTCGCTCACCGTAATAAGATCAAGCCCTTTGAGCCTGGCCATATTGACGATATTGTTAGGCGTCATATCGTCGTCCGCGCACGGTGAAAGCGCGGAATGGATATGAAGGTCATAATACAGGCGCATGTTACCCGCCGATTCCCAGCCTGCACAGCTCGCAGCACACGGCATACGACGTTTTGGGCGAAGAGTAAATAACCACGCCTTCCTCTTTGGCTTTATCGATCGTGGCTTGCGGAACCTCGATATTTTCAGGCACGATGACACAGGCAAAATCGTGCAGGCAGGCAACAGCGATCACATTAAGATGCGTCTGTACGGTAATCCACGCCATTCCCGCTTCCCCGCGCGCCATGACCCAGCTCAGAAGGTCGCATACGCAGCCATCCGTTACTTCCGCATCTTCCGCAAGACCGTCCGTAAGAAGCTTCAGCCCCATTTTTTCGGCAATTTCTGCTGTCTTCATTCAGTTTCATCCTCCGATATTTTATCTTTGCTTGCAAGGTCCACCATCTCTTCCGCAAGATAACGCACCTTTTCTTTCAGTATAAATACGCAGTCCATCTCCTGGGCATGCCCGCGCACAATATCCTCGGCAAGGGCCCTGCACGAAGGCGCGCCGCAGCTTCCGCAGTCCATCCCCGGAAGCTTCTGGACAAGCTCCTCAATTTGCTGTATCTTACGCAGCGCTTCCATGCGGTCATCGTCCAGTTTCATGACGTCTACGGCTTCCATCTGCTTTTTGGTTGTCGCAACACCCGAATCGGCATACTCTTCTGCCTGTTCTTCCACGGTCTGGTCAAACCCAATCTCGTCGCATATCTTTTGCACGCGCGACTGCGCGACAAACGCGCTTTCAAATACCAGCGGCCCGCCGACGCACCCGCCGACGCATGCAAGACCTTCAAAGAAATCAAGGTCCTTCAGCTTATCGTTCTCGATGTCCTCGAGCGCATGCGCAACATTGGAAATTCCGTCTACGGCAAGGGCGTTCTTTTCCCCGACGGCAAACGTTTCCCCGCCGCTGTTGGCCCATCCGATTCCCTTTGCGGAAGCCTTGACCCCGTCGAACCGTTTCGCGTCCGCCGATTTCAGCTGTCCTGTCAGGAGGCCATAGACCTCAAGAATCGAGATTGCGCCGTCAACATCGCTTTTTTCCTTTGCAAGCGGCGATTTAATGCTCGTCATTTTTGCCGGGCACGGAGTAATAAAATATGCGCCGATTTCCGAAATGTCGACATTGTTCTTTTTGGCAAATTCTTCCTTGGCTACCTTGGCCGCAACCTCCACCGGCGCGTCTACCTTGACAACATTGTCAAGAAGCTCCGGAAAACGCACTTGAATCAACCGCACAACCGCCGGGCATGCAGATGAAATAAGGGGCCGGTTCCCCGGCTTTTCAAGCTCTTTCGCAATTGCTTTCGCACAAATTTCCGCCCCCTTGGCTACCTCGAATACATCGTCAAAGCCCATCGTTTTCAGGCCGGACAAAACCCGGTCAACCTTATCGACCTGGTTTACCATTTTAAACTGTGCATACAACGCCGGAGCAGGCAGCGCAATTTTATACTTGAACTGGCTGATGCTGGAAAGCGGGTCCGTAACCGCATTTTTTGCATGATAAGGACAGACACGGATGCATTCCCCGCAATCAATACACCGTTCCTTCAATATTTTCGCTTTTCCTTTTTGCACACGGATTGCCTCTGTCGGGCACCGTTTAATACAATTGGTGCAGCCTGAACACTTTTCTTTTTCAAGACGCACTGAATGAAAATACTTTTCCATTGTAATTGACCATCACTTTATCTCGTCGTTACATTTGAAATTTGAGCGTCACTGTCGTCCCCGCAGGGCTCGACTCAATATGCATATTATCGCTGTTTTTGTTCATATTCGGAAGCCCCATGCCGGCGCCGAAGCCCATTTCACGCACCGTATCGGACGCGGTGGAATATCCCTCCTGCATGGCAAGCTCAATATCCGGTATTCCCGGCCCGGTATCCGCGCACGTAATCATGATGGAATCCTCGTCGATATCAAGCTGCATATGCCCCCCAAGGCTGTGGATAATCATATTGATTTCCGCTTCATAGGACGCAATCGCAATTTTACGGATCAAGGCGGGGTCCACTCCGAGTTGCTTCAATTTATTCTTGATGCGGGCGGAAACCTCCCCGGCCGCAACAAAATCGTCTTTTTTTATTTCGTAATCCCGGGTATAAATCATACTATTCCCCCCGCATGCCGCCTTTAATTCCATTTTGATAGAGAATACCGCAGGTTGTAAACATCGGCTTGTCCGTTGCAAGGAGCACCATCTCAAGCTCTTCCGCCATATCGATAATATCCTGCGCCGGACGTTTGCCCCGCACAAATAAAATGCAGGGAATATCCATCATTTCCGCCGTCCTGATAACGTGGTTATTCACAAGGCCCGTCATTAAGATTGCGTCATGCTTTGTAAACGCCAGCACATCGCTCATCATATCCGCGCCGCATGCGCAAAGTATCTCAATATCCTGCCTGTCTTCTCCGCAAAGAAAATCCGCATCCAGAAGCTTTGCAATTTCCGTAACTTTCATACATACCCCTCCGATCCCTATTCCTTATATTGTTCCACCTGAATGTCTACCATCTCAAATATCTTGTTTGCAAATTCATCCGGATATGGATGTTTGTATACCACACGGACAATACCCGCATTCACGATCATTTTCGCACAAATTGAACACGGCTGATGCGTGCAGTACATCGTTGCCCCGTCGATTGCCACTCCAAGCTTTGCCGCCTGGATAATCGCATTTTGCTCGGCATGGATTGCATAGCACAGCTCGTGGCGTTCGCCGGAAGGAATTCCCATATTGATGCGCAGGCATTCCCCGCGGTCCTTGCAGCTGTCGATTCCCGCGGGCGCACCATTATATCCCGTCGTTACAATCCGCTTATTTTTGACAATAATTGCCCCAATACTGCGGTTCGTCTTGTAGCAGCTGGTCCAGTGTGCGATTTCTTCCGCAAGGTCCATAAACCTCTTATCCCACTTATCCATCTTATTCCCCTTTTGTACGTTGCATTCATGAAACCGATTGAAATTATATACTATATATAGCAGACATTTATAATCCTAATTGTACATTATTTCACATGGCGTGTCGGAATTAAACATGTTAGTTATTCATATATAATCGAAGCATTCAAGAGATATTTAATATTATTTATATTTAAAACTAAAATTCGAGCATTTTCAACAATTAATGTTGTTTGATTTATTCCCTGTTTATGGATATCATTAATTTTAGAATAATTAGCACTCAACTTTGATGAGTGCTAACAGAATCGAGAATATTATTAAACAGGAGGCATGAGATATGACAATCAAACCTTTAGGTGACAGAGTCGTCATCAAATCAGTCGAAGCAGAAGAAACAACCAAGAGCGGCATCGTACTGCCCGGTTCCGCACAGGAGAAACCGCAGGTCGCGGAAGTGGTAGAAGTTGGCCCCGGCGGCGTTGTCGACGGCAAAGAGATCAAAATGGAAGTTGCAAAGGGCGATAAGGTTCTTTATTCCAAATATGCAGGCACGGAAGTAAAACTGGACGGTGAAGAACTGATGATCGTACGCCAGTCCGACATTCTCGCAATTGTGAAATAAAAAGGAGGCAAATACATTATGGCAAAACAGTTAAAATTTGGCGAAGAAGCTCGCCGCGCGCTTGAAAAAGGCGTAAACCAGTTAGCAGATACGGTAAAAGTAACGCTTGGACCGAAAGGCCGCAACGTTGTTCTTGATAAAAAATTCGGTGCTCCGCTGATTACCAACGATGGTGTTACGATCGCAAAGGAAATCGAATTGGAAGACCCCTTTGAGAACATGGGCGCACAGCTCGTAAAGGAAGTTGCTACAAAGACAAACGACGTGGCCGGCGACGGCACGACGACCGCTACCCTGCTTGCGCAGGCTGTTATCCGCGAAGGACTTAAAAACGTCGCAGCGGGCGCAAACCCGATGGGTGTTAAAAGGGGTATCCTCAGCGCATGTGAAACGGCAGTGGAAGGATTGAAATCCCTCTCGAAGCCGATCGCGGACAGCAAGGCAATCTCCCAGGTTGCAAGCATCTCGGCTGGCGACGACCGTATTGGGACGCTGATTTCCTCCGCTATGGAAAAGGTTGGCAACGACGGCGTAATCACAGTGGAAGAATCCAAAACAATGCAGACGGAACTCGATGTTGTCGAAGGTATGCAGTTTGACCGTGGTTATGCCTCCGCTTACATGGTGACCGATACGGAAAAAATGGAAGCCGTGCTTGACGACGCCCTCATCCTGATTACGGATAAGAAAATTTCCAACATCCAAGATATCCTTCCCGTTCTGGAACAAATCGTTCAGCAGGGTAAAAAGCTGCTCATCATCGCAGAAGACGTTGAAGGCGAAGCCCTTGCTACTCTCGTAGTCAACAAGCTGCGCGGCACGTTCAACTGCGTTGCAGTAAAGGCGCCGGGCTTTGGCGACAGGAGAAAAGCAATGCTGCAGGATATCGCGACGCTCACAGGCGGCACGGTAATTTCCGAAGAAGTCGGCCTCGAACTCAAAGAAGCTACAATGGATATGCTTGGCCATGCAAAACAGGTTAAGGTTGACAAAGACAATACAACGATTGTCGAAGGCCTAGGCAAGAAAGAAGATATCGAAGGCCGCATCAAATCCATCAAGGCCCAGATTGAAGAAACGACTTCCGATTACGACAAGGAAAAACTTCAGGAACGTCTTGCGAAGCTGGCGGGCGGCGTAGCGGTAATCCGCGTCGGTGCTGCGACGGAGACGGAAATGAAGGAAGCGAAGCTGAGAATTGAAGATGCTCTTGCGGCAACGCGCGCGGCTGTTGAAGAAGGCATCGTTCCCGGCGGCGGTACTGCTCCGCTGAAGGTAACGGATGATATCAAGGCACTGATCGAAAAGCTGGCAGGCGATGAAAGAACCGGTGCAAAAATCGTTCTCCGCGCCCTGGAAGAACCGGTTCGCCAGATCGCTGCAAACGCAGGCCTTGAAGGCAGCATCATCGTTGAAAAGATTCTTGAGGATAAATCCAAAACATTTGGATTCAATGCGGCAACCGGCGAATATGTGGATATGATTAAAGCCGGTATCATCGACCCCACGAAGGTTACGCGCAGCGCGATCCAGAATGCATGCTCCGTTGCGGCAATGCTGCTCACGACGGAAAGCATCGTAACAGACCTTCCGGCCCCGGAACCGCCGGCAATGCCTGCAGGCGGCGCTCCTGGCGGAATGCCCGGAATGTACTAAGAAGCAAAAAGAACTGCTGCAAATGCAGCAGTTCTTTTTTTATGCTTTCTAATCAGCAATTTCCCTCATATACAAATTCAAGGTGTCTGCGCGCAACCTCCGCGAGCCGAAAGATATCCCGGGTTGGCGTCGCCTGCCTGTCCCGCATCTTGTACCGCGGAAAAAAGCGCGTAATATGCAGGGGAATCCTTTTTCCAATTGACGCAAGCCATGCGGCCATATGCCCCATTTCGGTGTCCGAATCATTTTCATCCGGTATAATCAGCGTCGTCACCTCCACATGGCATCTCCCGGCCGCCAGCTCAATGGAGCGTTTTACCACGTCCAGTTCTCCCCCTGCCATGCGGTAAAACCCTTGGTTAAAGGCTTTGAGATCGATATTCATAGCGTCGATTACCGGCAAAAGTTCTTTCCAGGGTTCTTCATTACAATAACCATTTGTCACCAGCACATTTTTTAAACCGCTTTTACGAGCGGCCGACGCGCAATCCTGTACGAACTCATAGCCGACAAGCGGTTCGTTATAGGTATAGGCAATGCCGATATTCCCCTGCCCTTTCAGGCTTTCCGCCAGCTGCACCAGTTCATCCGGCTGCATAGATTGCCGTACCGTTTCATTTCCATGCATAGAAATAGCGCTGTTCTGGCAAAACGGACAGCGGAGGTTGCAACCAAAGCTGCCCACGGAAAGAATTCTGCTGCCCGGGAAAAAGCGCATAAGCGGCTTCTTTTCAATTGGGTCCAGCGCAATTGCCGTAAGCTGTCCATAATTTTCATCGGTAATCCGGTGATTCACATTTTTACGCGCACCGCACAGGCCTGTTTGCCCTTCTTCCAATACGCAGGAATGCGGACAAATGCCGCACGTCTGTCTCATTTATGCCGGATCACCTCAAATTTCTCAATAGAATAGGGTTCCCCGCGGCCAATCCCCGCCTTTTGAAGCGCAATTTCAACCTGCTGCTGCGGCGTATCCACCCCTTCAAGGTTTGGCAGCAGCAACCCACGGCGTCCCGCGCTTGTCACAATGACCCCAAAGCGTTTCACGTCAAGCTCCTCTATACTTTCCGCCGCCTGGGCCTGGCCAAGAACGTCTACGCTGTACGCAAGCTCTTCAAGCTCAATAGGGCTTACCGGGACAAAACGCGGGTCTTCCGTTCCTGCACTGACCGCATTCCTGATGATTTCATCCGCAACACATTCCCTTACGGCCTCAATCGTGCCAATACACCCGCGCAGCTTTCCCCGTTTCTTAAGCGAAACAAAAACCCCGGCGCGGTCATGCAGCATTTCAGCGGGCAAGCCCTCCGGCCGGTTCAGTACAGCGCCTGTATTCACATAATGTTCCAACGAAGCGCGCGCGAGCTTTACATAGGCATCTTCGCTTACTTCACGTTCTGCCAGCCGCCGCTTTTGCTTTTCGCAATACTGTTTTCCAAATTTACGCGCCGGATCATCCCCCGTCACAGAAAAAACCGCAATTCCATAGCCCACGCCAAAGGGTCCTTCATACGAAAGAAGCCATGAATCAACTGCTTTTCCATCAAGTGCTCCCGCCATTATAATAAATGACCGCAGGCCGCATTCCGCCGCTTCTTCGCAAAATGCAGGCGAGAACTCCATCAGTTCCACAAAATTCGCTTTTGCCAGCGCTTCCGTCACTTTCAGGTCAAACTCCGGCCCTTGCGGGGCAAAACCATAAGGGCCATCCTCTTTCAGCTTATGGGAGAGGTCTCCGCTCGCGACAATCGCCGTCCGCCGGCCAAGCCTTTCCGCCGTTTCCGCAACCAGCTGCCCCAAACGGTAATGCTTTCCCGCATTCAAACCGGAAAGCCCGATTCGGACCACCGGAACGTTGCCAAGACCAGCTTCCTGCAGGAAACGAAGGGGAATCAGCGTCCCATGGTCCAGCGAGGGGTCCCGCTCTCCATCGGTGCCTGCCGGGAATCCTTCCTTTTGCGCCATCCTTGTAAGTTCTGCCGCAAAGGTTTCATCGTATTTTGTTTCAACCGAAACTCCGCCCACACGGAATTGTTCCAGGTTTCCCTCTGCGCCCTTACCCGGCGAAATATGAAAATATTCCGCGTACATCACCGTATGCGGGGAAGTAATGATGATCGTATCAGGCTCTAGGTCCGCGATTGCCTTTGCCGCCGTCCGGTAGGCCAGGATTGTCTTTTCAATCCTGCATTCTTCCCCACGTCCTACTTCGGGCAGGATAATCGGCGGATGCGGAACCGCAATTCCACCCACTACAGCCATGACAAATTCCTCCGTTACTTATGACTATTTTTCCGCGCCTTTTCGGCATCCCCGTCAAATTTTGTCGAGTCCCAGGAAAAACGTTGTTTCCCATCAAGCGCGTTGATGCGCTCGATATCTTCCTGCGAAAGTTCAAAATCAAAGACGTCCGCATTCGAGGCAATTCTCTCCCTGTGGACAGACTTTGGAATCACGGCAATTTCATTCTGGATATGCCACCGCAGCGTCGCCTGCGCGGCCGATTTTCCATAATGCCCGCCGATTTCCTCCATCAGCGGCTCTTCGCTGAGATGTCCGTGAAAAATCGGGCCCCAGGCGGTGACAGAAATTCCATTTTGCCTGCAAAATGACCGCAATTCCCTTTGCTGGAACCACGGATGCAGCTCGACCTGGTTGTTTGCAGGGAATTCGCCCGTCTTTCTTTTCATATCCGCAAGCTGGTCCGCAATAAAATTGGAGACGCCTGCGGCACGGATTAAGCCTTTTTCCCGCAGACCGAGGATTACATCCCACGCGCGATAGCGCAATGTTTCATCCGTTCCCGGCCAATGAAGCATATAGAGGTCGATGTATCCTGTGTTCAGGTATGAAAGACTTTTTTCAAAGGTTTCCTGCGCCTTTTGAAAGTCGGTCGGCCACAGCTTGGTGGCCACAAACAGCTCTTCCCGCGGAATTCCGCTGTCTTTCACGGCGCGCCCCACATCCGCCTCATTTTCGTAAAAGGTTGCGGTATCGATATGCCGATACCCCGCATCAAGAGCCATACGTACGGCCGAATACACCTCATCGCCTGCTTTCGCCTTATACAGCCCGAGGCCAAAGCCCGGCATTTCCACGCCTTCCGCAATGCGAATTTTGTCCTGTAAATTCCGGATCATATCTTTTCCTCCAACAATATTTTTAACGCCTCCACATATCCCTGTTCGCCTTTTCCGCAAATTTGCGCAATACATACGTCGGAGATTACCGACACATGCCGGAACTCCTCCCGCGCGTGAATATCGGAAAGATGCACCTCCACACACGGGATGGAAACGGAAGAAATCGCGTCGCGGATGGCATAGCTGTAATGCGTATATGCTCCCGCGTTCAGGACAATCCCGTCTTTCCTGCCGTAGGCATCGTGAAGCTTGTCAATCAGCGCTCCTTCATGGTTCGACTGGAAAAATTCCAGTTCCATATCCATATCCTTCGCCTGTTCGCGTATGAAGCCATTAATTTCATCCAGTGTTTTTACGCCGTATACGCCCTTTTCCCGTATGCCGAGCATGTTCAGGTTCGGGCCGTTCATCACTAAAATCTTTTTCATTATTTTCTCCAAATTATCGAAATATGATATACTTAATTGTATCATAATGCAAAGGAGTTTTGCCATTACTATGCGGAAAAATTATTGTGTCATCGGCTCCCCGATTGCCCACAGCTTATCCCCCGCCATCCACAATATGCTTTATGCGCGGTATGGGCTGGAGTGCACTTACGGCAGGGAGCTTGTCACGCCCGGTACGCTGGCGTCTTTTATCGAATCAATCCCCGCCCGTCATATTTCAGGGTTCAATATTACAATGCCGCTCAAGCGGGAAATTCTTCCCCATCTGCACTATATCTCTCCCGAGGCATGCGACGGCGTTAACACCGTAGTGGTGCGGCCGGAGGGATTATATGGTTATTCAACCGACGCCCAGGGCTTCCTTACGGCCCTGCGGAGCGCCGGATCGGATTATAAGGATGCAAACATTGTATTCATCGGCGCCGGAGCCGTTACCAAGCTCCTGGCATGCGACGCAAATGAGAAAGGCGCAAAAAGTATTGCCATTGTGAACCGCACTCCGGAAAAAGCACAAAAAATAGCGCGGCATATAAATGCCGCGCACGACCACCTTGCCAATATCGGCCAATACCTGCAACACTGCGATTTGCTGGTAAACACAACTCCCCTCGGCATGAGCGGCACAGGGAGCGATTTTGAAGACCTTTCTTTCCTCGAACGCCTTCCTTCCCGCGCCGCCGTATGCGACCTTATCTATTCCCCGGCGCAAACCGCCCTCCTGAGGAGCGCCCAAGCCCGCGGTCTGAAAACGATGAACGGCCTTGGAATGCTGATTTGGCAGGCATTTTTCTCGTTTGAAAAATGGTTCCGCATTCTGCCGGATCAAACGGATTACGATGCGGCGGCGCAGGAGCTTACCCGGCTTTTAGGGCAGAAATAATCCGTTCGGCCGCGCCGTCAATCGTATCATGGTTGCTGATCCTGATATGGCACGAATCCTCATAACGTTCCTTACGGGACTCAAATATCCCGCGCACACGCTCCGCTCCTTCGCTGAGCAGCGGGCGTTTTTTTGTGTCTATGGTAGAGATAATCCGTTCTATATCCCGGTAAATCCACACAATCTTTCCGGTCTCCCGCATTACGTTTACATTTTCATCCGAAAGGATAATTCCCCCGCCGCACGATATCACGGAATCTGTGGCATTACGGGCCGCATTAATAAGCGCGGCTGTTTCCAGTTCCCGGAAAAGAACTTCGCCGCCCTCTGCAAAAATGTCGTTGATTGCCTTCCCCTGTTCTTTTTCAATCCTGGAATCAAGATCGATAAACGGCAGGAAAAGTTTATGGGCCAGGCTTCTTCCCACCGCTGATTTTCCGCAGCCCATCATTCCGATTAAAAAGATGTGTCCCATATCAGCACCCGTTTTCATAAATCCCAAGCAATTTCAGCTGCGTACAATACGGCTCGATTTCAAGAATTGCTTTTTCGATCTGCATCCCTATTTTGGGCCCTACGAAATCCACATAAAACCGGTATTCGAAATTCCTGTGCTTCAAAGGCCGGGATTCTATTTTGACCATGTTAAGTTTTCGTTCCGCGAACACATTTAAAATATGCGCAAGGGCTCCCGGTTTATGTTCCAGCACAAAGCTGAGGCTTGCCTTATCCGCATCCCCCGTCCGCTCCTTTTCCGGGCCGATTACGATAAACCGCGTGGTGTTTTCCCCGCTTGCATTGATCGCGCTTTTCAGGGTTTTAAGCCCATATATTTTCCCCGCATATACGCTGGCAATTGCCGCTTTGGAGACGTCGCCCGTTTTTGCCACATATTCCGCACTTGCGGCGGTGTTATAGTAGGGAATCCGTTTCCAGTCCAGATAACCGTCCAGGAAGTCCGCACATTGCATCAGGCCCTGGTCGTGGGAATATACCTCGCCAATATCGGATAATTCCGCCCCCTGCACGCCAAGCAAGGCATGGTCAATATGAACCAACTGTTCCCCCACGATGGATACGTCATACTGCTCCAAGAGATCGTATACCTGCAGCACACTCCCGGCATACGAGTTTTCAATTGGCAGTACGCCAAAGGCCGCTTCTCCCGCCTCTACCGCGGAAAAGACCTCCTCAAAGCCTTCATAGCTGAGGGCCTCCGCTTTTCCGCCAAAATACAAATCCTGCGCCATATCCGCATATGCGCCGCGAATACCGGAATATCCGACTTTTCCCGGCCCCGCACATTTCCGGCCCGGCTCTGTATGCTCCCTGACGAGGCGGCGCTGGTGGGCGCGGCTAAGGCTCATCAAAAGCTCGTAAAGCCTGTCGATATCGCTGGCCAGCTCTTTATTGGAAAGCATTTCTTCGCGTTTCTTTAAAAGCTCCGCTTCCCGCTTTCGGTCGAGCACAGGCAACCCTTTTTCTATTTTGCACCTTGCAACATTTTCGGCAATTTGAATCCTTTTTTCAAATGCCCGAACGATTTCTCCATCCACCGCGTCGATCTCTTTGCGCAATTCTTCCAGTTCAGCCACCATATACCTCCAACCATAAATCAGCCATAACAAGTGCAGCCGCGCATTTCACAACTTCCACCGCGCGCGGTACAATGCATGAATCATGCCGCCCGTGAATCCGAAGCGAGTCTTCCTGCATTTTTACAATATTAACCGTTTTCTGCTCTTTTGCAATCGACGGCGTGGGACGCACCGCAACGCGGAACACCACAGGCATGCCATTCGTAATCCCGCCGCCGACCCCGCCGTTATAGTTCGTCGCAAACGATACCTTCCCCGCTTCAATGACCGGGGTGTCGTTCGCCTCGCTGCCCCGCATCTCCGCCAACCCAAATCCTTTTCCAAATTCGATTCCCTTAATGGCCGGAATCGAAAACATCATATGCGCAAGCCTGCTTTCCACGCTGTCAAAGAAAGGTTCCCCCAAGCCCGCCGGTAATCCGTCGATCATGCATTCAATCACTCCGCCCACGGAATCGCCCTCGCTGTGGGCGTTACGAATTTTCTCCTGCATTTTTGCGCCGATGCCGGTGTCAACCGCTGCAAATTCTTTTTCTTCCGTTTCGGCTGTTTTCCGGAAGGAATAAGGCCCTTCATCAGCGATATCGGCGATACTCCGTATGCGGGCCGCCACATAAATGTTTTCCCGCTCCAACAACTGCCGCGCAACGCTCCCCGCAAAGACCAGCGGCGCCGTCAAGCGTCCCGAAAAATGTCCGCCGCCCCGGTAATCGTTCGCGCCATGATATTTTACAAGCCCGGTATAATCCGCATGGCCCGGGCGCAGGAGCTCCGCCGTTTTTTCGTAATCCTGCGAACGGGTATCCTGGTTCCGGATTAACGCCGCAAGCGGTGTCCCCGTTGCTTTTCCTTTAAAACAGCCGCTCAGCACCTCCGGAACGTCAGGTTCCCTGCGCTTTGTGGAAGCAACGGAAGCATTCGGCGCACGGCGTTTCATCGCCTGCGTTATTTTTTCCCCGTCAATTTCCATTCCGGCGGGAAGGCCGTCGATCACAACCCCGATGCCAGCGGAATGTGATTCCCCGAAAATAGTGACTTTCAAACGATTTCCAAGCGTCGCGCTCATTCCACAATTCCTCCAAGGCTTTCAAACTCTTCATAAAAATTAGGCGCCGACTTCCTTACAACCATTGGGTCCCGTATAATAACCGGTTCTTTTGCAATACAGGACGCAACCGTAAGCGCCATTGCAATTCGATGGTCGCAATGGCTGTCCACCTCTCCCCCCGCCAGCGTACCGCTGCCATTGATTACGAGACTATCTTCATATTCCGTGATCTCCGCGCCCAATTCCTCGAGCTCGTGCGCCATTGCATGCAGACGGTCGCTCTCCTTGTAGCGGAGCCGCCCCGCATTATATATCCGCATTTTGCCTTCCACCGCACAGCCAAGGACGGCAAGCACCGGCACGAGGTCCGGAATCTGGCTTACATCGATTTCAATTGGTTTAAGCATATTCTTCCTGACCAAGATGCCGTCTTCCCTGAATTCAACGTCCGCGCCCATGCATTGCAGGATTCCCAGAATTTCCCGGTCGCCCTGCTTGGAATTTTCCTCGAGCCCCTGCAGGAGGACTTCCCCGCTGACCGCGGCGGCAACCGCAAAAAAGGCCGCATGGGAATAATCTCCTTCAATGGTCATGTCATGCGGCTGGTAGCCCTGTCTTCCCGATACGTCAATAATATGCCCGCGCCACTGGCTGCTGACCCCAAACAGCTTTTGCACATTGCGCGTCAGGTCGATATATGGCCGGGATTCAATTTTGGTTGTCAGGTGAATTCCGGAATCATCCATCAGGCGCGGCAGGGCATACAGCATCCCCGATACAAACTGTGACGAAATATCCCCCGGCATTGCATATTCCCCGCTGTCAAGGGTTCCGCAGATCGTGATGGAATTTTCTGTTTTTTCCGCCTTTACCTGATTCCTGATAAAAATGCGGTCGTAGGCTCCCTGGGGACGTTTCATCAGGCGACCGTGCCCGACAAACGTCCTCGTTTTCCCGTCCAGTGCAAGCGGTATCAGGAAGCGCAGGGTAGAGCCCGACTCTCCGCAGTCAATTTCCGGTTTTCCTTCCCGCCGGAGACCGCCGTGCACGGTACACACATCGCCCGCAAGCTCGTATTCACACAGGCCCATGTCCCGGAGGGCATTTGCAGTCGCAGCAATGTCTTCAGAAAAAGCCATATTTTTTAAAACAGAGTCCCCTTTTGCAAGCGCCGCACAGATCAGCGCCCTGTGCGATACGCTTTTTGAGGGAATAATCCTGAGGCATCCCCGGATATTCGAGGGGGCAATTTTTTTCATAAGCATAATTCCTTTATTATTTTTTGAATTTGTCCGGCTTCCAGTTTTTGTGTCACCGCATGTCCGATTTCATCGATCAAAACAAAACTGACCCGGCTCCCTTCCGCCTTTTTGTCTGCCAGAAGGATTTTAAGCGCTTCTTCCAGAATACCCGGTTCCGCAGAAACCGGCAACCCATACTTTTTAAGTAAGACTTGCGTATCTTCGGCGAGGCCCGCCGGAGATACGCCCAGCGCTTCGCCGAGCCTGGCGGCATAGACCATGCCCATTGCAACCGCTTCGCCATGAAGGAATTTCCCGTACCCGGCAACCGTTTCTATCGCGTGCCCGATTGTATGCCCGTAATTCAGCTGCATACGCACCCCCGTGTCATACGGGTCGCGCTTCACATAATCCGCTTTAATCTCGCAGCACCTTCCAACGATATCTTCAATTTCCCCGCGGCCTTCCATAAGCGTTTTATGCAGTTCCTTATCGTAGATATACGCATATTTAATCACTTCCGCCATTCCGGCCGCATACTGGCGGGAATCAAGCGTTTCCAAGGTTGCCGTTTCCGCAATCACAGCGGCCGGCTGGTAAAACGCGCCTACCATATTTTTCCCACCCTCAAGGTTTACCGCTACTTTCCCGCCGACCGAGCTGTCAACCTGGGCCAAAAGCGTCGTCGGATATTGTATAAAAGCAATCCCGCGTTTAAAGGTCGCCGCGGCAAAGCCCGCGATATCCCCGACAACTCCGCCTCCAAGCGCCGCCACGGCTCCTTTCCGGTCAATGCCGTATTCCATCAGCTTTTGATAAATCATTTCCAGGTTCCGCATGTTTTTTGACGGCTCTCCGGCGGGAAGAATAATCCACTTTGCCCCGGGAAAATTTTTCCCAAACAGCGGATACACCACATCGTCGGTAACAATCGCATAATCCGTATAGCTTTTCAGCGGCGCGTCGGACAGGATTCCCTTTCCGATTTCTATATTATAATTTCCATTTTCTGCATTTACCAGAACTTTTCTCATTACTTCCACCATCAGCACATTGCATTCCGAAGAGCGTTAATCTTATGCATAACCCCATCGAACGCCTCGGGCGTAAGGGATTGCGCGCCGTCGCACAGCGCGTGCTTGGGATCGTTATGCACTTCGATCAACAGCCCGTCCGCCCCTGCCGCAACCGCTGCAAGCGCAAGGGATTCTACCATATAGGAAAGCCCGGAAGCATGGCTCGGGTCAACGACCACAGGAAGATGGGACAGCTTTTTGATTGCGGGGATCGCGCTGATATCCAGGGTATTGCGCGTATAGGTTTCAAAGGTACGGATACCGCGTTCACAAAGGATTACGTTTTCATTCCCGCCGGACATAATATATTCCGCGCTCATCAGCAGTTCTTCGATGGTGTTGGAAAGGCCGCGCTTCAAAAGAATCGGCTTTTTCGTCTGTCCGACTTCCTTTAAAAGGTCAAAATTTTGCATATTCCGGGCACCGATCTGGATGACATCCGCTTTCTCGGAAAAAAGCTCGACATACCGGGGCGCCATAATCTCTGTTACAATCGGCATTCCCGTTTCCTTTTTTACATCCATCAGAATATCGAGCCCTTCTTCGCCAAGCCCCTGGAAAGCGTAGGGTGAGGTGCGGGGCTTAAAAGCGCCGCCCCTGAGTATCCGGGCGCCGGAGGCTTTGCATTGCTTTGCAATCCCTTCCAGTTGGTGAAACGATTCTACCGAACATGGGCCCGCCATTACGGTAAGCGTTCCGCCGCCGACGGAAACCCCGTTTACATTGACCACGCTGTCTTCCGGATGAAATTTACGGTTCGCTTTTTTGTATGGCTCCTGTACGGATACCACCCGGTCAACGCCGTTCATCATGCCGACGCGCTCCTTATCCACCGTATAGGTGTCCCCGAGAACGCCGAGCACCGTGCAATCGACACCCTGGTTTGTCTGTACCTGCATCCCCTTTGCGACAAGCGCATCGGTAACGCGCAGGATATCTTCCTTTGATGCACTGTTTTTCATGACTACGATCATTTTTCTCTTCCTCACTTTTTTAAAGTTTATAAAATGAAAAAAGCTGCGGGCGCCTTGCCGGCACTCACAGCATATCATCAATCCTTATCTGCTCAATGTGTGTGGTATACCGACAAAAATTAACATGCAAACAAGCTCCAACGGTAAAAGCCGTTAAAGCCAAACATGTTAAAAAATCGTGTCGATACAACTAACATTGTTTTTTCTCCTCGCGTTTATTATATGCGATACATTCCGGCAGTTCAAGTTTTTTTTCAAAAATGCATGAATTCCGGCATATTTTTGCCGAAAAAAGGCAGTTGTAAAATTTTAAATAAATTTATTACGATAATATTACAAAAAACTCTTTACAAGTCTTTTTTCTTGTGATAATCTATATACAGAGTTAATGATTTTTTTCAATATAATGTTCCTCCAGTACCATAATTTTCGAGAAGAACTGCGGCTGAGGCCGTAGTTCTTTTTTGCGTTAAAATTCCGTAAGATTTCATTCACAATATTCCTTTTGCGTTCTTTTTGCCGATCGCTTATAATAATGGAGGAAATGTGAGGTAAACATAACAATGATTATTATCGTAAAGCAAAATACCCCCAAGGAAAAAATCGGCGAGCTGATCCATTCCCTGGAGGACCAGAATTTTAAAACGCATTTAAGCGAAGGCGAAAACACTACAATTATCGGTCTTGTCGGCGATACTTCCGTGGTAGATATCGACAGCCTCAAAGCACGCGATATTGTCGAGGATGTCCGGCGTGTATCAGAACCATATAAGAAAGCAAACCGTAAATTCCATACGGACGATACCATAATAGACGTGCTTGGGCAAAAAATCGGCGGCGGCCATTTTGCGGTCATGGCCGGTCCCTGCTCGGTAGAAAGCGAGGCGCAAATTTTAGCGATTGCAGACAGCATCATGCAGAGCGGCGCAAACTTCCTGCGCGGCGGGGCATTCAAACCCCGCACCTCACCCTACGCCTTCCAGGGGCTCGAGAAAAATGGCATCGACCTTTTGCTGGAATGCAAAAAAAAGTTCGGGATTCCCATCGTGACAGAAATTATGGGCATTTCAGATATTCCCCTGTTTGAGAAGGTGGATATTATCCAGGTAGGCGCGCGCAATATGCAGAATTTCCGCCTTTTAAAAGAGCTGGGGCACCTGAAACAGCCAATTCTTTTGAAACGGGGACTCGCCAATACCATTGAAGAACTGCTGATGAGCGCGGAATACATTATGTCCGGCGGGAATGAAAACGTAATCCTTTGCGAACGCGGTATCCGTACCTTTGAAACCTATACGCGCAATACCCTGGATATCAGCGCGATCCCAATGATTAAGCGCCTGTCCCACCTTCCGGTGATTGCCGACCCCAGCCATGCCGCCGGGTTGGACTGGATGGTGGAGCCGCTCGCCAAGGCGGCGATTGCCGCGGGTGCGGACGGAGTTATGATCGAGGTGCATAACGATCCGCCCCATGCGCTGTCCGATGGAAAACAATCCTTGACACCGGCGCGGTTCTCGGAAATAATGAACAGCCTCAAAACCTATATCAGGCTGGAAGGCAAAGAAATCGGTTAATTCAGCGGGCCCCGGTACTCCGGGGCCTTTTTACTGCTCCCGCAGGAAATACCCAGACACGAATTCTATAGATATCCATAGTATTCGGTAGTATTTTTCAGCTATTTTCCATTTATTTAATATATCAAGGCTTTTTTATCACTTTCCAGGCTAATTACCCATTGTAAAAATATTAAGAAATTGTTACAATTATTTCATATTGCTATAATACGTTATAGGTAGGTCTAATTTATGTTTAAAAAAGTGATTGCCGGAGTTTCCGTGTGTCTTGTCGTTATGGTTTTTGCGCCTTTATCCGCACTGGCCGTTTCCAGGTATGAGGTGCTCCAAATCGGCGACAGGGACGACTGGGTTGAAGCGCTTCAGGAAAAATTGCATGAAACGGATTATTTAAAATGCAATCCAACCGGTTATTTTGGAACGGATACACAAAATGCCGTCGTTCAATTCCAGACGGATCACGGCGGGCTTGCCGTGGACGGGAAAGCCGGCCCCGAGACCAGGAAGGCGCTTCTCGGAGATGAATATGAAGAAATTGATTCCAGCCGTGAAGTGGATGGTTCGGACAGCCAGCAGGCAGAATCCGCTCCTTCCTCCCCTTCTTCTGCAGCGAGCGCCACCGCGCTCAATCCCGGCGATAAAGGCAGCGAGGTTTCCGATCTTCAGCAGCGCCTGAAGGATCGTGAATATTATGAATATCCCAGCATTACCGGCTATTACGGCCCGGTTACAACCGAAGCGGTGGAAAAATTCCAGCGTACCAACAACCTTGCCGTAACCGGCGTTATGGATGCGGAATGCCTGTCCCTTTTGAAATCCGAGGGTTCCAAATATTATACAATGTATCCCGGCGACAGCGGCGACGATATTCGGGCTATGCAGGACCGGTTAAATGAGCTTGGGTATTTCGACGCGACTTCCACAGGATATTTCGGCAGCTTTACAACAAGCGCCGTAAAGAGCTTCCAGGACGCAAACGGCCTCTCCGTAGACGGTGTGGTCGGAAAGGATACGCGCAGGGTTCTGTATTCTGACGATGTCAAAAAAGGAAGCGGCTCAGGTTCCTCGGAATCCCCCGCCGAAAGCTCTCCCTCCGGAAGTTCTTCTTCAAGCAGTGGAAATGCGGATGTTGACCGTATGATTGAAATCGCGCATACGCAGATTGGAAAGCCCTATTCTTACGGCTCCAGCGGGCCGAATTCATATGACTGCTCCGGTTTTGTCTATTATTGCCTGAAAAATTCGGGTATAGCAACAAGCCGCCTCAGTTCGGCGGGATATTCCAATGTCTCCAGGTGGGATACAATCACAAACGTGAATTCCCTCCAGGCCGGTGATCTTGTCTATTTTAAATCCGATAAGAGTTCTTCCGTCAGTCATATTGGAATTTATCTCGGCGGCGGCAGTATGATCCATTCTGCCCCCTCTTCCGACGGAGTGGCCGTAAGCAGCATGTCGTCAGGCTATTATGCGCGTAATTTCCTTGGCGCAAAACGTATTTTTTAAAGTGCATCATTCCGGAAACCGCCGCAAAATATTGCGGTGGTTTTTCTAATTTTATGCTTGTAATTTACTGTAAACTTTGATAAAATATAACTCGCATGGTAAATTGCATATGGGGGTATAGCTCAGCTGGTAGAGCGCTTGCTTCGCATGTAAGAGGCCAGCGGTTCGAATCCGCTTATCTCCACCACGTCGCAGCAAACTTTGCTGCACTCCAATCCCTCACCTTTGATGAGGGATTTTTGTATGCTCCGTTGCTGCTCCTTTTCCCCACGAAAGCACGCTTCGCTACCACTTTCGCGGGGTCCCGATGCGTTTTCCCGCAACCATCCGATGCAATATCTATTTTTACCCGCTATAACATATCGCAGCGAATTCCGCGGTTCCAAAATCCCGCAAGTATAGCTTGCGGGATTTTTATACTCCGCCCTTCCGTCGCATCTGCGGCCCTTCGGTTTTCTATAAAACAAAGATATGCTATAATAAAACGCATGAAAAAGCCACAGCAAATTTTGTACAAAACAAAAATCGATTGGTTCCTGGTCGGCACGCTTATTACACTGTTTTTCGGATATTTGCTTTTTCACAGCCTTTTTGGCGGTACTCTTTTTTCGTACAACGATTGGGATGGCTATACCTTGCAGGCCCTTGCCTGGAGGGACGGCAGCGCCGCCCTGTCCCAAAACTATTCGTGGCTCGAGCTTGCCGAATATGGAGGGAATTACTATATGTCCTTTCCTCCGCTTCCGTCCCTTGTCATGTTTCCGCTGACCTTTTTTTTCGGGACCGGGGTTCCAAGTAATTTTGTGGTGATGGTTTACGCACTCTTGAGTATTGTTTTTGCGTATGAATGCTTCCGCAAGACAGGTATTCGGGACGTTTTTTCTATGTTCTGGGCCATTTTTTTCGTATTGGGCAGCAATATGCTCTGGATGTCCACTTCCGGCGGGTCATGGTTTTTGGCCCAGGGGCTGAATCTGGCGCTGTGCTTTGGCGCAGCCTTGAGCCTCCTGTACAAAAAGGAGGCCCTATGCCTGATTCTGCTTGCCCTCGCCATTGGCTGCCGCCCCTTTTCACTTTGCCTTTTCTTAACGGCATTTATATATTTTTGTATACAAAAACAGCGGGAATCCGGTCAAAGAACCGGAAGCATCCTGCTGCGGCAAATGAAATACCTCATCGTGCCCGCTTTGATCGCCATCGGTTATTGCCTCTACAATTATGCCCGGTTCGGCAATCCCCTTGAATTCGGACACAATTACCTGTCGGAATTTACGGGTGCGGGCAACGAACAATTCGGGGTTCAATATATTGCGGTAAATGCTTATAATATTTTCCTCCGCCCTGTGATACTCCTTGGAAATGCATCCCTCAACGTTCCACAATTTGACGGATTTATGTTCTATGTCGCCAATCCAATCTTCACCGTTTGGTTTGTCCTGGTAATCCGTGATATAGCCGCCAGGAAGATGACACTGGAAAAAATATTGCTGATTCTGGGATTCTCAGTAAACCTTTTGCTCCTGCTAAGCCATAAGACCTTTGGCGGATGGCAATTCGGCGCGCGATACACCGTCGATTTACTCCCTTTTGTTCTGCTGTACTTTTTGTTTTCCGGCAAAGGCAAGCCGCGAAAATGGGAATTTTTTGTCGGCGCGGCTGCCGTCCTGTTTAACTTATACGGCGCGCTCTTCATGCATATGCAAATTCCATGAGGACAGGCGGCGGCAAATTCCTTACCTAGCCGTCTATTCCCGTCCCGGCGACTTCATAGCCGTGACGGCGCAATGTTTGTATTCCCCGCGCAGCATCCTTTTGGCGGACCAGAAGGTAATCCGTATCATAGGTCGAAATGCAGAAAATACTTATTTTTTCTTCCGCGAGCACGCCGCTGATTCCAGCCAGTATTCCAATCAGCGAAAAGTCCAAAGGGCCCTCCACTTTCATCAGCGCGAAATCACGCTGCACTTCCGCCGCGTTTTCCGGAATGCTTTCCTGCCTGCAAACAAGGGACACTTCTTCCCCGGTCACCGTAACGCTTAAAAATCCCTCCGCCGGGGGCAGGCATTCTCTTTTCAATTTACATACCGCGTAGGTCCCGCTTTTCACTGTTATCTTCATCGCTAAAAATACATACTCTCCACATATTTTTCCATAAAATAGGGGTTGCTCCCAAGCTCTACATGTTTTCCAACGCTGCAAATATGCTTCATGGCATTCTCGCTGCCTTCATCGAACAGCGCCATGACCGCCCCCATTCCAGCCGCGTTTCCGATACTAGTAATTTCCCGGAAGCCGCGGGGCAGCAATCCAATTTCCGCAGCGCTGCGCCGGTCCATATAATTTCCGAATCCACCGGCAAGATAAACCCGCCGGATATCGTGCGCCTGCAATCCGGCTTCCCGCAGGAGGGAAAGCACCCCTGCCGCCATAGCCGCCTTTGCCGTCTGCAATTCGCGGATATCTTTTTGTGTAATAAATATCCTGTCTGTAATCCGGATTACGGGAGCGCCTTCTTTTTCCCCAATGAACCGGCTTTCCGATTCTGCTGCAATACGTCCCGTCTCATCGACCACGCCAATTTTACGCATCCAGGCAATTGCATCAAGAAGGCCTGACCCGCATAGGCCCTGCGCCTCCCCGCCGCCAATCACTTCCAAAGTCAGTTTTCCCTGCAGAACATCAAGATGCTTGACCGCGCCCTTTACCCCGGCCATTCCGCAACTGATGTGCGCGCCTTCAAACGCCGGGCCTGCGGCGGTGGAAGTGCTCAGGACGAAATCCTTATTTCCGACCGCTATTTCGCCGTTTGTCCCAATATCCATCAGCAGGCAGGTCTCATCCGTTTCCGCAAATCCTGCCGCCAAAAGCGCGGAGGTAATGTCCCCGCCCACAAAAGCAGACATACAGGGCGTTAAATAGCACCGGGAGCCCGGCAGATCGATTCCAAGTGCTTCGGCGGATTCATAGTACCCAAACTTTGAAAGAGGCTTAAATGGCAGCACACCCATCGATACGGGCGACAGCCCGGCAAGCAGGTGCAGCATCGTCGTATTCCCCGTGAAAACACATCCGGTAACTTGCTCCCGGCTTACTCCGCTTTCATCCAATGCTTCGCCGACCAGGGAATTCAGTTCTTTTACAATCGCGTCATTCAATTTTTCCAGGCCATCTTTATGATCGGCGCAAAACTGAATGCGCGAAATCACATCAAGCCCCATCGATACCTGGGCATTGAGCCTGCTTTTTACGCAAATACATCTCGCCCCATCCAGTTGGTATAAATACAGCACAACGGTCGTCGTTCCAATATCGGCGGCAATTCCATATCCTGTTTTTCCAGTCCGCAGTTCGGGCTTCCTGCCGCCTGTCAATATTTCCATATCTGCATGACGCGGCGCCGCTGCTTCCGCATTCCGCCGTACGGCCTTGATACAATATTTATGCGGGCATTTCCCAAACAGGCACTCTCCCCCGCATACTGGTTCTTTTTCCATTTTTCTCTCCTGTGCTGTGCGGCTCCATATTTGCAAAGCCGGTATAAAAAAAGGGCTGCCCCGCGACTGACAGCCCATAAAATTTACTGACAGATTTGCAAAGCGATATCGCTTGCGCTGGATGCGTCCGCCGAATAGTAATCCGCCCCGATTTTATTTTTAAACTCTTCGGTTACGGGCGCGCCGCCCACCATAATTTTAACCTTATCCCGTATGCCCTTTTCATTGGCCTTATCGACCACCTCCTGCATGACCGACATGGTCGTCGTCAGCAGGGCGGAACACGCGATGATCTGTGCTCCCTCCTTAATTGCCGTATCCACAAACTTTTCCGCCGATACGTCAACGCCAAGGTCGATTACATCAAGTCCTTTGCTTTCCAGCATAATCTTCACGAGGTTCTTGCCAATATCGTGCAAATCGCCCTTTACCGTTCCAAGAACGACTTTTCCCTTGGATTCCACCTTTTCAGCGGCGAGCGCCGCCGCCAGGGAATCGATTCCCGCCTGCATCGCGCGGGCCGCAATCAGGACCTCCGGCACAAAAACCTGGTTATTCTTAAACTTCTCGCCAACGACAGCCATTCCTACCAGAAGGCCTTCCTGCAGCAAGGTTTGCGCGTTGGTTCCTTTTTCTAGCTCTGCGGCGATTATCTCTTTTACGTTGTTCACTCTTCCCTGCTGAACAAACGTGCTCAAATCTTCATAAACGCTCATCCATAACCTTCCTTCCCGTTTCCTGCCTCTGAGCAATTTCTATTATAAAGTTATACCTTATTACAGCCATAATTACAATCATATTTTTTACGCTATATTTACTTATTATACCACTAATTCCATCATTTCCGGGACCGGATTTTCTAAAAAACCAATGGGAAACAAGCTCGCCGGCAATAAAGTTTATTATTCATTTTCTATTCATATTTCATTCATATGCATTTCATAATTCACTGCTATCATAAATATCAAGAAAAGCAGTTACAACTTTTCATAAATCTTCTTTCTCTAAAAGGCCGCAAGGCCTTTGGCCATCCCGCCGGGAAGGCGTTAAACATATATGATACTTCCGAGAAAAAAATCTGTTGCCAGGCAGCAGATTTTTTTCTGTTGGAAATGATTTAAAATATGCGGGCCTTTCCATTTACTCGTGTATTCCATTTTTATGCGGTAAATCCGGATTAATATGGACAATTATATCCGCAAGTTCCGGATGGAGTCCAAGAAGCTCCTCCTCAATTTTTTTACCGATCTCGTGGCTTCTGATAACCGTCATATCGCGGTCTACGGATATTTTTACAATGAGAATCGATTTTGCACCGACAGGCTTTGTGCTCAGGCTGTCAACATGGTCAACTCCTTCAATTTGCAATACTTCCTCCCGGTATTCCCCAAGGGTTTCTTCATCTACGCCGGCGTCCATCAATACGCGCGCCGATTCCATAACAATCATGATCCCGCTGTAAATGATCCATGCCGAGATTGCGATGCCAATGATCCCGTCCATAAAATGCCAGCCCGCCAAACTCAGAAAGATAGCAATCAACGTACCCGAGGTAACAAATACATCGTTTCGATGATCCTGGGCGTTTGCCTTAATCAGCACGCTTCCATACTTCCGGCTTTTACGAATGCAATAGCAATACAAAATAAATTTTGCAAAAATCGTTGCTCCCGCAACGCCGATCAGCCACCACGAGAATTCAAGCTGCTCTCCCGCCGCAAGCGATCCGATTGAGCCCGACACCGTATAAATTGCCATAGCCACCATAGAAAAGCCAATAATCATCGAGGCAATATATTCCGCTTTTCCATGCCCCCATGCATGATCGGCATCCTTCGGCTTTGCCGCATAGACACTGCCAAGCAGGGTCACCGTAGACGCAAATACGTCTCCCATGCTGTTAAAGCCGTCGGCAATCATCGCCTGGCTGCCCGCTGCATATCCGGCAGTCAATTTCAAAAGCAATAATACGATATTGACCGCAATGCCCAGCATCGCGACCCTTTTTCCGGATAAAAAACGGTCTTCCAATTCCGTAATACCTCTCACAGCTGTTTCAGGTCTTCGTTTTATTCCAGAACAAACACATGTTCCTTTTTATTATAACGCAAAGTGTTAAAAGTTTCATTTTTTATCACATAAAAAAAACCGCTCCGTGTGTTTCCACCGGAACGGTTTTTGCTTTCCGATTAATTTCCGCCGCCGAACAGATTGACGAAAAAGTCTCCGATGCTCTTAAAGAAATCTCCCACGCTTGTGAAGAAATTTTCCACGCCCTGTTTCGCCTGGAACAGGTTCAGGAAGGTATCGGGGTCCAAATTCAGTTCGTTAAACTTCTTGACCAAAGCCAAAATCTGTTGGATTTGATCGTCTGTCAGCGTTACTTCATATTTATCAGCCGTTTCCTTGATCAGTTCGATAATCTGATCATCCGTCATGTTTTTGGTTTCTTTGAGCTTCCCTTTCAGGTCGTTGATAATGTCGATCGACACATCGCCAAGTGCTTCCTGAAGCTCCCCTGTTACCACAAGCTCTTCCGTCGCCGTATCTTTTGCAAGCTCGCTCAAAACCGTGCCGGTCATATCTTCGTATGCTTTATAGATTCCCGTGAGCGCGCCCGTGCCGGAAACCGGTTTATACGCCGTCACTTTTACTTTTGCATCCGTTACGCCTGCCGTAGAAAGCGCGGCCTTGTACATTTTTTCCGTCACATAATTAATGTTGTTTACTTCCAACTCGATCCCGCCGCCGTCGTTGGGTTCAATATAGACGCAGGAAAGCGCTACATTGCCAATTTTTTCATCGGGAACAAGACCTTCCAGATACTGTCTTTCCTCACTGTTCGTAACCTGCAGCTCCGTAACGTCGCCGCGGTTAATTCCAAAATAGTTATAAACATCTGCAATCTGGCTTTCCGTATTGTCGGCACCAATGACAACACGCGCTTCCTGGGATGCCGCAAGGGCTGGCGCGGCAAAGGACACCGCCAATACAAGGGTCAATACAACCGCAATAACCTTCTTAAACATAATAACAACTACCTTTCGTGAGTTAGTATAGCTGAATTATAGCATGGCTTCCTTCAAAATTCAATTTGAGCCCCCTTCTTTTGGGCATTGTTAATAGTTTATTAAGAAAATCCGAACCACCGGCAGATCGTCAACCATTAAAACGAATAAACCGGAAAAGGGACTGTCTCAATATGGAAATGAGCCAGTCCCTCAAAATTCCGAATGATTCAGGCCTTAATTCAGCCGGTTTTCGCCGTCATTACGTTTCATTTGGTTGGCCGCCTCTTTTTACAGAGAAAAACTGCCATAAGGCCTACGCCTGCCGCCACCGCAACGAGAATCCATATCCACAACGGTGCGGCTGTATCACCGGTTTTAGCCGTTCCGGTTCCGGCGGAATCGCCTGCCGATGGAACCGTGCCTTCCTGTGCCGGCAGTACGGTGAAATCCGTTTGCGCGTAGCCGTCTGTAAATTCAATGCGCAGGGTATGCTTCC
The DNA here is from genome assembly GCF_001678845.1 of Christensenella intestinihominis. GTDB lineage: Bacteria > Bacillota > Clostridia > Christensenellales > Christensenellaceae > Christensenella > Christensenella intestinihominis. Next base: position 406,021 of record NZ_MAIQ01000001.1, read on the forward strand.
CCGCCGCAAGCGTCCGCAGGTATTCCGGTTTGAGCGTCACGACGGTGCTACCGCTCTGCGCCGTATAATAGTCCTGCGCGAGCGCGCTGCCGTCCACGGATACGCCTGTGAACTTCTCAAACGGGGCGTCCACCCTTACGGTCAGTCCCATGCCGCCCGCCGGGTCCCACTCGCTGCCGCCGCCTTCCAGCACATGATAAGCATTCTGTTTGACGGTGAGCAGTGCCTCCTCTGAAACCGCGCTGCCCTTCGCGTTTGAAATAACGCAGCGGTAGCGCGTGCCGCTATCCGCAAGCGCAAGCACGGGTGTGGTATAGCTTTCCCCGGTTGCGCCGGGAATATCCGTGAAGCCGTCGCCGCGGTTTTCCTGCCACTGGTAGCTTATGGACAGGCCCGACTTCGCCTGCACACCGAATGACGCGGTATCTCCCACGAGCGCTTCCTGGTCCTGAGGCTGTGCCGTAATGACGGGCGCATCCGGCACCTTTCCGTCCGACCCGTCGAACACACGCACGTCATAGCGGGCAAAGCCGTTCGGGTTGCCCTTGCCGCCCTTACCCGGTGCGGTATAGGAATCCCCGCCGTCGCCGCCGATCAAAAGTCCCCGTCCGTTTGCCTCCAGGGCCGCCACGCTGACATCCAGTGCATTTCCGCCGTTGCCGCCCGTGTTCCAGCCGTCTCCTCCGCGGCCGCCGCCCGCGGTGCCCCCGGCCATAACGACCGATTGTACGCCGGAAAGCGCGCTTCCGCCATCGCCGCCCGCCGCATTCGGGTCATCTGTCCCGGCGCCGCCTAAGACCAGCGCCCTACTGTACAAAGTGACCTTCTGCATGGATGAAATCCCGGTTCCTCCCGGCGCGCCGTCCCCGCCGAAGACCTTTGCCGATCTTACAGACACGCTGCCGCCCGGGCCTTCGACGCCCGCCTGCCCGGCGCTTCCGTAGATCGCGGCATTATCCTGGACGAAAAGGTTTCCTGAAACCCGCACGCCCGGTGCGCCGCTTCCGCCCATGTAGGTTCCGCCGCCGACCATTGCAAGGGCGTTGCTTTCGCACTGCATTGCGGGCGCACCTTCGCCACCCATGATCCTGCCCGCGCCCGAAGCGGTCACATTGGCTATTTTCCCTTCAAACGCCACGGCGGGTTCTTTTGGCGGGCCGGAAAGCGTATATTCGCCCAATTCAAGCGTCAGCCCGCTCACATTGACGATGAGGCTCCCCGAAAGCGCCGCATTCCCGGTGAGCGTGACGACCTGCGCGCCCTTGTTGCCAGAAAGCTCTGCGTAGGCGCCCAGCGCTGCCGCAAGCTCCGCTTCCGTCACTTCGCCGTCTTCGTTTGCGTCCAGCTTGCCGCCCGGCACGCGCTCCAGAATCGCCGCCGTGACCGAAAAGTCACAGCCGTCGATACCGGCCTGCCCCACTGTAACGCGATTCGTTCCGTTCACCTGAACGCTGTAACCGGGTTTTATAACCGATACGGCGTATTCGCCCGGCGCAAGCCGCACCGTGTAACTGCCGTCCTGCGCGAGTACTGCCGTCGTGACCGCGAACGCGTCAAATTGATTCGTGAACGCGAGGGTAGCCCCCGCCATGGAAAGCCCGTTTGTTTCCGTGACCTTGCCCGCCACCTCATAGGTGATGAGCGTCGCTTCCACGCTGATATTCTTTTCCCGCGGCGCGTCCCGTGCCACAAGCACCACGTCATTGCCGGTGAGCGTCACGTCGTAGCCCGCCTTCTGGACGCTGATGCGGTAAAGCCCCGTAGGCAGCGTTACGCTGTAGCTGCCGCCCAATACGCCCGCCGTGAATTTCTCCCCGGTGAGGGCCCCCGTCAGCGTGACGGTCGCGCCGTCCATGGAGATGCCGCTTTGCTCCGTCACCATGCCGGAAACGGTTCCCTCGATGCGCGTGACCGCTGCCGTAATATCATTTTGCACGGAATCCGCATTCACCGTAACCGTTCCACCGGCGGAGACTGCGTCAACCGTATGCCCCGGCCATACCAGCGAGACCGTATAGGTCCCGTCCAGCGCCTCGATGCCGTAGGTCCCGTCACGTCTGACCGTTCCGGTAAAGGTCTTTTCTCCTTGGATAACGCTCGTGCCGGAAAGCGTCACCGTCGCGCCGATCATGGCCGTGCCGTTATCGTCCTTTACCGTGCCGTATACCAGCCCGCTGCTGAGCGATGCGCTAACCTCGATATTGTTTGTAATATCTCCATTTTCCATCGCGACCGTCCCGCCCTGCGTTGCGTCGCACCTGTACCCCGGCTTTGCGACTGTGACCGTATACGTCCCTTCCGGCACCGGTCCGCTGATCGTGTAATTGCCGAGCGCGACCGTCCCGGTAAAGGTCTTTTCCCCTTCGGCGACGCTCATGCCTTTCAGCGTCACCGTCGCGCCCTCCATGGAAACGGGCGGCGTGTTCGTATCCGTCACGCTGCCGCTGATTGTGCCCTCGTTGCGCACCGCGCTCACCGTGATATTGTTCGTTTTTGTGCCGGCGGCGACCGCGACCGTGCCGCCGGAATTTACCGTAACGGTATAGCCCGGCTTTTCCGCCGTGACCGTATAGGAGCCTTCCAGCGCTTTCACACTATAGTTTCCATCCGCGTCGGTCACGGCGCTAAAGGTCCGCACCTTTCCGTCCACCGTGCTGTTTCCGCTCAAAGCGACCGTACCGCCGGAAAGCGGCGTACCGCCGCCGTCCTTCACAGTGCCGCTGACCGTGCCGGTATTGAGCGATACGGAAATTTCGATATCGTTTGTGATATCGCCGTCCGCAACGCTCACCATGCCGCCCCCGGTCACCATGACCGTAAGGCCGCTCTTTTCAAGCGTGACCCCGTAGGTCCCTTCCAGCACATCCCCGACCTGATAGCCGCCGTCCGTCACCGTACCCGTGAACGTCTTTTCCTGCCCGTCCGCGACGCTCGTGCCTTTGAGGGTTACTGCCGCCCCTTCCGCGAGGGCCGCGCCCATTCCCGTCACGCTGCCGCTGACCGTGCCCTTGTTTTGCGCTGCCTGCACTTCAATATTCCTGGTCTCATCGGCGGAAACATCGAACGAACCGCCACCGGAGCTTATGCCGACGGCATATCCCGGCTTCGTGACCGCGGCGGTATAGTTCCCTTCCAGCACCTTGATACTGTAGCTGCCTCCCGCGCCCACAGTGCCCGAAAACGTCCTCTGTTTGCCGTCCGCCGCGCTTGTGCCGGAAAGCGTCACCGTTGCGCCCTCCATAGAAACTTGGGAAGCGTCCGTGTCCGTCACGCTGCCCGAAACCGTCCAGATATCAATCGAAGCGCTGATTTCGATATCGTTCGTTACATTGCCGTTCGTCACGACGACCGTGCCGCCATCCTCGACCGCGGACGTGAATCCGCTCTTGTTGAGCGTGACCTCATAGTTTCCTTCCGGCACGTCCTCGACCTTATAGCCGCCGTCCGCCACCGTGCACGTGAACGTCTTTTCCTGCCCGTCCGCCACGCTTGTGCCGGTGAGCGTCACCTCCGCGCCGTTCATGAGTTTTGCGCCCGCGCCCGTTACGCTGCCCGAAACCGTTCCCTTGTTCCGCACCGCCGTCACGGAAATATCCGCTGTGACGTCTTTCGCCCCATCTCCGTCGATCACCGAGACCGGGCTGCCGGAATTTACCGTAATCGTATAGCCCGGCTTTTCTACCATAATCGTATAGCCGTTCTTCTTCTCCTGATCCCGCGGCACCATTACGCTGTATTCTCCGTTCGCACCGATCGTCCCTCTGAAGGTCCTGTAAAACCCAAAGCTCATGCCGGTGAGCGTTACCGTCTCGCCCTCCAGGGAAACCCCGTTCGTGTCCGTTACCGTACCCGAAACCGTCCCTTTGGCATACGAAGAGTTGGCCTCGATATCCACGGTTACGTCGCTGTCCGTCACGCTGATCGTGCCGTCATACGGAACCATCACCACGATGTCAAGGCCGATCTCTGCGACTGTGATGTGATACGTCCCTTCCGGCACGTCCTCCACCGTGTAGTTATATTCATGGCTCTTCTTTATACCATCTTCTCCAAATACAGGCGTAAACGCAGCGTTAAACGTATGCTGCCGCCCGTCCGCCACGCTCGTGCCGGTGAGCGTCATCGTCACATCGTCCGTGATTCTTGCGCCGTTGTCTTTCAGCAGGCCTCTCACCGTCCCCTTGTTCAGCGCGGCGGAAACCGTGATATTGTTCGTTTTGGGGCCGGAGGTGACCGTGACCGAGCCGCTGCCCGTCACCGAGACGGTGTAGCCCGGCTTCTCCACCGCGGCCTCATACGTTCCTTCCAGCGCCCGTACGCTGTAGTTTCCGTTTTCGTCGGCTACGGCGCTGAAGGTTCGCATCTTCCCGTCCGCCGTGCTGTTTCCGCTCAAAGTGACCGTTACGCCGGGAAGACCGTTCCCGCCTCCGTCTTTCACCGTGCCGCTCACCGTTCCGATGTTGAGCGACGCCTCCACCGCGATATGATTCGTCACATCGTCCGTCCCTACCGTGACCGCGTCGCCGGAATCCACGAAAACAGTGTAGCCGCCCTTTGCGACGGACGCCGTATAGTCTCCCGCAGGCGCGTCAATGCGATACCTGCCGTCCGCCACCGCCGCGGTAAAGGTCTTTTCTTCACCCGAGACCGTCCGCCCTTTGAGCGTCACAGTTGCGCCGTCCATATCGTGCCCGTTCCCGTCCGTCACGCTGCCGCTGACGACGCCCCCGTCCGCCTGCACATTGACCACAAGGTTGTTCTCCACATCGGAGGACCCGATTGCAACCGGACTTCCTTCGGTCACCTCTATCGTATATCCGGGTTTTTCTATCGTGACGGCGTATTCCCCGGCCATTAGGCTAACGTCGTCGTATGCTCCGTTCTTTATGACCGCGGCGCAGGACCTTTCCTGATCATCGTAATCGCACTTTCCCTTGAAGGTGATAAGCGCGCCTTCCAGGAGGTCCGCGCCCGTGCCCGTCACGGTCCCGTGGGCCGAGCCTACGTCGAGCGAGGTCTCCACTTTGATATCGTGCGTGACCGCGCCGGAGGTGACGGACAGCTTTCCGCCATCCGTCACGTGGATCGTGCAGCCCGGCTTCTTCTCGATCTTGACCGTATAGGTCCCCTCGGGGACCGTTGCCGTATAGGCTCCGTTGCTGTCCACCGAGCCTCCAAATGATGTGTAGTATCCGTAGGACGGGGGCGTTCCGTAAAACGTCACCATCGCGCCTTTCATGTCGTAACCGGCTTTGTCCGTCACCGTACCGCTGACCGTTGCTTTGTTGCGCGTGACCGTCACCTGGATGTGGGAGTCCCCGTGGCCGCCCGTAATGTTGGTCGTTTGGTAGCGTGGGTCGTCGATGGTGACGGTATAGCCCGGTTTTGTGACGGATACGTCGTATTTCCCGTACAGCACGAACAGGTGGAATTTCCCGTCCGCGTCCGTCTGTGTGCTGTAGGTCATTTCCCCCTGCACCGTATCCATGGAATGCAGCGTAACGGTCGCGCCCGCAAGGAAGTTCCCGTTCTGATCCTTCAACGTGCCGTCCATGGAGCCTTTGCACGGGGACGTCTTTGCCGCAATGTCCAGCTCGAGGGAACCGCTCCCCTTCGGGACCGCCAGGTCTGTGGGCGTGAGGTCGAAGTAATAGCGTTCCGCGTTGAGGTAAAAGCCGTATTCGATGCCCTGGTACAGCACGATGGAATACCTCCCGAACGCGTCCGTCTGCGTTTCAAGCGGAATGTCGTCCCCGTCCGCGCCCAAAAGGCGGGTTTCGCTGGATGCGTGAAAGCTCAGCGGCGTGTTTGCGACCGGCGCGCCTGTTGCGCTGTCTTTTACTGTGCCCGAAACCGTGCACGGCACCGCCAGGAACGCTTCACGCGTCGCCGCGTCCTGCTGCTTTTGCCACAGGAATATTGTGCTGTCCGGGTTGTCCGCCCCGAAATAGTCTTTGGGGTCGCTGCCGCCGTAATCCGCGTACCCGGACGTTATGATCCCGTCGTGGAGGGGTGCCGTCAGAACGCCGACGTCCGCGCTGGAATCGAGGTCGCCTGCCATCGTGATGGTTTGGCCCTCCGGCAGGTACACGTTCCCGTAATTACTGCTGTTTACATTGCCTTGTATGACGGGCGCCCCCGAAACCTTGAGCGCCGCGCCCGTGCCGGCGTAGACGCCCGCTCCCCGGGCGTCTATGGTCCCGACGTTGTTTTCCGTAACCTGGCCGCCCGTAAGGAGCAACGTGCCGCCGTTTGCGTAAATTCCGCCGCCGTCCCCGTATGCCCCGTTGCCGGAAACCGTGCCACCCGCGAGCGTAAGGGAACCGCTTTGGACGTAAACGCCGCCGCCATTTATCGCGCCGACGATGCCGTCCGCCTGGTTATCCGCAATTTCCCCGCCATACACCGCGAGAGCGCCGCCGTCCACGTAGGCCCCGCCCCCTTGTCCGGGAATATTAAGGGTGGTATCGCCCGCCCTGTTGCCCGCGATGCTGCCGCCGTAGAGGTTGAAATTTCCCTTCACATACGCACCGCCGCCATGCTGCGCCCACGCGCCCGCAAGGCTACCGCCGTACTGGTTAAAGGTACTGCTTTCATCCACATAAACCGCGCCGCCGTTGTTCCCGGCATCCGCGCTGAGCACCCGGCCGTCGCCCTTCACCCTGCCCACGCTTCCGCAGTCGCACAGGTTTACCTGTGCGCCGTTTTGCGTACGGATCACCGGGACGACCGCTGTATGGGACGAATTTTGATAGCCGAGCGTGTACCCGTTGAGGCACAAATTGAGCACCGTGCCGCCGCCCGAAACGACGAGCGTGTCCGTCACCGTTTTGTCGCCTGTGAGGTATACGTTATGTACCTTGCCGTCGCTGACAGCAGGCCCGATCCCGGCGTCGTCCCACGGCACAAACGTGACGTCCTCCGTGTGCGCCGCGCCCGCGTGCGTGCATTTCGTCTCCCCGCAAACCTTGTGGACGTGGGCGGGCAGGCCCTGCCCCAGATAGACCTCGCCCGCAGTAAAGTTAAGCGCCTGTTCGCCCGCGTTGCTAAAAAAGCATTTCACCTCTGCGGCCGTGTTGCCCGCCGCGCCAAACCCGGAGGTAATTGTGCGTGCGTCATTCGTTTTCTGGAAGAGCCCTATTTTCGTCTTGGCCGGGTCAAGCTTTGCCCGTATGCCGACCGCCATATCGCCGTCCAGGTACACATCGTCGTCCAGCGTTTTCGCGTTTTTGATCTCCAGCTTATTGCCGCTGATGCTCGCCGCCGGGCCGCACAGGTTGAATTCGCCCCCGTCTATAAACACGGCGCCGCCCCGTTCATAGCGGCTATTGCCGCTCGTGCCGATGCAGGTGTTGCCGGTGATCGTCCCCGCGTACAGGTTGAACACACCGCTTGTAGGACGGTACTGACTGCCGCTCCTGACCTCTACGCCGCCGCCGAACTTGCCCGTGTTGCCGGAAATCGTGCCGCCCTTCATGTTGAACGTCCCGCCGTTATCCACCTGTACGCCGCCGCCGCAGGCGAGCTCGTAATCCTTGTCGCCGGAGTTGCCGGAAATCGTGCCGCCGTGCATCGTGAATAGGCCGCCGCTGTCCACATGCACCCCCGTCCCTGTGTTATTCGTGACAGAGCCGCCGTAAAGATCGAAGGTTCCGTTCTCCACATATACGCCGCCGCCATATTGGTCGCCGTAGTTTTCCGAGACGGCGCCGCCGTACATTTTGAAGGAGCCGTTTTCCACATATACGCCCCCGCCGGACCTGTCGGCACGGCCGCCGCTGATCGTGCCGCCGTAAAGCTCGAGGTTGCCGCCGTTCACATAGATGTTGCCGCCGTAAAAATTGAAGTCGCTTCCGCGCCCGCCGGTGATCTCCCCGCCGCCCTGGCAGTCGCAGATGCGCAACGTGCCGTGCTCGAGGAGGATGACCGAATCGTATGTGTCGTGCTGGTGCGCGACAGTGAGCTTATGGCCGTTAAGGCACAGCGTCGTTTCTTTTCCGCCGGTAATATCGAAATTCGAGGGCAGCACGTAGTCGGCGGAGAGGTAGTAATTGTGGCCGCCCACGGGTTTGTTTGTGTGGTTGAGGTCTTCCCAGCCGGTCACGTTCTGGTGCACGCCGCCATGCGGACACGGGTTTTCCCCGCAACTTGGGTGCGCCGGGTGCGGCTCGCCCGGTATCCGCGCAAGGTAAGCGTCGCCGTCCTTCATGCTGATCTGGAAAGCCGGGTTGTCCGAAAAGAAGAATACGGAGGGGTCTTCGATGTTGTGGCCGCCGTATCCGGTGGTGATCCTGACGTCCTGTTTGTCCACGGCCCCGCTGTCGCTGTACGAGACGCCCACGCGCGTGCCCGGGTAGAGCTTATCCGGTATTTTGATGACGGCGCCCGGAGAGAGTTCCACGTTTGATTTATAGCTGGAGATGTCGTTCGTGTAATTGCCGTCGATCACGCCGCCGTACAGGTTGATCCTGCCGTCGGTGACTTCAACGGCGCACCGCCCATAATTGCCCGTGATGGCGCCGCCGTACATGTTGAACGTACCGATGAGCCTGATCGGCGGCGTACTGTCGCTGCGTTCGAGCGTGCCGCCGTACATGTTGAGCGTGCCGGTGTCGTATACGGTGAAATCGTTGTCGTTGAAATTCACCAGCGAGCCGGTCCCCTTGCAGTCGCAGAGGGTGAGCGTGCCGCCGTCTTCTATGGCGAAGCCCTCCGTGTACCGCGTGGCGGTCTGCGGGCTTTCGATCAGGGTATTCCCGTCAAGGCAAAGGGTGACCGTTACGCCCCTCGGGATGACGCTCCGCTTGTTGCCCAGGTTGGTATCCTTGGGCACGTATACGTTGGCGTCGTGCGGAAAGACGAATGCGCCCGTGCTTTTGTCCCTGTAATTCTCGATGGATTCAAACTCTATGGTGTCTCCATGCTGCGCGCCCGTATGCAAGCACGCCTCGCCTGAAGCCGCGCCGCACAGCTTGTGGCGGTGCGGCGCCGTGTCGCCGGGGTCTGTGTCGTCCGGGTCAATGTACATGGGGGAAATACCGCCGTTTGCCCCATTCGGTTCCGGGGACGCCGAAACGTCCGGGGAAGGACTTTCGTTTTCAGCTGCTGACGGGGTTGCATCGGGGGACGGAGAAGGGCTGGCGTTCCCATCTGTCGACGGGGTCGCACCGGGTTCTTCCGATGGGCTCGTACTTGGCGCTGCCGACGGGCTCGCGCCGGGCGTCGCCGCTCCGCTTTCTTCCGTTCCCTCCGGCGTCTTTGCGCCGGCCTGTTCCGTTTCCGTGGGCGTTGTTTCCGCCTGCGCGAAGGCCGCGGGCGCAAGCGTCAAAAGCATTGTTATGACGACTAAAAATGCCACCAACCGTTTTGTGCGTTTCATAAAGTTTTCCTCCCGGACGTTACGTTATTTTCTCGTTATCATCAGTTCATCGTCAAAATGACAGAAAATTTGAATTTTTCACCATCATTATATATGAGTCAGGCTTGGTATTGATTAAAATGGCATAAAAACGCCTTTTTTGGCATAAAAACTTCCCGTAGTTCGATTTTTCATGTCATAATAGGAAGGGTATATTTTAAATAAGAGGGAAACGGTATTCATGAATATTGCCATTACGGATAACTGTGCCGCCGACCGCGCGGCGCTTAAAAACAAAATTGAAGAAGCTGGAAAAAATGGTTCTTTTTCTATCGAAATCACGGAATTTGAAAGCGGCGAGGCTTTCCTCGCCGCCGCGGCAGGGTATGCCTTCGACCTTGTTTTTCTCGATATTTATATGGGCGGCATGGACGGGATCGAGACGGCGGAAAGGCTGCGGGGCATATGTCCCGACTGCCTGGTCGTATTTGTCACGGTGAGCAGCGACCATGCCCTGGAAGGGTTTCGCGTACGCGCGTTCCATTATCTCGTCAAACCCTTTTCATCCGCGGAGATCACGGAAATCCTGACGGAAGCGGCAGGGCGCCTGGGCGGAGAGGCGGAAATTATGGCGCGTGACGGCAATACCCCCGTGCGCCTTCCCTTGTCCGCAATTTGCTACGCGATATGCGACGGCCACTATCTGCTGCTCTATACGGCCAAGGGCGTTATCCGGTGGCGGCAGACGTTTTCCACCCTTTGCGAAATGCTTGCCCCATATCCCCGTTTTTTTGTCTGTAACCGCGGTACGCTCGTCAACTTGGAACATGTGGTAAAATTGACGGAGGACAACTATTGCTTTCTGATGGATGATAATACAAAGCTTCCTGTCCGGCAAAATTCCCGCGCGGAGGCGCGCGGACAGTATTTTGACTTTCTGTTTCGCTCCGCACGGAGGCAATAAAAATGGATGTGTTTACCTATTCTTTGATTGCAAATTTGCCATTGTGGCTCCTGTCCCTGTTCCTGGTACTTGCGCCGGTGAAAAATCGTTTGCGGTTTACGCGCGCCTGCACATATGCGGTTACAGTCGGTATTGTTACACTGGCCTGCGTCCTGTCGGCATTATGGGATCAATTTTTGGAACTGGACGGGAATCTTGTGATGCTTCCGATCCTCATTTCTTTTTTCATCGTTTATTGCTGGGTCGTGCGCGACACCGTTCCGAAAAAGGCGTTCATCCTGCTTTCGGGGGCGGTTTCCGCAGCGTTTTCGGTACTTTTATACGACGTGTTTTCCCAAGCGTTTTTTGACGATATGGGATTCCTCCCGGATTATTTATGGACTCTGGCGGCCGATATCCTTACCTTTCTCGTTCTTTTACCCCTTTTCTCCGGCAGGATGCGTTGGATGGTGGAGAAAAACGAAAGCGCCCGTGCGTGGCGTACGATGTGGGTCATTCCGCTGATCTTCCTCGTGTTAACCACGACTTTTTATATGACAGTTGGAGTCGATATCCGCGATCCTTTCCTGCTTGCAACCTATGCCACCGCCGTTATTTTACTGATCGTCCTGCTGATCGTCACTTATAACAATATTTTTCGTACCATACAGGAAACCTCCGAAAACGCCCGGCTCAAGCAAAACATGCAGCTTTTGGGCGTGCAGGCGGAGCAATATGCCTCCCTTCGGCGGCACATGGAGGAAACGGCGCAGGCCCGGCACGATTTTCGCCACCAACTTCTCGTGATCCGTTCGCTCGCGGACCGGAAAGACTGGGAAGAGCTGCGTCGGTATCTCAACCAATATGTGGAAAGCCTGTCTCAGGGCCGTCCGCCGCTCGCCCTCAACTACGCTGTGGATGCGGTGGCGGCGCACTATATGGAACGGGCGGGAAAATCCGATGTTAAATTAGATTATTCACTGCGGCTTCCGGAGGAACTGGGCATGCCGGAGAGCGAATTTTGCATGGTGCTCGCCAATTTGCTGGAAAACGCGCTGGAGGCCTGTCTCCGCCAAAAGGAAGGTCCACGTTTTATTACGGTCCAGGCGGAAGAGATGAACGAATATATTGTGCTCATCGTGGAAAACAGCTTTGACGAAAACGTGCTCAGGCGGCAGCAGGACGGGACGCTGCTTTCCTCCAAGCGCGACGACAAGGGCCTTGGACTCGCTTCCGTCGGCGCGATTGCGGAAAAATACCACGGCACGCTGCAAATAACGCAAAAAGACGGCATTTTCCGTGCCCAGGCGGCGCTGCATCCGTTCGATAAGCAAAATAGGGTAAATTAAAGGGTAAACGATGAAAAACAGGCAAAGAAAAAACCTGATAAACCGCATGGTTATCAGGTTTTTCCCTTGGTCGGGGTGACAGGATTTGAACCTGCGACCTCTTCGTCCCGAACGAAGCGCGCTACCAAGCTGCGCTACACCCCGGTTGGAGCCAACGAGCGGATTCGAACCGCTGACCTGCGCATTACGAATGCGCTGCTCTACCAGCTGAGCCACGTTGGCATATGAATTGTGCCGACTTATAATATTTTATCAGATTTGGAATAAAAATCAACTACTTTTTTAAAAATTGCAGACACAACTTACAATCCTTCGCTATGAAAACATAGTATCACTGCTTTTTTCTGAAATATTGGTAGTAGGTGCACTTAATATTTCCATTATACAGCTTCCTGCGTTTATCCGCCTTGGCGCCATATTTCGACTCGAACTGTTCATCCGCCGTAATGATAAACGCAAGCGTATCGTTAAGGGGACGCAGTGCATCTCCCATTGCTTTATAGAGCCTTGCCACTTCCTTTTCTTCCCCCATACGCACCGCATACGGAGGATTTGTGATAACCGATGCAGGACGGCCCGGCTGCTCGAAATCCCGGACGTCCTTGCGGGAAAAACGAATATGCTGGGCGACATCCATATTATGCGCATGTTCCCTTGCGAGCTCCAATGTTTTCCTGTCAATATCGCTCGCAAAAATTTCCATTTCCGGCTGCCTTAAAAGGCTTTGCGCATATTCCTTCATTTCTGAAAATTCTTTGCGGAACTCATTGCCATATCCCTGCGCGTCAAACCGGCGCTTAAGTCCGGGCGCCATATTCGCCGCCATCATTGCCGCTTCAATAGCAATTGTTCCGCTTCCGCACAACGGATCATAAAAATCACGCGTACGCCACCGGGAAATCATAATAAGCGCCGCGGCAAGCGTTTCCTTTAAAGGCGCCTGCGCATTTTTCAGCCGGTAACCCCTGCGGTTAAGTCCCATTCCGCTGGTGTTGAGCGCAACCGTCGCCCGGTCCTTCAGCAAATTAATATAAATATTAAACATGCTTCCGTTTTCTTCAAAGCGTTCCTTGTGATATACCCTTTGCATAGCGGTCACTACGGCCTTTTTTGTAATTGCCTGAACATCCGATACGCTTCCGAGCGCGGAGCGCACTGCGTTCCCGTCCACCGGGAAACGTGCGTCGGAAGGCATGATATCGCCAAACGGAACCGCCGCTACCCCTTCAAACAATTCGTCGAACGTAGTTGCATAAAATTCCTTAAGCACAAGGTAAACACGATCCGCCGTGCGCAGGAAAATGTTTGCTTTTGCAATTCCCTTTTCATCCGCATCAAAATAAACACGCGCATCCTGTGCGTTCACATTTTCAAAGCCAAACTCTTTAAGCTCCCCTGCAAGAATCCCTTCAATTCCAAATGCACAAGAAGCATAGCACCGATAATTCAAGCCTGTTGTCCTCCAATTTTATTCATAACGAGCCCATTGATTACCAGCTTGAAGGTGCATCCCAAAAACGCTGCGCTTTTTTCGCACATTTTCATCCGCCCAAGGTATATTTCAAGGAATTCCATCGGCGTCGCGTAGTCTTTCATCTTCAGTTCAAACGTAACCTGGTTTTTCTCTTGGGAAACACGCACGTCAGTCTCATAGATCGAAAGGTTCACCCGGTCGTGGATGTCGTCCATATCCTTCCGCTTAACGCGCTTTTTATAGGCGTCCACCTTGTCCGCAATAATCAAGGCGGCCGCAATATCGCTTACGGGTGTTCCCGTTTCTTCGTCGTGCGCCCCCACTGCGGAACAGATGTCGCATACGTCCTGCAGGTCCATATCAATCCGCTGCAATTCATCAAATAAAATCGTAGCCCCGGTAAGGGAATGCATCTTCCGGTTAATCATATTTCCTACATCATGCGTCCATCCCGCAATACGCGCCAGCTCTACCCGTTCCTCAGGATAGCCCAATTTTTCCAGTATTTCTCCGGCGATCCTGCTCACATAGCCTACGTGCCGCGGACCGTGATCCGTATATCCAAGCGTTTCAAGGCAGGCATTTGCCTGCTCCACCAGAATCCGTATCCTGGGGTTCTCTTTTACTGCATCAGATGAAATTTTGGCCATTATGTCTCCTCTTTCTTCCTCGCCATATTGATAATTTCCATTGCAATCGCTGAAAGCCTGTTGACGTCGGCGTCGAAAAGCGCCGCAATTTTCCGCGGTTCTTCCGTAGTTCCGTTTAAATACAGCGTTGCAAAGGCAATTGCCGCGGCAAGCGCATTAATTTCCGAAAGATAAGCGCTTCCCGTCCCCTTCTCGGTGAACTCCTGAAGCAGGCTTACTGCCTTTCCGGCCATCTTCTCGGAATATTCCTCGCTGACAACGCTGACGAGAAGATCAAACAGCTTATCGAAGCTGTCGCTTTCAGCATCCTCAACATTGTCCAGGATGCCGACTTTTACTTCCACAATACCGCCGTTAAAATATGCGACATAGGGTTCAGCCGCATGCATGCGTTTCAGCGCGACAAAAATTTCATTCTTAATTTCATCCGGCTGGTTTCTCCTTAAGATATAGCGCCGGAATATCTTTTCTGCCTTTTCGCCGCCAAGCCCGCCGATGATTTCCACCACCGCCCGTTTAATGAAGCCGTCGCCATATTCAAGGCCCCATAAAAGGATATCCTTCAGTTTGCGGTCCTTTTCCCACAATTCCTTAAATTCATCTGCGGGCAGCTTCATTTTCTCATTTAAATATTTGATCCGCTGCTTTGCTTCATGGGGCGGCACCTGGAACACATAGCCAATTTCCCCGTGCCCCTTTTTGCCCTCCATCACATCTTTTACATATTTCAGGTAATAACCAGCGATGCTTTCCTCCGGCTCCAGCTTAATAATATCTGAAAAATAATTGATCGATTCCGCATACCGTTTGAGGTTGAAGCTTGCAACCGCCGCACAGAACAGCACCTTTTCATCATATGGCGATGTCGCGAGGATGTTGGTCAGATATTTAAGCGCTTTCTCATGCTCGCCGATTTCACAGTACGTGATGGCAATCTTATAAAAATCGTCCTGCGTATTTTTTTGTTTATTCACCGCTTTCATGGCATACCGGCAAGCCGCGTCATGGTCCTGCTGATTCAGGAACATTGCCATATTGCAATTGGCATGTATATTTTCCGGATCGCATTCCAGCACTTTTTCGGTAATCCTGATTGCTTCATCCGTTTTCTGCATGCAATAATAGGAAAGCGCAAGATTATTTTTGGCAAACAGCATATCGGGGTCCTTTGTGTCGATCTTTTCAAGAACCTCGACCGCCTTTTGATATTCGCAATTATCGAGATGCCGTTTCCCTTCTTCCGCCAATTCCTGTTGTTTCAGGTCGTTGGCGTCTTCCAGGATATATTCCTCTTCTTCCTCCATATCGCAGAACAGGGCCAAAAATTCTTCCACATCGTCGCGGTATTCACCGTCCGGCGACACCGCCAAATATTTTTCAAAACTCTCCTCCGCCTTTTCAAGGTCGCCGAGGCCGATAAAATTACACCCCATTCCAAAGAAGCATTCACTCTGCGCCTCTTTTGTGTTCAGCAATATCTCGAACAACACGCTGTTCGATTCCTCATACTTGGAAAGCTCGGTTAAAATCTCCGCATGCTTCATCATATAGCCGATATTACCGGGAGCTTTCTCAAGCGCCTTGCGCACCATCGGGAGCGCTCCCAGATAGTTCATACCGTCCATCATCTTTAATGCCGACTGAAAATAAAAGTCCGCAGGCCTGTCAAAACTGACAACTTTCAGGTTTTGTTTCTCCATCCTTATTCCTTCACTGCCTGTTCAAGCAGTTTTTTCAGCTCATCTGCCGAAAACCAGTATTTTTTATTGCAGAAGCGGCAGACAATTTCCGCTCCGTCGTCCTTTTCAATCATATCTTGTATTTCATGCTTGCCAAGGGAAATCACAACCTCCTGCAAGCGTTCCTTGGAGCAGTCGCATTTCCATAACGGCTGCTGTTCCTCGAGAATTTCCAGCTCCATTCCTTTGAATATCTGCTCGATTGAACCTTTCGCGCCCTTGGGCAGCAGGTACATTGCATAGTTTGCAATTTCCCCCGCCCGTTTTTCAATTTCCCCCAGCGTTTCTTCGCTGCAGCCCGGCAGGGGCCGCACGATCACGCCGCCCGCGTTCACAATACTCATATCCGTCTCGAGCCATGTGTTTACATAAACGATCGACGGCTGTTGTTCAGACACCAGGAAATAATTCGCGATGTCCTCCCCGATCTCCCCTGTCAGCATAGGCGTTTTCCCGATATACGGCTCGCGCAGGCCAAGGTCCTTTACCACCGTAACAAAGCCGTCAATGCCAACGGCCCCGGCAATATCAAAGCCTCCCCTGTCGTTCGCCGCCAGGTTGACCGCCGGATTGGCAATATACCCCTTCATATGGAGCATCGCATCCCCAACGACCATAATCGTCCCCGCCGGGCCCCCGCCGTTAATCATCAGGGTCATTCTGTCATGTTTGCTCTTCAGCATGGACGCCATCATGGTTCCTGCCGCAAGCGTGCGTCCGAGGGCAATCGTCGCCACCGGCATCGTCCCGTGTATTTTTCGGGCGGTTTCAACCATTTCACTCACGTCACACGCGCATACCGTGGCCTCGCCGTTTACCATTGCCCTGATTAATGTATCACTCATCATTCGTTTCCTTCTTTACAGCACAGAACTGTATCCTTTCTTCCTTCCGTTCGGGTTCATTCCCGCTTAAAAATCCATAGGCCGTCACTTCCGCAAATCCCGCATCGCGAAGCATCCGCTCTATTTCCGCACGCTCCCACGCACGTTGCACGTGCGTCTCATCCTGACGCTCATAGGAGGCTCCGTCCCGCCGTATAAAAATCGTAAGCTCCATCCGCACGGTTTTGCTTTTCTCATTGAAGCGGTTTTGCCAGAAGCAGGTTTCGTCCTCCCCGTCGTCATAATAAAATTCATTTCCAAGAATATGCCTCAGCTTATAGGCGGAGCTTATATCGAATAAAAAAACTCCCCGTGCCTGCAAATTCGCATATGCTTGTTCAAAAAAACGCTGAAGCTCCGCTTCCGTAAGCAGGTAATTGACTCCGTCGCATGCACAAACCGCGGCCCGCGCGGGCTTATTCAGCCGAAAGCAGCACATATCCCCGCAAGCATAGTTCACCTGCAAAGCATTCCTGCGCGTTTTTTCCTGCGCGCAAAAAAGCATCTCTTCCGACGCGTCCACAGCCGTAATGTGGTATCCGGCCCTTGCCAGCGGCAGCGTCAGGTTGCCTGTTCCGCAGGCATATTCCAAAACCTCCGCGCCGGGCCCCGCGTTTTCCCCGATTAGCAGTTCAATGATATAGCGCGACCATTCTTCATAGGGCACATCATACATCAGGTCGTCATATAACCGTGCGAGCGCGCTATATTGCTTATTCAAAACCAGTCACCCTCAAAAAATATTCTACACCATTTAATAGTGCTTGTTCGTTAAAGTTGAACCTGCCCGAATGAAGCGGCGGTGTATCCGCTGATTCCGCAACCCCTATAAATGAATATAAACCGGGAACCACACGCTGAAAATTGGAAAAATCCTCCGCCATCATAAACGGCCGGGCAATTTCCATTTCTCCGCCATTAAATTTCTTTGCCGCACGCTCAAAAAGCTGTGTATCGTTGACGACCGCCGGATATCCCATGGGTTCATGATATCCGCACTCTACGCCATACATCATCCCGATCCCTTCCAGAATTTCATGCAGCCTGCGCTTTACCGTTTCCATTACCTCCGGCTCAAATGCGCGCATCGTTCCTTCCAAATGTACATTTTCGCAGATTACGTTCTGCGCCCTTCCACCTTCAACCCGGCCGATTGTAACCACCGCGGTTTCATATGGATCAATGCTGCGCGACACAATCGTCTGTATTCCCATAACGAGATGCGCCGCCGCCACGAGCGCGTCGTTCCCATCCTGCGGCTTGGCCCCATGGCTTCCCCGCCCCTTGATGTCGATCAGGAAATCACACATCTGCGCCATAATCGGGCCCGGCTTCATACCCACCTTGCCAAGCGCAAGGTAAGGCCACAGATGGAGTCCGTAAATTTCATCCACATCCGGATTTTTAAGCGCGCCTGCCTCGATCATGGGCTGCGCCCCTCCCACTGTTTCTTCCGCGGGCTGGAACAGGAAAACATAATTTTTACCGATGCGGTTTCTGGCTTCACATACCAGTTTTGCACATACAAGTGCAATTGCCATATGCCCATCGTGCCCGCAGGCATGCATCAGGCCCCCGTTCCGGGATGCAAACGCGCAGCCTGTTTCCTCCGGAACGCGCAAACCGTCCATATCGGCGCGGACCGCAACTGTCCGGGAAGGTTTTTTTGCCAGGAAAACCGCCTTGATTCCATTGTTTCCGCATATTTGCAGGGCGTCGGGCGCGAGAGCGTTCAGGTAGTCCATAAGATATTCCCGCGTTTCAGAAACATCGAAGGAATACCCCGGAATTTTATGCAAATCCCTGCGCAGCCTCACCAGTTCGTCAAATTGCTGTTTTACCGCTTCCCTGATTTTCATCACTTTACCCGGTTCCTTTCCCGCTGTTGTGCTAACTAAATCATACCGTTTCCCCGTTTATTTCGCAAGTATTTCGGATGGAAAAGTATTTACATGCCGGGGGGGATGTTGTATAATGGCAAATGAACAGACAGAGGCGCGTTACAGCATCAGTACCGCAAAATGAGGAGCTCTCGGCGGAGCGGTTGTATTTTGCAGGAAAGGGCTTGACGCCGAAGACGTTATGTGCGCCGGGCATAGCGATCTGGGGATTCGGTTAATAGCCGTGTCACTGTCACCGCCCTGCGGTGTTGCGCTGCTGCGATCGGATGAATTATGAATGCAGAAGACGGCGCAATGTGTGTGCCGTTCTTTTTTTGCCCGGCTTTCCGGCAGGCGGAAAAGGGCAATACCGTGTTACGCGAAATGGGAAACCGTTTTGGAAATATTTCAGAAATGCCGCCCTGTGGCAAAGAATAGGAGTTTAGGAATGAAAAAGTATAATGTTGCTGTTGTTGGCGCTACCGGCATGGTGGGCAGGAAATTCCTGCAGGTTTTGGAAGAGCGCAAACTTCCCGTGGAAAACTATTATCTTTTCGCAAGCGCGCGCAGCGCAGGCAAAAAGGTTGAGTTTATGGGAAAGGAATATACGGTGGAAGAGCTTACGGAAACCTGCTTCAACGGCAAGGATATCGATATTGCCCTGTTTTCGGCGGGCGGCGGCACAAGCGAAAGGTTCGCCCCGTTTGCAGTGAAAGCGGGTGCGCTGGTCATCGACAATTCAAGCGCCTGGCGCATGGACCCCAAGGTTCCGCTCGTCGTCCCGGAGGTAAATCCCGAGGATATCGAATGGAACAGCGGCATCATTGCCAACCCGAACTGCTCCACCATCCAGGCAATGGTCGCCCTAAAGCCTCTTGACGACAAATACAAAATCAAGCGCGTGGTTTATTCGACATACCAGGCGGTCTCCGGCGCGGGAATGGGCGGGTACAGCGACCTTGAAAACGGAATCAACGGCGACGCGCCCAAAAAGTTCCCCTACCCGATTTTTGGCAACTGCCTGCCCCAGATCGATGTGTTCGACGAGGACGATTACACGAAGGAAGAGCTTAAAATGGTAAATGAAACGCGCAAAATCCTGCATAATGATAACATGCGCATTACCGCAACCACGGTTCGCGTTCCGGTTTTCCACGGACACAGCGAATCCATCAATGTGGAATTTGAAAAAGAATACGACCTTGACGACCTGAAAAAAACGCTTGCCGCCTTCCCCGGCCTTATCGTGATGGACGAAGTGAAAAAGGGCGAAGGCAAAGGCGTATATCCAATGGCCACCGACATTGCCGGCAAGGATGAGGTTTATGTCGGGCGTATCCGCCGCGACCGTTCTGTGGATTCCGGCGTCAACCTTTGGGTCGTTGCGGACAACATCAGGAAAGGCGCGGCAACGAACGCGGTGCAGATTGCCCAGAAATGGATTGAACTGCAAGAAAAATAAATTCGCTTCACAGGAGATTATATGATGATTTTTAAAGGTTCCGGGGTTGCGCTGGCAACGCCCTTTACGGAAAATGGAATTGCCTATGACACGCTTGAAAAGCTCGTCGAATTCCAGATTAAAAATGGCACCGACGCGCTGATTGCCTGTGGTACTACGGGGGAACCCGCGACAATGACGGACGATGAACAGCGCTCGGTAATTGAGTGCGTTGTAAAAGCCTCGGCGGGCCGTGTTCCGGTTATCGCAGGCGTGGGCGGCAACAATACCGCGCATGTGATCTCCTGCGCAAAGACAGCCCAGGCTGTTGGGGCGGATGGGCTTCTCGCGGTCACTCCCTATTACAACAAATGCACCAATGCGGGGCTGATTGCGCATTTCAACGCGCTGGCCGATGCGACCGACCTGCCCATTATCATTTATAATGTTCCCAGCCGCACAGGGGTCAATATTTGCGCTTCGGTTTACGAGAAGCTGTGCTGCCATGACAGGATCGCGGGGATTAAAGAGGCGAGCGGCAATATTTCCCAGGTTGTGGAAACGGCGCGTCTTACGCGCGGCAAGGCGACGCTGTACAGCGGAAATGACGACCAGGTCGTTCCGCTACTTTCACTCGGCGGCAGCGGCGTGATCTCCGTGCTGGCAAACATCATGCCGAAATATATGCACAACATGGTGATGAATTACCTGAACGGCAAGACAAAGGAAGCCTGCGAAATGCAGCTTGAAATCAATCCTTTGGTTTGCGCATTATTCAGCGAGGTAAACCCGATTCCGGTCAAAACCGCCCTGCGTATGATGGGCTTTGACATGGGTCCGCTCCGTCTTCCCCTCACGGAAATGGGCGATAATACCTATGAAAATCTCCTGACGCAGATGCGGCATTTCGGGCTCTGCGATTAAGAAAGGCTTGGATATGATTAAAATCTTACTCAGCGGCGCCAATGGCAAAATGGGCCAGATGATCGCCGCATGTGTATCGGAAGCGGAGGACATGGTGGTCGTTGCGGGCGTAGATAAAATGCCCGACGCACGGCAGAACCCGTTCCCCGTTTATGATGATTTCTCGCGCGTTGTGGAGTCAGTAGACGTCATTATCGATTTTTCGCGGCCCGACGCCCTGCACGGCCTGCTTGATTTCGCACAGGAAAAAAACAGCGCCGTCGTCCTTGCGACAACGGGCTATTCGGCAAACGATAAAATGATGATCGTGAAATATTCCGGGCATATTCCGGTATTTTTCTCCGCCAATATGTCCCTTGGCGTCAACCTGCAAATGGAGCTCTGCAAAACCGCTTCTGAATTTTTGGGCGATAAATTTGATATTGAAATTATTGAAAAGCACCATAACCAAAAGGTGGATGCCCCGAGCGGCACCGCCCTCGCAATTGCGGATAAAATCAACGAGGTGTTTTCAGGAGATAAGGAATATGTCTACGGCCGTACTCCCAAGGTGCGCGCAAAACGGCAGCAAAAGGAAATTGGTATTCATGCGGTGCGCGGCGGGACGGTCGTGGGCGACCATGACGTCCTCTTCCTCGGGAACGACGAAATCATAGAGGTGCATCACCGCGCCCTCTCCAGGCAGATTTTTGCCGAAGGCGCCGTACGTGCGGCCCAGTTCGTTGCGGGCCGTTCCGCAGGCCTCTATTCTATGGAGGATATTATTTCCGGCAAAAAGATCGTGAGCAGCATCTATGTGGAAGAGGAAAACAACGCGATTGTTACCCTCATCAATATGCCGCACGACCCCGTATATATTGCAGATGTGTTCGACCATATCGCAAAAAACAGCGTCAACATTGCGACGATCAGCCAGGCCTATCCCCAGGATGGCACGGTCGATATCACCTTCTCCGTCGCATCTTCCGACCTTGATACGGTCAGGGCGGCGCTTGACGGCGTGGAAAACCTCGTCTATAAGTGCGTTTCCAATATCACGAAACTCACAATCGAGGGCGAGGGAATGGCCCGGCAATACGGCGTGGTATCCAAACTGTTTTCCGCCCTGGCGGCAGACTGCATCAAAACATATATCGTTACAGATTCCGAAACAAAGATTTCTTTCTGCCTGAAAACCAAGGATGCGACGAAGGCCATCAAGGCTGTCACGCAGGCGTTCAGCCTGTAATTTTTTCTAATCGAGGTAACCATAAATTGAAAAAATATGATGTTGCAATCATCGGGGGCGGTATCAGCGGAATCATGTGCGCATACCGCCTGACCGAATCAAACTCTGCCCTTTCGGTCGCATTGATCGAAAAAGGCCACGCAATTACCGGCCGGATTTGCCCGATCATTAAAAAAACCGCGGATCACTGCGTAAAATGCTCTTCCTGCGCCATTATGGAAGGCATGGCGGGCGCGGGCGCTTTTTCCGATGGAAAGTACGTAATTTCCACGGAATATGGCGGCTGGCTGACAGATTTCCTGGAGCCGGGAACCGTCATTGATTATATCGAACAGGCCGACCGGCTGCTCGTTTCCTTCGGGGCGACCACCGAGCGTTTTATGCCCAACAACGATCTCAAGGCGGAATGCCTCAAATACGACCTGCATATGTCGCAGGCGCAGCTCAAGCATCTGGGTACGGATGAAAATTTCGATACGATGCGCAGGATGATCGAGCATATCTCGGAAAAATGCGATATCTATACGGATACCGACGTAACCGATGTGGATGCGGCGGCGCATACCATTTTTGCGCAGGCAAAATCCGGGAAGCTGGAATTCCAGGCAAAGGATATCATCTTTGCCGTGGGGCGCGCCGGCAGCCAGTTCTTTACGAAGTGGTGTAAAAAGAACGGCGTTGGCCTGACCAACAACCAGGTCGATATCGGCGTCCGCGTAGAGCTTCCTTCCAGTGTGTGGGAGCATTTTTCAAAACAGATTTACGAACCGAAAATCTGGTACCGCAGCAAAGCATACGGCGACACGACGCGGATGTTTTGTTTCAACGAAAGAGGAAATGTCGTAACGGAAAATACGAACGGAGTCCTGACGGTAAACGGCCATTCCTACCGCGACCAGTCCCGGAAGACGGAAAATTCAAATTTCGCCCTCCTTACGACGATCCGTTTTACGGAGCCGTTCAAGGAACCGATTGAATATGCGCGCCATGTGGCCAGCCTCGCAAACCTGATCAGCGGGGACAGCGTACTCGTCCAGCGGTTCGGCGACCTCCTGGCAGGACGGCGTACGGATGCGAAACGGCTTGCGCAATCCACAACCCGCCCCACCCTGCATGCGGTTCCCGGCGATCTGAGCCTCTGCCTGCCAAAGCGCCAGCTTGACAATATCATCGAGACTTTATACGCGTTGGATAAAATTGCGCCCGGTACGGCAAATTATGACACTTTGCTCTATGGAATCGAATGCAAATACTATTCCGCACGTCCCCTCGCGCATGATTTCGAGCTTAACGATTTCGAGCGCATCTATGCAACCGGGGATGGCGCCGGCTTTACCCGTTCCCTGTCCCAGGCGGCTGCCAACGGGCTGTATGTTGCGGATAAAATCCTGAAACAGGCTTAGTTTTCAAAACGGCATTAAAAAACGGCCGCATCCTGCGGCCGTTTTTTTGTCCGTCACTTTATTCCAATATCTTTCCTGTAGTGCGCGCCTTCAAACTTGATTTTTTCGACATTCCGGTAAGCAATTTCCCGCGCCTGCGGAATATCCCTGCCCACAGCCGTCACTCCCAGCACGCGGCCGCCGTTCGTATAGAGCCTCCCATTCTCGAGCTTTGTCCCCGCGTGGAACACCACAACTCCGCCTTCCACATCGTCGAGCCCTTCAATCGGTTTCCCGTTCTCGTATTTCTGCGGATAGCCGCCCGACGCCATCACCACGCACACCGCGTTGCCGTCCTTCCATTGGAAGGATACCTGATCGAGGGTGCCGTCAATCACCGCGTCGATTACCTCCATGAGGTCTGTCTCCAGCAGCATGAATACCGACTGCGCTTCGGGGTCCCCGAGGCGCGCGTTATATTCCAGCACCTTGAGCCCGTCCGGCGTAATCATCAGGCCGAAAAAGATCACGCCTTTGAATTCCCTGCCTTCCGCATTCAGCGCCGCTACCGTCTTTTCAAAAATTGCCTCCCGGGCGTACTCCTGTAATTCCGGCGTAAACTTCGGGGATGGGGCGAAGGTTCCCATGCCGCCCGTATTCAGCCCTTCGTCGCCGTCGTACGCTCTTTTGTGGTCCTGTGCGGATACCATTGGCAAAATCGTCTTTCCGTCGCAGAACGCAAGCACAGAGACCTCAGGGCCTGTCATGAATTCTTCTATCACGACCTGCGCTCCTGCCGCGCCGAACTTTTTATCCAGCATAATTTCCCGCACGGCCTGCTCCGCCTGCTCAAAGGTATCACAGATAAGCACGCCTTTCCCGAGCGCAAGTCCGTCCGCCTTTACAACAATCGGATATTTCGCCCCGGAAAGATACCGGAGCGCCTTGTCCGCATCGTCAAACACTTCAAAATCAGCGGTAGGAATCCCGTACTTTTTCATCAGCCATTTGGAATAAGATTTCGACCATTCAATTTCCGCCGCCGCCTTCGTGGGGCCAAAAGCCCGAATCCCGGCTTTTTGCAGCGCATCCACCATTCCCAATGCCAGCGGATCGTCCGGCGCCACAAATACAAGGTCCATTTCATTTTCCACGGACCATGCAACGATTCCTTCAACGTCGTCTGCCTTGACCGGCACGCAGGTTGCAAGCTGTGCAATTCCGCCGTTTCCCGGCGCGCAGAAAAGCTCCAGTTCTTCCTTTCCCTGTTTCAGCTTCCACAGGATTGCATGCTCCCGGCCGCCGCCGCCGACTACCAATACTTTCTTCATGCCCTACTCTCCCGTCTCTTAATGCCTGAAATGGCGAATCCCGGTAAACACCATCGCAATTCCGTTTTCATCGCATTTCTTGATCGAATCTTCATCGCGGATCGAACCGCCCGGCTGGATAATTGCGGTAATGCCCGCCTTGGCGGCAGCCTCCACGCAATCGTCAAACGGGAAGAACGCATCCGAAGCCATCACGGCCCCCCTTGCTTCCTCTCCGCTCCGCTCGAGCGCCATTTCCGCCGCCCAGATACGGTTTGTCTGCCCCGGTCCGATTCCAAGCGTACCCATATCCTTGGCGATCGCAATCCCGTTCGATTTGACATATTTCACAACCTTGAAAGCAAACTCGAGGTTTTCCATTTCCTCATCCGTCGGTTTGCGTTTTGTCACAACCTTGAATTCGCCGTCGAACATCCTGTCGTTAAGTCCCTGTACCAGCAGCCCGCCCAGTACCTTTTTGGTATCAAGACCGTCCTTCGGAAGCGGCGCCGATATTTCAGGCAGGCGCAGCACGCGCAGGTTCTTTTTCTGGCAGAGAATGTCGAGGGCTTCCTTTGTATAGGAAGGAGCGACCACGATTTCCAGGAATATTTTGCTCATCTGCGCCGCGGTTTTTTCGTCAATTTCGCGGTTGCACGCAACGATCCCGCCAAAAATCGAAACCGGGTCGCACTCATATGCTTTCATATAGGCATCATAAACCGTCTCCGCGCTTCCCACGCCGCACGGATTGGCATGCTTTACCCCCACGACTGTGGTTTCTTCAAATTCACGCAGGCAATCGAGCGCGCCCGCCGTATCGTTAATATTGTTAAAGGAAAGCTCCTTGCCGTTGAGCTGCTCCGCGTTTGCGAGGCTGCCCGGCACATAAAGCGGCTCCCGGTAGAACGCCGCTTTCTGGTGCGGATTTTCGCCATAGCGCATTCCCTGCTGCTTCTCATACGTGAGCGTCAGCTTTTCAGGGAGTTCTTCCGTTGCAAGCTGCTTGCGCAGGTATTGGCTGATGAGCGCGTCATACGCCGACGTCGTTTCAAACACCTTGGCGCACAGCCGGAATTTTGTTTCACGCGTTACTTCCCCATTTTCCTCCAGTTCTTTCAGCACCGTCACATAATCGGCGCTGTCCACAATCGACGCGACATCCTGCCAGTTCTTGGCAGCCGCGCGCAGCATGGTCGGCCCGCCGATGTCAATATTTTCGATTGCATCCTCGAGGGCCACATCCGGCTTCGATATTGTCTGCTTAAACGGATAGAGATTGACGGCAACAATGTCAATCGTATCCACCCCCAACTCCCGAAGCTGCTTCATATGCTCTTCATTTCCCCGCATCGCGAGGATTCCCGCATGGATTTTGGGATGCAGCGTTTTCACGCGCCCGTCGAGGCATTCCGGAAAGCCCGTAATATCCGAAACATTCGTAACCTTGACCCCGGCATTTTCCAGCTCGCGCTGCGTTCCCCCCGTAGAAAGAATCTCAAAGCCAAGTTTCTCAAGCCCTTTTGCGAAATCTACCACTCCGCTTTTGTCGAATACGCTCAAAAAAGCCCTTTTCGCCATATCATTGTCCTCCAACCTATTTTAAAATTTTTACAATCCGTCCTTCAACCCGGAGCCTGCCGTCCGCCATTAGCGCAACGGCCCGCGGCAAAAGCCGGTGTTCCGTTTCCAGCACCCGCGCCGCAAGCGTTTCCGGGGTATCGTCTTCCAGTACCGGAACCACTTCCTGCATAATAATCGGCCCCGCATCCGCTTCCTCATTTACAAAGTGAACCGTCGCGCCGGAATATTTCGCCCCGTACGCAATGACCGCTTCATGCACATGGCTGCCGTACATCCCCATCCCGCAAAAGCTTGGAATCAACGCCGGATGGATATTAATGATCTTATTTTCATAAGCGCCGATGGTCTGCGGTCCTACAATATTGAGATAGCCCGCGAGGACGACGAAATCCGCCGAATACTTTTTCAATGTGGCAAGGATTGCTTTATCAAATGTCTCCAGGCTGTCAAACTCCTTTTTCCGTACCACTTCGACGGGAATCCCCGCATTTTTTGCACGCTCGATTGCATAAATATCCGGTTTGCTCGCAACCAGGCAGCAAATTTCCGCACGGACCTGCCCGGTCTCCACCGCGTCGATCAATGACTGGAAATCCGTCCCGCCGCCCGACGCCATCACCGCAAATTTCAGCATAGCTCAATGCCTCCGTTGCCGGGAACAATCCCGCCAATCGTAAACGCCTTTTCGCCGGAAGCCGTAAGCGCCGCAAGCGCGGTTTGCTCCTCCTCCGGTTTTACCACGACAATCATGCCGATTCCCATGTTAAACGTATTATACGCATCCCTCTGCGAAAGCTGGGCGTCCCGCACCAGCATATCAAATACATAGGGCATTTCCCACGACCCGAGGTTAATTTTCGCATCCACCGTTTTTGGCAGAACGCGCGGGATATTTTCGTAAAAGCCGCCGCCCGTAATGTGAGCTATCCCTTTTACATCCACCTTTTCGATCAATCCGAGAATCGATTTCACGTAAATCCTGGTAGGCTCCAAAAGCAGTTCGCCCAGTGTCTTTCCCGCCTCTTCCACCATCCTGGTGTTCAGGGTTCCATCCATTGCATACAGCTTACGCACCAGCGAAAATCCATTGGAATGAATGCCCGTCGATCCAAGGCCGATGATTTTATCCCCGGGCTCGATTGCCGATCCGTTAATGATATCCTTTTTGTTGACAATCCCCACGCTGAACCCCGCAAGGTCATATTCCCCTTCCGGATAAAAGCCGGGCATTTCAGCCGTTTCCCCGCCAATCAGCGCACAGCCCGCCTGCACACATCCGTCTGCAATGCCGCTTACGATATCTGCCGCAACGCCGGGCACAAGCGCTCCTGTCGCAATATAATCCAGGAAAAACAGCGGCCGCGCGCCGTGGCACACAACGTCGTTCACACACATCGCCACGCAGTCGATTCCAACTGTGTCATTTTTTTCCATCGCGAACGCGGCCATGAGCTTCGTGCCCACTCCGTCCGTTCCCGATACAAGCACCTGCCCGTTCCCGATATCATACATCCCGCCGAACGTACCAAGGTCCGTAATCACATTCCCGTCAAAGGTTTTTTTGACGTGCTCCTTCATGAGCTTTACAGCTTCATATCCGCGCTCCACATCCACGCCGGCATCTTTATAAGTTACTGACATATTTTTTTACTCCCTGTTTTATTCAATCGTCGCAAGGTCGAGCGCTTCCGTCTCTTTCAGCGCTTTTTTTATATCGACGGGATAATTTCCGTTAAAGCATCCCGCGCAAAAATTGCAGCCCGCGCCTTCCACCGTTTTCAAAAGGTCCTCAATCGAAAGATAATTCAGCGTATCCGCGCCGATGATCCTGCGGATTTCTTCCACCGAATTTTTGGAACCGATCAACTGGTCATGCGATGGCGTATCGATTCCGAAAAAGCACGGGCAGATAACCGGCGGCGAACTAATCATCATATGTACCTCGCGCGCGCCCGCAAGCCGAAGCATTTCGACAATTTTTCGGCTCGTCGTCCCCCGTACGATGGAATCGTCAATCAGGATCAGGCGTTTCCCATGCACGTTGCGCTTCATTGCATTCAGTTTCAGTTTCACGCCCCGTTCCCGCAGCGCCTGTGACGGCTGGATGAAGGTGCGCCCCACATAACGGTTTTTGGCAAGCGCCTTCGCATAAGGAATCCCGCTTTCGGCGGCATATCCGGATGCGGCGGGCGTTGCCGAATCCGGCACGTCGCTCACAAGGTCTGCGTCAATCGGAAATGCCTGCGCAAGCCTCGTTCCCATGTTTTCACGCGAACGGTATACGCTGATCCCGTCGATATCGGAATCCGGCCGCGCAAAGTATACGTACTCAAACACACACAATGCCGTTTCCATAGAGGACTGCGCCTGATAAGACTTGAGCCCGTCCTTATTAATTACAATAATCTCTCCCGGACGTACATCGCGGACAAACTCCGCATCAATTGCGTCAAAGGCGCACGACTCGGAAGCAATCACATAGCTGTTATCGAGTTTTCCCAGCGCAAGGGGCCGTATTCCCAGGGGATCGCGCACGGCGATCAGTTCTTCCCCGGTCATCATCACGAGGGCATAAGAGCCGCGAACCACCTTCATCATCCCGGTAATCGCTTTCAGTATCCCTTGCTTTGACTGCCGCGCAATCAGGTTTGCCATAACCTCCGTATCAAGCGTCGTCTGGAAGACCGAGCCCTCGTCCTCCAGCTTTTCCCGCAAAATGCTGCTGTTAATCAGGTTCCCATTGTGGGCAAGGGCGAGCTTGCCGCCGCGATAAGACATTACCAGCGGCTGGGCATTGTCTGCCTTGCTGTCCCCCGTCGTGGAATACCTCACATGCCCGATTCCGATATGTCCGCCCAAAATTTTGCCAAGGCTGTCTTTAAACACTTCAGAGCACAGCCCCATTCCTTTATGGAACTTGGCCTCTTTCCCGTCCGTGACGGCAATCCCGGCACTTTCCTGACCCCTGTGCTGCAACGCATAGAGCCCCAAATAGGTTGCCTCCGCAGGATCATAGCGGTGATCGTCCATAAAAATGCCGAACACACCGCATTCCTCTGCCATCACATCATCTTTCGGCTTCCAACGTTCATAGTTATAATGTCGATCCGGCCGAATGAACATATAGCTTATTCTCCCATCAATCTTTTAAGAATTTCCTGGTATGCGTCCTCCACATTTCCAAGGTCCTGGCGGAAGCGGTCTTTGTCCAGCTTTTCACCTGTCTTGGAATCCCAGAAACGGCATGTATCCGGTGAAATTTCATCCGCGAGGATAATTTCCCCATTGCAACGGCCGTATTCCAATTTGAAGTCAATCAGCTCGATTCCGAACTGCTTCAGGTAGTCCGTCATTATTTCATTTACCTTGAAGGAATATTCCGCAATTTTCTTCATTTCCTCCGGCGTTGCAAGTCCCATTGCATAAACGTGATAATCATTAATCATCGGATCGCCGAGGTCGTCGTCCTTATAGCTGTATTCAAGAACCGTAGACTTGAGTTTGGTTCCTTCCGGAATTCCAAGGCGCTTGGAAAGGCTGCCCGCCGCAATATTCCGCACGATTACCTCGACCGGAACAATGGAAACGCTCTTCACGACCGTTTCACGATCGGAAAGCTCTTCAACATAGTGCGTCGGAATCCCATGCTTTTCCAGCATCTTGAACATATGGTTTGAAACTTTATTATTTACAACGCCCTTGCCTACAATCGTGCCTTTTTTCAGGCCGTTGAACGCGGTCGCATCGTCCTTGTAGTCAACGATCACATAATTTGGATCGTCGGTCTTGAATACTTTTTTTGCTTTTCCTTCATACAGTTGCTCTGTTTTTTTCATTTTGATAACTCCTCCCTGAGTTCAGCGTCCGCAGCCACCACTTTGAGCTGCATGTCCTCTTTAAACTTATATAATAAATCGCTTAACGTATCATATTTCAATGCGAGAATCTGCACTGCCAAAAGTGCGGCATTCTTGCCGCCGTTGATTGCCACCGTCGCAACCGGAATGCCCTCGGGCATTTGCACGGTGGAAAGCAGGGAATCCAGTCCGTCCATCGTCGAAGACTTGATCGGCAGGCCGATCACCGGCAGGATCGTATGCCCCGCGATCACACCGGCCAGATGGGCGGCTTTTCCAGCCGCTGCAATGATCACTTCCACACCCTTATCCTTTGCATTCTTTGCAAAGTCGGCCGCAAGCTCCGGCGTTCTGTGCGCCGACATAATATGTGCTTCCACTTCGATTCCAAAATCCTTCAGCGTATCAATTGCCGGTTTCAAAACCGGAAGGTCGCTTTTTGATCCCATAATCACTGCAACTTTCATTTTTTATCTCCTTTAAGTTTTAAAAGCCGGCCCGGCGTTTCCCGCCGGAGCCGGCTTTTATCAATTTGTCAGCCGATAACAATGGCCCTCATGATGTAGTAAATAATAAAGATGATGACGATACCCCACATGATCCCGCCAACCTCTTTTGCTTTCTTGGTAAAGATTTTGCAAATGGCATATGTGATAAAGCCAAACGCGATACCGTCTGTAATGGAACTCATGAAGCCCATGCACAGAACCGTCATGAATGCCGGAGCAGCTTCTGCGAAGTCGTCCCACTTGATCTTCATCAGCGGTCCCATCATCAGGATACCGACAACGATCAGCGCCGGGGCTGTCGCCGAACTCGGAATAATTCCCGCGATCGGTGCAAACAGGAGCGCGAGTACAAACAGGATTGCGACAACAACCGAGGTGAGGCCTGTACGGCCGCCTTCATTTACGCCGGAAACGCTTTCCACAAACGTTGTAACCGTAGACGTACCAAGCACGGCGCCTGTCGCCGTTGCGATTGCATCCGCCATCATTGCCTGGTTCGCTTTCGGAAGGTTTCCGTCTTTATCCAGATAACCCGCTTTCTCGGCAGTACCGATAATCGTTCCCATTGTATCGAACATATCGATCATCAGGAATGCAAGAATAACCGTTACAAAAGAAATGACCTGCACAAAGAGCGTTGGTCCCACAAACATCTTGCTGAAGTCCATCTTCATGAACGTCTGGTCAAGCGAAATAGAAGAATCGCCTGTTGCAAGGTTTGCAATCAGCAAAACTACGGTTGCAGCAAGGCATATCCCGGCAATGGTTCCCATGCCCTTTTTCTTCGTCACGCCCCAGATGATAACAAACAGCACCATAAGCGCAAACGCAATGAACCCGGCAAGTGCAAGCGGGCTTACTTCCACACCCGCAAGGGATGTAATCGTGCCGCCTTCGCCATTCGGCATGAAAAGCCCTACGATTGTCGTGAGCACGATGCCAATCAAAATAGCGCCTTTTACTTTAAGCACCATCAGGATGATCGTGAGCACAAGGCCAATGATCGTGAGCAGCATCATGGGATTTGCAAGGCTCCCAATAAAGAAACCGTCCGCAGACAGCGCAAGCATCGCGCCGTTTTTAAGGCCGAGGGATGCGATAAACAGGCCAATACCTGCGCCAATCGCATATTTAAGGCTTCTCGGAACCGCGTTCAGGATTTTGCCGCGCGCGCCGGACAGTGTGATAATAACAAAAATAATACCTGAAATGAACACTGCCGCAAGGGCGCCTTCCCACTCCCATGCCATCGCGCCGCATACCGTATAAACAAAAAATGCGTTAAGGCCCATACCAGGCGCCTGCGCGAACGGATAGTTGGACATCAGACCAATCAACAGCGTACCAATCGCTGCCGCCAGACACGTAGCAACCGTTACGCTGCCATGGTCCATTCCCGCGCCGGATAAAATGTTCGGGTTAACGAAGATGATGTAGGCCATCGTAAAAAACGTTACAAACCCGGCAATTACCTCAGTACGGAAATTGGTCTTGTTGTCCGTCAGCTTGAAAAACTTTTCCATATGATACCTCCTATAATATGATATGGTAAGCATGAAGCTTACGTAATTTATAATACTTGAAATGAGTGATTCCCGCAATATATTATCGAATTATAACTTTTTATTTATACATATAATTCGTATCATTGCGAACTATATTTCCACGTAACCGTAACATATATGATAACCGCGCACTTTTTTGTTTTTTTATGCTTATGACTCAAAACTCCTGATTTCTTGTTTTCCATATGGAAAGACACCTCCAAAAATAAAAAATAGGCGGTCATGATTGCCACCTATCTTTTGAATTTTGATGCGATTCCCACTCAAACGCCGTCTGGCTCAAACCCGTATGGTTAAGCCAAAAACCTTACTCCCACTCGATTGTGGCGGGCGGCTTGCTCGTGATGTCGTACACAATCCTGTTGATATGCCCCACCTCGTTGATAATGCGGTTACTAACGGTTCCCAGCACATCGTACGGGATGCGCGCCCAGTCCGCCGTCATCGCGTCCACGCTGGTCACGCCCCTGAGGGCGACCGTATAGTCGTAGGTCCGTTCGTCGCCCATCACACCCACGGAGCGCATATCCGTCAGCACCGCAAAATACTGCCAGATTTTCTCGTCCAGCCCCGCCTTTGCAATTTCGTCACGGAAGATGAAATCCACGTCGCGCAAAAGGTCGAGCTTCTCTTTCGTAATTTCACCAATCACGCGGATCGCAAGCCCCGGACCGGGGAACGGCTGCCGCCATACCATATGGCGCGGGAGGCCGAGTTCTTCTCCCAGTTCGCGCACCTCATCCTTGAACAGTTCGCGCAGCGGCTCGATAATCTCGTCAAAATCCACATGATCCGGCAAACCGCCTACATTATGATGGCTCTTGATCAGCGCCGCGTCTCCTACGCCGCTCTCCACAACATCCGGATAAATCGTTCCCTGGGCAAGAAAATGTACCTTTCCGATCTTCTTCGCCTCTTCCTCAAATACGCGGATAAATTCTTCGCCAATAATTTTTCGTTTCTTTTCAGGCTCCGTCACGCCTGCCAGCTTTTCAAGGAAACGTTTTTCCGCTTTCACATGGACAAGATTCATATCAAACTGCTTTTTGAAAACCTCTTCCACTTCTTCCGGCTCATATTTCCGCATCATCCCGGTGTCAACAAACACACATGTCAGGTTTTTCCCGATCGCCTTGTGCAGCAGCACCGCGCAAACGGAGCTGTCCACTCCGCCCGACAGCGCCAAAAGCACTTTTTTGTCCCCTACTTTTTCGCGAATTTCTTCAATTGACTGTTTTGCATAATCATTCATATCCCAATCCCCTTTTGCTCCGCATATATCGAACAAAAAATGCTCCAATACGCTTTGCCCTTTAACCGTATGCTGAACCTCCGGGTGAAATTGTACCCCGAAGATTTTTTTCTCACGGCTTCCAAACGCCGCCACCGGGCAGGAATTTGTTGTTGCCAGAATGTCAAACCCCTTCGGCGCCCGATCAATATAGTCCATATGGCTCATCCAGCATACCGATTCACGATCCATATCCTGCAGTAAAACGCTCGACGTGTCATATTGGATTTCCGTCTTTCCATACTCCCCCGCCGGCGCGGAAGCGACGTGCCCGCCAAGCTTCATACTGATAAGCTGGCTTCCATAACAAATACCGAGAATCGGAACTCCAAGCCCGAGTATCCTTTCATCACAGACCGGCGCTCCTTCCTCATATACGCTTTTGGGGCCTCCTGTGAATATAATTCCAATCGGATTTTTTTCCTGGATACGGCGGACGTCCGTGTTATACGGTACCAGCTCCGCATATACGTGGGCTTCCCGTACGCGGCGCGCAATCAGCTGATTATACTGCCCGCCAAAATCCACCACAATAATTGTTTCCCTCATGAATGTAATTTCTCTCCAATCTCCTCCGAAAAAGCAAACCTGATATCCTTTGCGCCGCCTTTCTGGAGCTCGGCGCAAATGCTTTCCCGATCCGGTTTCGATATATCTTTTTTAGTATATACTACAATATTCCAATTTGCAAAATGCACAAAACGTTCCTTGCCAGCAAACCTTCGCACCGTTTTCTCCGCCTGTTCGACAAAATCGAGTTTTTCTGCCGTCAACGGCTCGCCGGGCGCAAAGCGGTTCGCCAGGCAGGCGGCAGGTTCGTGGATATAATAGCCCCTGCCAATCGCCGATAGCATATCGCAAATATCCTCCCGCCCGAAGCCAAGCTCTGCAAAAGGGCTTTTGCACGCAAGTCCGGCAACGCCCTGCCTGCTATCCACACATCCGGGGGCGCCGCCGCACCGGCCGTCCAGCAGCACTTCTGCGCCCAGATTCTTGGCAGCCCTTGCCAGCCCTTCCGATAAAAGCCGTCGGCATGCCTCGCAACGGCCGGCCCCATTCCGTTCGATTTCCGCTTCCTGCAATATATAGACCGGAATCCGTGCATCGTTCAGCTTATAATCGTCCAATACCTCATGGACGCGGTAGAGCTCTTCCTGCGTAAAAAATGCGGCGTTTGCGGTAAGCGCCCAGACGTTTTTCCCATGCGCTTCCTGTGCCGCACAAAGCAGCAGTGACGAATTCGTTCCTCCCGAAAACGCCACCGCCACATCGTTGCATTCATAAATGAACCGGACCAGCCTGCTGAATTTCTCCTGTGCCGTCATCGGTTATTTTGCGCTGTAATTCGGCGCTTCCTTGGTAATATTGATATCATGCGGATGACTTTCCAAAAGACCGGCGCTTGTAATCTTAACAAATTCCGCATTCTCCTGGAGCTGTTCGATTGTCGCAGCGCCGCAATAACCCATACCGGATTTCAGGCCGCCCACCATTTGAAACGTCGTATCTGCAAGGGGCCCTTTATACGGGACGCGTCCTTCCACACCCTCGGGCACCAGCTTTTGCGTGCTTTCCTGGAAATACCGGTCCGCGCTGCCCTTTTGCATCGCCGGGATCGAACCCATTCCGCGGTATACCTTAAAGCTGCGGCCCTGGTAGATTTCCATGTCCCCGGGGCTCTCTTTCGTTCCCGCAAACAGGCTGCCGATCATAACGGCCGCCGCACCGCCCGCAAGAGCCTTGGTAATATCCCCGCTGTATTTAATCCCGCCGTCCGCAATTACTTTGACGCCAAATTTCGCCGCCTCTTCCGCGCAATCCATAACCGCGGTAAGCTGGGGCACGCCAATTCCGGCAACAACGCGCGTCGTACAAATGGAACCGGGCCCAATACCGACTTTCACACAGCTCGCCCCTGCGGAAATCAGGTCATGCGCCGCTTCTTTCGTGGCGCAGTTCCCGACAATAATGTCGAGATCAGGAAATTCGGAGCGAACCTTTTCCAGCACCTTAAGCACATAAACGGAATGCCCGTGCGCCGTATCGATTACGATTGCGTCCACCTTTGCCTGCACAAGCGCCGCCACCCGTTCAAGCGTCCCGTTGCCCGTGCCGACAGCAGCGCCGACAAGCAGCCGCCCGCCGCTGTCTTTTGCAGACATCGGATACTGGATGGATTTCTCGATATCCTTGATCGTAATAAGGCCCATCAGCTTGCCGTTTTTATCGACGAGCGGAAGTTTTTCAATTTTATACTTGCGTAAAATCTGCTGCGCTTCAGCCAGCGTCGTGCCAATCGGCGCGGTAATCAGGTGATCGC
This sequence comes from Christensenella intestinihominis, assembly GCF_001678845.1. Classification (GTDB taxonomy): domain Bacteria; phylum Bacillota; class Clostridia; order Christensenellales; family Christensenellaceae; genus Christensenella; species Christensenella intestinihominis. The sequence continues at coordinate 441,709 of NZ_MAIQ01000001.1, forward strand.
TTGTCATTACTTCGCTGACCTTACGCGAATAATCCGTCTCGAAACGCATATCGCGGTTCGTAATGATTCCGATCAGCTTGCCGTCTTTCTCCACAATCGGCACGCCAGAAATTTTATACCGGCCCATCAGCTGGTCCGCATCGCTCACCGTATGGTCGGGCGACAGGGAAAACGGATCGGTGATAACCCCGTGCTCGCTTCGTTTGACCTTATCCACATTGTCCGCCTGCTGCTCGATCGACATATTCTTGTGGATAATGCCCATGCCTCCCTCCCGCGCAATGGCGATTGCAAGCCCGCTTTCCGTAACCGTATCCATCGCGGCGCTCATAATCGGTATATTAAGCTTGATATTCGGCGTAATATGAGTAGAGACGTCAACTTCATTCGGCGTGACAAGGCTCCTGTGCGGCTTCAGCAGAACATCATCAAATGTAAGACCTTCCGTAATTTTCATGTACGTTTCTTCCTTTCCTATCATTCATAAAATTATTTTTGCACCATGCAGGGGCATGGTGTAACGTACGATTTTACCGGCAACAAAAAAACGCGCGCTGCCCTACGGCTGCGGCGTATTTTCCCCGTCTTCCGGTTGCTCCTTCTTTTCTTCTTCCTCGAGCGCATGCTGGTGCTCCCTTTTGAGAACCATCCAATTAATCGATCCGACAACAAAAGCCAATACCAGCACAAGGATCGCGCCCGTAAATTCACGCTCCGCAAAAAGAACGGCCGAAATTGCAAGGAGCGCGGATATCGCATACAAAAGGGTAACGGACTGTTTCTGGTTAAGCCCCATGTCAACCAGCCTGTGATGCAGGTGCTTCCTGTCCGCATGGAACGGATGCTGCCCCTTCAAAAGGCGGCGCAGGATGGCAAACGCCGTATCCACAATCGGCAGGCCAAGCACAAGGAACGGAATGCCAAAGGATACGACGGCATTGACCTTGAAGAAACCTTGAATTGAAATGGCCGACAGCACAAAGCCGAGGAACATCGCGCCCGCATCCCCCATAAAGATTTTAGCGGGGTTCAGGTTGTACGGCAAAAAACCAAGGCACGCGCCCGCGAGTACGGCCGCCACAATCGTAACCGTCGGATTCCCGGCAGACAGCAGGGATACCGCAAGCAAGGCAAAAGATGAAATCGCGACGATACCGCAGGCAAGGCCATCCAGTCCGTCGATCAGGTTGATCGTATTGGTAATTGCAACAATCCACAGCACCGTAATCGGGATTGCCCAATTCCCGAAATAAATAATCTGGTCAAATAATGTCACGCGGGTAATCAGCACGCCGGAAAAACACACCACCAGCGCCGCGCAAACCTGCCCCAAAAGCTTAATATACGGCTTCAGGTCATAGATATCGTCCAGTATCCCGAGGATAATAATCATCAGCGCGCCGATAAGGAGCCCTATGAAGGAAGAATCCATATCCACAAACGCAAGCATTCCAAAAGCAAAAGCGACAAATATAGCAAGCCCCCCCATGGTTGGAATCGGCTTGCTATGCATACGTCTTTCATCTTTGGGGACATCAACCGCCCCCACCTTAATCGCAAGTTTACGGACAAGCGGCGTCGTCGTATACGTCACGAAAAACGTAAACAACAATGCGATAACAATCAAAATGCCCGAACGTACATCCATAATAGAACGTTTCCTCTTTTCGACCCGTAAACTATGAGCAAATATCACAAGAGCGGCAAATTATCTTTGCCGCACTTGCGCTTTGCTACATTATATCAATTTTCCTTTTTAAATGCAACATCTCCGTTTTCTACAAACATTTTGACTTTATCGCCAATGTTGATCTTTCCTGCGAGTATTTCCTCGGAAAGCTTGTCTTCCACGGTCTGCTGGATCATCCTGCGCAGCGGACGCGCGCCATACTGGTCGCTCATGCCGTCCTTTGCCATCAGTCTCGCCGCATCCTTGGTGTACGTAAGGTCGATTTCCCTGTCATGCAGCCTCCTGATAACGCTGTTCAGCATCAATTCGGCAATCTGCTGCGTATCTTTTTCCGTCAGCTTGTGGAACACGATAATGTCGTCGATCCTGTTGATGAACTCGGGACGGAAGGTGTTTTTCAGAGCTTCCATCATACGTTCCTTCATCTCATCGTATTCTTTGAGCTGTTCCATATCGCCTTCGTTTTCCTTGCCGAAGCCGATTTTGTTCGCCGCGATTTCATGCGCGCCCACGTTGGACGTCATAATAATAATCGTGTTTTTGAAGTCCACCGTGCGGCCCTTGGAATCCGTAAGGCGTCCGTCCTCCAGAACCTGGAGCAGGATATTGAACACATCCGGATGCGCCTTCTCGATTTCGTCGAACAGAATGACCGAGTACGGCTTGGTACGGACGGCCTGCGTCAGCTGGCCGCCTTCGTCATAGCCAACATATCCCGGAGGTGAACCAACCAGCTTCGATACGGAGTGTTTCTCCATATATTCCGACATATCGAGGCGGATCATCGCGTTTTCGTCGCCGAACATTGCGGCGGCAAGCGCCTTGGTCAGCTCGGTTTTGCCTACGCCCGTGGGTCCGAGGAAGATGAACGAGCCAATCGGCCTCGCCGGGTCCTTCAGCCCTGCCCTTGCGCGGCGGATTGCCTTTGCAACGGCGGATACCGCTTCATCCTGGCCAATCACACGCTCGTGCAGCATATCTTCCAGCGCCAAGAGTTTTTTACTCTCGTCCTCCGTCAGCTTGCTGACCGGAACATGCGTCCAGCTTGAAATAATTTGCGCAATATCTTCCTCCGTTACAACGCCTTTTTCCTTCGCGACAGCCTTGCGCCATTCCTCCGAGCAATGCTCGATATCGCGTTTGATATCCGCTTCCTGGTCTCTCAGCTTCGCAGCTTTTTCAAAGTCTTCATGCGCGATTGCGCTCTCCTTCTCCTTGCCGATTCCTTCCAGCTTCTCTTCCAGCTCCCGCAGGTCCGGCGGAGAGGTAAACATCGAAATCCTTACCTTGGAAGCCGCCTCGTCAATCAGGTCGATTGCCTTATCCGGCAGGAACCTGTCCATAATATACCTCGTGGAAAGGTCGACAGCCGCTTTAAGCGCTTCGTCTGTAATCGTCACCTTGTGATGCGCTTCATACCTGTCACGCAGCCCCTCCAGAATCTGCAATGCTTCCTCCGGGGTCGGTTCGCCGACATTCACCGGCTGGAACCGCCGCTCAAGGGCCGCATCCTTTTCAATATGCTTCCGGTATTCGTCAATTGTGGTTGCGCCGATCACCTGGATTTCGCCGCGTGCAAGCATCGGCTTCAGGATGTTCGCCGCATCCATCGCGCCTTCCGCCGCGCCGGCGCCAATCAGCGTGTGGAGCTCGTCGATGAACAGGATAACGTCCCCCGCCTTCTTAAGCTCGTCAAGCGCATCCTTCAGGCGTTCTTCAAATTCGCCGCGGAACTTGGAACCCGCCAGCATTCCCGCAAGGTCAAGCATCACAACACGCTTGTTTTTCAGCATATCAGGAATGTTGCCTTCCACAATCTTCTCGGCCAGGCCTTCCGCAATGGCAGATTTGCCAACGCCCGGCTCGCCGATCAAAACAGGATTGTTTTTCGTACGGCGGCTTAATATCTGGATAATCCGTTCGATTTCTTCCGAGCGTCCGATCACGGGATCAAGCTCCCCGTTCTTAGCCGCAAGCGTAAGGTCGCGGCCAAATTTATCGAGCTTCGGCGTGGATGATTTCGGGTTTTCGTCGCCGCTCACCGGCGCGCCCTGGGCAACGGCAAGGATTTCCTGCTGCATTGCCGCCATATCCGCTCCGAGGTCATGCAGCATACGGAATCCCATGCTCTCGCGTTCGTTGATAATTGCGAGCAGCATATGCTCCGTCCCGATAAAATTCTGTCCGAGCTGCCGTGAAAATGCTACGCTCATCTCAATTATTTTTTTGGTCCTCGGCGTGTAACCGATTACCTGCGGATTCCCGTATCCTCCATCGGTTGAAACAGAGCGGATGTATTCAGCCGCCTTGTCCGCGTTAATGTCCTGCTTTCCCAAAATTTCCGAAGCGGTTCCACCCTCCAGAATCAGGCCGAGAAGCAGGTGTTCCGTTCCCACATAATTTTCACCCATGCTGGCGGCAAACTGCGCCGCCTGGTTGACGGCCTCCTGCGCACCCGCAGTAAATCTTGACATATTGTCCATATTGTCCTCCCTTTAACCTTCACATATAAGCCTGTAAAGGCTGCCGCTGTTCCGGCGAGCGGCGCGCCCATTCTTTCTTTTACTAACGGCTTCTCTTGGCTATAATGTAACCGTGATTTTCTTTGCTAAAACAACTTAAGCCGTTTCATTGCCTTTCTCTTTTTCCTTTTTTATCAAGTCGCGTATTTCCGCGGCTTTTTCATAATTTTCATCTTTGATTGCCTGGTTAAGCTGCGCTTTCAGGTCTCCTTTTTCCTCCGCCTTTTCCCGCGGCTCCTGTTTTTGTGGGGCCACATTGATTTTCGGAAGTTCGATCCCGCTTTCAAACGGTTGGTCAACGCCCATAAATTCTGCGCTATAGCGGTCATTTCCGGTATTCGGAAGCTGCGGGGCCACATCAAACATATTTCCTATCCGCCTCGAACCACGCTTAAGCAGGCTGGTCGCAAACAGGTCATTGAAAAAATTATCCATGGAGAAGGCGTTCATCAAGCCTTCCTCTTCCCGTGCGCAGGCCTCGCATAAATTCCTTTCCGTGGTTACGCCATTAATACTCTGTTTGATATGAACATTTGCTTCCCTCTGTTTACATTTATCACATAACATATTATTCGTCCTCCTTTAATAGAACAGAAGTCAAAATCTCTCTTAAGATCGAACTCCTCAGTTCATCCCTTTGTTCCGGCGCGGCAAGAAGCGCCCTGTCTGAAATCGCCGCAAGCAGCACATTTTTCATTCCGTTTCCAATGAAACCGGTCTGTACAAGTCCTTCAATCAACTCTGCCGCCTGCCGCATATTGATTCCATGCTTCAGGTTTTGCTCGATCACCTGTGAAACATAATCACATTTATCAATGTTCAAACGTATCACCCGGATATATCCGCCCCCGCCCCTTCGGGATTGGGTGATATATCCCCGGTTTGGGGAAAACCTTGTCGTCAGCACATAATTGATTTGCGATGGCGCACAATTGAATTTCTGGGCCAGTTCATTTCGCTGAAGCTCCGCCATGCCGTCCGCTTCCGTCATCATGTCCTTGATGAAATCTTCAATATGGTCGCTTAAAATCGACATCCCTCGGCCTCCTATCTTTGACTTTCTTTGACCTTCATTTTAATTATAACCGAAAACAAATTGAAGTAAACAGTTTTTTCAAATAATTTTTGATAATTCTTCGGGAATTTGACCTTTGATTTTCGTTTGGTCATAATCTTTTCGCAGGGCTGCAAAAAATGCTTCCTGCACGGTCGCCGTTAAATATTTTTTCGCATATTCAATCAAGGCGACAAACTGATTTTTCGCGCTTAACGGGCGCGATGCATAGTCTTCCTGCTCGCAAAAAGCGTACAGGCGTTCGTAAAGCTCAAACGGTTCCAAAATTTGATTTTTTGTCAGGTAATCGAGGCCATGCCTTGCCCTGCCCGTATTGTAATATCGGTTCAGGAGGCCTTCGACACCCTTTAAAAACAGCAATTCTTCCGCCGAAATATCATTCGTGCGAATGACTTCGTAGGGTGCATAACTCCTGTAAATAATCCCGTATTTTTCCGCCTTCCGCCGCAGGCCGGTTCCCGGAAGCAGCTTTAAAAAGCCAAGCTGCAGCGCATCCGGATAAAGTTCATATATATCGTTGAATGAAGTCCTGAAACTGTTTAGGCCTTCATAAGGCAGCCCCGCAATCAAATCAAGATGAAGATGGATATTTCCCTGCTCCAGAATCGCGCGTGCATTCCTTTTTAGTTTTTCCAGGTCCATCCGGCGCATAACCGCCTCAAGCGTACGTGTATTTGTTGTCTGTACTCCTGCCTCAAGCTGGATTTTTCCTTCCGGCGCACAGCGCAGCAGGGAAAGCATCTCTTCATCCATCAGGTCCAGGGCGACTTCAAAATGGAAACATGTATTTCCCGTTTTCTTCAGGACAAACCGTACGATCTCCCTGGCCCGCGCCCGGTTTGCGTTAAAGGTACGGTCCGTGAACTTAACAAGCTTTACATCCCGCTCCACAAACTCGTTGATTTCACGTTTAACCTGGTCAAGCGGTTTTTCGCGCACGGTCCCTCCCAGGCTTCCGGACATACAATAGGCGCAGGAAAACGGGCAGCCCCGGGACGACTCGTAATAATAAATTTTGTTCCCGTCATACCGGTCCCCCGCCGAAAACGGGCCGGGCAGCAACTGCATATTATTTACAAGCCGGTATTCCCCATTTCCGGCAAGCTGGCCGGCCTCCCGATACAGCACTCCCCGTATATTGCCGGCGTTCCCCCGTTCGATCCCGCCGAGCAGTTCTTTCAGGCTTTCCTCCGCTTCACCGCACACCACGTAGTCTGCATACCGGCTTTCCAGCATATCTTCCGCGCAAAAGGAAGCTTCCGGCCCTCCCATGATCACAATCACTCCGGGGCGGGACTTTTTAAGGTCTTCCGCAATACGGAGCACATGCCCTATATTCCAAATGTAGCAGGAAAAGGCGACAATCTCCGCTTGATATGAAAGGATGCTGCGTAAAATGTCGTGGCTGTCCTGGTTGATATTAAATTCCATAAAGGGCACGGCGCTTGCCGCCGAAAGGGATCGAACTGCCGGATTGGTATGCACATAACTCGAATTTACGGCGACCAGGAGCGCTCTCATCTTTTTCCTCCAATTTATTTCCATATCCTGTTTAACCGGCATAATAAAAAAAGCCGCCCGTTATGCCCTTCCCTGCGGGAGAAACAAAATTTCGCGGCTTTTCCATTTACTTTTCGGTCTGGACATAGGTCACATAAAAGCTGTCTTCATTCTGGCTATAGTAATTGATGATATAAATCTCTCCCGCATTCAGGCCCGGCATAATCCGCTCTGTCTTCGAATATTCAAGCAAGGACAGCTCGGCGGTTGAAATCGTATATTTCAAAATCGCAACCTGGTATTCCGGCGTCGCGCCCTCATAGGAATACATCGTAAAATAGAGGATATCACTGCCGGCGTCGAAGCCAAGACTGGGGCTTTCGCCTTCCCCGATTCCCTGAATCACCTCTGTCTGTTCTTTGGTGGAAAGGTTTGTGATTACGATATTAAACGTTACGTCTTCGCTGCCTTCCCCTTCTTCCACAACCGGAACGACCGCCGCAATATTGTTTCCGTCAGGCGCCACCGCAAAATCGATGCCCTGCGCCACCACTTCCCGGCTTTCCGTAGCGATATCTACCGAATATATTTCCTGCGTGCCTTTATCCACAAAATAAATTTTCCCGCCGACCAGCGTAATCTTGCTGTCCGCGCCGGGCATTTCCCCGCCGATCGCGTCTACGCGGCTGCCCGCTTCTTTTGAAAAATCATATTTCACAAGCTGGAGCGCATTTGCCCCCTGCGACGTTCCCAGCCCGGACATCGCATAAACAACGGGTTTTTCCGCATCCCATGCGAAGGAGGTTGTAATCGTACCCAGTCCTTCCTCGCCAAGGTTATGCAAAATATTATCCTGCATGTCATAAACATACAGTACTTTGTTTTCAATTCCGGAATCCAGGATGCCAATATACCTGCCGTCAGCCGACACCGCCGCTTTTTCTACGCTGTAAAAATCCGGGAGCTCAAGCTGTGTCTTTTTGCCGTTGGTTTCGATCATCCACAGCTTTTCTTTCAGCACCTGTTCCACGTCCTCCCCGCTGTTCGGGACATAGGAACGCGCGTAGATAATATTTCCCTGGCCGGTTGTGCAAAGATAACGTCCGTTCTCAACCAGGACCGGCAGCGCGCTTGGCGTTCCATCCTTCATCACAACGGGTTCTTCCTTGACAGACTCCGTATCCGCATCCTTGTTATAGGGCGGCAGGGCATTTGTGTCCATTGTAAACGAATACGCCTTTTTGGCCGGCACCGCATTGGCAATTTTAAGGCCGATTTCCTCCGCAAGCTTTTTCGCGGAAGCTTCATCCTTAAGCGGTGCGGAAATCAGCATAATATCGGCAAGGCCGTCGCACATTGTGGGGGTAAGGCCCGTATCTTCCGGGATCAGATTCTGTTCATAGGCTTCATAAGCGTTCAGCCCTACGAAATAAGCCTCCTGACCCGTCCGCGGCTCGGGCGCAAGGGTAATAACAAGCTTGTCGCTGTCTTCCTTCACTGTCGCTTCTACATTCTCGTTCAACTGGAAAAACACGGAAATTTTGCCCTGGCTTCCCGAATGGATCGTGCTGAACACCCCATACAATACGCTGTTATTATAGGTTTCATTATTTTCGGCATAATCCCAATAACTCACGGAAAGGTCGACCTGCATCCGAAACGGCGCGGAAAGCATTTGCACGCTGTACTCCGGAACCGCAGATATTTTGGATTCGCTTTCGCCCGCAACACGCGAACCGTTCAGGAAATACATTGTGATAACCGTATTTTCTCCCTGCTGTTCCACATTAATATCTTTCAAATTTACGGCGTCTCCAAGCGAGGCGTCTCCGCCCGTAACAATCCCTTTCACCTGCTTTTCTTCCTCATCCGGTATGGAAGGGACCCCCTCCTGCGCACAGGAAACCAGCAGCAGGACCGCCGCCAGGACTAAAACCAGGATAACGCTGAATTTTTTCCGCATAATTTGTACCTTTAAATCTTTTTCATTATTTCTGCGTATTCCGCGAGCCTTGCCCTTACTTCTCCAAGGTCCGCGAATGCAAATTTCCCGTTTTCATAGATAATATCCCCGCCGACCATGGTCATGCACACATCCGCGTCGCTGCCCGCATATACAATCAGGGAAATATCGTCATAATCCGGCGCATACCGGATTCCCTCCGTATTTACCATGATAATATCGGCATCTTTTCCAGCTTCAACTATCCCGCCGCCGAGCCCCAGCGCTTCCGCGCCATAGCGCGTCGCAAGCTTCAGTGTTTGGGCGGCGGGCATGGCCTTCGGATCATAGGTTGTACCTTTTTGCAGGAAGGAAGCATAGGTCATTTCCTCCCACATGGAAAGCTTGTTGTTGGAAGCGGCGCCATCGGTTCCAAGCGTCACCCGAACGCCTTTCCGCGCCATTTTTTCCAGCGGCGCTATCCCGCTCGCCAGCTTCAGGTTGCTTTTCGGGCATGAAAGCACGGTCACGCCGTGTTCCGCCATCAATTCCATATCATGCTCGCTCACCCATACGCAATGCGCGGCATAAAACGGCACGTCGAGCAAGCCCACTTTTTTGCAAAGCTCAACCGGCGTCATGCCCTGTTCTTTGATGCAGGTTTCATGTTCGCCGCGCGTTTCGGACACATGCATATGCACGCCGGTGCCAAGTTCCGCCGCCGCCTGCGCAATTTCCCCAAGCATTTCGGTATTGACCGTATATTGGGCGTGAGGCGATAGGAATACCTTCAGCCGTCCCCTGCCGTTATATTTTTCAAACAGCTCCCTGCTTTCTGCAAGCATCCGTTCCCCGACGCCGGGCGCCGGCGTTACCACCGCGCGGGAAAGAATTCCGTGCAGCCCGCTTTCCTGCGCGGCCTTTGCAATGGAATCGATAAAGAAATACATCTCGTTGAAAGCAACCGTCCCTGCGGCGGCAAGTTCGCACATCGCGGCCATACTGGCCCAATAAGCGCTTTCCTCCGTAAGCTTGTCCTCGGCGGGAAAAATCCGCGTGTTCAGCCAGGACATAAGGTCAAGGTCATCCGCATAGGAACGGAAGAGGTTCATCGGAACGTGGGTATGCATATTGACAAAACCCGGCATTACGATATTCCCGTGCGCGTCGATTACGCGCTCCGCGGAAAATGCGGGCGCAGTCTTTCCCGGCCCGGCATAGGCAATTTTTCCGTCCTTAATCTGTATTGTCGCATCCCGGATCACTTCATCCCGGTCATTATTGGTAATCAGCGCCGCATGGCGTATTTCTATCATAATTTCAGTCTCCATACAAATATTTGTGCTGCTCCGGTGTTAGTACGTCTACCGCGCCGCCCATCGCTTCCAGCTTCCTTACGGCTACGCTGTAATCAATATCACGGGGCAGGTTCATCAGTCCCGGCTTCATGGAAGCGTGGTTCTCCCGGATATATTTCTGTGCGAGAAATTGCAGCGCAAAGCTCATATCCATAATCTCCGCCGGATGCCCGTCGCCGGACGCCAGGTTCACCAGGCGGCCTCCCGCAATCACATTCAGCACCCTTCCGTCTTTTTGCACGTAGCCTTCCACGTTATTCCTCATCTCAACAACTTTTTCACTCATTTCCGCAAGTTCGGAAACCTTTACCTCGCAGTCGAAATGCCCGGCATTCGCGAGAAGCACGCCATCCTTCATCTTGTCAAAGTGGCGGCCTGTAATAACATCCTCACAGCCTGTTACGGTAATAAAAATGTCTCCAAGCGCCGCCGCATCGTTCATACTCATCACATCAAACCCGTCCATCAGGGCTTCCGTCGCTTTGATATGGTCTACCTCCGTTACGATTACCCGCGCCCCCAACGCAGCCGCACGTTTTGCGACGCCTTTTCCGCACCAGCCATATCCCGCGACCACCACGCGTTTCCCGGCGACAATCAGATTCGTCGTGCGCATGATCCCATCCCATACGGACTGGCCCGTTCCATAGCGGTTGTCAAACATATACTTGCATTGCGCGTCATTGACGGGAATCACGGGAATTTTCAACTCCCCTGCTTTTTCCATCGCCTTGAGGCGCAGCACGCCCGTCGTCGTCTCCTCGCTCGCGCCGATTACATTTTCCAGAAGTCCGGGGAATTCCTTATGCAGCATGGTAATCACGTCGCCGCCGTCGTCCACGATCAGGTTCGGTTTTGTTTTAAGCGCGCTCCTGATATGCGATTCATACTGTTCCATCGTCTCTCCATGAATCGCATACACGTCCGCGCCCCCTTCGGCAAGGGCCGCAACCACATCGTCCTGTGTAGAAAGCGGATTGGACGCACACGCCGCTACCTGCGCGCCGCATGCCTGGATCACCTGGATCAGGTACGCCGTTTTGGCTTCAAGATGGCAGCATACGCACATCCGATAGCCGTCAAAAGGCTTTTGCGGCGCAAATTCCTCTTCAAAGCTTTTTAAAACGGGCATATACCGCTTAACCCATTCGATTTTTTGCCTGCCCGAAGGAGCAAGCCTGATATCCCTGATATCGCTCATTTTATTTCTCCTGCCAATTGTTTCAAATAGCGTGCAAAATCTTCCCTGAGGTCGTCCCTGTCGAGTGCAAACTCGCAGGTCGCCTTCAGGAACCCAAGCTTATCGCCCACATCATAGCGTTTCCCTTCAAACTCATAGGCATAAACCGCTTCCGTTTCCTGTAATCTCCTGATTGCATCCGTAAGCTGGATTTCGCCTCCTTTTCCGGGCGGCGTATTTTCAATCGCCTCAAAAATTCCCGGGGTAAGCACATAACGTCCCAGGATTGCAATGTCGGACGGCGCATTTTCCGGGCCCGGTTTTTCAACAAGGTCGGAAACCTTGTGCAGCCTCCCGTCCGGCTCGTCCGTGGCAATCACGCCGTATTTATCGGTATCTTTGATGTCGACCCGCTGGACGCCGAGCACAGTGGAGCCGCACTTTCCATAAGCATCCATCAGCTGCCCAAGCGCAGGTTTATCGCCCTTCACCACATCGTCCCCTAAAATGACCCCAAAGGGTTCGTTCCCAATAAAATCTTTCGCGGTAAGGATTGCATGTCCAAGCCCAAGCGGCTCCTTCTGGCGCACATACATCACATTTACCATGCTGGCAATATCTTCCACAAGCTGCAGGAGCTCGCACTTATTCTTTTTTGTCAATTCAAGTTCAAGCTCGATGGATTTATCGAAATGGTCCTCGATCGCCCGTTTACTCCTGCCCGTGATGATTACAACACTCTCAATCCCGCTTGCGACCGCTTCTTCGACAATATATTGAATGGTCGGCTTATCTACAATCGGAAGCATTTCCTTTGGCTGGGCCTTTGTCGCCGGCAAAAAACGCGTCCCGAGCCCTGCCGCGGGAATAACCACTTTCCTGATTTTCATTTTTCGAGTCCTCCGTAATATTCATCCAGCATTTCCTGCATTTTTTCTTTTACATACCGGCACATCAGAACCGTCTGTTTTGGTTGCTTGAGGCCCTCCGCGCCCGGGACGTCTTTTAAATACACCGGTTTTCCCACAATCAATTTCACCTTTTTGGGTTTGGGAAAAACAAACACCATCGGAAGCACCGGAACATTATTTTTTACCGCAAAATGGAACGCGCCGTTCTTAAACTTCCGCAATTCCCTTGAATACGGCGCAATCTCCCCTTCCGGATACATATGCACCTTGCGTGTCGTATGCTGGAGCACGTCATTCATCTGTTCGGAAAAATGTTCGAAATTTTTCAAATCAGAAGGCAGCGGAACCCCGCGCAGCACGCGTACAAGCCCACCGATAATGAACGCTTCAAAATTATGCTTCAACGCCACAAAATAAGGCGCACTCGGATAAAACACATAGGTAAGCATCGGCGAATCCATATTATGCACATGGTTTGCCACCGTAATTGCCGCTGTCTTTTTAACGAGCTTGGCGTTCTTTTTGTTAATTACGCCAAAACCCCAGCGAATCTTAAAAAACAGGTACCCGAAGGGCATCCCCACGAACATTGCAAAATAATATAAAAAACGCAATCCCCAGTTTTTCGTCACATACTGGTAATCTTCGTCAAGGTGCAGCTTGATCGGCGCCCACATGCGTTCCGCCGGACCTTTCCTGCGCGCTTTATCCCTTTCCCGCAGCTTTTCCAGTTCGGGTTTTTGTTCGCCATCCTCCGGCTTTTGAAGCTCTTCTTCCGTTGGTTTCAAGAGGTCATTCTCCTATTATCTTAATAAGCACGCGCTTTTTGCGCTTTCCGTCAAATTCCCCGTAAAAAATTTGTTCCCATGTGCCGAAATCAAGGCGCCCGCCTGTGACCGCCACAACAACCTCGCGCCCCATCACTGTGCGCTTCATATGGGCGTCCGCGTTGTCTTCATAACCGTTATGGGCATATTGGCTGTATGGTTTTTCCGGCGCAAGGCGTTCCAGCCATTTTTCAAAATCGGCATGCAGGCCGCTTTCATCGTCATTAATAAAAACGCTTGCCGTTATATTCATGGCATTCACAAGGCATAATCCCTCCTGTATGCCGCTCATCCCGAGCGCTTTTTCCACCTGGGGTGTAATATTCAGGAACTGCCTGCGCTGGGGAACTTCAAATTCCAGCACTTCACGATAACTTTTCATTTGCTTTCCCTCCTGCCTCTACAGATATTATATTATACCATAGCGCGCCTGTATTTCCAAGTCAAGACCACCAGCTTAGCTGGTGGCTTGCACTGACCCTATAAGGGTCTTTTGCTAGCCGCGCCTGATGGCGCATTGAATATTCTGCCTTATGCTTAACTGCACTGCCGCCGTTGAAACGGCAAAGCCGTTCCCCTATGGCTTTAGTGTTCTTTCTCTCTTTCCTTATTAACACGACAGGCAAAGGTCTTACAGCTAAAGCAAAGGACACTCTCACCCCCGGCATAGCCGGGGGATTTATCTCGCTAAAGCAACAGAAAAAACGCCCATGGGCCTGCCCACGGGCGTCTGTTGCATATACCGCTGTTTATACTTATTTTCCCTCGGTATCTTCCTCAATAACAACCTCGGTTTCCACAATTACCGTCTCTGCGGCTTCCGGCGTTTTCTCCGCCTCTCCTGCCGCTTCCTGAACCTGTCCGTTGGTTTTTTCGTCGATTTGCTTTTCCGCTTCGATGATCGCTTCCCCTTCCGTGGCCAATTCTTCCACTTCGTCCGCAATTTCATCTACGCGTGCTTCAATGCGCTCTACGATTTCCGCCTCTTCATCCGTCATGCCGATCATGTGGCAGTCAAACTTCCTGCGGCTGAGCGTCACGTAGAAATAGAATGCGCACATAAGCGTGCACACGAGCGCGGTCGCAATCATAAAGATATACTGGTAAACATATACCGTCTGCATCGTGCCCAGCATATCCAGCATCGATTTCATCTGTGCCATGACATTCGAGATCAGCAGGATCGTCATCACGATAGAAACCAGCGTGCATACCAGCGAGATTTTGTTCACTTTTTTACGGGTGCTGTCGTCCCACTGTACAATCAGGGCAACCGAAGCCACTACAAGCGCCACATACGGCACATAGGTGGCAAAATATGCAATTCCCTGGTCCGCGGACGTAAAGCTCGAAAGCTGCGCCAGGTTTCCAAAAAATCCGGCGCTCCCGAGCATGGCAAGAAGCAGCGTGCCCCATGCAAACAGTTTCGCAAAAAACTCCCGCTTGTTCTTCAGGGCCATGACCACAATCATCAGTACGGCAATGCAGGCAACCATCATGCCGCCGTACAGGTACAGATAGTAAAGTACCATCTGGAAATTCAGAGACAACCCGGAGGCTGCCGCCGCATCGTTGAGATAGCCGCCAAAGCCTACAAAATAGGCCGCGCATATTACGAGTATAATAATTGCTAAAATGATAAATGGTGCTTTTTTTGTTTGATTTGTTTTCGCTTCCATTTCTTTTCCCTTTCCTGAAATACCTTATTTCTTTTTCTGATCCTTTTCACGAAGCTCCACCCTGCGGATTTTCCCGCTGATGGTCTTCGGCAGTCCCTTTACAAATTCAATTTCACGCGGATATTTATACGGCGCCGTCGTCTTTTTCACATGATCCTGCAGCTCTTTTTTCAGCTCGTCCGTGGGTTCATAGCCGTCTGCGAGAACGATCGTGGCCTTTACAATCTGCCCGCGTTCCGGGTGCGGAACACCCGTAATTGCCGTTTCAAGGACAGCCGGATGCTCCATCAGGGCGCTTTCCACTTCAAACGGCCCGATGCGGTATCCCGAAGATTTAATCACATCGTCCGCCCGTCCAACATACCAGAAATAGCCGTCCTCATCCTTCCACGCGACGTCCCCCGTATGATATACGCCGTAATTCCATACGCTTTGCGTACGCTCGTCGTCACGGTAATATCCCATGAACATCCCCGTAGGAACTTCCTTGTCCGTATAAACCACAATTTCCCCGGTCTCCCCCGGCGCACAGGAATCGCCGTTCTCATCCACGATATCAAGGTCATACATGGCGTTCGGCTTTCCCATGGAGCCCGGCCGCGGCTCCATCCAGATAAAGTTGCCGATCGTTACGGTGAGCTCCGTCTGGCCGTAAATCTCCATCAGTTTCAGCCCCGTCGCTTCCAAAAATTGATAATAAACCTCCGGATTCAGCGGTTCCCCCGCAATTGTTGCATATTTCAGTGAAGAAAGATCGTACTTGCTGAGGTCTTCCTTGATAAAATAGCGGTAAATCGTCGGAGGCGCGCAGAAGGTCGTCACCTTGTACTTTTCAATCTTTTTCAAAAGCTTATCCGGGACAAATTTATCCATGTCATAGACAAAAATGCACGTTTCCGCCAGCCACTGGCCATAGAGCTTACCCCATGCGCTCTTCGCCCAGCCCGTATCCGCCACCGTGAGGTGCAGCCCTTCGGGATCGGCATTGTGCCAATACACAGCCGTTACAATATGCCCCAGCGGATACACAAAATTATGCGCCACCATCTTGGGCATTCCAGTGGTTCCCGAGGTGAAATACAGCAGCATTATGTCGTCATTATGCGTCGCTTCCTCTCCCTGCGGGCGCGGAAAATCCGGTCCGTACTTTTCCATTTCCGTCCAGAACTCAAGCCAGCCTTCCCTTTTTTCCCCTACAATAACTTTCGTTTCAAGCGTGGGTGATTCCGCTTCCGAATCTTCCACATGCTCCTTTAATTCCCCGTCCTTGGTGCAGACGATCATCTTGACGTCCGCGGCATTATTGCGGTAAACAATATCCTTTTTCGTCAGGAGATGGGTCGCTGGAATGGCAATCGCCCCCAGCTTATGCAGGCCGATAACAGCAATCCAGAATTCATAGTGGCGTTTCAGGATCAGCATGACCTTATCGCCCTTTTTAATCCCGGCGCCTTTAAAAAAGTTTGCCGCCTGGCCCGACAGTTTGCTGATGTCGTCAAAGGTAAGCGTTTTTTCCTCGTCCGCATCGTTGGTCCACAGCAGCGCACGCTTTTCCGGCTTTTCCTTCGCCAGCTCGTCTACTACGTCAAACCCGAAATTGAAATTTTCCGGTACAAATGTTTTAAAATTTTCCGCAAAATCCTCATAGCTTGTAAAGCCTGTCGTGCTGAATTTCTCGTATATCCTCATGTCCGTCCTCACTTTGAAATAATCGCCAAAAATTTGCAGGGCTTTCCGTCTTCCGCACGCATCGCATGAGGCGTTGACGCATCAAAATATACGGTATCCCCTTCATTTAAGCGTATCTCTGCGTCATGAATAAAAATCGTCATACTTCCTTCCACGACATAGTTGAGCTCCTGGCCTTCATGCGCATTCTTTTTGACGGCATCCGTATCCTTCGGCTCCACCGTTACGAGGAACGGTTCCATGGCCCGGTTCTTGAAGATCGGCGCGAGATGCTGGTATTTATAGGCTTTGCGGCGCTCCATCTTAAGCCCCTCGCCCTTCCTTACCAGGGTGAAGGTTTTCAGCTTGGCATTATCGCCCGTCAGAAGCTCCGTAATATCAACCCCGAAACGGTTCGCCAGCGTATATAAAAAACTGAAAGAAAAATCCTTCCCGCCGGCTTCATATTCCTTATATTCCTCTACGGTTTTTCCGGTAAGCTGCGCCATTTCTTCAATGCCGATCTCTTCGATCTCACGCAAAACGCTGATTCTCTGCGCTATTTCTTTAATTTCATTCATTGTTTCCAGCTCCTATCCCCACAAGGAAAGCAACGCCCGCCTCTCATGAATCGCAGGCGTCATCCCAGCCGCCGTGCAGCCCGTTATTTTATCTTTACCGCTTCGCTTTGGAATACGACAATAATTCCGTTTTTGTCCCAAATCAGGTCGTCCCCCACGAGGTTCTGGAATTTTTTCCCGTACGCCTGCTTCACTTCGTCCGGCTGGCCGTCGGATTTGGAAGTATCAAACATTATGAACCCATAAACCGTTTCCGGCCAATCCTCCGTCACGGTAAATTCCGCCTTCAGGTTGTCCCCTTCCTTGGTTATCTTCTGTTGTTCAATCCGCGTGCCGTCGGAATTCAGAACACTGATGATGCCGTTCATGCCGTCCATCAGGTTGGTTTCCCCGGAAACGACCAGCTTTCCGTCGGAAAGCTCCGCCGTACAGGACCCCGTCACCGTGAAGGTCGTTCCATCCGACTCCGGCCGCTTGATCTCCTGTGCGCCGCCGCATCCTGCCAAAACAGCCACCGCCGCAATCACGATGGCAAGTAATACGATCAATTTCCTCTTCATGCCCTTTGAAATGCCCCTTTCGCCAATCACGTCTTATGTCAGGCCATAAGTCCGTATTTTATAAGTATATTAAAAACCTACCCGGATGTAAAGTGCTTTCCTGCTTACTTCCGCCCAAAGCCCCAACATTCGCGGCTACTTCAGGCACCTCTTCGCAACCCGCAGCATTCCGCCCCGCCAAAACTTCCCGGTATCCCACGCCGCGGCGAAATCAAACGAGCACTTCCTTCCCCATGTCGCAAAGGTGGTTTCCATTTTCCTGCCGCACGTTTTATAGCCCGTCAGGTTGAACCAATGCCATTCATATTCGTCGAACGCAATATCGGCATGCTTCAGCATCAGGTACATCACGGGAACTCCGTCCCCGATTGCACGCCTGACAAATTCTTCCGCCTGTAACGCCCCGGCATGCCCGTCAAGCTTTTCAAACGCAAGTTCCACTCCCGCATACTGCGCATACCGCAGGAACATCCGTTCAAATTTGTCAATGCTGGTGAGGCCGCCGATCCCCGGGTAAATATAGCGGAACATCAGCTCAAAAAACTTCAGGAAATCTTCTTTCGTCACGTGAAGCGGATCGTACGGGTACAGCTTGGCCAGCGACGGGAATGACCGCGCCAGTACAATGCATTGTTCGCACGCACATACGGCCGAGCAGCCGCCAAGCTTCATCATGTGGTGAGTGTGCCAGTTTTGGTCTCCCCCATAATAGGTATCGTCAATTTTAAAAAATTCCAGTTCCTGTTCCATGCCTATTATTATAACACACATTGACAAACATATGCAGATGAACGAAAATAGAAGCAATAGCCAAATTATCACAGGGGTGACATCTATGAATAATGATTTGAAAATCGCGAACTCCGTAACGGCCGAACCCATTACGAAGATTGCAGAAAAGCTTTCTATTCCCGGCGATGTGCTGATTCCTTATGGAAAAGATATTGCAAAGGTGCAGCTTTCCTACCTGAAACAGCTGGAAAAGGCCGGTAAGCCCGGCCGGTTGATTCTCGTGACCGCCATCAATCCAACTCCGGCGGGCGAAGGAAAAACCACCGTTTCCATCGGCCTTGCCGACGCGCTTTCCCGCAGGGGGCGGAAAACCTGTCTTGCCCTGCGCGAGCCTTCCCTCGGCCCGGTATTCGGCATCAAGGGCGGGGCAACGGGCGGCGGATATGCACAGGCAATTCCAATGGAAGACATTAACCTGCATTTTACCGGCGATATTTATGCCGTAACAACGGCCAATAATTTGCTGTGCGCAATGATCGACAACCATATTTACCACGGAAACGAACTGCGCATCGATGTGAAAAACATCACCTTTAAGCGCTGTATGGATATGAACGACCGCGCCCTTCGCAATATTATCTGCGGCCTTGGCGAACGGACGGACGGCGTTCCCCGCCAGGATGGCTTCGATATTTCGGCCGCTTCCGAGATCATGGCGGTGCTGTGCCTTGCTTCTGATCCGGATGATCTCAGGAGACGGCTCGACCGGATCACCATCGGCTATAATCTGGACGGAGAACCGGTGCTCGCAAAAGACCTCGGCGCGGGCGGCGCAATGTCCGTGATCCTCAAGGAGGCGCTCAAGCCGAACCTTGTCCAGACCCTGGAGCATACTCCGGTCCTCATGCACGGCGGGCCTTTCGCCAATATCGCGCATGGATGCAACAGCATCATCGCCACCAGGATGGCAAATCACCTTGCTGATTATACTGTGACAGAGGCTGGTTTCGGGGCCGACCTTGGCGCGGAAAAATTCCTTGACATCAAATGCCGCGCGGCAGACCTGTGGCCGGATGCGGTTGTCCTTGTCGCCACCGTCCGGGCATTGAAATACCACGGCGGTGTTCCAAAAGACCAGTTGGAAACAGAAAATGTAGCCGCCGTGCAGAAAGGGATCGTTAATCTCCAGCGCCATCTCCACACGCTGAAAAATATTTACGGCCTGCCCGTTGTCGTTGCCATCAACCATTTTGCAACCGATACACAGGCGGAGCTTGACGAGGTGCGCAAGCAGGTGGAAGCGCTGGGAACAAAGGCTGCCCTGTGCGACGTCTGGGCCAAGGGCGGCGAAGGCGCGCTTGAACTTGCGGACGCTGTTACGGATTCCATATTGAATCATTCCTCCCCCAGCCACCCCTACGATTACGCCGCGCCAATTATGCAGAAAATAAACGATATTGCTACCCGGGTCTATGGCGCGGCGCGTGTCGATTTCTCCAAGACGGCAAAGCAGAAAATCAGGATGTACGAGGACCAGGGGTATTCAAACATTCCTGTCTGTATTGCCAAAACGCAATATTCCTTTTCGGATGATCCGAAAAAGCTGGGAGCGCCGGAGGATTTTACGATGGATGTCCGCGACGTATCGCTAAGTTCGGGCGCAGGTTTTATCGTCGTATTGTGCGGAACGATCATGCGTATGCCCGGCCTTCCCAAAAAGCCGGCCGCAATGAACATTACGCTGGATGAAAACGGAGAGACCGCCGGTTTATTTTAGGTTTTTGTCTTCAAATAAAAACGGAGCAGGCTGCTGCTCCGTTTTTGCTTGAAGATAAATCATTTTCGTTCCGTAATCCGTTTATACATCAGGGTTTCTATCACCGCGATCATTCCGCACCGGGATGTAATATCTATTCCATCGATTGAAATATCATCCGCAAACATATAAAAATTCAAATCGCTCATATTTTGTATAATATTGTTGTCCGCCCGCGTAATCGATATGATGGTTGGCGTCGCCACCGTAACAATTTGCTCGATATACCGCGCAAGTTTCTGGTTATTCCCGGAATAAGAGAGCACCATCAGAACGTCTTCCCGTTTGATCCGCTTCAGCACGGAATTGATCTCGTACTCTTCCACCGGCGTTTCCGCATGATAACCGAGCACCGTAAGAATCCGCCGCAGATATTGCGCGACATCGGCGCTGAGCCCCAGGCCAAGGATATACACCACCGGATACCGGTCCATAATCCTGTTAAAAAGTTCAATCTTGTCGTTGCTGATTACCTTTACCGCCTCGATAACATTTTTCAGGTAATCCTCCTGGTAATCCTTCTTGCTGATTACATTCGGGATCGCAATATTTTTGGAGGTCCGCTCCGTCAGCCGGATCATTGCCGTAAACTCGGAGTAACCCGAAAAGCCCAGCTTTTTAACAAAACGAAATAATGTGGTCGTGGAGACAAAGCAGGCGGCCGCCAAATCGCGAATGCTCATATCCTTCACAACATGCATGTTCCTGACCACAAAATTAAAAATCTGTTTTTCCGTACTGGAAAGACCGCTTATTTTTGTACTTGTAAAGTCATAGAAATCTTCCGCCATTGCTCCACCCTCTTCACTGACAGTTGATAGTCCTATTTTATATTAGAATCGCAGAGAATACTACTTTTTTTTCGAATTTACAAAAAAACACCGCCACAGGCGGTGTTTCAGGCTTTTAGAGCAGCTTTTCAATCGCGGGAGCTATTTTTTCCGGAGTGGTGGTCGGCTCGAACCGTTCTATGACGGCGCCGTCCCTGTCAATCAGGAATTTGGTAAAGTTCCACTTGATATCGCTGTTTTGTGCGTAGTTCTCATCCTCGCCGCGAAGGATTTCGTCGAGTTTCGGACCAATCGGATGCTCCATATCAAAGCCTTCGAATCCTTTTTGTGACTCCAGATACCTGTAAAGCGGATCGGCATCCTTCCCATTGACGTCGATTTTCGCCATCATCGGAAATGTCACTCCATAATTAAGGGAACAAAATTCCTTGATTTCCTCATTCGTGCCCGGGTCCTGTCCGGCAAACTGATTACACGGGAACCCAAGGATCACGAGTCCTTTTTCCTTATATGCCTGGTATAGTTTTTCGAGTCCTTCAAATTGGGGGGTGAATCCGCATTTGCTTGCCGTGTTAACGATAAGCAAAACCTTTCCCTCGTAGTCCCGCAGCGCCTGCGTTTCCCCGTTCATCTTTTTTACACTGAAATCATAAACATTCATGAGCTTACTCCCATTTTTCATTTTACTTATTTATAACGGCGGAGTAAGCCGCCGAAACAAGTATTTCGGGTCAGCCGAAGATCGAAACGCCCGCGCTCCCCATCATCGCCATATAGAAGATGCAGGCAATGAGGGAAAGCACGATCCCGATCACAGAAAAAAGATGCAGGGTCTTTAACGTAGCAGAGCCGACTATAACTCCGGCGATTGCCAGGACCAGGCCGGCCCAGAAGAAGCCCGGAACAAATATCAGGAAGGAAAGCGCCCCGAATAGGATGACCAATACCGACAAAATTTTATTACGCACGCCGTTCTCCTTTGGGTTCAAATTGTTCAAATACCAGGGAATCGACATAGGATTGTACGGAAGCTTGCTCTTCTTCCGACCGCACCGTCCATGCGAATACGGGTATTCCCCTTTTACGAAGCCGCTTCACGACAGGCTGCCGCACCCCGTTCATTTCATAATTAATAAAATTGGGGCGGCACATCACATTGGTGATTAAATGCCGCAAGCCCCATCGCTGCCATGCGGGAATTGCTTCCGCCCCCTCTTCAAAGGTCGCGGACAACTGCCCGCGCAGGATTTCCGGCGCATTTTTATAATACCAGCGAACGGAATATGGTGAAAACGACTGTATTGCGAAGCGGCCGCCGTAAGTCCTCAGCCGCTCGTAAAGACTGATCTCCAGTTTCCCGGCGCGGCCCGTATTTTTCAGTTCGATCAGTAAGGGCGTTTCCCCGTTGACAACCGCCAGCACCTCGTCAAAGGTCGGGATGCCTTCTTCTGTTCCGGCAAGGCGGAGCGCTTTCAGTTCGTCCAGCGTCATATCCTCGATCCTGCCCCGGACTCCCGTCATGCGGGCGAGGTCGTCGTCGTGGAACACCATCAGCACGCCGTCCCTGGAACGGTGCACATCCAGTTCGATTGCATATCCCTCCCGGACAGCGCGCTCAAACGCGGGAATGGAATTTTCCGGAGCCGTCGCCGAATGCAGCCCCCTGTGCGCATAGTTGAAATCCTTCAGCCATGAAGGCACGGGCGAGCCCGCCGTTGCAAAAAAATAAAGAAAAAGGATACCCGCGCAAACGAGTATCAAAATTACCCCAATCATAAATGTACTCCTTTGTGATATATTGTACCATACTTTTGATTTTTAGTTTGTAAAAAGTTATAATACAAAACTGAGGTGAATTTTTATGGCAAAAGCAGGCTTAATACTTGAAGGGGGCGGAATGCGCGGGTCTTACACGGCGGGCGTCCTGGATGCGTTCCTGGACCTGGGCATCCATATGGAAGATATTGTAGGCGTTTCCGCGGGCGCCGCCAACGCTATCTCCTATGTTTCCGGGCAAAAGGGCCGGAACCTTACCATTTATAATACCTGTATCAACCGAAAATACCTGAGCGCCTGGAACTTTTTTACAACAGGTTCGTTTTTTGGAATGAAATACGTATTTTATGAAGTAACGCGAAACATCATTCCTTTTGATTATAACGGATTTAAAAATTCCGGAAAAAAGCTTACAATCGTCGCTACGGATGTGGAGACGGGAAAACCTTTTTACAAGCAGCTTTCCGACCTGGATAATGATGCGGACATGAAATATCTTTGTGCGACGGCTGCGATCCCGATGGCGTCCACCATTGTTAAGGTGGACGGGCACAAGCTGATGGACGGCGGTGCGAGCGATTCCATTCCCATCGAATATTCCCTTGCAAAGGGCAACGCCAAAAATATAATTGTACTGACCCGGTGCGCCGGTTTCCAGCACAAAAAGAGCAGGATGAGCTGGTTTCCCTATGTGCGTTATCCCGCCCACCGAGAATTTGCACATACGATTGCCAACCGGTATCGGTATTACAATAAGAGCATCGAAATTACTAAGCAACAGGAACGCGATGGAAACGCGCTCATTATCCGTCCTTCAAAGCCTATCATTGCGGGGAGAATGGAGAAAGACCCGGGGAAATTATCCGCACAATACCAGGTCGGCTACGACGACGCCATCGCCATGAAGGACCGCCTCCTTCCTTTTCTGCGAGGGCTTGAAAATGTCGAATTGAAATAATAATGAAAAAACACGGCCGTGCGCGGCCGTGTTTTTGATTATGATATTTTTTTCTTTTCCTTGTCTGCCTGCTGCGCCTTCAGGTTCTCGAATGCGCTGTAGATCATCAGCTTGATCCGGTTAAGCTGGTTCACTTCCGAGGCGCCCGGATCGTAATCCACGGCCACGATGTTCGCCTGGGGATATTTGTTCCGAATCCCGCGGATCATTCCCTTGCCCACCACATGGTTCGGCAGGCACGCAAACGGCTGGACACAGATGATATTCGGGGTTCCTTCCTCTATCAGGCTCAGCATTTCGGCTGTCAGGAACCATCCCTCGCCCGTGCAGTTCCCGCAGGAGATCATCTCCTCCGCGTGCTCGGCCAAATGGCGGATATCCGGATAGGGCTCGTAATATTTGCTCTTCCGAAGCGCCCGCTGGATCGGGTTGCGGAACCAGTTGACCAGCCAGATGCCAAACATAGCCGCCTTATAAACGCCCTTGGATTTTCCCATTTCTTCATGCTTAAATTTACAGCTGTATAAACTGTATGTGAAAAACTCCATCAATGCGGGCATCACCGCTTCGCCGCCCTCGTTTTCAATAACGTCGATGGCATGGTTGTTGGCGTCCGGGTGATATTTCACGAGAATTTCCCCCACAATCCCCACCTTGGGCTTCACCTCTCCGGTGCGCTCGATCGCCTCAAAATCCCTGACCATCTGCTTTGCAGCCTTACGATAGCCAAAATAACGGGTATGCTCCACAATATCCTGTATTTTTTTGACCCACTTATCAAACAGTTTGTTCGTTTCGCCCTTGTTTTTTTCATACGGGCGCGTCCCAAGCAACAGCTTCTGCAGCAAATCACCCAACGGAATCGCAAGCAGCAGCCGCATCGCAAGGCCGCCCGTAAAGCGGAACCCGGGGTTTTTCTCGAGGCCTGAGAAATTGATCGACACCACCACCACCTGCGGGAAACCCGCCTCTTTCAGCGCTTTCCTCAGAAACGCCAGATAGTTGGACGCACGGCAGCCGCCGCCTGTCTGCGTCAGCATAATGACCGTATTGTCCGGGTCGAGCTTTCCCGTTAAGAATGCATTGACCAACTGTCCCACAACGATAATCGTCGGATAGCATGCGTCATTGTTTACATACTTAAGGCCTACGTCGATATCTTCCTTGGTTACCTCGGTCAATACCGTAAAATTATACCCCGTAGGATCAAACGCCTGCTTCAAAAACTGGAACTGGAGCGGCGCCATCTGCGGACAAACGATGGTGCCCTTCTCACGCATTTCCTTTGTGAAAATACGCCGGTGCCATACGGCGTCCTTACGTTCCTGCTTCGGCTTCCCGGCCTGTTCTTCCTTCTGTTCCTTCAATGCGGCAATCAGGGAACGGATACGAATTTTTGCCGCCCCGAGGTTGCTGATTTCATCAATTTTAAGCAGCGTATAAATCTTTCCCGCCGCCGTAATAATTTCCTGCACCTCGTCCGATGTAATGGCGTCCAGCCCGCAGCCGAATGAATTGAGCTGCACCAGCTGTAGGCAGTCATAACGGCCCACCGCCGCCGCCGCTTCATACAGCCGCGTATGGAACGCCCATTGGTCCATCACCCGGATCGGGCGCTCAAGGTGTCCCAGATGGGCCACGCTGTCCTCCGTCAATACGGCGAGGCCGTAGCTCGTGATAAGCGACGGGATTCCGTGGTTGATTTCCGCGTCCACATGGTATGGCCGCCCTGCAAGCACAATACCCGTATTTCCGGTCTCCTCGAGCCATTTGATCGTTTTCTCGCCCTGCTCCCGCATATCCTGTTTAAAAGCGTCAAGAGCGGCGTACGCAGCTTCTGCGGCCTCCTTGGCCTGCTGCTCCGTAATTCCGTATTTACCAAATTCCTTCATGATCTTTTGGGGCATGAACTCCGGTTCATCAAGCGCCACGAAGAAATTAATAAACTCAATCCCCTTTTCATGGAGAACGTCCATATTGTTTTTGATAACCTCCGGATACGAGGTCACGATCGGGCAATTATAGTGGTTGTTCGTATTGTCGAATTCCTTGCGCTCGAAAGGAACGCACGGATAAAATATCCGTTTTACACCTTTTTCGGCCAGGTTCTCGATATGCCCGTGAATCAGCTTTGCCGGATAGCAAACAGTGTCTGACGAAATCGTTTCCATCCCCTTTTGGAACATGGAATGGCTGGACGGATCGGACAGCACAACCCGGAAGCCCAGCTTGGTAAACATCGTATGCCAAAACGGATAATTCTCGTAAATATTAAGCGCGCGCGGAATTCCCACCGTTCCGTTGGGCGCTTCCGCCTCGCTGAGGGATTCGTAATCGAAAACACGCTTCAGCTTATAATCAAACAGATTCGGCATGTCGTTTTTGCGCGCAATGCCGCTTCCCTTTTCGCAGCGGTTCCCCGAAACAAATTTCCGGCCGTCCTCAAAGGTCGTAATCGTAAGCATGCACCTGTTCTCGCACTTTCCGCACCGCGCGAAGCTTCCCTTATAGGTAAAACGCCCGAGCTCCTCACTGGATATAATCCCGGACCGCTTGCCTTTCATTTCCTTTTTTGCAAGCAACGCCGCGCCGAACGCGCCCATAAGCTCCGCAATATCCGGCCGGACGACTTCCCGCCCGAGCTCCAGTTCAAAGGAGCGCAAAATCGCGTCGTTCTTAAAGGTCCCTCCCTGCACGACGATATTTTTGCCAAGGTCCTGGGGGTCCTTGACCTTGATTACCTTATACAGCGCGTTCTTTACAACCGAATAGGAAAGCCCGGCAGAGATATCCCCCACCGTCGCTCCTTCCTTCTGCGCCTGCTTTACGCGGCTGTTCATGAATACGGTACAGCGTGTTCCGAGATCGACAGGATTCCGCGCCTTAAGCGCCTCCTGCGCAAATTCCTGAATCGGTATGCCGAGAGAAAACGCAAAGGTCTGCAGGAAACTCCCGCATCCCGAGGAACACGCTTCATTCAGCATGATTCCATCTACAACGCCATTCTTAATCCGCAGGCATTTCATGTCCTGCCCGCCGATATCGATGATAAGGTCAACATCCTTGTTAAAAAATTCCGCCGCCTTATAATGCGCCATTGTCTCAATCTCTCCAAGATCGAGTTTCAGCGCTTCTTTTATGATTGCTTCTCCGTAGCCTGTAACGCACGCGCCTGCGATATAGGCATTTTGAGGAATTTTAGCGTAAATATCACGTACAATTTCTACCGCGGAATCAAGCGGATTCCCCTCGTTTGAATGGTAGTGGGAATACAGAAGCCTGCTTTGATCGTCAATCAGGACCGCTTTGATCGTCGTACTTCCAGCGTCCATACCCAGATAGCACGCGCCCTCCGCCTCCTTCAGTTCCGCACGCACCGCATTCTTTTGTGCATGCCGTTTTTGGAATTCGTCGTATTCCTCCGGGTTTTCAAACAAAGCGCGCAGCCGCCGTGTTTCATGCTCCCCTTCGCCCGCATTCTCGAGCATCCCGGGAAGCTCGCTGATTTGGAACTCCTTGCCTTCCGCCATCAGCGCCGCGCCGAGCGCAACAAAAAGATGCGAATTTTCCGGATGGATAATCGCCTCGTCTTTCAAATTCAACGTCTCGATAAACCGGTTGCGCAGCTCCGTTAAATAATGGAGCGGGCCGCCCAGGAACGCAACGTTTCCACGAATCGGCCTGCCGCAGGCAAGACCGGATATGGTTTGGTTTACAACCGACTGGAAGATGGAGGCGGCAATATCTTCCTTGGCCGCTCCTTCATTAATCAGCGGCTGTACGTCTGTTTTCGCAAACACGCCGCAGCGTGCGGCAATCGGGTAAATCGTATCATAGGTCTTTGCAAACTCATTCAGGCCCATCGGGTCTGTGTTGAGCAGGGTTGCCATCTGGTCGATAAAAGCCCCCGTGCCGCCTGCACAGGTTCCGTTCATCCTCTGTTCGAGCGACGGCTTCATATAAGTAATTTTTGCGTCTTCTCCCCCAAGCTCCAGAACAACGTCCGCCTGCGGAATATATTTTTGTGTCGCACGTGCGCCCGCAACCACTTCCTGTATAAAGGGAAGCCCTAAAACC
The DNA here is from genome assembly GCF_001678845.1 of Christensenella intestinihominis. Classification (GTDB taxonomy): domain Bacteria; phylum Bacillota; class Clostridia; order Christensenellales; family Christensenellaceae; genus Christensenella; species Christensenella intestinihominis. The sequence continues at coordinate 469,352 of NZ_MAIQ01000001.1, forward strand.
TTGGCAACCGAAAGCCCTCCGGAGCCTGTGATGGCCGAGGTTACCGTATATGAACCGCATTCCTGCGCAATTTCCCTGAACAGATTTAAAAGCTCGCCCCTGACGTCCGAAAAATGACGCCGATATCTTTCAAACAAGATATTGTCTTTCTCATCGATCAATACGATTTTGATCGTGGTAGAGCCAATATCAAGCCCCAATTTGTATTCTGCCATAACTACCTCCCGCTGAGAAGATATTATAGCAAATATATGTGAACTATACAAGAACGCAAAAAAAGAACGGACGCTTTTGCATCCGTTCTTATCATTGTTCCTGGAACTCTTACAGCGGTCTCTTTCCGCAAATAAAGCGGCTCTGGAACCACGAACCCATATTTCTCACAACAATCGCATCCTGTCCGGAGGAAGCGTCGACCACCTGGCCGTCGCCAAGGTAAATCGCCACATGTCCTGAAACACACACGATATCGCCGCGCTGCAGGTCATCCCAGCCCACCGTCGTATAACCGGAACTCGCCCAACCGCCGGACGTCATATAACCAATCCCGTTGCCGCTCTGCTTAAGGGCATAATATACGAACCCGGAGCAGTCAAATTCGTCGGGGCCTTTCGCACCAAGCGTATAACCTTTTCCGACCTGCGCCAGCGCCACATCGATAAAGGCTTCTACAGAACCCGGGTTAGCCGTATAGGATGAACCGCCACCGCCGCCTGACGAACCGCCGGAGGAGCTTTCGCCTGACGAACCGCCGCCCTTGTTTCCGCCGCCGGAAGAACCGCCGTTTCCTTTATTGCCGGAGGAACTGCTTCCGCTTTCCTTTTTCGGCGCTTCATATTCAAGGGCTTTTTCAGCTTCGCCCGAATAAATCAACTCTTCCGTCATATGGCCGACGCTGCCGTCGTCCGTAAGACCGTTCATTCTCTGGAAATACTTCACCGCTTTTTCGGTTTCTTCGCCGAAATAGCCGCTTGTGGTTGAAATCGGATAGCCCAGCGCCATCAGGCGTTCCTGCATCCGCTCTACATCATAACCCTCCGCGCCCAGCGCCATCGAATATTCCTTTGCCTGGTCAGAGAACAGCAATGCCTGCGTTTCCGGCCCTGCCGCCCCATCGACTGCAAGTCCATGTTTTCTCTGGAAATATTTGATTGCCTGTGCCGTCTGTGGTCCGTAATAATCCGTCGTTTCATCGGCGCCCATATAATAGAGGTCCATCAACCTCTGCTGCAGCGCCGGTACGGAAGCATCGTTCATTCCTTCCGTCAGCATAACATATTGGGGAGTCGGCTCCGGGGTCGGTTCCGGGCTTGGGGTCGGTTCTTCCGCCGTCCCTGCCACTGCCGCGTCCTCTTCGCCCGCCGCCACCGTTGTCTCTTCAACAGCCGCCTGCGTCGTATCTGTTAATACCGGCTCAGCTTCCGGAGCAGCTACCTCTGCCGGTGCGTTTACATTATATTCTGCAACCTGCACCATTTCCGGTGCCTCGGGCTCCACCTGTGCGGTGTCTCCGTTTGCGGCCATAACCATAACCGGAACCATAATTGCCACAACCGCAATTGCCACAACCGCCGTAAACCGTTTCTGGTTCACCCGCCGCGCCGTATACCGCCGCGTCTGGTGCCGTGCCGGCCGCTGCATGGTAATCTTTGCCCGCGTGCTTCCCGCAGACGGGATTGCAGCCTTTCTTGATTTTCCGTTACTTACATGGATATTGGAAACCGAACTTTTCACCTGAGAAAGCTTGCTTTTCGCCGCACTGAATGCTTTGGAAAAGCCCTCTTTAACATTAGATATAATATGATTCATATTAATCTCCTCTGTTTTTTTAGGAAGTTATAAAGCACCATTTCACCTTATAACTTTGATTATTATACAATGTTCGGGTCGTTTTGTAAATAGTTTCGTAATAAGTTATTCATATTTTTTTCAAAATTATGCAGTGGAAAACGGGCTACGTCCGCCCGATTGGACAGGCCGCCATGCAGATTCCGCATACGGCTCCCCTGCCGATTCCTTGGTATGTTTTTTTCATATAGGCACTGCACAGCCTTACGTCTATCATTGCTTCAACGGAATCCGCAGCTTCCCATTTCTTTCCAAAAAGGGCCCCGCTCGGGCACGCCCGCACACACACCCCGCACCCGTTACAGGGATTTTCAACGGCTTCGGCCTGCACAACAGGCATGTTCGTCATCACCGTCCCGAGACGGACTCCCGCCCCATAACGCCGGGTAACCAGCAAATCGTTCATTCCAATTCCGCCCAGCCCGCAGAGCACCGCCGCCGCTTTGTGCGGAAAAAGGCCGTGGTAGCCGTCCTCGCTTACGGATTGGGAAGCCGGAATATAGAGCGCGTCATATCCTTCCGCTTTGATCGCCAGCACAAGCGTATAGGAGATATGGTCAATATACGCGTTGCAGGTACGGTAATGATGGAAATAAGTTTTCGTCGGGCCCTTTTCCGCCACCTCCTGCACAATTGCCTGCGGCAAAGGCAGGGCAAACGAAATTACATTAGGCAGCGATTCATACACCCGCAAGCCACGGGGCAATACGCTGCTTCCATATAATGTAACATTCTTTTCCCGAAAAATTCCCGCGCAGTCCAAACCTATTGCTTCTTCCTTTTCGTCACTTTATTTACAATAATAACGGCCACGCAGATCGCGGCAATTACCACAAAGATCGAAACCATCCCCTGCCACATAAGCTGGAGGGAACCTGAGATTGCATCCATAATTTCTTCCTTTCTGCTATATCAGCGCCGGAACCAGCCCGAGGATTACGCCGCCGGCAATCACCGAAGCGATCTGCCCGGAAACATTCGCCCCTACCGCAAACATCAGCAGGTGGTTCTGGTTGTTCGCTTCAAGGCCCATCTTCTGGACGACCCGCGCGGACATCGGGAACGCCGATATTCCTGCCGCACCGATCATGGGATTGATCTTTTTCCTGCTGAACAGGTTAATGAGCTTTGCAAACAAAACCCCCGCAATCGTATCGAAGAAGAACGCCACGAGTCCAAGGCACATAATAAAAATCGTCTGCAGGGTAACAAAATTTTCCGCCTTCATCGTGGACGCGATTGTGATGCCGAGAAGCAGGGTAATAAGGTTCACCAGCACCTTTTGCGCCGTGTCCGAAAGAGAGTCCAGCACCCCGCATTCCCGCAGCAGGTTGCCAAACATCAGGAACCCGACAAGCGCAATGGAGGCCGGGGCGACAAGCCCCGCAATCAGCGTCACCACAATCGGGAACAAAATCTTGGCGATCCGCGGGATGTCCTCGCCGTGATACTCCATTTTGATCGCGCGTTCCTTTTTGCTCGTCACGAGCTTGATCGCAAGCGGCTGTATAATGGGCACAAGGGCCATATACGAATACGCCGCAACCGTAATCGCGCCGACGTATTGGCTGCCCAGCACCTGCGATACGAGAATCGAGGTGGGGCCGTCCGCGGCGCCGATAATGCCGATAGAGGCCGCATCCGTAAGGGAAAAGCCCATTCCCGAGGCGGCAAAGATCGTCGCGAAGATACCAAACTGGGCCGCCGCTCCGAAAAATAACAGCTTGGGGTTCTTAAGCAGGGGGCCGAAGTCGATCATTGCACCGATTCCAATAAAAAGCAAAAGCGGCATCGCTTCCGATGCTGAAATCCCTACGCTGAACAGCCAATCAATGATTCCGTTTACCGGCCCGATTCCCGACATAACCTGGTCGACCGCGCCCGAGAACGGGATATTCACCAGGATGGCGCCAAAGCCCATCGGCAAAAGAAGCGCAGGCTCCAGCTTTTTAGAAATCGCAAGGAAAATAAGTACGCCCCCCACGGCAAACATAACGATTTGCTGCCATGTGAGCGCGGCAAAACCTTCTACCAAAAATTCCATCGGTTTCTCCTTTATCGTAGTTGTAATTTACTGCATCAATATCCAGAAACAGTATAGCATTGTCCTTTCTTAAAAAGAACATATTTTAGAAAAATTTTAGACCTTCCGCACCATCCCGGGAAGCATATTTCTGTTTTCCGGTTCTCCGTTTGTGTTATACTGGTGGAAAACAACCGGAGGTGAATCTGAGAATGAAAGTAATCGCTTTTAACGGAAGCCCGCACAAGCGCGGCAATACCTATCACAGCCTGTCGCTCGCCTGTGGCGAACTGAACGCCCGCGGTATCGAAACGGAAATCGTGCAGGTCGGCGGCAAACCGCTCCGCGGCTGCATCGACTGCGGCCATTGCAAAAACATTCCGGACCGCCGGTGCTCCATCGCCACCGACGAAATGAACGATTTTATTACAAAGGCGATTGAAGCCGACGGCATCCTCATCGGTTCCCCGGTCTATTTTGCAAACATGACGCCCGAAACGAAATGCCTGATCGACCGTCTCGGCCGCGTAACCCGCAACAACGGGTTCCTGCTCAAGAACAAACCGGGTGCCGCCGTCGTTGCAGCCCGCCGTTCCGGCGAAACCTTTACCTTTGCTTCCATCAACTACCTGTTCCAGGCAAGCCAGATGCCCATCGTAACCTCTTCCCACTGGAACTTTATGATGGCAAACGGCCAGGACGACTGGGAACAGGACGCGGAGGGCCTTGAAACCATGAAACTTCTCGGTGAAAACATGGCGTGGATGCTTAAAAGGCTTGCCGACTGAATTTTGGAATCGGCCAATAAAAAAGCGCTTCTGCGCTTTTTTCATTTTTCCGCTATTGCGCACAGCCATCCGTTTTCTTCATCGGTGTCTACGGTTACTTTCGCAAATCCCGCTCCCAGGAGCATATTTTCCAGTTCCCCCGGGGTATTGTTGTGCATTTCCAGCGTTTTTACGATGTACTTGTCTTCCTCGCTCTGGTTCTTATGGTTATACATTTCCGCAATGATCGCAAAAACGCCTCCATCCTTCATCACCCGGCGCACTTCCCGGAAATCATGGGCCAGGTCCGGCCAGAAATAATAGCTTTCAACCGTCGTGACGATGTCGAACATACCGTCCCGAAACGGTAAATCGGAAACGCTTCCGTGGATAATTTCCATTTTTCCGCCCGCGATATCCGCCTCGTTCTCACGCCTGGCCACACCGACGGACGTTTCGGAATAATCAACGCCGAACAGCCTTCCGTTTTTTGCACGCCCGGAAAGGCGTTTAAGCGCTTTTCCCCCTCCGCAGCCAACGTCAAGGATAACCGCATCATCCCCCACGTCGATATGCGAAAGCCCCCATGCGGTCAACTCCGCGTGGCTTTCATTCATGCGAAGGATCGTTTGTTCCCCCAAAACTCCTTCCGGCCTTTTGCAATTGCGTAAAACTTCATCGGGCGTTTTCATTTTTTGTTCGCTTTCATCCTCAGCTGATGATCGAGAATCCTTTTTCGGATGCGCAGGCTTTCGGGAGTCACCTCCAAAAGCTCGTCGTCGCCCAAAAATTCCAGCATCTCTTCCATACTCATGTTTTTCGGCGGGATCAGCCGCAGCGCATCGTCGCTTCCCGAGGCGCGCACATTGGATGCATGCTTCTTCTTGCAAACATTCACCACAAGGTCCTCGTTCTTCGGCGACGAGCCGACCACCATTCCCATATAGACGGGCGTGCCCGCTCCGATAAACAGGGTTCCGCGCTCCTGGGCGTTATACAGGCCGTAGGTTACGGCGTCTCCCGTTTCAAAGGCGATCAACGAGCCCACGGAACGTTTCTCAATATCGCCCTTATAGGGTTCATAGCCGTCAAACACCGTATTGAGGATGCCCTCGCCGCGCGTATCCGTCAGGAATTCCCCACGGTAACCAAATAAACCGCGCGCGGGAATTTTAAACTCGATCCGCATGCGTTCACCCTGCGGGGTCATATGGACCATTTCCGATTTACGCGAGCCAAGCTTTTCAATCACACTGCCTACGCTTTCCGCCGGAACATCGACAAGCAGGCGCTCGATCGGCTCGCACATATGTCCGTCGATGGTTTTATACAGCACCTTCGGCGCGCCCACCATAAATTCATAGCCTTCACGGCGCATCGTCTCGATCAGAATCGAAAGATGCATCTCGCCGCGTCCGAGGACCCTAAAGGTTTCCGGGCTTTCCGTTTCATGCACCCCCAGGGAAACGTCCTTGCGCAGCTCCGCCATCAGGCGGTCGCGCAGGTGGCGCGAGGTAACATACTTGCCTTCCCTGCCGGCAAACGGCCCGTTATTCACGGAAAAGGTCATTTCCACCGTCGGCTCCGATATTTTAACGAATGGAATCGGCTCGAATTCATAAGGCGCACACACGGTGTTTCCAATGTTTACGTTTTCAAGGCCCGAGAACGCCACAATGTCGCCGGCTTTTGCTTCCTCCACCGCCACACGCTTCAAGCCGTCGTATTGATAGATCGCCGTAACCCGGCCGTTGGTGCACAGGTCTTCCACATGGTAATCGCACAGGGAAACCTCCTGCCCCGTCTTGATTGTCCCGCGCTCAATCCTGCCAACCGCAATCCTGCCCACATAATCATTATAATCAATGGAGGACACCAGCATCTGGAGCGCGCCGTCCGGGTCGCCCTCCGGGGCGGGGATATAGTCCAGTATCGTATCGAAAAGGGGCTTCAAATCCGTTCCCTTCCGGTTGGGGTCCATGGTTGCGGTCCCTTCACGCCCGGAGCAATAAATAATCGGGCTGTCAAGCTGCTCGTCCGTCGCATCGAGCTCGAGGAGCAGTTCCAGCACTTCTTCCCCCACATCGTTCAGCCGCGCATCCGGCCGGTCCATTTTATTCACTACGATAATTACGCGATGATTCAGTTCAAGCGCTTTCTGGAGCACAAACCGCGTCTGCGGCATCGGGCCCTCAAACGAATCCACAAGCAGCAGCACGCCGTTTACCATCTTCAGCACGCGTTCCACCTCGCCGCCAAAATCCGCATGTCCCGGAGTGTCTACAATGTTTATTTTTACATCATTATAATAAGTCGCGGTGTTTTTCGCGAGAATCGTAATCCCCCGTTCACGCTCCAAATCTCCCGAGTCCATTACGCGTTCCGCCACAACCTGGTTGTCCCGGAAGGAGCCGCCTTGCTTCAGCATTTCATCCACAAGCGTCGTCTTGCCGTGATCGACGTGCGCAATGATTGCAATATTTCTCAAATCTTTTCTTACCACTTTATTTCTCCCTTTCTTAAAAACACTTTATTATATACCAAAAAGCACATCTGCGCAAGGGATTCCCCCACGCGCGTATATGTTATAATAGGTAGGAAACAGAAAGGAGGGGCTTATGGAGCTCTTATCACCTGCCGGCGGGTGGGACAGTTTAAAGGCCGCCGTGGAAAACGGCGCAGACGCAGTCTATATCGGCGCCCGAAATTTCAGCGCGCGCAACCTCGCGGATAATTTTGACGACCTTGCCGCGGCGGCGTCCTTTGCGCATGCCGCGGGCGTAAGGCTCTATCTCGCGCTCAATACGCTGGTGCGGGACCGCGAAATTCCCGCGTGGCTTGACACGGCAAGAACCGCCGTGCAGGCGGGAATTGATGCGTTTATCGTGCAGGACCTCGGCTGTGCAATGCTTCTGAGAGAGCTTTGTCCTTCCTTCCCGTTGCACGCAAGCACACAGATGACTGCGCATAATATGTCCAATGTGCGCGCCCTCCAAAAGCTTGGATTCCGCCGTATTGTCCTCGCCCGCGAGCTTTCTTTTTCGGAAATTTGCGCCATCCGGGAAAATACGGAAACGGAGCTCGAGGTGTTTGTGCATGGCGCGCTGTGCGCCTGCTATTCCGGGCAATGCCTGATGAGCAGTCTTTTTGGCGGGAGGAGCGCGAACCGCGGCTTGTGTGCGCAGCCCTGCCGCCTCGGCTATTCCGCGAATGGGAAGCAGGGCCGTTTGCTTTCTCCGCGGGACCTCTGCCTGATCGACTACATCCCCCGGCTCGCGCAGGCCGGGATCGCAAGCGCAAAAATCGAAGGTCGCATGAAACCCGCGCAATACGTAGGGACGGTCACGCGTATTTACCGCAAGGCGCTCGATGGGAGACCCGTTACGGAAAAGGATAAAAGCGATCTTTTGAAGGTGTTCAGCCGCCGGGGATTTACCGACCGCCCCTTTGCAAAAAGCATTCCTTCCGTTTTTCCGAAAAGCGAGGCGAAAGAACGGCCCGCCCTTCCCGCAGGCCACCCTTTCGGCACTTATGTTCCTTTAAAAAAGGGAAAGCGTAAAAAGCCCCGTAAGCTGGCCGCACAGGTGCTGACAGCGGAGCAGGCAAAAGCCGTCCTGCCGCTGGCGGATATCCTGTATGTCCCATATTCCGCAAGCTGGGCAAATGACCTGCCCCGGGACCATGCGCAGGTTATCGGCGCACATCCGCTTATCTCGCATGACGGGGAACAAAGTAATTCCCGTTTCAATTTTGACGGCGAGCTGCTTACCACGCTTACGGATACGGAAGCAGCATGCAAAATATCGGATGCCTCCCTGCATGCAATGAACGGCCAGACCTTAAAAGCACTGCGCTCGCTTGGTTATAAACGCGCAACCGTAAGCGTCGAGCTTAACGCGGCGCAAATCGCCGACCTGCCCGATCTTTTGCCGACGGAAGCAATCGTCTATGGCAGGCTTACCCTGATGACCACTTCGCATTGCCCTATGCGCTGCAACGACAAAAAGCACTGTCCTACCATGGCGGGAAAAGCCCTTCTTACGGACCGCATGGGGAAAAGCTTTCCCATTCTGCGGGTCGGCCCCGGCTGTCGGGTCGCAATCCTCAATTCCGCGCCCCTTTATATGGCGGATAAGCTCGATTCTGTCAGCGCAAATGTGCTCCGGCTTATTTTCACAACGGAATCCCCGAAGCAATGCGCCGGGTTGGTCCGGGAATACCGCCAGGCCATGCAGGGAAAGCCGCATACGCCCCCCGGTGAATTTACGCGCGGTCATTTTACCCGCGGGGTCAAATAGCAGGGATTAAAAAAAACGCCTTCCGGCGTTTTTTTTAATCCAGTTCCTGATTTCTCCATTTTTCAAATTTTTCGTTGATAACGGGTTCCAACCTGTCGTAATTTTCCCATGTGTCCTCATGGAGATAAACGGCAAATTCCGAATCAACTCCTTCGTTTGCAAGCGCATCTACAAAATCATCGATATAGGACGAATCATAATATTCCCCTGTGAATTCCAGCGCTTCTTCCACCATCAGGTCTTCCATCAGGGTTTCGTCAAAGCATTCCATCAAAAGGTCGCGGCCCGTCATTTCCCGGCTGCGCACGCGGTCAAACGCGTCTGCGAATTCCTCCAGCCAGTCTTCCTGAATCAGGTCGTTATTTACCAGCCACGCAAGGTACATTCCGATATGGGTTCCCGCATTTTCATAGGGAATGCTGTCCGGGAATGTCACTGCGTGCCAATCCATTTTATCGAAAGCCATATGCGTCCTCCTCCATATTTATACACATGATACTCCAAGGCTTTTTCTATTTCAAGGAGACGTCCCGAAAATTAACAATTTATTATCAAATCGCTTCCCGCGCGGTCTTTCCGCACTTCGATGGTTGTTTCAATGTTTTCTTTCAGCATCTGGACATGTGAAATAATCCCAACCAGCTTGGAACCACCCCTCACGCACGCCAGAACGTCAAGCGCATTTTCAATGGAAGCCGGATCAAGCGAACCGAATCCTTCGTCAATAAACAGCGCGTCAATATGAATCCCCCCGCTTTGGGCCTGCACGACGGTCGACAGTCCAAGCGACAGTGTCAACGCGACCAGGAATTTTTCGCCGCCCGAAAGGCTTTTAACGCTTCGGCGCTCCCCGGAATAGGAGTCAAACACTTCAAGCCCCAGTCCAACCTTGCGCGCGCGCCCTGCTCCTTCCACCGACCGGTAAAGCTGATACCTTCCGTCATGCACTTTTTTGAGCAGGACATTTGCTTCCTGGGTGATCGCCATCAGCATAACGCCGAGCACATAGCGCTGCAAGCTGATTCCGTTCGAGCCCCTCAATATTTTGGAGAACTGATCCAACTCCACGAATTTTGCAGTCGCCTTTTCAAGCTCTTTTTCATACGCTTCAACCGCACCGGCCGCTTTCTCCAGCAACGCCAAGCCCGCCCGTATTTCCGCAAGCGCTGCCTCCGATGCTTTCTTTTCTTTTTCCCACCGGCCGAACACTTCCCGAAGGGGCGCAAGCTCAACCGGCTTAACGCCCTGCAATTTTTCCGCAAGGATTCGCGCGCTTTCTTCCGCAAGCTTTTTCGTTACATAATAATCCTGTATCTTCTGCCGGGCTTCCGCAAGCTCCCGCTCCGGCAAATATGCCGCACGGAATTCCTCGTCTGTTTGAAACCCTTTCTCTTCACAGGCTTCTTTAAAACGGCTGACCGCTTCGTCGAAAACAGCCTTCGCCCGCGCGCCTTCCTCCCGGTAAAGCCGCAGGGAATCCTGCGCTGTTTTATATTCCAGCAGCAGCCTTTCCGCATCTTCAAGGAGTTCTTTCAGGTCGGGAAGCTTTTCGGATAAATCCTGTATTCCGCCTTTTTCAAGGCCAAGCTTTCTCATACCCTTTTTGCATTCTTCCGCTTCCCGTTCGATAAAAAACAGTTCTTTTTCTTTTTCTGCAAGCTGTTTCCTCAACGCCTGGATATGGCTTTCCGACTGCCGCACGTCCTGCTCCGTTATTTTTTCCCCCGGCTTCGCCGCCGGAGACGGATGATGGGTATTCCCGCAAACCGGGCACGCCGCTCCTTCCTCCAGGGTTTCGGCAAGCATATATGCCGCATCTCCCATATAGGCGGAAAAAATCCGCTGATATTCCTCCTCCGCCTGTCTCAGTTCTTTTTCAAGCGCCTCTTTTTCCCCTGCTTTCTTTGCCTTGTCATGCTGTGAGCGTTCCGCGTACCCGCCGATCAGTGCCGCGCAACGATCCAACTGTTGTTTGAGGCGTTCTGCCTGCGTCCCGGCTTCGCCGGACTTCTTCTCATATTCCTTCCATTGCTGCTGGAAGGCCGTAACCTCGCGGCGCTCCGGCATCAACTGCGCCGCGTTTTCCGCCTGCGCGCACCGCACTTCAAGTCCGCGCATCGCGGCTTCCTGCGCGCCCGCCTCGTCCTCCTTTTTCCGGGCCTGTTCCCATTCCTCAAACAACGCCTGGATTGCCTGCGCGTTTTTCAGTGCTTTTTCGGCAGCCTCAAGTTGCATAGAAGCGTTCGTACAGTTTTTCTCCTGCTCCGCAAGCAATTCCTTCTGCGACAGCAAAAGCTTCCCAAGCTCCCCTTCCGTTTCACAGTCATATTGACGCAGAACCGTCTGCAGGCTTTGCTCTACCCCATCGCGGATATGCTTCAATTCAAGCGCCTGCGCACAAAGCCAATCCGTAATTTTCTGCCACCGCTCCGCCTTGAAAAGCGTTACCAGTATCTTTTCTTTTTCTGCGGAATCCGCAACCAACAGCTGCTCAAACTTCCCTTGCGGAAGGAGCACAACCTGGCGGAACTGTTCATAGGTTAGTCCCAGAATCTCCTCTGCCTTTTGGCGCACATTTTTTATCCCCGGGTTTTCAAAAAACGGTTCAAATTCCCCCGCGTCATTTTTGAAAAAAGCATTTTGTGCGGATTGAAGCTCTTTTTCACCATTGCGCTTGGTACGAACCCGTACTTCGCGCGTAAACCGGTATTGCCTTCCGTTGGTGCAAAAGATAAAATCCACCTTCGTATCCCGGTCATCCGCCGCAAAATCGCTTCGCATCGCGGCGATATCTCCGCGCCCGCCGCCGCTGCTTTCCCCAAACAAGGCATAGGTCATTGCATCCAGCACGGTTGTTTTTCCGGCTCCCGTTTTCCCATGGATTAAAAACAGCCCTGCTTTTTCAAACGCATGAAAATCGATTTCCTGTTTATTTACGTAAGGCCCGAAGGCTTCAAAGCTCAGCAGTTCCGGCATCATTGCGCGTCACCGCCTTTTTGTTCGGCTTCAATTGCTTTCCGGAACCATTTCATCTGGTTTTCATTTGGCTCCTCGCCCGTATATTCCCGGTAAAACATCATCATAATATCTTCGGGATGAAGGCTTGCCGCTTTTTCTATGGAAAGCGATGTTTCCGTGTTATGTAATTGTTTCCCGACAAGCGAAAGCAGGTTTGGATAATAGTTCCTCAGCGTATTGAGTATTTCGACATGGGCATATTCGTCCAGAAGTTCAATTTTCAGATAGTCTTCCCGACGCGCATCCGTTTCCGCCGCATCTAAAATTTCGCTGTAATTTCCTTTAACGACCCGCAGATCATGCTCCATAAAAAGCACGGCCTCCTGCCGCGAAAAATCGCTGGTATCGATAACCGTCACGCTCTTTTCTGTATTTGCTTCGGCAAAAGAAAACTTAACGGGCGATCCGCTGTAACGGACATTCCCGCCGATTTCCTGCGCCCGGTGCAGATGCCCCAGCGCAACATAATCAAAGCCCTCAAACGCATCCGCCCCCACCATGTTCGCGCCGCCCACCATTGCGGAACGGTCGCTTTCCGAAGGCTGCGCCCCGGTTACAAAGCAATGGGCAATCAAAACGTTATTTCTTTTCCGGTCCTTCCCGATGTGTCTTATCACCGCGCGCATCGCCGCATCATAACTCTTGATTTCATCTTCCGGATACAGGTAGCGCACCTCGTCAATTGAGAAATACGGGAGCAGGTGGAATACCGTGTCCTCCGTTTCAACCCGTTTTACTCCATCGCGCACACTTCCCGCCACATAAAGCCCGGCACGTTCCAGAAGCGCGCCGCACGAGGAAAGGCGCGCCGCTCCATCATGGTTTCCGGCACAAATAAGCACCTTCTTTTTCCGTTCGACGCAAAGCGCCGTCATTGCCTCATTATATAAAGAAATCGCGTCCGCATTCGACACTGCATGGTCGAAAACATCCCCGGCGATCATAACCAGGTCGATTTTTTCCACATCCACAATCTCATAAAGCTTTTCAAGGAAAAGCCGCTGCTCTTCAAGCAGGGACACATTATTTAGTGTAACGCCCAGATGCCAGTCTGAGGTATGTAAAATCCGCATTGTTTTCCCTCCGTAAACATCATACCATATTTCATCCGGGCGGCCCAGCGCAAGGATACAAAAAAGCTCCCGGAAATTCCGGGAGCTTTTTTTCGCTTAATAAGCCAATTCGAGTACATTACGGATATCCGCCTCGTTGAGCACCGCGAAATGCCCAACCGACCCGTCGTTGTTTTCCGCACAACGGTGCGCAAGCTCGTCGAGTACCGATTTATCATTGATACCCATATCCCTCAGGGAGGTAGGCATGCTGATCGTCTTTAAAAAGCTTAGGAACCGTTTGATCCCCTGCGAAACCGTCCAATCCGGATCATTTACATCATATTCCACATCAAAGACGCGCATCGCAAACTGGATAAACCGTTTCGGGGATTTCCTGTAAACATATTTCATCCACGCCGGGAAAACAACCGCAAGGCCCGCGCCGTGCGATACGTCATATTTTGCCGAGAGTTCATGCTCAATCTGGTGCGAACCCCAATCTTCCTCGCGGCCCATTCCGAGAGTCCCGTCGTGGGCAATTTTGCACGCCCACATAATCTCCGCACGCGCGTCGTAATTCTCCGGGTCTGTGACCGCCTTCTTTGCGCTCCGCATCAAGCCGCGCATCACAGCTTCGCTCATCCGGTCCACCACGTCCGTATGCTCCGTCCTGGTGAAATACCGTTCCATTACATGTGCAATTGCATCCGTAATACCCGCGGCGGTATGATACGCCGGAACCGTAAAGGTAAGCTCCGGATTGAGGATGGAAAACACAGGCCGACTGCGGTCGTCCCCATAAGAGAGCTTTGCCATCGTCTTTTCGTTTGTAATAACCATCCCGTCGGAGGATTCGCTCCCGGCGCCCGGAATGGTCAGGATCACGCCCACCGGCAGCAATGCCTGTGCCGTTTTCTTTCCAAGGAAATAGTCCCACACGTCATCGCTGTTCGGCGTACCGCACGCAATCGCTTTCGAGGAATCGATTACGCTGCCGCCGCCCACCGCAAGAATGAAACCGATGCCGTTTGAACGGCAAATATTAATTCCTTCATAAACCAGGTCAAGCCGTGGATTTGCTTTCACTCCCCCAAGCTCGTAAACCGTAATGTTTGCGGCCCGCAGGGATGCGCGCACCCGGTTCAGGAGCCCTGACCGTTCAGCGCTGCCGCTTCCATAATGGAGGAGAACCTTGTCGCTGTATTTTGCAACTTCCTCCCCACACAGAAGCTCGGTTCCCTTCCCAAATATCACCTTTGTCGGGTTGTAAAAAACATCATTATCCATACGGATGTCCTCCTATTATTTTTTATACTTCAATGTTTTAATTTTAGTATGATATGTATACAATGTCAATTGAGCGCTCCCCGCACCCGGGCCTTTTTTCCGGATTATTGCTTTTGACAGGCAAAAAAGACCCGCCTACGTGGCATTTAAGCACAGGCCGTTCGATAAGACTGGGCAGTGTGGTAACAATATGGGTACGCTTCGCTTCTATTTGCCGGGGATCAGAAAAAACGCCCCTCTTTATCCTCCTTTGTCAGTATAAAAAACAGTACATCCGCCACCTCTTGCAGGAAGCCTATTGTTTCCTCATGTCCTGCCACCGGAACCGGCTGCCGAAAACATTTTGCTTTCCTCACTTCGTCAATTTTAATTTTTGTCATCTGATACAACAGCCATGCCTGATCGAATATATTCTTATCCATAACATCCCCTCCATCTATTAGATGTGAGAGGTTTTGCTATGTTTTGTTTCAGCCCCGGAAACCGTGGTTATCTATTCCCTACCAATAACAGGAGGAAACATGTATGTTCTTGATTATTATACCCATCGTATTAATTATTGCCTTTGTATGGCTCCTCATCAAGCTTAAGGTGCTGTGGTGGCTTTTCCTGATCGGCATCGGCCTTATGCTGTGGTGGTTTTTCGCTATACTGCTATAAGCCGCGTTCTTCGGCAAATTTCCCCTGATCTGAACTATTTACAAATTGTTCATCTTTTCTTTGATTAGGGTTCATATTTACCGTTTAATTTATAAGTAACGCTACGGCGATTATATAGAAGGCTTGGAGGTTCAAGCCAATGGGTAATTTTTAGGAATCCCTGATGCATTTCATTGTATCGGGGATTTCGCTTTTTCACTTCCGCGCCCCCAGTATACCTATGGCACCTTGATGCAGGAAAACAGTGTCAACATTGTTACGCTATCAAAAACTATGCGCCATTCAAGCGTCAAAATAACCAGTGATCAGTATATTGACAGCACCCTCGTGATCAAGCAAAGGGCAACCGCGGCAATGGATAATATCCTTGGTTTTGCTCCGCAAAAGGCAAATTCAGGAGACGAAAACGTCCTCGAAAAATGAATGCTGGAATACGATCCAGTACACCTCTGGAACACTTACCACTAAAACGTTCCAAAAATCAAGTAGTACGCAGATATGAGAAAAGCCCGCGACCTCCATGGTTACGGGCTTTTCCGTGTTTTCATTAATACAAAACAGAGGCAGACAAAACGGGGCCCCGCTGAACTCGAATGGAGCGTTAGCGAAATGAGTTCGGCGGGGAAAAGGAGCGGCAGTGGAGCATGAAAAAGCCCTCGCTTTGCGAGGGCTTTGAAATCGCGGAACTTGCCGCGACGTGGTGACCCACCGGAGACTCGAACTCCGGACACCTTGATTAAAAGTCAAGTGCTCTACCACCTGAGCTAGTGGGTCATTTCACATGAACCGTGAATTATTATATCATAACTGCAGAAATGTGTATAGCTTTTTTTCATCTGCAAATATTTTTTTGGCTGGGGTAGCAGGATTTGAACCTACGAATGCTGGAATCAAAATCCAGTGCCTTACCGCTTGGCGATACCCCAATGACTAAAGATAAAAGAAAAATGGGGTGAGTAGTGGGATTCGAACCCACGACCTCCAGGGCCACAACCTGGCGCTCTAACCAACTGGGCTATACCCACCATGTTCAATTATCTTTATGGCGCGCCTGAAGGGATTCGAACCCCTGACACACGGCTTAGAAGGCCGTTGCTCTATCCAACTGAGCTACAGGCGCATAGCACTTGTGGCGCAACGTCGTTAAAACATTCCAGCCTCGGCTGACAATTAAAAATTATAGCAAACGCCCCTTGAAAAGTCAATCGATTTTCCATATTTCCATGACAGGAAATCTTTATGGGCCGCTGTTTATTCATATTTTAATTATTCTACCTTCGCAAACGGGGTATCAATCTAGAAATATAGGCAAAATACAAATTGTAATGAAATGTTCAGAATTTACACATGGATTTTGACATACTACTGTGCTATAATCTGAACTTGTGTGAAAAAGACGGTTCATTAAAAAATGGCCGTACATGGCGAAGGAGGGCTTAATTTGTTATCGTTTATCACAAACTTCAATTTAGCAATGTTCATACTTTTCACCGCACTCTATTTTTATCAGGCAATCTATGTTGTGGTCGCGCTTTTCAGGAAGCCGAAAAAACCCGTTCCTGCGGGAAAGAATCATCATTTTGCAGTGCTGATCGCGGCCCGCAATGAAAGCGCAGTGATTGGCCAACTCATCAGCAGTATCAAAAAGCAAAAATATCCGCAGGATAAAATCGATATCTTTGTTGTTGCCGATAACTGCACAGACAATACGGCAGCGGTCGCCGAAAAGGCGGGCGCGCATGTCTACGAGCGCTATAACAAAAAATATGTCGGAAAGGGTTACGCCTTAAGCTATGCCCTGAATGCCATTAAGCGTGACTATGGCAAAAATGCTTTTGAAGGATATTTCGTATTCGACGCCGACAACCTTCTCGACGAAAATTACGTAGCGGAGATGAACAAGCTCTTCGACCAGGGCTACCGTGTGCTCACCTGCTACCGCAATTCCAAAAACTACGGCACCAATTGGATTTCCGCCGGTTATTCCCTGTGGTTCCTCCGCGAATCGAAATACCTCAACAACCCGCGTATGATGCTCAAAACGAGCTGTGCGATTTCCGGAACCGGCTTCCTGATCCATAATGACATAATCCAGAAAAACCATGGTTGGAAGCATCATTTGCTTACGGAAGATATTGAATTTTCCGTTGACAGCATCATCGACGGGGAAACCATCGGCTATTGCGGCGATGCAAAGATTTATGATGAACAGCCGTGCACATGGAAGCAATCCTGGACGCAGCGTTTGCGTTGGTCCAAGGGTTTCTACCAGGTTCTGGGGAAATACACAAAAGGGCTCCTGAAAGGCTTTGCCGTCGAGCGGCGGTTTGCCTGCTATGACATGTTCATCACAATTGCCCCGGCAATCTTCGTATCCCTCGCGAGCATTTTGGTGAACGCATGCTTCCTCATAAACGGCATGATGGGAAGCAGCTTCTATATCCAGCATCTTGTGTTTTCCACCACTACCTCGGCTATTTTTTCGTCGCTGTTCAACTTCTACATTATGCTGTTCCTTGTAGGGCTGATTACCACGGTTACGGAATGGAAGGAAATCCACGACACAAGCGCGGTGAAGAAAATCCTGTATACATTTTCTTTTCCGTTCTTCATCCTCACCTATATCCCGATTTCCATTGCCGCCCTGTTCAAGAAGATCGGCTGGGACCCGATCCCGCACAATATCTCAAAATCAATTGAAGATTTCGAACGCTCATAAAAAAGCGGATGAAAAAGAATCCATCATATTTTGTACGATGGATTCTTTTTATTTATCCGTTTTAGCAGACAGCCTTACGCAGGCGCCCTTTATCCCCTTTCGAGATCGATACGGAATTCGTTGAGGTCTCCCCGATATTTTGCAATCGAATATTCTACGGGCGTGCCATCCTTCGTATAGGAAAGCGTATAGACCACATAGATCGGCGACCCTTCCGGTATTGCAAGCAGCTTGGAGAGTTCCCCGTCCGCCAGCCCCACTTGCAGTCTCCTCGAAACCCGGTGTACCACAATCCCGAATTTTTCCTCCATCGTTTTATAAAGGGAGTGCTTTCCGAGGTCTACCTTCAAAAGCTCCTTGAAGGGCCTCGACGGAAGATAGGTGCGCGCATATACCATCGGATCATTGTTTGCATAACGCACGCGGTTGATATACACGCAGGACGAGCGGCCATCAAGCCCCAGTTGCTCGAGCACTTCCCTGTCGTTCATCGTTCCCGAATCCACAACCATAGAGGACGGCTGCAGGCCCTTTTTCCTCATTTCGTCATTAAAGCTTTCAATCACCTGGAAAAAACGGCCTTCCACTTTGGGCTTTGCGATAAAGGTTCCCTTGGCCTTCTGGCGTTTCAAATGCCCCTCCGTCACCAATTCACTGAATGCCTGGCGGATCGTGGCCCTGCTGATATTGAGAATCTCGCAAAGCTCTTCCTCGGTCGGAACGGCGTCGCCTTCTTTGAGCTTCCCATTTTCGATATTTTGAATCATAAACTGTTTCAGCTGATAGTAAAGCGGAACAGGAATATCACGGTCCAATTTCAGCTGATAATATACAGAATTCATGCTTTGTGACCCTTTCAAATACCATATAAATTTCTATGTAGATAATAATTTATTATACAGCATTTATACCGTCATTTCAAACACACTATAAAAAATTCAGGCGGGGTTTTCAGCCTGCCCGGTCCGGGTATGCCGGGCCTTATATTAATTAAAACAGCTTTCCGTTTTCCCTTATTCGGCGTTCCTTCCCACAAATACCGCCCGCAGTTTGTCAAACCATATCTTCTGGCTGGGATAAATCCCGTAGTAGCCCGAAAAAACATAGCTGACCGCACAAGCCAGCAGGAAAAACAGTCCTGCTCCCGATCCAAATACTTCCAGCCCCAGTACGAACGCGGTCAGCGGGCAGTTCACCGCTCCGCAAAATACAGAGACCAGCCCAATCCCCGCGCCCATCGATGGCGAAAGCCCCAGCAGGTTCCCGGCAAAACCGCCGAAGGTCGCTCCAATCACAAAGGTCGGAACGATTTCCCCTCCTTTATATCCGGCGCCGATCGTGAGGGCGGTAAATACAATTTTCCATAAAAAATCCTGCGGCGCGGAGGTCCCGTTCACCGCCGCGCCAATAAGGCCAATACTGTCTCCATTATACAGGTTATTCCCCGCCAGGTAAGTCAGCCCCACAATAATAAGACCACCCGCTATGATGCGCGGCATTTTACCAGGAAAAACATGTTCGTAAAACTGCTTTGATTTCCGAAGCGCAACGCAAAACAAAATGCTGACGAGTCCGCATAATGCCGCCAGGATAACCACCTGTATAATCGATATGGGGCCGAGGGCCGGAATTCCCTCCAGCATATAACGCGGAAAATCGATGCGGAACGCGGAAGCGATTAAAAAACCCGTAACGGACGACAAGGCGCAGGGCAGGAGGGCCGAATAAAAAACCACGCCGATGCCTGCAAGTTCCAGCGCCAAAACAATTGCGGTGACGGGCGTTCCCACCACCGCTGCAAAACCGGCGCTGATTCCGCACATAATCATAATCTTCTTTTCCTTTGCAGTCATACGGAACAGCCTGCCCAGCGTTGATGCAAGCCCACCGCCAAGCTGGATCGCCGCCCCTTCCGTGCCGACCGATCCGCCGAAGGCACGTGTAAGAAGCGTGCTGATAAAGATAAGGGGCACCATAACGGAAGGAATACGGTCCGTTCTCCGTACGGAAAAAATTACGGTGTCCGTTCCATTGTCGTGGCTTTTTTTGCACCATCGGTACAGCAGAACAATACAAATGCCGCCAACCGGCAGCAACCAGACCAGCCAATTATGTTCCGTGAAAAATTGTGAGCTTTGGTTAATCAGGATACAAAAAACAGAGCCGATTGTTCCCGCTGCGGCCCCCACCGCAACCGAACACAGGACCCATCTTAAAAATGATTTCAAATAAGGTGTGGCTTTACTCCAAAATTTATGCATACCAGCCGACCATCCGTTCCTTTTTATGTTACCCGGCGGCGTATGCATATAAACAAAAAACAGGCCCTGTCCCGGCCTGTCTTTTATACTTTTAATGTTTTCAGCTTGGGGACAACGCCCATCTTGCCAATCAGCATGGTCGCATAACAGATATTCCCGTCATGCGAAGCGCCGGCGCTTCCCGGATTCACCATCCAAAGGCCGTCCTCATACTCGCAGTATTGCCTGTGCGTATGCCCGAACAGTGCGGCCGCCGCGGCGCATTCCCGGGCATGGTAAAACAATCGGTCATACGAATATTTCACCTTGTAAAGATGCCCGTGCGCGAGCAATATCTTCTGTCCCATCAAAACGATTGTATCTTCCGTATTGCCCGCATCGCCCACGTCGCAGTTCCCTTTTACACAAACAACCCTGGCGCGCGTGTTCTGGTCGATATAGCGGGCGTCCCGTATATGATCGCCCAGATGAAAAATGTATTCCACATCACGGTTTTGCCCCAAAACCGCGTCGATTGCCCCTTTATTTCCATGCGTATCGCTTAATACAAGGGCATGTATATACTGTTCCACTTACATCTCCCGTACTTTTTCCTGAAGCTTTGCGAGCGCCTTGGCGCGATGGCTGATTTTGTTTTTCACTTCCGGCGGAATCTCCGCAAAGGTTTGTCCATATTCTTCCACATAAAAAAGAGGATCGTAGCCAAATCCGTTTTGTCCGCGCGGCTCGTCAATAATCTTCCCTTCCGCACGCTCTTCCACATACAGTTTTTCTTTTCCGCCGTTTGCAAGCACCAGGGCGCACACAAACCATGCGCGGCGGTTCTCCTTGTCCTTCACCATAGACAGAAGCTTGGCGTTGTTCTTTTCATCGTTTGCGCCTTCGCCCGAAAAACGCGCCGAATAGATGCCCGGCGCCATATCGAGCGCTTCCACGCACAGGCCGGAATCATCCGCCAGCACATCGCCTTCCACCATTTCACTGATTTCTACGGCTTTTTTCCTCGCGTTTGCATGGAAGCTGTCTCCATCCTCCACCACATCGGCCGCAATCCCGGCGTCTTTTAAAGATTTTATCTCATCGTAAAAATTTCCAAGGATCGCTTTGATCTCCCTGACCTTTCCCTGGTTATTGGTCGCGATAATCAGCTGTCTCATATTATAATTCCCTCTTCCTTCAAAATTTCTTTCTGGCTCGTAATAATCTCCCTGATGCCTTTTTTGCACAGGGCCATCAGCTTCATGAATTCCTTTTCCGTAACCGTGCGCTTTTCCCCGCAGATTTGTATTTCCCCAATGTTCCCGTCATCCGCCGCAATCATATTCATATCCGCCTGTGCGCCGCTGTCCTCCGTATAGCATAAATCAAGCATGGGAACATCGCCTACAATCCCTGCAGATACTGCGGCAATATGCTTTTTAAGCGGGGACTTTTTAATTAACCCCCGTTTCATCGCTTTATCGATGCAAAGCGCCGCGGCAACAAATGCGCCGCTGATTGAGGCGGTACGCGTCCCTCCGTCCGCGTTCAGCACGTCGCAGTCAATGTAAACCGTATATTCGCCCATCCCCTTAAAATCACATACGCTGCGCAAGGAACGGCCAATCAGCCGTTGTATTTCCACGCTCCGCCCATCCTGCTTTGCCCCGTCGCGCTTTTTCCGGTGGGGCGTTGAAGCCGGCATCATGGAATACTCCGCCGTCAGCCATCCGTCGCCCGTTTCCGCAAGGAACGGCGGCACGCCATCTTCGAGCATTGCCGTACATAAAACCAGTGTGTTCCCCGTGCTGATTAACGCGCTCCCCTGCGCATTCTTCAGTATATTTACTTCAATGTCCAAAGGGCGCAGTTCATCCGTTTTTCTTCCGTTGTCTCTCATCATTTTCTCCCGCTTATTTGCTGCGTTCATTTTAACACAATTCCTGTGTTCACACAATCAGATGTGGTATAATAATGAGACGGAGGACGCTTTATGACACTGGACGGTTTGACATTACACGCGTGCGTAGCCGAACTGAAGGAACGGTGCGCCGACGCTAAAATACAAAAGGTGCTGATGCCCGGCAAGGAAGAGGTCGTGCTCCAGCTTTATTCCGCCGGGGAAGGAACGCTCCGGCTGGTGCTGAACGCGGACGCGGGCGACTGCGCCCTATACCTTACGCGCAATACAAAAGAAAATCCAAAGGTGCCGCCGGTATTCTGCATGTTCCTGCGCAAATACCTGACCGGCGCACATATTACAGGCATTGAACAGCGGGGGCTCGACCGCGTCGTCGTCTTTACGCTCGAAACAAAGGACGAACTGCTCCACCCCATTACGCTCAGGCTTATAATCGAAATCATGGGGAAATATTCCAATATTATCCTTACGGATGCGGAGGATAAAATCCTCGACAGCATCCGCCGCGTATCCGTGGATATGAGCAGTAAGCGGCAGGTGCTGCCCGGTGCGCGTTATGAAAACCCGCCCCAGACAAAATTTGATCCCCTCACGCTTTCCCCCACGACGCTTATGGAGGCGCTTACAACGCATAGGGATACCAAAATCGTCAACCATATTGTTTCTGTTTTTGACGGTGTTTCGCTGCAAACTGCGCAGGAAATTTTACACCGTTCCGGGATTGGCGTGTTACTCACATCTGAATTATCCCCAAAGCTTGTGGAGCGGCTTGCCGAAAGCATGCGGGATTTTTTGCAGCGGGCCGTTTCCCATCCTGCGCCATGCGTACAATTTAACGCGGACAAAATGCCCGTTTTCTTTTCGTGCATTCCCTATGAAACCTATCCGGCGGAAACGCGCAGGGCCTTTCCTACGGTCAATGAAACGCTGGATTTCTATTACGGCCGGCGCCTGTTGATCTCGCGTCTAAAACAGCAAAGGGAAGCGCTCTATAAAACGGTTCATAAAATTTACGCAAAGCTGCAAAAGCTGATCGGCGTATATGAAGCCACGCTGCGTGACGCCGCCAAAGAGCAAAAGCTGCAAAAGCGCGCCGATCTCATCACGGCAAATATCTATCGCCTGAAAAAGGGCATGAAGGATTTTGAAGCGGTGGATTATGAAACGGGAGAAACGGTCACGGTTCCCCTCGACGTATCGCGTACGCCGCAGGAAACGGCGCAAAAGCTATATAAAAAAATCGGAAAGCTAAAAACCGCGTCCGCGATCAGCGCGCAAAAGCTCGCGGACGCCCGTGAAGAGCAGGACTTCCTAGAAGGGGTGCTGCACTTCACGGAAAATGCGGAAACTCCCGGGGATATTGCGGATATCCGGCATACGCTTGTACGTGCAGGCTACCTTTCCGCTCCGCCTAAAAGCAAAAAGGAACCGGAAACCCAATCCCGGCCCCTCCGTTTCCTGTCTCCCGGCGGCTATGAAATTTACGTCGGCAAGAATGACAGGCAAAACGACCAGCTTACCATGCGCACCGCCGCAAAGGACGACATCTGGTTTCATACGCAAAAAATTCCCGGGTCGCATGTGCTCCTTGTTACAAACGGCGTACCGCTCGATCATATCGACGACGAAACCGTCGTCATGGCGGCCGAGCTTGCGGCGGCCCATTCGCGCGCCCGCCAGTCCGGAAAAACGCCCGTCGATTATACGCAGCGGAAAAACCTCAGGAAACCGCCGTCCGCCCGCCCGGGCAAGGTCATCTATGACGATTATTTTACGGTCTATGTGGACGCGCATAAGGGCTTGCAATACAAACCCGCGGAGGAAGGCTGATGGACGTCCGGACGGAAATCTACGATTTATTTACAAAAGGGATCAACCGGGATGAAAACCGGAATCTTCCCATTCCCGATCAATACATCATCAAGCGGGGGCATTCCCCCAACGGCTGGTACTCCCTGTCCAATAAAGACCGTATCCGCCTCCAGCTTTCCCCGGTGGCGGGAAACTGGGATTATGTCCAGCTCAACGACCTTATGTTCCTGTGGTACAGCGGGGACGTATTGAAAAAGCTGATTGCGTATTCCGATTATCCGGATGGAAGCACGCGCGCCTATTTTGAGGGCGATTTCCATATCACCTCCATCATCCGCCACAGAATCCCGCCTACCGTGCTGACGCGGAAATATTGCAAAATTTGCGCCGACAACCTGTTGGGGCGGGAAATACGCAGTTTTTACGTCAATCTCGGGCAAAAGGGAGCCGGTGAAGGCTTTTATGACGTACGGCTGTATGATAAGGGGCTTTTCTCCCGTGTTCCTATCCCCGGGAAGGTCGACGCGATCTGGCCTTTTAATAAATGGTTCCAGCACAGCCTGCGGCTTCATGCGCCGCAGTATAAACCTTGCGGAAAAAGCCGCGGATAATTTTTAGGCAGGGAATAAAAGCGCCCTGAAACGTAAAGCATAACCTGTGGCGCCATATCCGCACAAATATTATCAGGAGGATTCGCAGATGGATCACTTTATTGAAACTCTGACATACAACGGAAAAAGCAAGGACCTGCCCGAAGAATATAATTACTTTGGAGGACTGATTGGCAGCTGGAAGCTTGATTATACCGACCACAACATATCCTGTTCGGTTAAAGGGGAATGGCATTTTTCATGGATTCTTGAAGGTATGGCAATACAGGATGTTATTATTTTACCTTCCCGCGATACAAAAACTGAAACCCCGCATCCTGTCGCTGAATACGGCACGACGCTTCGTATCTACAATCCCGGTACGCACGCATGGGATGTTGCCTATGGTTACACAGGAAAAATAATTCGGCTTGAGGCAAGAAAACAAAATGGTATGATCGTTCTTACGAACATTGACGATGACAGGAGAAAATGGGTTTTTGTAAAAATAGAAGAGAATCGTTTCCATTGGCAAAATGTTACCGTAAAAGATGACGGCGAATGGCACATAAATGCCGAAATATATGCCGAGCGTCAATAACAGCCGTGTAGCTGCCGGCCTGCAGCGGCATCATTGTAAAAAATGCGTATTTGTCCTGCCTGCAATTAACCCATCGGCGAAAAGAATTCACTCCAAATAAGAAAATGGCATAGCGGAAACCGTTATGCCGTTTCAAATAGCCATATTGTGAAGCCGCCCCAAATCCGCGGCTTCTATTTTGCCGTTTATTTTACCGGAAGCTTCCTGCTTCCCGGTTTTACGAGCGGAGCGCCTGTTTTACAGATCGGGCATTCGTCCGGCTCATAGGACTTCACTTCCATGGAAAGCACCGCACGGAAAGGCACGCCGAAATCCACTCCGCCAGCGCTGCGGTCGACGACGCTGCCCACCCCGGCAACCTCGGCTCCCATCTCTTTAAGCAGGGCGATAACCTCTTTCACGGACCCGCCCGTCGTAACGACGTCCTCCGTCACAAGCACCCTCGCCCCTTTTTCCACCGCAAACCCGCGGCGCAGGGTCATTTTCCCATTCTCACGCTCCGCAAAAATATTCTTCACACCAAGCTGGCGCGACATTTCATACGCCATAATAATCCCGCCGATTGCAGGCCCAACCACGAGATCGATTTTCATATCGGAAAACTGTTCCGCAAGCTGCGCGCAGATTTTTTCCGATACGTCGGGATATTGAAACAGTTTCGCACACTGCATATACTTATCGGAATGCCTTCCCGACGTCAGCAGGAAATGGCCCTCCAGCATCACTTCTTTTTCCTTGAAAATCGCAATAATTTCTTCTTGTGTCATCATCTCAGGATTCCCCTTTTCATTCTATATTCAGCGAACCGGTCAGCTCGCTCACCCGGTTCAGTCCGGCCTTCTGCGCAAACTGTTCCAGTTCAAAGCCAATTTCTTCCGCTGCCGATGGATTGCGCATCGTCGCGGTCCCTACCATCACGGCGTCCGCCCCGGCAATCATGAATTCCGCAGCGTCCGCCCCCGTCATGATGCCGCCCATGCCAATAATCGGCAGCCCAAGGTTCGCCCGGTAAACTTCCCACACCATCCGCAGTGCAACGGGCTTTACCGCCGGGCCTGAAAGCCCTCCCGTCACATTGGCGAGAAGCGGCCGCCTCGTGACCGCATGAATCGACATCCCGGTGATGGTGTTAATCAGGGACAGGGCGTCCGCGCCGCCGTCCGCCGCTGCTTTCGCCATATCCGCAATATGGGTCACATTGGGCGTCAATTTCACGATAATCGGTTTCCCCGAAACCTTTTTCACTTCCTCCACCACGCCGCGCAGCGTCTTTTCATCCGTCCCGAAGTTCACGCCGCCATGCTTTACGTTGGGGCAGGAAACGTTGACCTCAAACAGGTCGATTTCCGTGCCGCTTAAGCGCTCGGCGACATAAACGTAATCTTCAACGCACGCACCGGCAATATTGGCAATTTTCACCGTGTCGATTCCCTTCACACGGGGCCATATCGTGCGCAGGAATTCATCGACTCCCGGGTTCTGCAGCCCCACGGAATTCAGGACCCCGCTCGCCGTTTCCGCGATGCGTATGGGCGGATTCCCCATCCGCGGCTCCCTTGTAAGCGCCTTCAGCGTAAAAGCTCCGAGTTTTGAGAGGTCCATGTAAAGCCCATATTCCTCCGCAAATCCAAATGTTCCCGATGCGGTAATAATAGGATTTTTCAGCTCTACGCCTGCAATGTTTACACGCATATCAGTCATAAAACGAATCCACCTCCCTGATATCGAAAACAGGCCCCTGCAGGCATACCTTCCTGTATTGCCCGCCAACCTTGCATACGCACGTTGCGCATCCGCCGGTGCCGCATCCCATATGCTGCTCCAATGAGACAAACGTGGGAATATCCCCCACGACTCCCGCAAGGGATTTAAAGAACACATGCGGCCCGCACGCGAGGATCACATCCGGCGTTTCGTTCGCCGCGAGTTCCGCGTGCAGCACATCCGTGCAAAATCCCCGCGTGCAATAGCTGCCGTCGTCTGTCGTGATATGCGTTTTTGCAAACCCTTCAAAATCGTGCGCCTGATAAACGCATTCCCGGTTGCGGTAACCGAGGAACGCGGTATACTCCCTGTCGGGATATTTGCAGTAAAGCGATTTCAGCGGTGCAATCCCAATTCCGCCGCCCACCAGCCACACCTTTTTCATGCCGTCCGTAAGCTGGAAGCCGTTTCCGAGCGGCATCAAAACGTCGAGCGTATCGCCCGCACGCACAAGGGAAAGAAGCCTCGTGCCCCTGCCAATTGCGTTATAGGCCAGATGTACCTCTTTTTTTTCAAAATCCACATAGTTGATACTGATCGGCCGCCGCAGCAAAAGCTCTTTTGCATGCGGGATTTCAATATGCGCAAACTGTCCCGGACGGTAAAGCCGCAGGAAATCCTCCGTACATGTAAGTTTCATCAGGTAGGTATTCTGCGCAATCAGGTCGTTCGAGAGAACCTGCTCGGTAAAGTGCTTTTTAATCATGACCTTCTCTTCCTGTCAATGATCTCGATAAATTCGTCAAACAAATAAGCCGTATCCTCCGGCCCCGGCGCCGCTTCCGGGTGGAATTGAACCGTAAACATCGGATAACCGATGTATTTTACGCCTTCAATTGTCTGGTCGTTCCAGTTCTTATGCGATACCACCGCGCAGGCGGGAAGGGAGCGGCTCATGATCGTGTAACCGTGGTTCTGCGAGGTAATATATACCTTATTTTTCTGCATATCCTTCACGGGATGGTTCGCCCCCCTGTGGCCATATTTCAGTTTTTCCGTATCCGCCCCCATGGCGAGCGCCACAAGCTGGTGGCCAAGGCAAATCCCAAAAATCGGGAGCTTCCCGATCAGTTGTTTCAGGTTCTCAATGATTTCCGTGTTCACCTTCGGGTCTCCCGGGCCGTTCGTCAGCATCAGGCCGTCAAAGCCGCCCGCAAGAATTTCCTGCGGATTTGTCCTCGCCGGGAAAACGGTAAGCGCGCATCCGCGTTTTTCAAGGCTGCGGAGAATGTTGCGCTTAAGGCCAAAATCGAGCACCGCCACCTTGCGCTCTCCCGTGCAATACTGATACTTTTTCGTACAGGTCGTTTCATCCACCGGGCGTTCCACCTCAAACACCTTCATTTTCTCAATCTGGTGGACGGACGGGGGCACCTGCGTAATAATTCCGTGCATCGTCCCCTTATCGCGCAGCTTCCGCGTCAGTTCGCGCGTATCGATCCCTGCAAGTCCAACGATCTGGTAACGCTCCAGATACTCCTGGAGGGTTTCCTTACAATTCCAGTTGGAAGGTTCTTTGCAGAGCTCGCGCATGACAAATGCGCGTACCTGCGGGCCCGCAGACTCCGAGATTGCTTCGTCAATCCCGTAATTTCCAATCATCGGATAGGTCATCGTCACAATCTGGCCGCAGTAAGAAGGGTCGGTCAGAACCTCCTGATAGCCCGTCATGCCCGTGTTGAACACAACTTCCCCCATAATATCCACTTTTGCCCCAAAGGATTCCCCTTTGAAAATCGTTCCGTCTTCCAGTGTCAGATACGCCATTACTTATATGCTCCCTTATTCGTCGTATGAAATTCCATTTTTATCAAAGGTATCGAGAATATCGCGCCGCATTGCGAGCGTCGCCTCCCGCGCTGCCTTGTCGAAGGGCAGCTTTGCATATGCCTCGCTGCGGTAAGCGGTCAGGATTGCGCGTGAATTGTTTACGATTCCTCCAAGGCCCTTTTTGTCAAAGTTCGGAAGCAGGCCTTCCGCGCTGCCGCCCTGCGCCCCATAACCCGGGATCAGTACAAAAATATGCGGATGCGTTTCCCGGATGCGGGCCGCCTGCTGCGGATATGTCGCCCCGATCACCGCCCCTACGGAGGAATAGCCGCAGGCCCCGATGCACTCCCTGCCCCATTCCTGCACGTAATCCGCCATGCGGTCATAAATCGTTTTATGCTCCAGCTCAAGGTCCTGAATCTCGCCCGAGCTTTTGTTGGATGTTTTTACCAGCACGAATATCCCCTTGCCGTACTTTTTGCAATCGTCCACAAACGGAGCGATCCCGTCCGTGCCAAGATAGCCGTTCACCGTCGCAAAATCCGCATCAAATACCGGAAGCTCCTCTTCCCCTATTTTTGTCCTGCCGATATATGCGCTTGAATATGCCGTCGCCGTGGCGCCGATATCATTGCGTTTTACGTCCGCAATCACGATAAGCCCCGCGCTTTTCGCATAGCGGATCGTATCGCGAAAGGCCTTCATCCCTTCGCAGCCGTACATCTCATAATAGGCCGCCTGTACCTTTACCGCCGGCACAATGTCCGCAATCGCATCCACCAGCGCGCAGTTATACTGGAATATATTGTTCGCCGCATAGGTAAGGGCATCCGTCGAAAACTCACGCGACAGGAACTCCTGCGGGATATAATCAAATTTCGTATCAAGCCCCACGCAAATCGGGCTTTTCTTTTCTACAATTTGCTCAATCAGCCTGTCTATCATAGGTAAACTTCCCTTTCCTGATCGTATGGCACACGCGTCCCTTAAGCTCCATACCTAAAAACGGGCTGTTTTTCGCTTTCGAGACAACCATGTCTTTATTATACACGAATTTCTCATTTATGTCGCATATCGTGATATCTGCAAGCGCATTTTTTTTCAGTTTGCCGCCTTCGATTCCCAAAAGCTCGTGCGGCCGTCCGGATAAGAGCCGGGCAATATCCGTAAGCCCGATCACCCCCGGCTCGAGCAGGTTTGTCACGGTAAGTGGGAACGCCGTCTCAAAGCCGATCATCCCAAAGGGCGCTTCCTCGATTTCCCGCGCCTTTTCTTCTTCGCTGTGCGGCGCGTGGTCTGTGGCAATCGCGTCGATCGTCCCGTCCGCAATCCCTTCCCGCACGGCCAGCATATCTCCCTTTTCCCGGAGCGGAGGGTTCACCTTTGCATTCGGATTCCGGTCCAAAATTTTTTCATCGGTAATGGAAAAATAATGGGGCCCCGTCTCGCACGTCACGGGCGCGCCGTTTGCCTTGGCGCGCCGCACAAGTTCCACGCTGCCCGCCGTCGACACATGGCAAATATGGATCGGCGTACCCAGCTTTTCCGCATAGAAAATATCCCGCGCCGTCATGGTCTCTTCAATGGCGCGCGGTATTCCGGGAATTCCCGCCTTCCGCGCGTTTTCCCCATCGTGCACCGCGCCGTTCCCGCGCTTTGCGAGGTCCTCCTCATGCAGCATCAGCAGCGCGTGGAGCTCCCTGGCGCGTTTCATTGCCGCAATAATCATTTCATCTTCGGCGACGGGCATTCCGTCGTCCGAGAACGCCGCGGCGCCAGCCTTTAAGAGTCCTGCAAAATCGGTCAGCTCTTTTCCCCGCATCCCGCGCGTAATCGCTGCGACGGGCAGCACGTCCGCAAAGCCCGCCTTCCCCGCTTTTTCAATGATATACCTTATAACCTCCGGACTGTCCGCCACCGGCTTCGTATTCGGCATACAGCATACGGCGGTATAGCCGCCCGCCGCCGCGGCACGCGTGCCCGTCACGATATCCTCTTTATGTGTCAGCCCCGGGTCGCGCAGGTGGCAATGCAGCTCCAGGAATCCCGGAAATGCGACAAGCCCGGTCCCGTCGATCGTACGGTCCGCTTTTCCGGCAATTCCCGTCCCAAGCTCCGTTATGCGTTCCCCTTCTATCAGGATATTCGCACCTTTTATGATGTCGTCCGCATTCACGGCTGTGATATTTTGAATCAATATCGACATAAGACTCCTTCATAAGGCAGCGGGCGGGATTGCCCCGCCCGCTCCATAGTTTAAATATTTTTCGGAAGTACGATGTTGAGGATAATCCCCGCAAGCGCGCTCAGGAAGATGTTCGAGAGCGTGAACGACTCCGAAAACTGGATGCCGCCGGAAAGGCCAAGGCCAATGACCAGCATCAACGAAACGATAATCAGGTTGCGGCTGTGCGTGAAATCAAGGTTCGCTTCCGCCAGCGTCCGCAGGCCGATCGTCGCAATCATGCCAAAGAGCAGGATGGATACCCCGCCCATAACCGCACCCGGAATGGAGCCGAGGAACGCCGTGAAAACGCCGAAGAAGCTGATAATGATGGCAAATATTGCCGCAATACGCAGCGTAAGCGGGTTATAATTTTTGGTCACCGCCAGCACGCCCGTGTTTTCTCCGTACGTCGTGTTTGCGGGGCCGCCCAGGAAACCGGCGACCATCGTCGCGATCCCGTCGCCCATCAGGGTCCTGTGCAGGCCCGGGTCCTCAAGGAAATTCTTGCCGACCACCGCGCCGTTTGTCGTGATATCGCCGATGTGCTCCATAAAGGTCACAATGGCGATCGGCGCGATAATACTCACCGACGTCAATACGCCCGCAGGCTCGAGCTCGTGCGTCAGGAAAATGTTAAACGGCGGCACCTGAAAGCCAAGGTTGGCGCCGTTCTGAAAACCGGAAAAATCCACCTGCCCCATCAGCGCGGCACAGACATATCCTACCGCAATGGCAATAATAATCGGCACCAGCTTGAAAAAACCTTTTGCAAAAATGGAGATAACCACCATGGTCACCACTACGATCAGCGCGATGACCCAGCGCATCCATAAAATATCCGCAACTCCCTCCGCGGCCGGGGCGGTAATAATGTTGTTGAACGCGGTCGGCGCAAGGGTAAGGCCGATAACCATAATCATCGGGCCCGTTACAATCGGCGGAAAAACCGACATAACGCGTTTTACCCCCACGAGCTTTACCACAAGCGCGAGGATCAGGTATAATGCGCCCGCAGACATGATGCCGATGGCCACATACGGCAGGGCCGCCTGATAGGCCGGGGATGCGAGATATCCCTCCACCGACGGGTCAACGCCGCTGATCTGTGTCGCGACGATCACAATCACGCCGATAAACGCAAAACTCGAGCCAAGGAACACCGGCACTTTTCCCTTGGTAATCAGGTGAAAGATCAGCGTGCCGATCCCCGCGCAGCAAATTGCCACCGCAGGATTGAGCCCAGTTAAAAGGGGAACCAGTACCGTTGCGCCAAACATGGCGAACAGGTGCTGGAACCCGAGAATCAGCTTTTTGCCGATTCCCTGCTGTTGGTCAAGTGAATTTTCCATATGATACCTCCCAATATAATATGAATAATAATTGCTTCTCCCTTACCGCCCCCTTCCGGCAGCAGTAAGGATATGAAAAAACCTTATCGGCAGGATAAGGTTCCGTCACTGTTTTTAAGGTCGCAAATATCGACGCTCTCTTCCCCGTCAAAATCCGTTACCTTGACCGAAATCAGTTCGTGCGCCGCCGTCGGGACATTTTTCCCAACGAAATCGGCCCGGATCGGGAGCTCGCGGTGTCCCCGGTCAACCAGCACCGCAAACTTGATAAAATTCGGCCGCCCCATATCCATAATCGCGTCCATTGCCGCACGCGCCGTCCGTCCCGTATAGAGCACGTCGTCAAACAAAACAATCCTTTTCCCGTTTACATCGAAACCGAGGTTTGACGCCCCCACCACCGGCTGGTCGGAGCCATGCGTAAGGTCGTCGCGGTAAAACGTAATGTCAAGCGTTCCGATGGGGATGTCGACATTTTCAAATTCATGGATATAGCCCGCGATCCGGTGGGCAATGGTCACGCCCCGCCGCGCAATTCCAATAAAGACAAGGTCCTTTGCGCCGTCCGTATTTTCGATGATCTGGTGGGCGATCCGCCGGAGCGTACGCTGCATCGTCTCCCCGTCCATAATCGTCGTTTTCCTGTTGCCTTCCATCCGTTTTCCCCCATCAAAAAAGCCTTCCCGCATCATTTCCGGACGCAGCAAGGCACACAAAAAGCAAGCTTTGATATGTCACCTTACGGCCTCTCAGCGGACCAGTTTAAAGGTATGGTTTTCTTCTTATCCAGTATAGCAAACTTTATCCTGTGGTTCAATCAGTTTTTATATTTTTTTTAATTTACCAAGCACCGCCGTGAAATATTCGGGCAGGGGGGCTTCAAACGCCATTCTTTCGCCTGTCCCGGGGTGCGTCAGCTCCAGTCTCGCCGCATGCAGAAGCTGCCCTTTGAGACCAAACCCGTCCTTCTGCCTGCTATACACCGGATCGCCCACAACAGGATGCCCGATGTGCTTCATATGCACGCGAATCTGGTGGGTCCGCCCCGTTTCGAGCGCGCATTCCACGAGGGTATATTCCCCATAGCGCTCAAGGACCTTGTAATGCGTAACGGCGGTGCGGCCCCCGGTCCGCAATACCGTCATCCTCTTCCGGTCGCGCGGATCACGCCCGATCAAGGTGTCGATCACCCCGTCGTCCGCTTTAATATTGCCATACACAAGCGCGAGGTAGATGCGTTTTGCTTTTTTTTCTGCAATTTGTTCCGAAAGCGACTTGTGCGCCGCATCGTTTTTTGCAATGACCAGAAGGCCCGACGTATCCTTGTCAAGCCGGTGCACAATTCCCGGGCGCAGTTCCCCGTTGATTCCTGAAAGATCGCCGATATGGTACATAAGCGCGTTCACAAGCGTCCCGCTGTAATTGCCCGGCGCAGGGTGCGTCACCATTCCCTGCGGTTTATTGATTACCGCAATGTCGCCGTCCTGGTAAACGATCTCGAGCGGAATATCCTGCGGCTCCGCAGATATTTCCTCCGCCTCCGGAATTTCAAGGACGATTTCGTCCCCTTCCTTTACTTTAGCGCCTGCTTTTGCCCTGCCGCCATTGAGCAGGATATGTTCCTGCTCAATCAGGTTCTTTAAAAAAGAACGCGAAAACTGCGGATATTCCTCCGCCAGATATGCGTCCAGCCGCTGGTTTTTTGAAAGTTTAACCCTGTTCCTTTGTACTGCCATCTTTTGTTTCCGTTTTTTTGTGCCTGTCCCAGAACCACAGCACCCAAATGCCCAGCATAACCGCGCCGAAGGTCACGAAGCAATCGGCGACATTGAAAACCGCAAAGTTGACAAATGAAAACTGCATCATATCCGTAACATAACCCTGCACGATGCGGTCGATCAGGTTGCCGATTGCGCCGCCCGCAATAAACGCCATCGCAATATTGAACAGCTTCGAGTTCGCCTGTTTTTTATATTTGAATAAAAGGAAAATAACGACAACCGCCATCACCGCCGAAAGAAGGGCCAGCAGCCACGTTCCATTGCTGAACAGGCTGAACGCCGCGCCCGTATTCCGGACGTGCGTAAAATCCATAAATCCTGGAATAAACGTGACGCTCCCGCCCACCGGAAGGTTTGTAACCGTAAAATATTTAGCGATCTGGTCCCCAATCACAATCGCGGCGATCAACAGTACATAAATCATATCATGCGCTCCATTTTTCATAGTCAAGGTGTATTATACCATATCCCGCACAAAAAAAATACCGCCTGCCTAAAACAAGCGGTATCTGAAATTCTGCTTCAGTCGTCAATAATCTCGTTTACAATCTCCTGGAGATTTGCGGTGCTCTGTTTAAAATCGTGTTCCGTTTCTTCCCTGGACTGCTTTAAAATTTCGTTCAGGTGAATCGACGTGTTTTGTGAATCGTGATCGATATCCGCCATCTGGCTGGTCAGGTTGCTGATCGACTGGCTGATCTCCGTCGCCTGGTGCTTCAGGATTTCCTCGTCGTCAAGCTTGGATTCCACAAACGCCATCTGTTCGTCCAGGAACAGACGGAACCGTTTTTTATAATCCGCAACCTGCTTCTCATAACGGCGTATCTCCTGCTTGGCCGCTTCCATGCGAAGCTGCGTGCTTTCAATTACGGTTTTGGCGTTCTGGTTCGCAACGTCCATAATCTTCTGGGCCTGGAGCTCCGCTTTTTCAATATACAGCGTTGCATTCCTCTGCGCCGTAATGACCGTGGCCATAAGCTTTTCTTCCACGTTCTCAAGCTTATCCGCCTTCTGTTTAAGCCGCGCGACCTCGGATTTCAATTCTTCGTTCTTTGCAATGACATTTTCATTTTCTTCCAGCAAAGATTCAAATTGCTTGATGATTTCGTCCAGGAATTCATCAACCTGCTCCTGGTCGTAGCCGTTGAATTTTTTTGAAAATTCTTTTTCCAGTATATCCTTTGGTGTGATATTCATCGGTTTACCTCAATTATATTGGTTTAGTCCCGTTCCAGATAGCCGCCAAAGCCAAAATCATCGACCGATTCCGCAGCGTTCGTCGATACGTCGACATTATATGGCGCTACCACAAAAATATTCCTTGCCGCCTT
This sequence comes from Christensenella intestinihominis, assembly GCF_001678845.1. Taxonomy (GTDB): domain Bacteria; phylum Bacillota; class Clostridia; order Christensenellales; family Christensenellaceae; genus Christensenella; species Christensenella intestinihominis. Next base: position 504,413 of record NZ_MAIQ01000001.1, read on the forward strand.
CCGGATATTTCCGTTCAGCGCGTAAACCGCGCCGCTCACAAAATCCAGAATGCGCTGTGCAACATCGGTATCGAGCTCATCCAGATTGATAATAATCGGCTTCTTTTCCTTCAGATTATCGATAATACTCTGGGTGTCTTCATAAGAAACAGGCTTATAAATCAATACGCGCACCTTGCTGGTGTCGGGTATTCCAACCACCTTGCCCGTATCGCCCCTGTGCTCCCTGCTTTTCTTGGCAAATTTCTTTTCTTCTACCGGGGCCGGTTCATAATCGTCCGGCGGGAAGCTCATATCGTCATCCATCATATCCTGATCCTCATATTCGTCTTCATATTCTTCTTCGTCCGTCGGTTCCAGTCCGATGAAAGAAAGTAATTTGTCTCCAATCTTAGCCATGCATCAAGCCTCCTACTTATTTATAAATTCTGCTGCCGAAAATGGCCGTGCCTACGCGCACCATATTCGATCCTTCCAGAATCGCATCCTCATAATCATTGGACATCCCCATAGACAAATACCGGAATCCGGGAAAATCCTTTTTCTTAGCGTCGTACAGCGCTTTTGCCTGTGCGAAAATCTTCCGCAGGTACGCGCGGTCGTCCGTATACGGCGCCACTGTCATAAAGCCCCGCAGGCGGATTCGGTCAAACCCTGCAATCTGGTCCAAAAAAGCATCCACCTGTTCTAAATATAAACCGGATTTGCTTTCCTCTTTCGCAATATTCACTTCAATTAACGCATCGAGATAAGCGTCCTTTTTAACACATTCCTTTTGCAGCTCCTGCGCCAGCGAAAAACGATCCAGGGAATGTAATAAAGCTACTCCATCATTAATTATATACTTAACTTTATTCGTTTGCAACTGCCCAATCAGGTTCCATTCAATATCCTTGGGCAAAACCTCGCTTTTTTTTACAAATTCCTGCACGCGGTTCTCTCCAAAGCACCTCAAGCCTTCACGGTAAGCCGCTTCCACCACTTCCGCACCCACGGTTTTTGATACGGCGACAAGGGTAATATCCTCCGCCTTGCGCCCCGCGCGCTCTGCCGCGGACGCTATTTTTTCCCGCACACTTGCAATGTTTTCCGAAAGTCCCATTTCACTTACACCTCAACATGTTGACGCTCGGCCAGGGGGCTGTCCGCCTCCAGCGGGGTCACGATTGCGTTTCCATCCTTGATAATATCAACCGTTACGGGAACAAAGGTTTTCTCGCGGCCAACCACGACGTTGACGCCCGTAACGCCATCCTTCTCCTTCAGTGCCTTTTCCGGAATCTTAAGCCCCGTAAATTGGGTAAACACCCTCGCATCTGTCCTGCGCACATTCAGGAGTTCCCCAATATCATCCGAAATTTCTATAATATAAAGATAATCATTCTCTTCCTTTACGGTTCCTGAAACAATTCCCTGATACTGCCGCGCTACATAATCATTAAACGCAACGGAAAATTCCCGGTCGTTGGTAAATTCCGGAATTTCTTCTTCAGACCGGATCACCAGGTACCACTTATAGCTGTTGACCAGGCGGTAAACAGGCTGCTCGGCTTCCTCGTCCACAGGCTCCTGCCCGCTTGTCGTCCCATTCAGGATATCTATGATGTCCGAGGACTTAATATTTTCTATATTGGCCGCATTCAGCGCGTCCTCCGCGCCGTCAAAATAATAGCTCACCACGCCTGCCGCTGGCGCCGTCAGCTGCTGCCGCCAATTATCCACGCGCCCCGCGATCTCCGCTTCCTGCGTATAAAAGTCCTGCAGCTGCTGGTCCGGGGTAACGTTCTCTTTCAAATAGTTTTGCAGGTTCGCCATCAGCGACTTTAATTCGCGCTCCGCCGTAACGACGTCGCCTTCCGCCGTCCCGTTTATAATGCCGCGAAGCTCCGCCGCTTTTGCCGTAATTTGATTTTGCAGGTTCGCCAGGTCTTCGGACTGGAAGCCGTTCTCCTGATATTGTTCAATTTTGGTCTGGTAATCGATCAGGTCGTTCATGACCTTTTCATTATAGCCCCATTTATAAACTTCCATCACAGGGGCCTCCGCTTCCACGCGTTCCCCCTCGGAGGCGATGTAATTGGCCTTGCCGTAGTTTTGTGCGGAAACAACCTGCTCGTCCCTTACCACAACCGCTGCGGCTTCCGCCTCAAAAGGAATGGTTCCCTGTTCTACTTCCACAGTCTGTATATTGAAAATAAAAAAGAGAACGACAACTGCAACCACTGCGATAGCGCCAATAAACAGGTAAAATTTAGGGTTTGCGCGTCTTCTCCGTTTTAATGCCATGTTTTGCATCCTTCTTCAAATTGTCCAAGCTCTACCACATTCGGTAGCTTCGGGCATATTATACCACAATTTGATGAATTATCATAGCTTTAATGTCACATCTACGGTATTTCCGGCCTCACTGTAATGGAAGCTGTCGGTCATCATTTTCACAAGGTAAACGCCGCGGCCATTTTCATGCATCAACAGTTCTTCGGTCGTTACGTTCCGCGAAACAACCGGCCCCGTTTCAAATCCGCTTCCATTATCCGCGAGTATAATGTGCAGCCCATCCTTCCCATATTCCGCCTGGAGCTTGACTTCGTTTGCATCGGAATATTTAAATATATTGACCACCAGTTCGCTTAAAACAAGACGGATACGGTATGCTTGCTCGTCGTCGAGCTTTTTCTCCCGTTCCACTCCCATAATAACCGAACGAATCGCTTCATTTAATTCATTCAGGCTGAATAATTTTTTTCTTACCAACAAGATTCCATACCCCTAATGCTTTTTCTAAGGTATTCATACCCCGCTGAAAAAGCAAGTAACGAAACAAATGTAAATTCATTTTGAACATCGTTTCGCAATGCCTCCGCTCTTTCGCGGAGGAGCCTTCCGTTTGCTTATTTTTTGTATACCATCGCCAGCTTGTTGAGGATTTTCCTCTCCATGCGCGATACCTGCATCTGCGAAACGTTCAGCATATCCGCAACCTGCTTCTGGGTCTTGTTCCCAAGATAGCGCTGCTCGATGATTTTCTTTTCCGTATCGTTCAAAAGGCTCATGCAATAATTAATAAAATCATGGTTTTCAACATGCTCGAAGCTCGCATCTTCCTGCCCGAGAACATTGCCCAGGGAAAAATTCTCACTGTCCGCCGCAAGCGCGCTGTCCAGCGACAAAACGTTATCCGCCTGCTGCATTTCCAGCACCTCGAGCACGCGTTCCACGGAAATATCCATTTCCTCCGCGATTTCCTTCGGCGAGGGCTTTTTCCCGTTGCGCGCCATATATTCCTGCGTATACAGCTTGATTTTTTTCAGCTGCTCCGTATCCCGCCTCGGAAGGCGCATTACCCTCGAGGAATCCCGGAAGTAGTTCTTGATTTCACCAATCAGGGACGGCGTCGCATAGCTGGAAAACTTAATTTCACGCTCCGGCTCAAACCGTTCGATCGCCTTTACAAGCGCGAGGCTTGCAACCTGGAAAAGGTCCTCATAGTCTACGCCCCTGCCGGCAAACTTTTTGGCGGCAATTTCCGCAATATACAGATACCGCTCAATCAATATATTCCTGATGTCCACATCATGGTTCTTTACATATAACTTAAACAGCTCATCGCTGTCCATTTTCGTATAATCCGCCACTGGAAAACTCCTCGTTTTTTTAGACCGCCGGTTTCTTTCCAAAGGAAACAGACTTCAGCATTCCATCTTCCTCTTCAAACTCCGCATCGTCGCTCAGAGACTGAATCATCAGTTTGCTGATTTCTTCGCTGAATCCCGTGCACTCGGCACACTCTTCACACAAAACCTGCCGTCCTTCGCCGCGCACCGTAACATATACGCGGTCGCCGCAATCCACAAGGATTTCAAGCGCTTCGCTTTTCTGCCTGCACAGGAATAAAATGCAGGACTCCGCAACGCAGGTTTTCAAATCCTCGATTTCGTCCACATCATACTCGCTGTTGCACGCAATCCCGGCAACCGCAAGGCGGATTGCTTTTAAATATTCCCGCTTTGCCGGGAACTGCATTTTTACCGTCTCAGCCATTATTCAGCCACCTCAATTTTAAAAACGTTCGTAAGGCCCGTCACATCAAAGATTTTAAACAGATATGGTTTTAATTCCTTGATTTCCATCGTGCCGCCATACTCTTTTACTTTTTTCAGAATGCTGACAAGAACGCCCAGCCCCGTGGAATCAATATACCGGAGCTCGCTGCATCCAATGGAAACATCCGTTTTGTGGCCTTCGATCGCCTCGTCCATCCTGCGTTTAAAAGCGCTTACGCTGTTGAGATCGAGGTCTCCGTCCAGGGTCACTAAAATTTTGTTTTTCTGGTCATCGAAATTCACTTGAATATCCAAAGCTACACCTCCAAGATAATAGGTCATTTCTGTACCCGTTATTGATAAACGTCCATCGGTTTCATTAAACGAAAAAAACAGGGAAAATTACTTTTCCCTGTTTTTTATGCTTTCCCGGCTGTGTCAGACAATGCCCTGCGCCATCATTGCATTCGCAACTTTTTTGAAGCCTGCAATGTTTGCGCCCGCAACGAAATTATCCTTGAAGCCGTATTCCGTGCTGGCCTGCTCGCACTGCTTGTAAATATCAATCATAATCTGGTGCAGCTTTTCATCCACCTCTTCAAACGTCCACGGGAGGCGCATGCTGTTCTGCGTCATTTCAAGCGCCGAGGTTGCAACGCCGCCTGCATTCGCAGCTTTTCCGGGGGCGAAGAGAACGCCCGCGGACTGGAACACATTCGTGCCTTCAATCGTCGTCGGCATATTTGCACCCTCGCCAACCGCATAGACTCCATTCTTTACGAGAGCCTTGGCGGATTCCTCGTCGAGCTCGTTTTGCGTTGCGCACGGAAGCGCAATGTCGCACTGAATCGTCCAGATTCCCTTGCAGCCCTCGTGATATTCTGCGCCCTTTACGAGGTCGGCATATTCCTTAATCCGTCCGCGGCGCACTTCCTTGATTTCCTTGACTACGTCAAGCTGGATACCGTTCGGGTCATATACATATCCCGACGAATCCGAAAGGGCGACGACCTTCGCGCCATATTGCTGCGCCTTTTCCGTCGCATAGATCGCAACATTTCCGGAGCCGGAAACAACTACCGTCGCATCCTTGAAGGATTTCCCCTTGGCTTCAATTACTTCCTTCATGAAGTAGACAAGGCCATAGCCGGTCGCTTCCTTGCGGGCAAGGCTGCCGCCGTATTCAAGGCCCTTCCCCGTCAGGATTCCGCTGTATTCATTCCTGATTTTTTTATACATCCCGAACAAATAACCGATTTCGCGTCCCCCTACGCCGATATCGCCTGCCGGAACGTCCGTATCCGCCCCGATGTGGCGGTAAAGCTCCGCCATGAAAGCCTGGCAGAAGCGCATAACCTCATTATCGCTTTTTCCTTTGGGATCGAAGTCGCAGCCGCCCTTGCCGCCGCCGATCGGCGTACCCGTAAGGCTGTTTTTGAATATCTGTTCAAATCCGAGGAACTTGATAATTCCAAGGTTTACCGAAGGATGAAAACGGAGCCCGCCTTTATACGGCCCGATCGCACTGTTAAACTGTACGCGCATTCCGCGGTTTACATGCACGACGCCATTGTCGTCCACCCACGGCACGCGAAACATCACAACCCGCTCCGGTTCGACAAGCCGCTCCAGGAGCGCAGCCTTCTCATACTCAGGGTGCTTCTCAAACACCGGCTCAAGCGTCCCGAGCACTTCGGTAACCGCCTGTATAAATTCCGGTTGGCCTGCATTTTTTTCTTTCACCTGGCTTAATACATTTTGTACGTAAGACATTTCACAAACCTCCATTGCTTTGCTTATTCTTTAATCATTACTTTGACATTATAACAGTAATAAAATTCAAAAACAAGTGATTGCAGACGATTTACAGCCATTATTTTTCATTTTTTTGCAATTTTTCATTTTTTTCTTTCATTTTTTGTTGCAAAATGTGACAATCTTGCGTTTTCCACTGCAATTTGTTACAATGAACCATATTCCATTTGTTATATTGGTGGGGACCAATAAATTGCGGAGGCAGCACTGCTTTAAGCGGTGTTGCTTTTGTATTCCCGGAAAAATTCCCCACCATTTATTCGTTGTCACACCCGCATACGGTAGTGTATAATGAAAATAATCTTTTTATGGAGCGGCTATGAAGGTAGAATGGAATAAAAAATATACAACGATTGCTGTCTATACGGTTATTGTGGCGACCATCGTCACAATGATTGTTTTGTTCTTCCTGAATATCCAGTTTTTCGGAAACGCAATTGGCGCTTTTTTCAAAATACTGATGCCTTTTATCGTGGGCTTTTGTATCGCCTACCTTTTGGTGCGCCCATGCCGTTTTGCAGAAAAGCATTGGTTTGCCTTTGTCGAGCGAAAGCGCCCGCATCCGCGAATGCGCCGTTCCCTTGCTATCCTTACCATAATCCTGATTGCGTTTGCCATTTTTGCGCTGCTCATTTATTTTATTATCCCACAGGTGGTTGCAAGCCTCACCATGCTGTTCAATAATATTCCCATGTACCTCGACCAGCTTCAGGAATCTATTGTCGGCTTGCTCCGTTCCTGGAACCTGTACACGCCGGAAGTCGGCGAGCAAATCGCGAATTTACGCAATACCGTGCTGAACCTTACGTCCTTCTTCGATAAACTGGTGGACGGCCTGCCCGGCATGATTACAAGCGTAGGCACCGGGCTTTTCAACTTCTTTGTCGGCCTGATTGTCAGTATCTATGTTGTTTTCGCCCGGGAAAAATTCAAGCGCCAGGCAAAAAAGCTGACTTATGCGCTTTTTACGCCCGGCTTTGCAGACAGGTTCCTCGGCGTGCTGCGGTATTCCAATAATGTATTTCTTGGCTTCATCAACGGCACCCTGATCGACGCGGCCTTCGTCGGAATTACTACCTTCATTTTCATGACGGTTTGCCAGTTCCCCTATGCCTTGCTGATTGCGGTCATTATTGGGTGTACGAATATCATCCCGTTTTTCGGGCCGTTTTTGGGCGCAATCCCAAGCGCCGTCATCCTGCTGATTGTAGACCCCTGGTACGCCCTTGCATTCGTCGTTTTTATCCTGATCCTGCAACAGATCGACGGAAATATCGTAATGCCAAAAATCGTGGGGCTCAACATCGGTATGTCCGCCTTTTGGGTGCTGTTTGCATTAATCCTGTTCGGCGGTTTGTTCGGCTTCTGGGGCATGCTTCTTGGGGTGCCGGTCTTTACGATCATCTATTCCCTGGTTAAAACCTGCATCAACCGCTCCCTTGAGAAGAAGGGCGTTTCTCCCAAAAAGTATCGCTACCCCAAGGACGTAATTGAAAAAAGCGCCGGGCGGAAACGCAAAAAGGCTCCGGACGAGCAATAAAACAAAAACAAAGCCCGGCGAGGATAAGCTGCCGGGCTTTATTTTTGTTTTATTGAAATGAATAAATCGGGAATCCCCCTCAGGAAATTTTCACTCCCACGATTTCCTGCCCTCGCGTTCCGACCACCAGCATATCCCCAAATACCGCCGGCGACGCTTCAATATTCGCCCCGAAATTCAGGCGCGAAAGCAGCCTTCCGGTACGTGCGTCAAGCAGGTCCATATCCCCCGCTGAATTGCATACCACCAGATACGCGTTTCCGTCTTTATCATAGACGTCCACAGGCGAGCTCCATACGTATTTACCCGTGTGGTACCGCCACGCCTCTTCCCCGGTCTTTTTGTCCAGGGCGACAAGAATTCCCGCGCGAACCTGCGGCGTACGCGCGACAGGAAATATAACAAGGTCGGAGATATTGTGTTTCCCATTGATGCAGGTTGCCTGCACGCCCCCGGAAATGCCCGCTACCGTATTGCAGAGATATGTATGCTTCCACACATATTCGCCCGTAATGGCATTGATCTTAAAAAGGGGCACGTCTCCCAGCTTCAGCCTGCGGCTCGCTGTCCAGTGCAGCGACGTCGCGATATAAATATACGGAACATCCTCTTCCACGCTGAAAACCGGGGAACCGTTCGTATCGTCCACCACGTCCTGCGCCCATACGATTTTCATGGTATTCATATCGATGCACATCAGGTTGCCGCCGTTGTCCGCAATATAAAGGTAATTATTCCACATCACGCCGCTGTCTTCCATTCCCAGCCAATAACTCTGCTCGCTGGAACGGCAGGTTTTATAGCGCAGCTTCACGATCTCCGAAGGATCAATCGAAAGCTCCCCGGTCTCCCGGTCGAATTTCGTGTTCAGCTTCATCGTATAAAGAATCCCGTTCTCACCGGGGGCAATCAGCGTATCCGTCTCTTCCGCGACAAGCACCGAGCTGTCATAGCCGTGGAACTTGCGCAGGGCAAAAGGATCGTTCGCCCCAAATTCATACAGCTTTTTACAATCGATCAGGCTGTAAATAAAGCCGCGCGCCGGTTCGTCGCCGCACGAATCCCCCGGCCCAAGGTACAGCATCGGAATACCGCGCGGATCAAGCGCCCCCGCTCCCTTGAAGGGCAGGCCGACAAACAGGTCGTCGCGCGTCTTTTCCCCATCCTCGATATCGATAAAATAGACGTTTCCGTCCATCGTCGAGTAAATTGCTTCCGTAAGGCCTTCCTTTTGTTTCTTATGCGGATAAATATTCATCAGCTTCCGAAGCTCCGGGGCCCACCGCACAATCAGGGGCTGGCCCGTCCAGCCGCTGCCCGTCCAAAAGCCTTTTCCGTAGCCCTTTTGCAGCCGCCCGGTGGAAACGGACCACGTTTTCTCCAATTTCCGGGGCTGGGCCGAAAGCGTTCCATATGCCGCCCCGCTCCGCAGGTTGTCGCCGCGGAAGGTAACAATGCCTTCCATATCCGTATAGGGCTTTTCCAGCGGGAAGGTAATCTCCTGCGGCCTTTGATATTCCTGCCGGATTACTCCGTCCACCTCGAGGTCGCATTCAATTCCCAAATCTTCCTGCCTCGTCCCCTTTACCGGATGCGGCTGGTCTTTTATATTGCTTCTCTCCAGCGCTTCATAACGGTACACTTTATCAAACCGCCGGAATATCCGCAGGAAAAAGAGCACGACCGTATCCAGAGCCATCATAAATATCCGAAACCAACGACTTGTTTTCATTTATTCTCCCCCGGTGCAAAACCAGCTTATTTCTGCTCGTTCAGCAGCTTTTTCTTCAGGTTGTAAAGCTCGTCCGACAAATCCACCTTATAAAGATGCGGGCGCTTAATCCTTTTGAATTCATCCCAGAAGCTTGCCATATCTTTCCTGGCGTATTCCTGGATATCCTTCAGCGAGGGAGATTCATACACCTGCTTCCCATCCACAAACACCGGCACAAGCAAATCCCTGATTTCATAATCCGTAAGCGTCATTTTCTTCCACGTTTCAATCGGGTCGAAAATCGTGAGGGGCTTTTCGGGGTCTATCGTCTCATTCTCAAGCATAATCAGGTCGGCAATCGCCATGTGGTCTTCTTTGCCGTAAATACGCGCCACCTTCTTGATCCCGGGGTTGGTGATTTTCCATACGTTCTCGCTGACCTTTAGTTTGGGAACGATCTTTCCGTTCTCCACATTCGCGCTCAGTTTGTACACTCCCCCGAGGGCTGGATGGTCGTGCCCCGTAATCAGGCGCGTCCCCACGCCCCAAACGTCAATTTTGGCTCCTTGCTGCTTGAGGTCCGCAATGGTATATTCATCGAGGTCGCTCGAGGCAAAAATCCGCGCATCCGGGAATCCCGCATCGTCGAGCATCTTGCGCGCCTGCTTGGATAGATATGCCAGGTCTCCCGAATCGAGACGCACGCCCACCGGCTCATATCCTTTTTCCCGCAGTTCCTTAAAGACGGTGATTGCATTGGGAATTCCGCTTTTAAGCGTGTCGTAGGTATCTACAAGCAGCATACAGCCCGAAGGGAACGTATTGGCATAAGCGCGGAATGCAGAAAGCTCGTCCGGAAAGCTCATTACCCAGCTGTGGGCATGCGTCCCGGCGGCCGTCGCGCCAAACATCTGCGCCGTGAGGACATTGGACGTAGAGGTGCATCCGCCGATAATCGCCGCGCGCGCGCCATAGATTCCCGCATCCGGCCCCTGTGCGCGCCGGAGCCCGAATTCAAGCACGGGATCGCCCTGCGCCGCATACACGACCCGGCTCGCCTTGGTGGCAATCAGGGTCTGATGGTTCACAAGGTTCAATAGTGCCGTTTCCACAAGCTGGCCCTGGCTGATGGGCGCGCTCACACGCACCAGCGGCTCCATCGGGAATACCACGGTTCCCTCGGGAATCGCGTATATTTCCCCTGTGAACCGGAACTCCCGCAGGTAATCCATGAATTCTTCGTCGAACAGGTCCAGCGAGCGTAAATACCGGATATCCTCTTCCTCAAACCTCAGGTTGTTAATCAGCTCGATTACCTGCTCGAGGCCCGCGCATACCGCATAGTTGGTTTCGTCTCCCTGCCGACGGAAAAAGAGGTCGTATACCGCTTTTTCGTTGTGCTTCCCTGCCTTGAAGTACCCATACATCATTGTCAATTGATACAGGTCCGTCATCATCGTCAAATTTCTCACAACATAATACCTCTTAAATCAAAATTTAAGGGCGGAAAAATCCGCCCGTTTTCGTCACCTTATGCTTCTGCGTTTTTAAAGTCCTTGCAATACCGTCCCTCATAGAGCACATCCGGCTTGTTCCGCTTACGCATCACCAGGATGTATACCACCCCGATAACAACCAAAACCAGCGAAAGAAGCTGCGACACCGGCATCCCGAAACCGGTCTGCAATGTGGATACGCGAATCCCCTCAATCCAGAACCGGCCGATTCCATATCCGATCAGGTACATCGCAAACACATTCCCGTCGTGCTTTGCCCGGCGCGCATACAAAAGGAGCAGGACCATCACGCCAATATCCCACATGCTTTCATAGAAAAAGGTTGCCTGCACCCACTGGTTGATGACCCATTCCGTACCGGTAAACCGCTCCTCAATATACACCGCATACGGGAAAAACTGCAAATTCGGGTCCGTAACAATATTGCCGAACGCTTCCTGGTTGACAAAATTGCCCCAGCGCCCGATGGCCTGCCCCAAAACAAGTCCCGGCGCACAAATGTCAAGCAGCCTGCCGAGGGGGAATTTCCGCCATTTCGAGAGAATAACCGCCGCCACCACGCCGCCGATAATCGCACCATAAATTGCGATTCCGCCGTTCCACACAGCCACGATTTCCTCCGGATGCTGGGAATAATAATCCCATTCAAACGCAACGTAATAAATGCGTGCGCCCACAATCGCCAGCGGCAGCGCCAGGATCATAAAATCCACCAGAAGCTCCGAGGTATAACCGCGGCGCTTCGCCTCACGAACCGCCAAAAGTACGCCCGCGACAATCCCCACAGCAATCAATATTCCATACCAGGCAATATCCAGCCCTTCGATTCCAAATAAATTGTGAATCGCTATCTTATCCGGAGCACCCATTTATATCTCCTCACGCGGTTTCAATTTTCGCCGCATCTTTCAGGTTCAATTCTTCAATCGCCCATTCGCGCATCTTAAATTTCTGTATCTTCATGCTCGCCGTCATCGGGAATTCCTTGACAAACCGGACATAGCGCGGAGCCTTGAAACGGGATAATCCGTTTTTGACAAATTCAATCATTTCTTCCTCCGTCGCTTCCGCGTCTTCTTTCAGAATGATGCACGCCAATACTTCCTCGCCATAGCGCTTATCCGGCACGCCGATCACCTGTACGTCGCGCACCTTGTCGTTCGTGTACAGGAATTCCTCGATCTCCCGCGGATAAATGTTTTCTCCGCCGCGGATAATCATATCCTTCAGGCGTCCCGTAATTTTGAAATATCCGTCCTTATCCATCGTGCCAAGGTCCCCGGTGTGCAGCCATCCATCCTTGTCGATGGCCTGCGCCGTGGCCTCCGGCATTTTGTAGTATCCCTTCATCAAATTATACCCGCGCGCAACGATTTCTCCCTGCGTGTCAAACGGCACGTCCTCGCCGGTTTCCGGGTCAATGATCTTTGCTTCCACATGCGGGATTTTTTTGCCTACCGTCGCAACACGCACCTCGATCGGATCGTCCGTGCTTGTCATCGTGATTGCCGGGGAAGACTCCGTCTGCCCGTATGTAATCGTAATTTCCTGCATATTCATATCCGACATTGCCCGCTTCATAAACTCGATCGGGCACGGCGAACCCGCCATGATTCCCGTCCGCAGCGTTGAAAAGTCATACTTGCTGAAATCCGGATGGTCCAGCATGGAAATAAACATCGTCGGCACGCCGTGTACCGCCGTACATTTCTCGCTTTGGATGGCCCCCATTACCTTTAAAGGGTTGAAATGATCAATCAGTATCATCGAGGCCGCATGGGTGTAGGATGCCATTACCCCAAGCACGCACCCAAAGCAATGGAACAGCGGAACCGGAATACACAGCCTGTCCTCATGCGTCAGTTTCATGCAGTCCCCGATTGCCATTCCGTTATTGACCAGGTTGTAATGCGTCAGCATAACGCCCTTCGGGAATCCTGTCGTCCCGGAGGTGTACTGCATATTGATTACGTCGTGAATGTCAAGCTCCCGCTTTCTGGCCTCGAGCTCTTCCTGGCTTACCTTATCCGCAAACGCAAGGATATCATTCCACTGGTACATCCCCGCCGGCGTCTCCTGATCGAGGAAAATAACATTTTTTAAATACGGCAGGCGTTCCGAGGAAAGCTTTCCCGGCTCGCATTCCTTGAGCTCCGGGCACAGGCCGTAAATATGGTCCACGTAATTGTTGTCCTTTACGCCTTCCATCATAATCAGCGTCATCGTATCGCTTTGCTTCAAAAGGTATTCAAGCTCGAACTGCTTGTAATTTGTATTGACCGTAACCATGACCGCCCCCATTTTGGCGGTGGCAAACTGCGTAATCATCCATTCGGGATAATTGCTCGCCCAGATAGAGACCTTATCTCCCTTCCCGATTCCCATTCCCATGAACGCGCGGGCAAAGAGATCGGTAAGCTCATTAAATTCCTTATAAGAATAACGGACATTCAGATATGGCGAAACCAGGCAATCCTGGTCCGGGTACAACCCCGCTTGCTTTTCCAGCAAATCGCCAATCGTTATTTCCATCAGTGCAGACATATCGGTGCCTCCTTGAAAATTCATTCAAACTTAACTTTTTTATTTTAACAAAAAAGAATTCTTTACGCAACATGCCGCCCCAAAAGATTTTATGTCCTTTGCGGAAAAACGATGCTTGACAACCCGCCGGAACAATGTTACGCTATTTCATGTAATAAAACATTGTTTCGTTACATCGGGCAACCGGAACCCTGTCCCCCCGAAACGGTTTTATTCCATGCAAAACAGTAAAACAGGAATGGAAGTACGAATATGAATATCGATCATTTGATTTCAAAAAAAGATTTGCTGGCAGTGATGGGAATTTCATACGGGCAGCTTTACCGCTGGAAGCGGCAGCGGCTTATTCCGGAGGAATGGTTTTTAAAGCAATCCGCCTATACGGGGCAGGAAACTTTTTTCCCGCGCGAACAGATTTTGAGCCGCATCCAGTCGATTTTAGAGTTAAAGGACAAATACTCGCTGGACGAACTCGCAAGGCTTCTCTCTCCCCAGGCGCCGGGAACCGAATTTTACCGGGAAGAGCTTACGACTTTCGCCGAAATCGATCAAAAAATCCTGGGCGGCCTTCCCGCGGATAAAAAATACACTTATCCGGAACTCGGCTTCCTGTCCGCGCTTTCCTCCCTTCCCCTTTCCGGGGAAGAATTGGCCCTTCTTGTCCAAAAAGGGTTTGCATACGCGGGAATCCGCGAAGCGAAAGGATGCGTCGTCTTTTCCGCCGGAGGAAAAACTTGCCTCGTTTTCACCGATTCGGCAGGAGCCCTTAATTTTGACAAAGACGTACAGGTTCTCGGCGTATTTTCATTGGATGAAGAAACGGCAAAGCTGAAAATGAAATATGAAAACGAGAAAAGACAAAAAGGTTCGCAGGGATAAACAGGAGGATAAAAAATATGCAGGATTTTTCTTTTGACGGCAAAGGCACAATGAACGGAGGGGAATACTCCACAATCATCATTGACGGAATCGCGGAATGCACGGGCGACCTGAAGGCGGAGCACCTTGATATCGACGGAATTTTCAAATGCGCCGGGGCGGTTGACGCCGGCATCGTCGAATGCGACGGCGTCGCCGAATTTGGCGCAGGGGTATCCGCAAAAAAAGTTATTGCGGACGGCGTGGTGAAGCTAAAACGGCTTGAGGCCGACGAAATCGACTGCGACGGTTACATCAAGGCGGAGGGCGAGGTGTCGGCAGATACGATGCAGGTCGACGGCTGTATCCACGCAAAGGAAATCGTGGGTGATAATATCGATATCAATTCCCGTTCCGGAAAAATTTCGGGCTTCCTTACCCGGAAAACGTCGGCTATCGATCTGATTGAAGCGACAACCGTCAGGCTTCGGGGCGTAACCGCGCAGACCGTAAGCGGAAAAGATATTACAATCGGCCCCCATTGCAAAATCAAAACGGTCGATTGCAGCGGAACGCTTTCTATCGACAAAAAAGCAAAGGTCGAAAACATCACCGGAGAGTATACAATTATTGAATAGGCATACTTTCCCATGAATACACGAATCCCTCCACCGCGTTTTTGCGGCGGAGGGATTTCTGTTTTCGTGCCCTGCGAATCCCCTGTCCTAATCAGACGGCGATCCCTTGTGATAAACCGTGAAGCCCGGTTCAGTAAACTTTAAATGCATCTTTCCCCGCATAGACGGCTGCGTCTCCAAGCGCTTCTTCGATCCGCAAAAGCCGGTTATATTTGGCTACGCGGTCCGTTCGTGCAGGAGCGCCGGTTTTAATTTGCCCTACGCCGGACGCCACTGCGATGTCGGCGATGCTGGTATCCTCCGTCTCCCCCGAGCGATGGGAAACAATTGCTTTATATCCCGCATTTCTCGCCGTTTCAATGGCTTCAAAGGTCTCGGTCAGCGTGCCGATCTGGTTTACTTTGACCAGGATCGAATTTCCGGCATGCTCCCTGATTCCTTTTTTGAGGCGCCCGGTGTTGGTAACAAACAGGTCGTCGCCGACAAGCTGCACCGGCACTTCCCGTGTAAGCCTGGTCCATCCCTGCCAGTCGCGGTCGGCAAGGCCGTCTTCAATCGAAAGGATCGGAAACTCATCCGCCAGCTTTTTCAGGTGGCCGATCAATTCCTCCGTGCTTAGCTGCTGCCTGCGCTTTAAAAGCGTATATTTGCCGTCCGCATACCATTCGCTGGCCGCCGCATCAAGCGCAATGCCGATTTCATCCGTGGTGCGTCCCGCCGCTTTGATCGCCTCGAGAATCGTACGTATTGCGGCCTCGTCACTCTCGAGGTCCGGCGCAAAGCCGCCCTCGTCGCCTACGGCCGTCGACAGTCCCCTGCCCTCGAGAATCGCCCCCAAAGCATGATAGACTTCAACGCCCCAGCGAAGCGCTTCATGGAAGCTCCCCGCCCCAAACGGAACAATCATGAATTCCTGGATGTCAATATTATTGGAAGCATGCTTGCCGCCATTCAGAATATTCATCATCGGCACAGGCAAAACACGCGCCATTGCTCCGCCCAAATAGTGATAAAGCGGAATTTGCATTGCTTCCGCAGCCGCGCGGGCATTGGCAAGCGATATGGCAAGGATTGCATTTGCCCCGAATGCCGATTTCGTATCCGTCCCGTCCGCTTCAATCATGACGCGGTCGATAAGAATCTGCCGGGCGGCGTCCAGGCCCGTGAGTATTCCGGCAATCTTTTCGTCGATGTTGCGCACTGCCGTAAGGACTCCCTTGCCGCCAAAACGGTTTTGATCTCCATCGCGCAGCTCATGCGCTTCAAACATTCCCGTCGAAGCGCCCGACGGAACGCTCGCCGTTCCTTTCGCCCCGCAGGCAAGCGTAACTTCGGCCTCAACCGTGGGGTTCCCCCGCGAGTCAATCACCTCCCGGCCGTGTACGGAAACGATTTCAAATCTTTGTTTCATTTTTACGCACTTCCTTTTCTGGATTCTAAAAATAGATAAACACAGGACGATTTTTTATTCCTTTTTCCTTTTAAAAAGCTGATTTTTAATGAAATAAACCGCCGGGCCAAGCGAAAGAATTTAAAAATAATGTCACAAAAATAGGGTTTACAACCAGGAATGATTATGATATTATAATACACGAAAATCAGATATAGTTTTCCTGGAGTGTGCGTTACGCTTTGTATTTTAAACCCACATTCTAAATTCGGGAATCTGGGTTTTGCAGCGGTGAGCAAGTCTGTTACGTGCGGAAAGCCTGAAGCTGTGAACAGGATACCCACCTGCCGTGAGGCGGGTTTTAGAAGCAAGGCGGACGGCACTTTGGGGTCATTTTAAAGAGATAGCGGAATTGTGTAATGGTAGCACAAACGACTCTGACTCGTTTAGTTAAGGTTCGAGCCCTTATTCCGCTGCCACGTCGCAGCAAACTGCGCTGCACTTCAAAGCCTCGCTTTTAGCGAGGCTTTTGCGTATGCTTCGTTGCCGCTCCTTTTCCCCACGCGACCCGCTATGCTGGGCTCGCATGGGGCCCCTTTTTACCTGCATTTATTTTGCATCAATGGCACGGAAGTTGAAAAAGCCTTTGATGAAAGGCTTTTTCTTTTTATACGGAAAAAAGCGGAAGTGTTGAAAAAGGCGTAAATCGTTTGGTCGGTCTTGGACCGCCCTGCCGCCCCGTCCGTACCACAGCTCTATTCCCTTCCCTTGCAACCGCGCTTTGCAGCAGCGGGTATTTGTGTAAATTACCATCCAATGTATACCTGATTATAATTGTATTATTCAGTGTTATATGATATAGTGTTTACGATTAAACCTATTTATTTCGGAGGCTGTATGAAAAAAATATTCGTTCGATTTATTTCCTTTGTTTTACTTACATTTTTTGCGGTGCCCTTCCTGGCCGGATGCGCGCAGGGCGCACAAATGCCCAAGCTTGATCCCTCCAACCCGGTTTCCCTTGAATTATGGCATTACTACAACGGGCCGCAGAAGGTCGCGTTCGATGAAATGATTGCCGAGTTC
This sequence comes from Christensenella intestinihominis, assembly GCF_001678845.1. Taxonomy (GTDB): domain Bacteria; phylum Bacillota; class Clostridia; order Christensenellales; family Christensenellaceae; genus Christensenella; species Christensenella intestinihominis. The sequence goes on from NZ_MAIQ01000001.1 coordinate 521,558, forward strand.
AACGATACGGTCGGCCTGGAAAAGGGAATTATCGTGGAAGCCTTTAACCAGGGAAGTACAAACGACCTCTTGACAAAGGTCGTCGATGCGGCCAACAAGAAGGTTGGCGCGGATGATATTCCCGACATTTTTGCCGCCTATTCGGATACCGCCTATGAAATCGACCAGCTCGGCCTTGTCGCCGACCTTGACCCGTATTTTACGGAAGAAGAACTCGCCGAATACGTCCCTTCCTATATTGAAGAGGGCCGCTTCGACCAGAATGGTTCGCTGAAAATTTTCCCGATTGCGAAATCTACGGAAGTATTGATGCTCAATAAAACCGATTGGGATAAATTCGCCCAGGCAACCGGTGCGACAACGGAAGACCTTGCGACCATCGAGGGGGTTACAAAAACCGCCAAAAAATATTATGAGTGGACCGACAGCCTGACCGAAACACCCGATGACGGCAAAACCTTTTTCGGCCGCGACGCGGTGGCTAATTACATGATTAGCGGTATGCAGCAGCTCGGCTCGACAATTTTTGATGTAAACAACGGTGAGGTTTCCTTCAACCTCGACGAAGAAGCGCTGCGGAAGCTGTGGGATAATTACTACATTCCCTACATTAACGGATATTTCGGGGCCTACGGAAAATTCCGCTCCGACGATGCCAAAACGGGCGATCTGATTGCGCTTGTTTGCTCTACGACAGGTTCGACCTACTTCCCTTCCGAAGTAACTGTAAACGACAATGAAAGCTACCCGATCGAATCCCTTTCGCTTCCTGCTCCATGCTTTGAAGGAACCGAACGCTACAGCATCCAGCAGGGCGCCGGAATGGTTGTCACCAAGTCCGATGCCAAAACAGAATATGCGGCTGCGGAATTCCTGAAATGGTTTACCGATACGCAGCGCAACCTTGATTTCACGGTTGGCTCCGGATACCTTCCCGTAAAGAAAGCGGCGAATGACGCCGAGCTTGTGAAAAAAACCTTTGACCAGGCAGACGACGTTTCCGTTGCTTTGAAGGACTCCGTGCTGGTTTCCATTGACGAGGTAAACAACGATACCCTGTACACCAATAAGGCCTTTAAAAATGGCTTTGACGCCAGGAATGTTTTGGAATATTCCCTTTCCGATAAGGCGCAGGCCGATTACCAGGCAATTCAATCCGCTGTCGCAGGCGGAATACCGAAGGCCGACGCCATTGCCAAATATGATACGGATGGAAATTTTGCCGCCTGGGTTTCAGAGCTTACTTTCTCCCTGAATGATACGCAAAAATAATTGGAGCACACCGGCATGCGTAAACGAATCAAGGACAGGTCTATTATGCATAAATTCATGATCCCCATTTTGGCGATCATGTTGGCGCAGACTGTCCTTTTCGCATGTATTTTTTTGTTCAGCGGCGCGGTGAGCCGCCTCAACGACAATTCTTTTGATATCCTGACGGAGCGGACGCAGAGCCGGAAAAATTACCTGCAGAATGAAATGGTACAGAAGTGGTCTAATCTCGGTTCCACCGAAATTGCCATAAATACGGCCGTTGATGACCTGCTTGCTTCCCGGGGGCTTTCCGCCGCGCAAATTGACCAGAAAACCGGAACGGCTATTTTAAGTGCGGTGTCGGATGACCTGATTTCCCTTTTGCGCACAAGCGCTGTCACAGAGGCGTTTGTCATCCTGGACGGTGCGGAAGGCAGCGAAATAAAACAGGGGCTTTATCTCCGGGACCTTGACCCGACAACCAATTCCGGCGATAACTCCGATCTCCAGATCGAGCGCGCTCCTTCCTCCGTAACAAAACAGCTTGGCATCTCGCTCTCCAGCACATGGTCCTCCAATTTTGAACTTCCCGCCGCGGATGAAAACAGCAAATTCTATTATCTCCCCCTCGGCGCCGCCGCCGATTATCCCGAGGCGGAAAATACCGATCTTGGTTATTGGAGCCATCCTTTTTCGACATTTCCGAATTCCGGCAGCCTGATCGTAACCTATACGATCCCCCTGCGTGCTGCGGACGGCACGGTATATGGCGTCCTCGGCACAGGAATTACGACGGATTACCTTGCAAGCACGCTTCCTTACAGTGAAATTGATATCAATAAAAAAGGCTCATACCTGCTTGGAATTCGTGAAGACGGGTCGAACGAACTTGCAACGGTCGCTACCAGCGGGCCAATGGCAAAGATGTATCTCGGGACCTCCGGTTCGGCCTCCCTCGTGCCATATTCTTCTTACGATGATATTTATACCCTGGATAAAAATGACCGTGTAACGCAGGATGTATATGTAAGCGCACAGCCGCTGCGGCTGTACAACACCAATACCCCGTTTGAGAACGAACAGTGGGTTCTCTCCGGCGTCATTGAGAGCAGGTACCTGCTCGATTCCTCTTACCATGTCATTTTTATGATCCTGATTTCGTTTGTAATTTCTATTGTGTTCGGCATTATCTCCGCCGTCATTGTCGGCCGGGTTCTAACCGCGCCGATTACCGGGCTTGGCCATACGCTCCGTTCCAGCACTGCAGAAACGCCGCTTCATTTTTCCAAAACACATATCACGGAGATCGACAGCCTTGCCGATGCCGTCCAGATTTTGAACCGCGACGTCGAGCGGACTGCTTCCCGTTTTTCGCAGATTATCCAGGCGGCGGATATTTCCATGGGGGCCTATGAATATAATCCGGTCACCAACCAGGTACTCATCAGCGGGAAATTCCTGTCCCTCTTCGGGCTGCCCGAGCGCACCCATATGTCCAGCGAAGAATTCTCTGCTGAACTAAAGCGTTTCTCCGCTTCCCGGGAAGAAGGTGTTGAACAGGATACGTACATCTATCAGATTCCATCCCGGGAAGAAGGAATCCGTTGGCTGCGCCTTCGCCTGATCGGCGGCGACAAGCCTTATATGGGCGTCCTTTCCGATGTAACGCGCGAAATCCTTGAAAAACGCAAAATCGAATATGAACGCGATTATGACGCGCTGACAAGCCTTCTCAACCGCCGTGCGTTCCATTCCGCTATGAAGAAGGCTTTCATCTGCCCCGAAAAATTGAAGGTTGCCGCATTTATGATGTGGGACCTTGATAACCTCAAATATATCAACGACACCTACGGCCATGATTACGGCGACGAATATATTCGCAGTACGGCAAATGTGCTGAAGCGTTTTATTCCGTATAATAACGCCATTGTCTCGCGCATATCCGGCGATGAATTTTATGTTTTCCTGTATGGTTATGACAACAAGGACGACGTAATGGACATTATCCATACCATCAAAGCGGAAATGGACGCCTCCCCCTTCCAGCTCACGCAGGCAAAGCAAACGCGGCTGCGCGCATCCGTTGGCGTCGCATGGTACCCGGATGATGCAACGAATTATTTCGATTTGATTAAATATGCGGATTTTGCAATGTACACCGTAAAAAATACCGAAAAAGGGCAAATTGCGGAATTTGACAGCAAGCTTTATCACCGGGATTCTTTCCTGCTGCACAGCAAGGAGGAGCTGAACAAACTCATTGAAGAGGAGGCCGTCCATTATGTATTCCAGCCTATCGTCGATGCGCGTACCGGGGATATCTTTGCCTATGAGGCGCTTATGCGGCCTGTTTCGCTTCATCTTACCTCTCCCGCGGATGTCCTGCGCATTGCGGAAACGCAATCACGGCTGCGCCAGATCGAACGCCTGACGTTATTTAAATCAACGCGGACCTTCCTGCAATATCCCGAGGTGGCAGCAACCCATAAGCTGTTCATCAACACCCTGCCCGGCCAGATGATTTCCGGCCGCGATGCGAATGAGTTTGAATATGAATTCCGCAGTTTCCTGGATCATATTGTGTTTGAGGTTATGGAAACGGAAAAGCTGGACGGCGAATTAACGCGGGATAAATTGGATTACAGCACAAAATGGAATTGCCAGGTTGCGCTCGACGATTATGGCACGGGCTATAACAACGATTCCATCCTACTGCGCCTGCATCCCGATTATGTAAAAATCGATATGTCTATCATACACAATATAGATACCGATCAAAACAGGCAGCTTATGCTCCAGAACCTGCTTTCTTACCTGAAATACCAGCATATCCTGGTGATTGCCGAAGGTGTGGAAACATCAGAGGAAATGAAAACGCTCATTTCCTATGGGATTGATTATTTGCAGGGTTACTATACCGGAAGGCCCGAGGCCACGCCCGCAAAGCTTTGCGTTTGCGCAGAAGAAATCCGTTCCTGCCAGCCGCATCCCGGCCTTTAAACAAGCGCGCAAGGGAATTTTTCCGGCAAAGAAAAACGGAACAAAGCTTACTTTGTTCCGACGTGGTGGGACTGATTGGATTCGAACCAACGACCCCCTCGATGTCAACGAGATACTCTAACCAACTGAGCTACAGTCCCACATTTTCTAATTTCGTTATTGGCAGTCAACCGGCACGCATTGGCCTGAGCGGTCAGGCCATAACCCGATTATTTGTTACCTTTACTATTATACATGAATTCATATAAATTTCAAGCGTTCCTTCCGAAAGATTTCCCCATATGATATAATGGGTAACGGAGGGAGCGTTCCTATGAAAGTAAAACCAAAACAAACCATGGCGCACAACAAATTGCTGCTGCTTTATCTCCTCGAAAAAAGCGGAATGGCGCTTTCGGAATTACAGCTTGTGCGTATTATGACCGAGCTTTCGTTCATGGGATATTTTGATCTCAAGGAATGCATTTTTGAGCTTGAGCAGGGCGGACACATTTATTCCCGGACAACCCCGCAAAATACGGTCTATGGAATTACGGACGCAGGAATTAACATGCTCGACGTGCTTGTGAACGACCTGCGCTTGTCGTTTCGCGAAACAGTCGACGCCTACTTAAAGGAGCACCGCAGCGAACTGGAGCTGGAGTCACAGCTCGTGGGCGAATATATTAAACTGGCCCAAAACGAATACCGGGTCATTTTAAAGGTTTTGGAGCACGACCGTACAATCTTTGAAATCAACAGCATCGTATACTCCAAGCAGGAAGCGCAGAAAATCGTAGACAACTGGCGCAAGAATGCCGTCAGCATTTATAAGGACGTGGTCCTCCGCCTAGGATAACCGGCGAAGCGCATGGGATGCCAGATAAAAAGAGCCGCATACGACAAGTATGCCTTTTTTTTGCCCTGCCAGGCGCTGGGCCTCCTGGAATGCGTAATCCGGGTCTTCTATCGCGACGGCATGGTCAAAATAAGGAGCCAATTCCCTTGCGGGCAGTCCCCTCTTTTTTTCCGCGCAGGTGCACACCACACGGTTTGCAAAGCTGCCGATTCCTTCCGCGATTCCTTCGATATCCTTGTCCCGCATAATTGCGGTAAGCACCGTGATATCCTCGTGCGGGTAATACTTTTTCATGGTCCTGGCAAGCTCGGCAACCGCATCTGTGTTATGCGCGCCGTCAATCACAACGCTTCCGCTCGCCTGGGCGCGCGCGGGAATAATTGCTCCCGAAAGCCCGCTGCGGATAGACGCTTCGTCCATTCCAAGCTCCACGGCGGCCATCAGCGCCACACATGCATTTTCCACCTGCATCGGTGATATGGCCCTTATTTCAAGATTTTTATAGTGCTTCCCTTCATAAGTAAAATCAAACCGCTGCCCCGTAACGGCACTTTCCTTGACGCTGATCTTTTTTTCATCGAGTACAATCAGCCGCGCGTTCCTTCCCTTGCATGTCTGCCGGATCACCCGCATGGCCTCTTCTTTCTGCGGATGCGAAATAACAACCGAATCCCGCTTGATGATTCCGCATTTCTCGCGTGCAATTTCCGTCAGCGTATTTCCAAGAATCTCCATATGGTCATAGCCGATGGGTGTCAGAATCTGCATTTCAGAGGGAACGATGTTCGTCGGATCAAGCCTTCCGCCGAGACCCGTTTCAATCACGGCATATTCCACGCCGCGGTCCTCAAACCATGCAAGCGCGGCATGCGTCCAAACGCAAAAGAGGTGCATTTCCCGTTCACCTCTTATACGCTGCATATATTCATCATATTCTGTTTTGGAAATTTCTTCCCCGTTGATTTTCATTCGCTCGCATGGGGATAAAATATGGGGCGAAGTGAATAAACCGCAGGAATGCTCCTTTGAAATAATATCGGCGATATACTGCGCCGTGGAGCCCTTGGCGTTTGTCCCCGCCAAATGCACATATTGCATCTTATTTCATACCTTCCAGGAACGCAATGCGTTCAGAGAGCTTTCCGCGCATTTCAAGGTATGTATCCAGTTTTGCGCGCTCCTCGTCCACAACCTTCGCAGGCGCTTTTTCAGTAAACCCTTTATTGTTCAGTTTTCCTTCCGCACGCTTGATCTCGCCTTCGTTCTTTTCCGCTTCCTTCTTCAGGCGGGCAAGCTCTTTTTCCACATCGATGAGTTCCGCCAGCGGCATGAACGCCTCGCCCACCGCGCACACCGCGGATACGCTGTTTTGCGGGATATCAGCCTTTTCGCTGATAACCTCCACCTCATTTGCATAAGCAAGCCGTTTCAAATACTCCGCACACGCATGGATTGCATCCGCATGCTTTGTCAGCACGGTAATTTTAACTTTTACGCTCGGCGGAACGTTCATTTCCGCACGTACATTACGGATAGAGCGAATAAGGTCCATCACGCCGTTCATCATATCCGCCTGCTCTTTTCCGCCTTCATACGCGGGCTTCGGCCACGGGCCCAGCATAATTGTCTCCGCCGCATCCGGCAGGCTGGTATAGATATCCTCCGTAATAAAGGGCATAAACGGATGCAGCAGCTTCAATGTGTTTTCCAGCACATACACAAGCACGCTGACGGTCGACGCCTTGACTTCCTCGTCCTCGCCGTACAGGCGCGGCTTTGCCATTTCGATATACCAGTCGCACAGCTCGCTCCACGAAAAATCATAAATTTTCTGCGCCGCAAGCCCAAGGTCGTATTTTTCGATATTATCGGTACACTCGCGGATCGCGTCGTTCAGCTTCGCGAGAATCCAGCGGTCCGCAATATCCAGCTTGTCCTCCTCAATCGGGGCCACCTTCTCCTCGCCGGCATTCATCAGCACAAAGCGGGATGCATTCCAGATTTTGTTTGCAAAGTTGCGCGCGGCTTCCACCTTTTCCCAGTAAAAACGCATATCGTTTCCCGGGCTGTTGCCTACCGCAAGCGAGAAGCGCAGCGCATCCGCACCGTATTTCCCGATCACTTCCAGCGGATCGATGCCGTTGCCAAGGGATTTAGACATCTTGCGCCCCTCGCTGTCGCGCACGATGCCATGGATATCCACCGTGTGAAAGGGCACGTCGCCCATAATCTCGATTCCGAAAATAATCATCCGGGCAACCCAGAAGAAAATAATGTCATATCCTGTCACGAGCACGTCCGTCGGATAGAAATAGTCGAGCTCCGGCTTTTTGTCCGGCCAGCCCAGCGTTGAAAAGGGCCACAGGCCGGAGGAAAACCACGTATCGAGCACGTCCTCGTCCTGTGTGAATTCCGCACATCCGCATTCCGGGCACGCGGACGGTTCTTCCACCGCCACGACGAGCTTTCCGCAGCCTTTGCACGTATAGGCCGGGATACGGTGTCCCCACCAAAGCTGGCGCGAGATGCACCAGTCGCGGATATTATACAGCCAGTTGAAATAGATTTTGGAAAACCGCTCGGGCACAAATTTCACCTTGCCTGTTTCCACCGCTTCGATTGCCGGCTGTGCAAGTTCTTTCATCTTCACAAACCACTGGCGCGAGATAATCGGCTCAATCACCGTATGGCAGCGGTAGCAGTGCCCGACGTTATGCTTATAATCCTCGATTTTCACAAGCGCGCCGCAGGCCTTCAGGTCCTCCACAATTCGCTTGCGGGCCTCGTCCCTGTCCAGTCCCGCATATTTCCCGGCGTTATCCGCCATCGTCCCGTCGTCGTTCATCACCCGCACCATGGGCAGGTTATGACGCTCGCCCACCTCGTAATCGTTCGGATCATGCGCGGGCGTAATTTTCACCGCACCGGTGCCGAATTCCATGTCCACGTATTCATCCGCCACGACGGGAATCGGTTTATTAAGCAGCGGCAGAATCACATTTTTCCCCACCAGGCCTTTATAACGTTCGTCCGCCGGATTCACGGCAACCGCCGTATCGCCGAGCATCGTTTCCGGCCGGGTGGTCGCAACGACGATTCCCTCTCCGCCGTCTTCCGCACGGTAGCGCATATGCCACAGGTGGGAATCCTGCTCCTCATATTCCACCTCCGCATCCGAAAGCGCGGTCATACATTCCGGGCACCAGTTGATAATACGGTTTCCCTGGTAAATCAGGCCTTTTTCATACAGGCGCACAAACACCTCGCGCACCGCGCGGTTACACCCCTCGTCCATCGTAAAACGCTCGCGGTCCCAGTCAAGGGAGGAGCCGAGTTTTTTCAATTGCCGGGTAATCCTTCCGCCAAATTCCTCACGCCACTGCCACGCGCGTTCCAGGAACTTTTCCCGTCCTAATTCTTCCTTGGACGTTCCTTCCCCGCGCAAGGCGTCTACAATTTTGACTTCTGTCGCTATGCTGGCATGATCGGTGCCCGGCATCCATAACGTGGAATAGCCCTGCATCCGTTTGGTACGTATAATCGCATCCTGCATCATATTATCAAGCGCATGCCCCATATGAAGCTGTCCTGTAATATTCGGCGGCGGAATCACGATCGTAAAGGGTTTTTTATCATGATCCACTTCCGCATGGAAATATCCTTTTTCGAGCCATCTCTGGTACAGCTTTTCCTCCGTCTGTTTCGGATCATATGTTTTGCTCAGCTCTTTGCGCATCCTTTTGCCTCCAACCACTCTAAATAAAAATCATCAGGAATCCCGCGATTACAATGCCAAGACCCAGGAGTTTCGTGACAAAATCAGCATTCCGGTAATGAAAATGCTTCGCAATGCGCTTTGCCGTAAAACTCAAAACAGCGCCCGCCGCAAGCAGGGCCAGCCCGATAATCTGTAACGTTGTAATATTCGCAAAAAATTCCATAATTTCTCCCATTTACATACTTTTCTATTATACCGTCAATCCCTCGCATTATCAAGGGAATCGCCTATTGTAAAATTTTTGTATGACTATGTTTTTAGGCTCCATTTAGAGTATAATAGTATATAATATTGTATTTCGGGAGTGCGTTATGGCTGAAAATAAATACAAACATCTGATTAACCGCGATTTGAGCTGGCTGAAATTCAACGAACGGGTATTAGAGGAAGCGGAAGACCCTTCCAATCCCTTATTTGAACGCCTTAATTTTATGGCGATCTATCATAGTAACCTGAGTGAATTCCTTATGGTTCGCGTGGGCAGCCTTCATGACCGGCTTTTGCTCAAAAAGGATGAAATCGATCCGCGGTCGGGTATGACAACGCTCGAGCAGCTTCGTGCCATCAACAGCAAAATCCACGACCTCACTCCCCGCAAGAACCGTGCATTAATCGAAATTTTGAGCGAGCTCGAAGATTACCATATTTTTTACAAAGCCGGCGTACACCTCACCAAATATGAGGAGCGTTTTCTCGAACGTTATTTTGAACGCAACGTACTTCCCCTGCTTTCCCCGCATATCCTGGATAAGCACCATCCTTTTCCGTTTTTGCAGAACAACACCGTGTATATTGCGGTACTGTTAAAATCCAAGGATGGAAAAAACCAGCTTGGCATTATCCCGGCCAGCGGTTATTTTGAACGCCTGCTTCTCCTGCCCAGCAAATATATTAAGTTTACCTTAATCGAAGATTTGATTTACCGCTTTGCTTCGAGGGTATTTCCAAAACACAAGGTGGAAGCGCGCAGTATTTTTTCAATTACGCGCAATGCGGATATCGATGCGGATGAAGCGTTTTTCGACTATGATATGTCATACCGTGACATTATGGAAATTATTGTCAAAAAGCGTAAAAAGCTGGAACCTGTCAGGCTGGATATTTGCCGCAGCCAGAGTGACGAGATTACCAGGCGTTTGATGAAAAATTTAAACTTAACGCAGGATGAGGTATTCTTCAATGAAATGCCCACCGTGCTTTCTTTTGTTTCCGACCTCCGGGACCAGCTCACGGACGAAAAGTATAAGCCCCTCTTTTATCCGCCGCTTGTTTCGCAGCCGTCCGGCAAAGTGAACCTGAATAAAAAGTTGATTCCTCAAATCCAGAAAAAGGATTTGCTGCTTTCCTATCCCTATCAGGATATGAAAACCTTTGTGCGCCTGCTGGAGGAAGCGGCCACGAATCCCAATGTGATGTCCATCAAAATTACGCTGTACCGCGTAGCGCGTAATTCCAAGGTGATTGACGCGTTGATCCGCGCCGCCGAAAACGGCAAGGAGGTCATTACCGTGGTGGAACTCCGCGCGCGTTTCGACGAGGAAAATAATATCGACTGGTCAAAGCGCCTCCAGGAAGCGGGCGCTTCCCTGATTTATGGGATTGAAGACTATAAGGTCCATTCCAAGCTGCTGCTGATTACAATGAAAAAGAAAGACGGGGAACTTGGATTTATCACGCAGGTTGGAACAGGCAATTATAACGAGAGCACCGCGAAGCTGTATACGGACCTGTCGCTCATTACCGCCAACGAGGATATTGCAATCAATGCGCAGGATGTGTTCAAAAACCTCTGCATGGGAAGCCTCGTGGAAAATTCCGATATCCTGATGGTGTCCCCGCTGACGCTCAAGCAATCTGTCCTGCGGTATATTGACCAGGAAATCCTGATGGCAAAATCGGGAGCGCCTGCGGAACTGACGTTCAAGGTCAATTCGCTGAATGATACCGATATCATCAAAAAGCTGATTGCCGCTTCCGACGCAGGCGTGAAAATCCGGATGATTATCCGGGGGATATGCTGCCTCAATGTGGAGGAAACCGGAAAAACACGCAATATTCAAATTTCCAGTATTGTCGGGCGCTACCTCGAGCACTCGCGCGTCTATATATTCGGGCCGAAGGAACGCCAGAAAATCTATATTTCCTCCGCCGATTTTATGTCGCGCAATACGGAGCGCCGGGTGGAGGTTGCCGTTCCGATTCTTGATCCGGATTTGAAACGCGAAATCAACGACCTGATCGATATTCAACTGAGGGACAACGTGAAGGCGCGCCACCAGGTTGGCAAGGGCGTTTACCGCAAGCTACCCGTTCCCAAGGGCGCGCCGCGGCTCGACAGCCAGGTTGAACTATTCAGGCGCGCCTACCTCGAGGCCGGAACTCCGCTCCCCGAATGGCTGCAGGAAAAAAGTTTCCGGTGAATCCGTGATATGCATTGACATCCGCGGTAAAAAAAGAGTAAAGTTATATTACTGATTTGCAATATTTCTCATGCGGCAGTCCCTTACTTCTGCCGCATCCATATTGATGGGAAGAGGCCATTTGCGCCTCTTTCTTTTTTACTTTTTTGGCGGAGTATTTGTCACGCAATACACTTGACAAGTCAACCGTTTTGCATTATCCTATTACTTGACTTATCAATCATCCAGGAGGCTTGTATGCAAAATTCAGAATATGTCGAACGGATTGGGCGCTATATTTCCGTCCTGCACCGTGCGGGGCAAAAATACATCAACAGGAGAATGCAGCCTTTCGGTTTTACGTCCTCCGACCATATGTTCCTGATTCACATTTCCCAAAACGAAGGAATCAACCAGCGCAACCTCGCGCGGATACTGTCCATTGACGAAGCCGCGGTGACGCGGGCCGTAAAAAAACTGATCGACGGCGGCTTTGTACTGCGCAAAAAGGACCTTGGGGATATGCGTTCCTTTTCCCTCTACCTTACGGAGCGCGGCCGCGACGCGATTCCTTCCCTGATCCGGACCTTCCGGGAATGGGATGAAATTTTATCGGAAGGGTTTTCGAGGGAGGAATTGACATCCCTTCGCGGCCAGCTGCAAAAAATGGCCGAAAATACGGCGGCATTAACAGAGGAGGCGCGGTAGTATGGAACAGGCAATGAAGAATCCGCTGGGCGTGGAAAAACCGGGAAAGCTGCTTGTAAGGTTCGCGGTTCCCAGCATTATTGCGATGCTGGTGAGCGCGCTTTACAATATCGTAGACCAGATTTTTATCGGCCAGAGCGTCGGCATGCTCGGCAACGCGGCAACCAATGTCGCCTTTCCGCTGACGACGGTTTGTACGGCTATCGCCCTGCTGCTCGGAATCGGCGGCGCGGCAAACTTTAACCTTTCGATGGGGGCAAGGGAGGAAAAACGGGCTTCCGGCTTTATTGGCAGCGCGATCTTCCTGCTGATTGCGTGCGGAGTCGTGCTGATGATTGTGGTACGCTGCTTCCTCGACCCGATGATGCACGCTTTTGGCGCGACCCCCGATGTCCTTGAATATGCGCTTACCTACACGGGAATTACATCGTTTGGGTTCCCCTTCCTGATTTTTTCAACGGGCGCGAGCAATCTGATCCGCGCGGACGGCAGCCCGAAATTTTCCATGGCCTGCGTCCTTGTCGGGGCGGTGGTCAACACCATACTCGATCCCCTTTTTATCTTTGGATTCCATATGGGGATGGCCGGCGCGGCGCTGGCGACGATCCTCGGCCAGATTGTATCCGCGCTGCTGGCGGCTTATTACCTGATTTTCCGGTTCAAAACCATCAAGCTCCATAAAGACGCATTCCGTGTCACGTGGAAAGGGAGCCGCGCCATCATGGGGCTTGGCGCTGCGGCCTGCTTTAACCAGCTTGCTATGATGGTCGTACAGATTGCCCTCAACAATGTGCTTACCTATTACGGCGCCCTGTCCGTATACGGCAGTGAAATTCCGCTTGCGGTCGTGGGCATTATCATGAAGGTAAACATGATTTTTATGTCCGTTATTATTGGCATTGCGCAGGGGCTCCAGCCAATTTCAAGCTTTAACTACGGCGCCCGGCAGTACGGCCGCGTCCGTGAAACCTACCGGAAAGCAATTACCGCCGCAACGATTATCTCGGTGTGCGCGTTCCTTGCATTCCAGCTGTTCCCGCGCCAGATTATCGGAATATTCGGCACGGGAAGCGAGGAATATTTCCATTTCGCGGAACGCTGTTTCCGCATATTCCTGATGTTTACTTTCGTGAACGGCATCCAGCCCGTGACCTCGAACTTCTTTTCCTCGATCGGGAAAGCGACCAAGGGAATCTGGCTGTCCCTTACGAGGCAGATTATTTTCCTGCTCCCGCTTGTGCTGATCCTGCCCGTTTTCCTCGGGATCGACGGCGTAATGTATGCGGGGCCCGTTGCGGACGGTATGGCGGCGCTGGTTGCAATCCTTCTCGTAACAAAGGAAATAAGAAGCATGCGGCAGCTGGAGCATACGCAAATATCTGCGGAGGCCTGATTCATACCAATCAAACGGCATCAAAAAGCGGTGGAACCCACCGCTTTTGCTTGCCCGTTATTTTCTTACAGCGCTTTCCCCACGCTGCCGAAATCCGTCATTTTTTGTATGGCCACCTTTTTGACCGCTTCCCGCATACGCGGGCTGATTTCATTGATGGTCGGCCCGTACTGCTTTACATATTCATAGGCCGCTTCACTTGCCGCAATGCTGATATCCGTGAAAATGTTGATTTTCTGTATCCCATACCGGATACACGCCTGTAAATCCCCCACCGAAAGGCCCGAGCCGCCGTGCAGCACCAGGTTCGTATCGGTTGCGCCGCGTATTTCCTTTAAGCGCCCGATATCCAGGACCGGCTTCGTTTTATATACGCCATGCTCCGTCCCGATGGCAATCGCCAGCGCGTCTATCCCCGTCCTTTCGACGAATTCCTTTACATCCGTTGGTTCCGTATAGGCATATCCTTTGCCGTCCCCTGCGCCGCCTTCATCGAACGATACATGCCCGAGCTCTCCCTCCACCGAAACGCCTCTCTCGTGTGCGTAGGAGGCCATTTCGGCGCATAAGGCAATATTTTCCCCGAACGGCCTGGTCGAACAGTCGTACATTACGGAGGTGAAGCCTGCCCCGATTGCATGCTTCAGGGTTTCCTCCGTATAGCCATGATCCAGATGAAGCACCACGGGCACGCTTGCGTTCCTTGCCATTGGAATCAAAAAAGAAGCGGCGGTATCGATGTCACAGCAATCGAGCAGCGCCTCCGCCGTCCCGAAAATAACGGGGGATTTTGTTTCTTCGGCTGCTTCCAGCACGCCCAGGGCCAGCTCAATATTAAAGGTGTTGAACATTCCCACCCCGTATTTGCGCGCGCGTGCATCGTCGAGTATTTCTTTCAGGTTTACTAACATGTAAATTCTCCTTTAATCGATTATTTTCCTTAAAATTATTATAAATCGGAGAATTTTTTTTGAACAGGCGTGGCGGAAAACATGCGTTTTGTGCATTTTCAGTCATAATTTGTGCTATAATATGACTGATATCAATCATCGGAGTGTGAATTATGAATCCCCGCCACAATCAATTACTGGAAATTATTAAAAATAAAAAATTTGTTACGGTATCGGCCTTAAGCAAAATGCTTTTTACAAGCGAATCCACAATCCGCAGGGATTTAATCCGGCTGGAAGAAAGCGGCCTGATCCAGCGCACACGCGGCGGCGCAATTTATTTGGAGGCAACACAGCTTGAATGGCCCCTGACCTTCAAACGGCAGGCGAATACGGAAAAAAAGCAAACCATTGCCGACCTGGCAATCGATTTCATAAAAGACCGCCAAACGGTTTTCCTGGACTCGAGCAGCACCTGTATGATGCTGGCAAAACGGCTGGCGGAAAAAAAGAACCTGACGCTCCTGACAAATGGTATTATGACATCCAGCATCCTTTCGGAGACAACCGACGCGGACGTATATTGCGCATGCGGGAAGGTCTATTCGAGGCGTTCCAGCATCAGCGGAACCGATACCTGCGATTATATCTCACATTTTTCAGCCGATGCGGCGTTCGTATCCTGCCGCGGCGTTGCAGCCGATATGGCGGTGACCGATTTCAGCGCGGGAGCCTCGATGGTGAAACGCACGTACCGGAAATATGCGCGTAAACTGATCCTGCTGGTGGACAGCACAAAATTTGGCCAGATATTTTTTCACCGGACCTTCGATTTTCCGGAGGTCGATACCGTAATTTCCGACCGTGCTTTTCCCGCGGATATTTCCGGTAAATTTGCCGCATGCGGCACGGAAATGATATTCCCCGGCCTGTAACGGGCCGGCTTTCCAATATATTATGCCTCCCCGCGCGCCGTATGAAAAAGGAATACGGATTCCTATTCCATGTTGTCCCGCTTAAACTCCCGCAGCCTTTCGTTCATCGCTTTCCATTTTTTGCGGTTTATATTCCAGCATACCAGCCAGATAACAATATAGGCCGCTATGAACCCCGCATAATATATGGCGACCCATCCGCTTGGGGGCAACCAGCCAAACCAGAGCATCAGCAGCGTACAGCCCGTAAGCAATATGACGAAATGGACGATCGTACGCATAATATAGGTCTTATTGTTCCTGTCGGAGCCAATCCATATAAGCTGCACGCAAGCAATAAAGAGGCCGAAAAGGAAATCGTTTCGCAGTTCGACAAGGGGCAGGGCGTCGACGCCGAGGGCAATTGCGATGACCGTACTGATTGCCAGCGCGATCAGGAAAGCGGCGATAAATACCGTTAAAAACAAATTGAATTTTTTCTTCATCTCCATTACCTCCCCAGCCCCAGTTTTTCTTTGAGCATCGGGGCATATTGCCGCGATATTACCTGCTTTTCCCCATTTTCAAGCTCTACCTCTATTTTTCCGTTCAGGATCGGGTTCAGGGCGCGAACCTTAGCCAAATTGATAATTGTCGATTTATTAACGCGCAGGAAATTCGTCCCGCGGAATTTCTCCTCGATTTCATACAGCCGAAGCGCACAGTCGTATACCTTATCATCCGTATAGATAAAAACCTTATCATCCACGCTCTCAAAATAGTATACGTCGCCCGGCTGCAGCAGGAAGGTCTGGCGCCCCAGGCTGCCGACAACCTTTTTCTGCGAGCTGTTTGCAAGGGATACGATTTTCAGCAGGTCGTCGTTCATCTCCGCGCAACGGATGATAATTTCATCCGCTGTGCAGGCCGGATCAATGTCTAGCGTTACCTTCATGGTCCATTTCCCTCCCCGCTTTCCAGTATAGCAAACGAAAAACGCGCGTCAATGCATTTTCCGTAAGATGCATTGCGCGCGCCGCAAGCTGCGTTCCACAGCCGTATTATTTCAATAAAAACCGTTCAAGCGCGGGGACGTCCTGCGCAATGTAACGGCAGGTGAATTGCGCCGCATCCTCCATTTTGTCAAAACCGAACCCCCACAGTACGGCGCAGAAATCGACGCCCGCCCCCTGCGCGCCCTTTGCGTCATAGTCGCTGTCCCCGACCAGCAGGCAATCCGCCGGGGCGGAGTTGGTCCGCGAGACCGCTTCCCTTACAATCGCTTCCTTGCCCTTGATATTGATGTCCTGCGGCGCGCCGCAAATTGCATCGAAATAATCTGTCAGCTTGAAATGCGCAAGCGTTTTGCGCACGATTGTCTCCATTTTTACGGAAGCGACCGCACACGTTACCCCCGCGCCGTCGAGGTCCTGCAGCAGTTTTTCCATTCCGGGATAGATATCCGCTTCCAGCATTCCCTCTTCCGCATACCGTTCCCGGTAATGCTGCACCGCTTTTGTCGCCTGTTCGTCACTCATACCGCATACGCCTACAAAAGACAGCTTCAGCGGCGGACCGATAAATTTCCTGAGCGCCGTATCGTCCGGCAGCGCAAAGCCCATATCCTCTATGGTGCGCTTCGCGCAATATAAAATTCCCCTGCTTGTATCCATCAGTGTTCCATCGAAATCAAACAATACCGTCTTATACTTCATATCCATTCTATCTCCAAAATCCTGATGCTTTCCGGCGGGACTGTCGCCTGAACCAAACCTTCATTGACCGGATAAACCTCATCTGTCAGCCTGCATACCGCCCGTTCAAACTCGAATTCGCGTAAGGAGGACGTGTGCGCCGCAGGCATCAGTTCTTCGTGGGCGAACAGGTCTACAGCGATGTTATGCGGCTCTTTCCCCCGGTTTACAAGCGTCAGGTACATTCCGTCCTGTGCGAGGGTTCCGAAGGCATCCTTCCCGTCGATACAATAGCGCAGGACGCCGAGCACATCTTCTCCCTGCTCGTAAAATACGCAATTTCCCGTTTTGAGGGCGTCCGTATCGCGGCGCAGCAGCGCGAGCTTCTTATAATATTCCCGCATCTCCCGGTCGCGTTCCTTATATGGCCCGCGGTTAAACGGATCGAGCAGTCCGTGCATTCCCGTTTCGTCGCCATAATAGATACACGGCATTCCCGGCAGCGCAAACTGGAGACCCGCGGCGATTTTTTGCAACTTTGCCCCGCAGGCATCCTGTTCATCCGATACAATGAAGTGCGCCTGTTGCTCCCGCGTGAGGGAGTGTGGATCGATCCTGGTTCCAAGCACGGTGCGGATGCGCGCAATGTCGTGGCTCGAAAGCAGGTTCATCAGGCAATAGTACATATCCTTCGGATAGTTCTGGCTTTGCCCGACCAGGAATTGCTTAAGCTTCGCGGCGTTTTTTTTGCCCTGTAAAAAATCCGTCACCGCGGCGGCAAAGGGATAATTCATGACCGAATCAAGTCCGCGCCCCAGCGCATAGGTCCTGTGTTTTCCATAGCTTTGTTTGGTTGTCGCGTCTTCCCACACCTCGCCGAGCAGGAAATTATCCTGCGAAATATGCTTGATTTTCGCCCGCATCTTTTCAATCGTCTCGTCGGGCAGTTCGTCGGCAACATCCAGCCGGAAACCGTTTGCGCCGCGGGAAAGCCAAGTGGAAAGCACGCCCTGCTCCCCTTCAATGACAAAATCCACCCATTCGGGCTGTGTTTCGTCTACCTCCGGCAATGTGGTGAAGCCCCACCAGCTTTGATACTGGTCCGGATATTCGGTAAATCGATACCACTTGTAGTAGGGCGATTCCTGGCTTTGATATGCCCCCAGTGAATCATAGCGCCCATACTTATTGAAATATACGCTGTCGTCTCCCGTGTGGGAATATACCCCGTCAAGGATAATGCGGATGCCGCGTTCCCGCGCCTCACGCATGAGGAGGGCAAAATCCTCTTCCGTCCCGAGGATCGGATCGACGCGCAGGTAATCGCCGGTGTTATAGCGGTGGTTGGACGCCGCCTCCACAATGGGGTTCAGGTACAGCGCCGTGACCCCCATATCGCGCAGGTCGTCGAGCGCACCGATGATTCCCGGCAGCGTACCGCCGTAATAGTCGCACGGTTCATAATGCTCCATACCTTCCGCCGCTTCATAGAGCACGGGCTCGTCCCACGATTCATGCACGAGGATAGTCCTTCCGCGATCCCTATGGTAAGCGACGCCTTTTTCAAAGGTATCGCTGCCGTCCCGGGCGAAGCGGTCGGGAAATATCTGGTAAAGGTTTGCGCCCTTTGCCCACCCCGGCGTGGTAAACGCTTCGTCATATACGGTAAGCTGGAACGGCGGCGGCGGGTCCCAGTGGACCTCTCCTACGCCGCTTGTCTGCCCTGAATGCGCGCCGTAATAAATGCTGGTATCTTCATCCATCCGGATGCAAAACCAATACCACAGGACGCACGGCGTTTTAGGCGTTTCACATTCCGCCCACCAAACGCCGTTTTCGCCTTCCTGCATTTGGATATTCTCTTCCGCTCCATCCGTTACCAGCGTAAGATACATTTTTTTGAAATAGAGATCACGCACCGCAAGCGAAAGCCGCACGCGGGTTCCGGCGGGCACCGCGCCCATAGGGCTCCTGTATTCTTCCTTGGCGGAATCGTGCATCAATTGTTTTGAAAAATCAATCTGCATTTTTATCCTCCGGTCAGGTCATTTCCCGCAAGTGCCAGATTTTATCGTTGTATTCATGTATCGTGCGGTCGGACGAAAAGACACCCGATTTTGCCGTATTGGTCGCGGCCATGCGCTTCCACCGCGCTGCGTCCTGATAGGCGCTTACCGCGCGTTCATACCCCTGTGAATAGGAAGCAAAATCATACAGCAGGTAATATTTATCCGCACGGTCCATATCGCCGAAAAGCAGCGAATGGTAAAGGTCGGAAAACTGCCTGTCGTTCGCAACGGGAAGCGTCCCGTCGATCAGGCGGTTGAGCGCCTGGCGGAGGTCTGTGTTCTGTTCGTAATATTCGCCCGGCTTATACGTTCCGTAACGCTCCATCCTGCTGATCTCACGTTCCGTCGCGCCGAAGATAAAAATGTTATCTTCCCCGACCGCCTCATAAATCTCCACGTTCGCGCCGTCCATTGTTCCAAGCGTCACCGCGCCGTTCATCATAAACTTCATATTGCCCGTGCCGGATGCCTCAAGGCCGGCGGTCGAAATCTGTTCGCTGATATCCGCCGCCGGGATCATGATTTCCGCCTCGGACACGCTGTAGTTTTCAATAAACACAACCTGCAGCACACCCTTTGTGTCGGGATCATTGTTTACGAGGTCCGCCACCGCGAGGATCAGGCGGATAATATTTTTGGCCCTTGCATACCCTGGCGAGGCCTTTGCCGCAAAAATAAACGTACACGGCTCGATCCGTATCGAGGGATTCTCTTTTTTCAGGTTATAAAGATGCAGGATATGAAGCACCTTTAAAAGCTGCCGCTTATATTCGTGCAGCCGTTTGGCATGCACGTCAAAAATCGTATTTTCATTGATTTCGATGCCCTGCGTCTTTTTGAGGTGATCGCGCAGCCTGATTTTATTCCGGTGCTTGACCTCCATGAAGTCATCGAGGAACGCCGGG
Organism: Christensenella intestinihominis; assembly: GCF_001678845.1. Taxonomy (GTDB): domain Bacteria; phylum Bacillota; class Clostridia; order Christensenellales; family Christensenellaceae; genus Christensenella; species Christensenella intestinihominis. The sequence continues at coordinate 541,400 of NZ_MAIQ01000001.1, forward strand.
TCGTCGAGCAGGTCTGCCACCCGGTCAAGCTCTTTATAATCCTTCAAAAAGCCGTCGCCAATGTGGTCCGCCAGCAGCCGTGTAAGCGGCTGGTTGGCCTTGGCAAGCCAGCGCCTGTGCGTAATGCCGTTTGTGATGCCGAGGAACTTATCCGGGAACACCACATAAAAATCCCGGAAGGTACGCGACTTGATGATTTCCCCATGCAGCTTGGAAACGCCGTTTACCTTATGGCATACCGCAATGCACAGGTTTGCCATACGTATTTCCTTATAGGCGATGATTGACATTTTACTGATTTTATCCCACTCGCCCGGATAAACCTCCCAAAGCTGGCTGCAGAATTTATCGTTGATGACTTTGATAATTTCATAAATCCGCGGGAGCAGCTCTTTAAACATATCTTCTTCCCAGCGCTCAAGCGCTTCGGACATGATCGTATGGTTGGTATAGTTGAACATCCTGCCGCAAATGTCGAACGCTTCCTCCCATCCCATGCCTTCTTCATCCATCAGGATACGCATCAGTTCGGGAATCGCGAGCGTTGGATGCGTGTCGTTGATCTGCACCGTGAAATAATTGGGCAGCGTATGCAGGTCGCCGTAATTTTCCTTATGCTTTTTCACCATATGCTGCATGGTCGCGGACGTAAAGAAATAAAACTGCTTCAAACGCAGCTGCCGCCCCTGCTCGTGGTTATCCTCCGGGTACAGCACCTTTGAAATTACCTCCGCGAGTTCCCGCTCCTGCATGGCGCGGGCATAATCCCCCCGGTTGAAATAGTGCATATCAAGACCTGTTTTCGCTTTTGCACTCCACAACCGCAGGGTTGCGGGCATCTTGCTCATGTACCCGATGACCGGATAATCGTACGGAATTGCAAGCACGCTGTAATAATTTTTATGGTTGATTTTCAGCCCCTGGTCTGTCCAGACTTCTTCAAGCTCTCCGCCGTAACGGACCTCCACCTGTTCTTCCGGGCGCGGAATTTCCCACACGTTGCCCGCTTCCAGCCAGTTATCGTCCACTTCCACCTGTTCGCCGTCAAGGATGCGCTGGCGGAATAACCCGAATTCATAGCGGATGCTGCAACCGGTTACGGGCAGGTCGAGCGTGGAAAGGGAGTCAAGGAAGCATGCGGCAAGGCGTCCGAGCCCGCCGTTTCCAAGGCCTGCATCCCGCTCCTGCTCTTCGATATCGTCGAGGCTGATGCCCATATCGGAAAGCACCTCCTGATAATCCTTCAGGAGATGGAGATTTATCATATTGTTTACAAGCGCGCGGCCCATCAGGAATTCCGCGGATAAATAGTAAAGGCGTTTTAAACCCTGGTTTAAAACCTGCTTATTTGCGTCCGTCCATTTTTCTACAATTACGTCCCGAATGGAGAGGGCGCAGGATTTATAAATCTGATCCTTGGTTGCCTCTTCGAGTGTCTTTCCGAAATGCCGTTTCAGCTTTCCAAGGATTTGATCTTTAATTTCTTCTTTTTTCGCGATATTATCGGCCATTGCATGAACCTCCTGTTTGCCCGATTTTCGGCTATATGCCTATTATATCATATCCCCGCCGCACTTTTGCGCTTATTCATAAGAATTTTACTTGACGCCATAAAAAAACTGCCGCACAAAAATGTACGGCAGTTTTGGATTGCTTTACTTATTCAACGCTGAGCGTAAGATCGAGAAGCTTGCCTGCGGCATTCGCTTTGGCAAATACCTCTTCCGTGATTTCCGTCCCCTGCGCGACAAGGATTGCCCCGTCATCGTCCAGGACGTCTGTCACAACCGTGCGGCCAATCAGGAAATCGTGCTGTTCCCGCTCTACTGCGGAAGGCTGGTTTACTTCTTCCGCCTGCACCTCCGGCTCTACAGCCGCCTCGTCCGCCGTTTCCTCTTCTGCGGGTTCCTCTGCGGCTATGGATTCCTCTTCCGCTGCGGCCTCGTCTGCGCCTATTTCATCTACGAATACAAGCTCCCGCGAAAGGGAAGCAATTTTATCTCCCGATATTTCGATTCCGTTTTCAAGGAAAATCATGACAATATCGCCCGTTTTTTCATCGAAAGCAAAGTCTGCGACAGACCCCAGCGCATCGCCGCCGCACGAGACCACATTCGCATCAAGTATGAAAAAACCGTTGTCCCCCATATCCTTCGTATCTTTTGACTGGAACAATTTTTCGCTGTTTGTAATTGTAGAGGTAACAATATAATCGTTACCGATTCCCTTTACCTTTGAAACCGGGAGCGCGGAATAACCGAAATATCCCTGGGAGCCCTGGAATACGATATAACGCACTTTCTTCTCGGCAGCGTCAATGATAAAATCGGATGCGTTGCCAAGCTCCGTTCCTTCCCTGACCCCAATGAGAGGTAATCCGATCACCTGCGATGATTTCTTCATTTGCTTTTTTCCTCCTTAAAAACAGAACAACGTTTTGATCATTTCGCTTTTGCGTTGGAACCTTCCAGTATCACGCCCTGTATTTCATGAAAGTAATCGTCTGAAATAAGCTCACTTTTAATCAATTTATCGTTCTCATAATAATCACGATAAGCTTTCACTTTATAGCTCTTACGCGCGGTTACTTTCACCTGGCGCTCCCCGTTGGGAAGGTCGTCCGTATAAATGATATCCGGCTTGGGCGGATCAATCTCTTCCAGCATTTCTGTCCTTATCTCTAATTCTATCCCTTCTGGGAGCGGTTGTCCATATATTTTTACCACACATTCGCCGGACACCAGTTCCGCCGAAATGTAAATGGGCCATTCCGAAGTGTTTTTAATTTTCAGGTCTTTATCGTCCCAATTGAGCGTCGCATCGAGACCGATTGGCAAATAGGTGGACGGCCATGTGTGATGGACCCGTTCCACAATCTCCATATTCGCCTTGAGCGCGGCGTTATAAAGCGTTCCCGAAAGCTGGCAGATTCCCCCGCCCATATCGTCCACAAGCTTTGTGCCATCCATGATTGCGGGCGCGCTTTTAAAGCCCTTTTCGGCAGTACGCTCTCCGACAAGGTCGTTGATGGACAGCGTCTGGCCCGGGTCAAGCTTCAGGCCGTCCACCGCCTCGCACATCAGCCTGATGTTGGTGTTCCGGTTTTCGTTTGCCGTTATTTTCGTGTTGCATGAGCCGATCAGCGCCGTATTTTCTTTCAGTTCGTCTGTGGAGACCTCCGGCAGGACAACTTTTCCGAGCACGCTGATGTCTGAAAAATCTTCCTCCGCAATTTTCTGCTTCAGCTGTTCATATAAGGACTCCGCATCAATTTTGCGGCCGTTTTCGCTCTGCGTATAAATGAATTTATCCGCATGCTTATCAAATTTTGCGGTTGCCTCCTTTGCGCGAAGCTGCGTATCGTCCGAGTACTTTTTTACCGTATTGTGAAGCTTGGTATCATCCAGCTCAAGCTGAATAGAAAAATCCTTTCCCTCTGTCATTTCGATGATATCGTCATACTTTTGGTCGAGCGGCTTAGCCTGCGCGCCCTCTGTAAAGGCATTTTTCAGGATGCTGTCAAGATTGGTCGAAATTCCGAGTTCTTCCGCATCCATTGTTGTCTTTTGGTCGTCGTAGCTCACGGTAATCCGTGCGTCCATGAGCAATTCCTCTTCCCTGCTGCGAAGCGCATTTTTCGCTTCATCGTAGGTCATGCCGCCAATTACAATTCCATCCACGGATACGCCGTCATAAAAAGTATTGACATGGATTGCCTGGTAAATACCAATTCCCGCCGCCGCGACAACCATCGCAAGCGCGGTAACCAAAATCACGACGAAGCTGACTATTTTGTTTTTTAACGTATATTCCTGCCTTCTTGCCATAGTCCCTTATCTTTCCCTACTTCATTGCCCTTTTCAGCATAGTCATCAGCATCTTCGCCCGTTGCTGTTCCTCGTAGGTAAGCAAATAATTCCCACGAAGGATATCCAGCGATTTTTTCAGCGCAGGTTCATATTCCCGCGCGCGTGCAAGGCATTCCATTGTTTCTATATCAAAACGCTTTTGCTCCCCGATATCGTCCGTATCGGCCCTGCATCTTTCAAACAGCTGCGCGGCGAGCATCCATTTCCCGGCCTTCTTGAATTCGTATGCCCGCTCCTTTGCAAGCGTCTTTTTATCCATGAACTTTGCAAGCTTCGCTTCCTCGGCCAGTCGCGCCTCTTCGGCTAAACGTGCCTCTTCGGCTAAACGTGCTTCTTCGGCCAAACGCGCTTCTTCGGCCAGCCGTGCCTCTTCGGCCAAACGTGCCTCTTCAGCCAAACGTGCTTCTTCAGCCAAACGTGCTTCTTCGGCCAGTCGTGCCTCTTCGGCCAAACGCGCTTCTTCGGCCAGTCGCGCTTCTTCGGCCAGTCGCGCTTCCTCGGCCAAACGTGCCTCTTCAGCCAAACGTGCTTCTTCGGCCAGTCGTGCCTCTTCGGCCAAACGTGCCTCTTCGGCCAAACGCGCTTCTTCGGCCAAACGCGCTTCCTCGGCCAGTCGCGCCTCTTCGGCCAGGCGTGCCTCTTCGGCTAAACGTGCTTCTTCAGCCAGTCGTGCTTCTTCAGCCAGTCGCGCTTCCTCGGCCAGTCGGGCTTCTTCAGCCAAGCGCGCTTCTTCGGCCAAACGTGCTTCCTCAGCCAAACGTGCCTCTTCGGCCAAACGCGCTTCCTCGGCCAAACGCGCTTCCTCGGCCAGTCGCGCCTCTTCGGCCAGGCGTTCTTCTTCCAAGCGTGCTTCTTCAGCTAAGCGTGCCTCTTCAGCCAGACGTGCTTCTTCGGCCAAACGTGCTTCCTCAGCCAAGCGTGCTTCTTCGGCCAGTCGTGCCTCTTCTGCTAAACGTGCCTCTTCAGCCAGACGTGCTTCCTCGGCCAAACGCGCTTCTTCCGCCAGACGTTCCTCTTCGGCCAAACGTGCTTCTTCAGCCAAACGTGCTTCTTCAGCCAGTCGCGCTTCTTCAGCCAGTCGCGCTTCTTCGACCAAGCGTGCTTCTTCAGCCAGTCGTTCTTCTTCCAAGCGCGCTTCTTCGGCTAAGCGTGCTTCCTCAGCTAAGCGTGCCTCTTCGGCCAAACGCGCTTCCTCGGCCAAACGGGCTTCCTCGGCCAGTCGTTCTTCTTCCAAGCGCGCTTCTTCCGCTAAACGGGCTTCTTCCGCCAGGCGGACTTCCTCAGCCAAGCGCTCTTCTTCCAAAATGATCTCTTCATCATCTTTATCAGTATAAGACGCAGCTTCATCATCCCTTAATACAGTAAAGGGCTCTTCTTCCTCCGCCTCCGGTACTTCGTTGGTATCTTCCTCCAGAACCGCAAAAATTTCCTCCGGTTCTTCGGGCATTGCTTCGTTCGCCGGTTCCGGATTCAACTCAGGTTCTTCCGGCACCGTATAATCATCCACATGGATCGCTTCGTCCATGACAACCTCTTCAGGTTGCTGCTCCAGCTCCTGCGCAATTTCTGTGATCGCTTCCTGCCCACTGCGGTTCAAGCCGGATTGAAAAGCAGTTTTCTCTTCGCCGGCAAACGATTCCGCGGACGCCGTTTTTTTTGAGGGCCGAACCCTGCCCGCCGCACGCACGGTTTTTTTCTTTTTTGGCCGCTCGGATTTTTCGGGCTTTTCGGGCCCGGGAAATGCCGTATCTATGCTTCGCAGGCGTTCCGCCGCGCGCTTTCCCTGAACCTTTTCCGCCAAAGTGGCTACGATAAAGTTCGTTAAGAAATAAATGCCGACCAGGGCAGCGATGCCGACGGCGGCAATAATTAGAAGCGTATAGAAATTCGGGAATTTAAGAATATTAAAAAATAAAAAAAGTGCAAAAACGCACCCAATCAGTATCGTTACAATCAGGCCGACACGGTATTGAGGCGCTTTTCTGCTAAACATCAAAGAAGCTACAATTCCTAGAATTGCAATAGCAATAACGATGGCAAACAATCCGCTTCTCCTTTTCCTTTATCCAAACAATTAAATCTACTATCAATTAAGTATAAGTTAGGATCACTCATAAATTGTAGTAGAAAATTTTCGTTTCGTCAACAGCAAAGAGGAAACAAGCACACGGAAGCACACGTTATCCGTTATATTTTTTATACCGCATCAGGCAATTGACCGGTATAAAGAAATATACTCCTTTGCCGATTTTTCAAAGCTGTTATCGAGGGCCATGGCCGCATCGATCAGCCGCGACAGATTGGTTTTGTCCTGGTAAACATTGAGCGCAAACCAGATTGTATTCAGCATATCGTGTGCGTTATAGTTGCTGAACGAAAACCCGTTTCCCTCCTGTGTATAAATATTGTACGGCTGCACGGTATCCCGAAGACCGCCCGTTTCCCGCACAATCGGCAGTGTGCCGTAGCGCTGCGCAATCATCTGGGAAATCCCGCACGGCTCAAACATGGAGGGCATCAGGAAAAAGTCGCTGCCCGCGTAAATCCGGTGTGCAAGCGGGTCGCTGTACCCAAGGCAGACCGCCGTTTTGTCCGGGTATTTATCCGCGATATATTTGAAGAAATTCTCGTACTGCTCTTCCCCGCTTCCGAGGAGCACGAACGCCACGTTTTCATAAAGGAGCTCTTCAAGGACCGCGCGCACGAGGTCGAGTCCTTTCTGCTCCGTCATCCGCGTCACCATGCCGATCAGGGGCGTGCCGGGACGTACGGTAATATCAAGTTCCTGCATCAGCTGCTCTTTATCGTAATATTTTCCGGTAAGGTCTTCCGCCGTATAACCGCATTTCAGGTTCGGGTCTTTCTCCGGATCAAACTCCTTCGTGTCAATTCCGTTGAGGATGCCCACGAGATCGTTTTTGCGCGCGTTCAAAATTCCTTCGAGGCCGCGGCCGTAATACGGGTCAAGAATCTCCTGGGCATAGCTCGGGCTCACCGTTGTGATTTTATCCGCGAACACAAGCCCCGCCTTCATCATGTTGGCGCTGCCGTAGGCCTCCATATATTCCGCGGTGAAATACCTGTCTTCCACACCCAGGATGTCTTTGGCAAATTCAAAGGAGGTTTGCCCCTGGTATTGCAGGTTATGGATGGTGAGCACCGTTTTGGCACGGCCCTGCGGGCGGTCCTGGTACTGCGTGCGCAGCAGGAGCGGAATCATGGCGGTGTGCCAGTCGTTTACATGGATAATATCCGGGTCGAAATCAAGGAACGGAATTGCTTCCAGGACTGCGCGGCAAAAATACGCGTATTGCTCTGTTTCCGCCTCTCCGCCCTTATAGATACACCAGCCGAAATAATATTCGTTGTCGATAAAGTAATAGGTGACGCCGTCGAGCTTCATCGTCTCGATACCCATATACAGGTTCCGCCAGCCCATTTGCAGGTTCATTGTCGCGATCACACGGAGACGATCGCCATAGCGTTCCTTGACCGACTTATGCTTCGGCAGGATGACGCGCGCGTCCACCCCCTGCGCGGCGAGCGCCCGCGGGAGTGCGCCGATTACATCGGCGAGGCCGCCTGTTTTTGCAAACGGGGTCGCTTCCGCGCCCGCAATCAGAACTTTCAGCTTGCTCATACAATTGCCCCCTTGCGGATAATGACAGGAAATACCTCGTCTCCAATGAGCCGCCTTCCCTGCCGGATGTTTACCGATTTATCGAGGATGACATATTCGAGGTCCGAATTATTATAAATCTCACTGTTCTGCATAATGATGCTGTTCTTGATTTTCGCTCCCTTCCCGACATATACGCCGCGGAAAAGGATGCTGTTTTCCACCTCGCCCTCAATGATACAGCCGTTTGCCACCAGGGAATTTTTGACATTGGAGGTTTTGGCGTATTTGGCGGGAACCTCGTCCTTGATTTTCGTATAAATCTGGTTTTCACTGTTGAACAGGTGGTCCTGTACGTCCCTGTTCAGGAAATCCATATTAATTTTGTAGTAGGAAGCAACGGAATGCAGGCGTCCCACATACCCCTTGTGCTCATAGCCCATGATTTTAATGCGGTTCAGGTTCCCCATCAAAAGGTCGCTGACAAAATTATATTTGCCGCGCGACATACAGTCTTCGACCAGATATTCCAGGAGGTCTTTGCGCATGACGTAGGTATCCATGCCCACCTTTTTGGAATCGCTGGTGGTGGCGTTGATCTCGAGGTCTACCACGCGTCCTTCATCATTTGTGTGCAGGCGCACGTCGTTATACCGCTCTCCCTTGAAGAAATTGGCTTCCTCTTCGTCATACAGCATTGTGATATCCGCACCGCTGTCCATATGGTATTCCACCATATCGTCAAAGGTACGGTTATAAATGGTATACGACCCGGAGAGGATGCAGTATTGCTGCTTGGACCGGCTGATGTAGCCCATTACGCCCTTGATCGCATCGACGAGGCCGCGGTAGGTTCCCATATTTTCCGCGCTGGAAAAAGGCGGCAGGATAAACAGGCCGTCATTCTTCCGGGACAAATCCCATTCCTTTCCCGAACCAAGATGATCCATCAGGGAATGGTAGGAACGCTGGGCAATGACCCCGATATTGCGAATGCCCGAGTTTACCATGTTGGATAAAATAAAATCGATCGCGCGGTAGCGCCCTCCCACCGGGAGCGCCCCCACCGTACGGAGGTACACAAGCTCGCGCAGGTTGATATTTTGTTCTCCCGCATAAATCAGTCCGAATGTATTCCTAAGCATTATAAGGCACCTCCCGTCGTGTTCTTTACAATTCGCTTGGCAGGCACGCTTTCCCCGGCCGCAACCGTCGCCCCGGCCCGGATGACAGCCTTATTTCCGATCACGGCAATTTCGCCCTTGCCGCCTACGGCCGCGCCCTGTTCCACGACGACTTCTTCATCCACAATGCTTTTTAACACCTTGCCCTTTTCCCGGATGACCGTATCCTGCATGATAATGCTGTCGCGCACAACCGCGTCCTTTTCCACGGTGACACCCGCCGACAGGATGCTGTTTTCCACAGTCCCGTATATATAGCAGCCTTCCGATACCAGGGAATTCCTGATTTTTGCCCCCCGGTCTACAAAGTGGGGCGGCTTGTTCGGATTGCGGGAAAAAATACGCCACGCATCGTCGTACAGGTTGAGCCCCGGTTCTTCCTGAAGCAGCTCCATATTCGCGTCCCACAGGGAATTGATTGTGCCGACGTCCTTCCAATAGCCTTTATAAGGATAGGCAAACAGCCGCTCTCCGTTCACAAGCATTTCCGGGATAATATTTTTTCCGAAATCATTGCTCGATTTTTCGTTTTTGGAATCCGCGATCAGGTATTCTTTTACCTTTTTCCAGTTGAATACATAAACCCCCATCGAGGCCATATTGCTCTTCGGCCTTTTCGGCTTTTCCTCAAATTCCTCGATGCGGAGCGATTCGTCCGTATTCATGATCCCGAACCGCGGCGCTTCCTCCATGGGAACCTCGATTACCGCGATTGTTGCGTCGGCCTTATTATCCTCGTGCGCTTCGATCATCTGGCTGTAATCCATCTTGTAAATATGGTCGCCCGATAATACGAGAATATAATCCGGATTGTATTGCTCGATAAAGTAAATATTCTGGTAAATGGCATTCGCCGTACCCGTGTACCACTCCCCGCGTTCTCCTTTGACATAAGGCGGGAGCACAAACGCGCCGCCCGTAATTCCGTCAAGGTCCCACGGCGATCCCGTTCCAATATACGCATTCAGTTCAAGCGGTTCGTACTGCGTCAGGACCCCCACCGTATCAATTCCCGAATGAATACAGTTTGAAAGCGGAAAATCAATAATGCGGTATTTTCCACCATAGGTAACAGCCGGCTTCGCACGGTGCTTCGTCAAAACCCCGAGCCGGCTGCCCTGGCCCCCGGCCAGCAGCATCGCTACACATTTTTTCTTTTTAACCATTCTTCCCATCCCCTTTGCTTTTCAAAGTGAATCTATAATACACCGCGCCAAGCGGCGGCAGTGTCATCACTGCACTGTGTTCCATGCCGTTGAGGCCCTTGTGCTGGGTTTTCACCTTTTTTTCCGGCACCACGCCGGAACCGCCGTATTGGGCTTCGTCGCTGCAAAGCAGGCGCTCAAGCGTTCCTTCCTGCGGCATTGCAATCCAATAATCCTCCCGCACGACGGGCGTAAAGTTTACAGCGCAGACAACGGCCTCTTCCCCATTGGTGCGCATAAACGCAAAGACGCTTTGCTCCTTGTCTTCCACATTCAGCCACTGGAACCCGTCCCAGCTGTCGTCTACTTCATATAAGGCGGGGTGCGCCGTATAGACATGGTTGAGGGCTTTCACAAAACGCTGCATCCCGGCGTGGGAATCATATTCCAGAAGGAACCAATCAAGCTGTTTTTTATAATTCCACTCGATAAACTGCGCAAATTCGTCGCCCATAAACATCAGCTTTTTCCCCGGGTGCGCAAACATAAAGGAATACAAAGCCCGCAGGGACGCAAACTTCTGCCAGTAATCCCCGAACATCTTATCAACCATGGACTTTTTCCCATGCACCACCTCGTCATGCGAATAAGCCAGAATATAATTCTCGGAAAACGCATAATACATCGAAAAGCTCATTTTGTTATGCTCAAACTGGCGGAAATAGTGATCCATCTTCATATACGCGAGGGTATCGTGCATAAAGCCCATATTCCATTTGAACGTAAAACCAAGGCCGCCGTCGTACGGCGGTTTGGTAATCATGGGATATGCGGTGCTCTCCTCGGCGATGGTCATTGTGCCCGCATAATTGGTAAGCACGACGCTGTTTACCCGGCGCAGCATTTCCACGGCGTGGTTATCGATATTCCCGCCGTCCTCGTTGGGCACGAAATAGCCGTCGCGCGCATAATCGAGGTACAGGATGGACGTAACGGCATCCACACGCAGCCCGTCGATATGGTAGCGGTCCATAAAAAACATGGCGTTTGAAACAAGGAAGCTGATGACCTCCGGCCGCCCGTAGTTAAAAATCAGCGTGCCCCACTGCGGATGCTCGCGCTGCAGGATATTTTCATGCTCATAGAGGTGGGTTCCGTCGAATTTGGCTAGCCCGTGTTCGTCCTTTGGAAAATGCCCGGGAACCCAGTCCATAATGACGCCGATCCCCCGGGAATGGAGCTTATCCACAAAATACATGAAATCCTGCGGCGTGCCATAACGGGAAGTGACCGCATAAAAGCCTGTGACCTGGTATCCCCAGGAGCCGTCGTACGGATGCTCGGCTATGGGCATGATTTCCACATGCGTATAGCCCATTTCGCTCGCATAATCCGCAAGCTCGTCCGCTACCTCACGGAAGCTGGGAAAACGGTAGCCCTCTTTTGTGCGCCACGAACCGATGTGCATTTCATAGATGGAAACAGCGTCCTTGAGCACATTCCGTTTCATACGGCGCCTCAGGTAGGAATCGTCATGCCATTCATATCCGCCGATATCCCATACCTTGGAAGCGGTTTGCGGCCTGACCTCTGCATGGAAGGCGAACGGGTCGGCCTTCATGACCCTGCTGTCGTCGTAGCCGTGCACAAAATACTTGTAGTTATCGCCATCCGCAAGCCCGGGGACAAAGGCGGCCCATACGCCGTTTTTGTAAAGCTCCATAGGGGTTTTTTCGACATCCCAGCCGTTAAAATCCCCCACGACGCTTACTTCCCGCGCATTCGGCGCCCACACGCAGAAGCGGTGCATTTTCAGTTCCGGAATATAATGGCACCCGAAAAGCTCATAAGCCTTCTGCGCTTCGCCGATATTGTACAGGTAGATGTCATTCTCCGGTAAGTACTTCTGATAAGATTCCTTCATCGTGCCCACCGTCCTTTTTTCAATATCCAAACCGTTTCCTTATACCTGATAAACGAATTTTCCGTCCTTTCCCTGGGCCGCATTGAGTTCCGCTGCCTTTTCCCCGTAGCCTTCGCGCCCCATAAGGGCAAAGGTTGCGATCTTGCCCGCTTCCACACCCGGCTGGCCGAACGCGTCGATCTCGAGGAATTCCCCGGCCGCCGCCGTCGCCATTTCGAGGAAGAAGAAGAGCGCGCCGATTTCCTTGGCATTCATTTCCGGCAGCGTAATGCGCATGTTCATTTTGCCCGCCTGCGTGACGGCATATTCCGTTGCGCGCATTTCGGAGGCGATCAGCTTATTGATTGTCTGCCCCTGCAAATACGCCGCGTCCATCATGTCGATCGGCGCCTGCGGGATTTTAAGCTCCGTATGGAAATTTTCCACATCGATGAAGGAAATGATCTTATCGAAGGGGCCTTCCGTATACAATTGTATCTGCGAATGCTGGTCCGTCACGCCGAGGGCGCGCACCGGCGTCTGGCCTTTATTGACGATGTTGCCGTCGTTGCCATAGCGTTTGCCGAGGGATTCCGCCCACAGCTGCGCATACCATTCGGCCATGTTGAGAAGGCCGTCCGCATAGGGCATCATTACGGAAATATTAGCGCCCATGCCCATTGCCGTGCAATAGAGAAGCGCGTACATATAGGCTGGGTTTTCCCACAGGTCTTCCTTGGTGCAGGCCCCGTCCATCTCCTTCGCGCCCGCGAAAAGGGCGTCGATATCGATATTAAGGACCGCCGCGGAAAGAAGGCCCACCGGGCACAGCACGGAGAAACGGCCGCCTACGCCGTCCGGGACGGTAAAGGTCTTGAACCCGTACTGGTTGGAAATCTTTTTCAGGATTCCCTTCTCCTTATCCGTTGTGAGCACAATATTTTCTTTGAAGTTTTCACCCAGGGCTTCCTTTAGCTTTCCGAGGACGATCATAAACTGGGACATGGTTTCCACGGTGTTGCCGCTCTTCGTAATGACATGGAAGCAGGTTTTTTTCACATCGATTACGTCAAACAGGGCGTTAATTCCGTCCGGGTCAACGTTGTCGACCACGTAAAACCGTGCCCCGCCGCGTTTTTCACGCGGTATTTCGTTATACTTCAGGTGCTTTGTGCCGGTGAAAAGGGCCTTGGAGCCAAGCGCGCTCCCGCCGATTCCCAGCACCACGAAATTTTCAAAGCCGGCATTGATCCGCTCCGCTTCCTTTTTGATATCCGCAACGACCTCCGCCTGGTTATAGGGCAGGCTGCGCCACGCCATCGCATCCTTTTTCGCGCACATGTTTTTGTGCACCTGCGGAATTTTCCGCGCCATTTCCTGTATGTCCTGATCCGAGATGCCGTGCTCTCCGATGCTTTTTTGCAGCATATTGTTAAAATCGATCTTCATATCCTGATCCTCCACTTTGTTATTTTAAATATTATGACCATATATGGCCTGACCTTTCAGCAATTGTTTCCCGCCCTGCCATAAATTTCTGTTTCGGTACGCAGCCACTCGACCTGCTTCCTGCCGAACGCGCCTTTCTTCATACGCCATTTCCAATTTCCAAGCGCCTTTGACGGATAGTTCATACGCGCTTCCCCGCCGAGCCCCAGGAGGTCCTGCATGGGAATGATGGAGATATCCGCGACGCTCATCATGGCGAGACGGATCAGCTTTCCGACCACATCGCCTTCGTTTGTTTTCCCAATATAATCCTCCAGGAACTTTCTCGTTTCCGGCCTGATTGTCTGGAACCAGTGCAGCGTCGTATCGTTATCGTGCGTGCCCGTATAGACCACGCTGTTGCGCGGATAATTATGCGGCAAATAGAAGCTGTCCTGCTCGTCAAACGCAAATTGCAGCACCTTAAGCCCCGGAAAGCCGCAATAATCGAGGAACCCCTTCACGTTATCGTCAATCGCGCCAAGGTCTTCCGCTATGATGGGCGGCATCGGGAGCGCCGTTTTGATGGCGTCGAAAAGCGCCCCGCCCGGGCCCTTTACCCATTCCCCGTCCTTAGGCGACCCGCCCCTGGGAATCCTGAAATATGCTTCAAAGCCACGAAAATGATCGATGCGCAGGATGTCATACAAATGCAGGCTGCGCTGCATGCGCCGCACCCACCATTCATAATCATGCTCGCGCATATAATCCCAATCGTAAAGCGGATTGCCCCAAAGCTGCCCTTCGTCACAAAAATAATCGGGCGGCGTGCCCGCTATGCTCCCGTCTTTCACGAAATATTCGGGGTGCGCCCAGGTTTCCGCGGAGTCGGCCGACACATAGATGGGGATATCGCCGATAAGCTGGATTCCCTTCCCGTTCGCATAATCCTTCAGCGCAAACCATTGCCGTTCATATAAAAACTGCGTAAACTGGACAATCTCTATCTCGCGTTCGTATTTGCGGGTCACTTCCATGATTGCGGCCGGTTCGCGTTCCACAATGCACTGGTCCCACTGCCGGTAGGGTAGGTAGTGAAAATGCTTTTTCAGCACCACAAACAGTGCATAGTCAAACAGCCAGCCCGAATTTTCAAATTTAAAGGCCGCGAACTCATGCGGGTATTTTTCAAGTCCGGCCGGATAAGCTTTTTTCAGCACATCATTTTTGAGATGAAAAAGCGCCTCGTAATCGACGCACGTTTTATCCTGCCCGAAATTCAGATGGGAATAGTCGCTCTTTTTCAGGAGGCCGTCTTCCGTAAGAAGATCAAAATCAATGAAATAAGGATTATAGGCAAAGGCGCTCGTGCCCGAATAGGGGCTGTCGGCATAACCCGTGGGCATACAGGGAAGGACCTGCCAGTAGGACTGCTTTGCCGCGTAAAGACTATCTACGAAATCATACGCCGCCTTTCCAAGCGTCCCGATCCCATAAGGAGATGGTAAGGATGATATATGCAATAGTATCCCGCTTCCCCGTTTCATAGACTTGTCTCCATAATTTTTATTACACCTTCATTATATATTTTTTCTAATGAAAAGTATAGCGCTTTCCAAAATTTGCTTCCCTTTGTTTATCCGTCCTGCAGAGGCAATTGAAACATTTTTATTCTTTTTCCCCTCTTTCGCCGGAATCTGCCGTATACGCGGGGCGCTTCCCCGTTCGCCCGGCCCGTTTGACGCTGCCGCCGTTTGATGCTAAAATTTTAAAAAATGGAAAAGAGCGGTATTATGGCAAAACGGAGCACTGGAGAACGCAGAAAAGAGCTGGCTGAATTTCTTGTAACCGAGGGCAAGGTGAAAGTTGGCGCACTTGCGGAACGCTTCGGCGTTTCGACCGAAACGATCCGCAAAGACCTTATTTTCCTGGACGCCGAAGGGATCGTTCGCAAGCGGCACGGCAGCGCCACGATTGCCAGCGGGCTTGTGGAGCGCTCTTATGCGCAAAAAGCGCAGCACAACCGAAGGGAAAAAAGCGCGGTCGCGAAGGCGGCGGTGCGGATGATTCCCCTGAAAGGCGCCGTGATACTCGATTCGGGCAGCACCACTTATGAGATTGCAAAACTGCTGACGCTCCAAAGCGGCCTCACTATTTTTACCAACTCGATTGCAATCATACAGCTTTTGCACGCATCCCATAACCGCGTCTTTATGTTCGGCGGGGAAATTCGTCCAAGCAGCATGGCGCTTGTCGGCGGATGGACGGTTGACGCGCTGCGCCTGGTGGAAGCCGACATCGCTTTTTTGGGAACAGACGGCTTCGCGGGCCGCGAGGGCCCTTGCTCCGCTTCCTTTGAGGAAGTCGAGGTGAAGCGCGCCATCGTCGGGAGCGGCAGGAAAAAAATACTGGTATGCGACCACTCCAAATTCCTGCGCAGCGATATGTTCCTCTATTGCGGGTTTGATGAAATCGACTGTGTCGTAACCGATGAAAAAGCCCCCGCGCGGGAAATTGCAAACCTGCGTCGGCACACCGAGGTTATAACCGCAGATTTGAAATAGAAAAGGACCCTTGCAGGTCCTTTTTTGTATGCCCCGGAAAATTCCTATGCAAGTTCCTCGAAAATGCCGGTAAGCGCCTCGTAAGTGTGATCGAATATCTCCAGCGCCCGGTTGTATCTTTCGCTGTTTTCCCCACCGGGAACAAAGCCTGCCGCCGGTTTCGTAAAGCGCTTTACCTCGGCAAAGCTTTCCAGAGCGCCAACCGCTACTCCCGCGGCTGCCGCCGCCCCGATGGACGTCGCCTCGTCGGGATGGTCGAGGGGCAGGAGCTCCGTTCCATAGATATCCGCAAGAATTTGGCAGACTTCCTTCGATTTTGCCAGCCCGCCCAGCACAAAAATCCGTTCCACCCGGTAATGGCCGCGCAGTACGTCAAGGATGAGCCTCAGGTTAAGGCCGATTCCTTCCACCACGCTGCGCACCATGTCTTCGTGCGTATGGCTCATTGTGAGCCCCACGAACGCCCCCTTTGCCCTTGGATTCCAGCGCGGCGAGCGCTCTCCCAAAAGATAGGGAAGGTATATCAGGCCCTTCGCCCCTGCGGGCGACTTTCCAATCGCCGTATCAATCAAGCTGTAAATATCCTTTCCCTGCAAGCCTGCCGTTTCCCGCTCATACCCGCAAAGCTGTTCTTTCATCCATTCATAGGAAGCGCCTGCCGCCTGCATCGTCCCGCAGGGGCATATATATCCCGGAATAAGGTGTGCAAAATTGAACGTCCGCATTTGCGCATCCAGTATCTGTTTTTTTGAAGTGGTCGATATCCACGAGGAGGAACCCAGGCAGTTATAAGTCGTTCCCTCTGAAACCGCCCCCGCCCCGACCGTCGCGCAGGCGCCGTCCCCTCCGCCGAGCACAACCAGCGTCTTCCGGGAAAGGCCGCATTCCTCCGCCGCGCCGCGCAGCAGCCCGCCCGCCACATAGGTGGAAGGCCGGACGTCAGGAAGGAGGTCCGGGGCGATTCCGGCGGCGTCGATAATTTCTTCCGACCAGCGAAAGGAATTGAGGTCAAACGCATTGGTTTCCGAAGCGTCCGAATAATCCGTCAGGAATTTTCCCGTCATACGGAGCACAATATAATCTTTTGCGTTCAGCATCTTATAAGTGTTCCGGTAAACCTCCGGACGGTTGTTTTTGATCCATAGCAATTTTTCGAGGGAGCATCCGGCGTTCGCCTGCTGCCCGGTGATCGAATAAATGCGGAACGGCTCTATTTTCTCCTTCAGGAAGCGTTCTTCCGCCACACTGCGCGTATCCGCCCAGATCATGGAATCGTGGAGCGGCAGGCCGTTTTTGTCCACACACAGGCACCCCATCATTTGCCCGCTGAAAGAGACCGCGAGAATATCCTCCTTCCGGACCTCCGCAGCCAGCTCCCGCGTTGTCGTGACAACAGCCTTCCACCAGTCCTCCGGGTTCTGTTCCGCCCTTCCCTGCCCGGCAAACCGGGTGGAATACCGATATGTTTTTGACTTGATGCGCGCGCCCCGCGTCGTAAAAAGCGTCGCTTTATTCCCCGACGTCCCCAAATCATGCGCAAGCAGGTATTTCGGCATTATCCGTTTACCGCACGGTAGTCCGCCGTAAAGCTTTCAATTCCCATTTGCGTAAGCGGATGTTCAAACAATTGGTTGAATACTTCATAGGTTACCGCAACCGCGTCGGCCCCGGCAATAATCGACTGGACCGCGTCATAGCAATTTTTAATGGACGCGGAAATCACCACAGACTTGATGTCATAAAAATCGTATATTTTACGCACCTCCGAAAAAAGCTCCATCCCGTTATGGCCGATTGCATTTACCCGGTTAATAAAGGGACTGATGAAGGGAGAGCCTGCGCGCCCCGCCACGAGCGCCTGCCCCGGGTTGCAGATGAGCGTGCTGTTGGTAACGATTCCCATAGGCACCAGTTTGCTGATTGCCTTGACGCCTTCCTTATTGGTGGGAATTTTGATTACCATATTTTTAGCAAGGTTGGAAAGCCGCTGTGCTTCCTCAATGATATCCTCCGCTTTCGTGGTGACCGCTTCCACCGCGACCGGGCCGTCGAAAAAAGAACGTATATCCCGGATTACCTCTTCGTATTTCCGGCCCACCTGCGCCATTTTGTTGGGATTGGTTGCGATTCCGTCGACAATCCCGGTTTGCACCGCGTCCTCGATTTCTTTTACATCCGCCGTATCCAAAAAAATTCGATAATCCATATTGCATTTCCTTTCATTTTCGCAATTTATAATTGCGTTTATATTCTATATCGCAATATTATCATTGTGGTATATATTTGTCAACGTATGTTCCGCCAAAACACCGGCAGCCGTAAAAATTCCCGGGAAAAGAAAAAACCCTGCCGGAAACCGGCAGGGTGCAAATTCTGATCGGACGGTCAGACGTTCTTTCCGCAGCATTTTTTATATTTTTTCCCGGAACCGCATGGGCACGGATCGTTCCTGCCCACCGTCTTTTCACTGACGGCTTGCTTTGACGCGCGCCATTCGCGGGTAATTTCGTCCCGCCGTTCCGCAGGCAAAACGCCGTCCCACCCCGGAAGCGTATACAGCCATTTCGCCTTTGCCTCATGCATATTGAAATACAGCTTTTCAAAATCAATATCAAGCTTGACGGCGGTATCTTCCTCCAGCGTATCAAGGTCGATCTCTTTTTTGAGGCTGGTGTTGATGCCGTCAATGAAGCCGCAGAATACGACGGGTTCCATCCCCACCTTTTCCGCAACCTCCTTGAGCGTTCCTTCATAGGAGGCAGAGGGATCGGCCAGTATCTGCTCGTAGACATCCGTTTCCATCGAAAAATAATCGTCCCAAAACGCCTGCTGCTGCGCGGGCGTTTGCGCCATCTGCGCAAGGTTTTTCCATTGTTCGTACAGCGCCATCACAGAACCTCCTGAAGCTCTTTATCCAACCGCTTCGCGATTTCGCAAATAAATCCATGGGTATCGACGACCGTTTTATCGCCCTTTTCCCACAAAAGCGCGAGGTCTTTGGTCATTACGCCTTCCTCAATCGTGCGGATCGAGGCCCTTTCGAGGGCTTCCGCAAATTTCACGAGCGCGTCGTTTTTATCCAGCTCTCCGCGTTTTTTGAGCGCCCCCGACCACGCGAAAATCGTCGCCATGGAATTTGTGGAGGTTTCTTCGCCTGCCTGGTGCTTGTAGAAATGGCGCGTTACCGTGCCGTGCGCCGCTTCGTATTCATAATTGCCGTCCGGCGAAACGAGCACGGACGTCATCATGGCGAGGCTGCCGAACGCCGTGGCGACCATATCGCTCATGACGTCGCCGTCGTAATTTTTGCATGCCCAGATATACCCGCCTTCGGAGCGGATCACGCGGGCCACCGCGTCGTCGATCAGCGTATAGAAATATTCGATGCCGAGCTGTTCAAATTTTTCCTTATATTCCGCATCATAGATTTCCTGGAAGATATCCTTGAAGGTATGGTCGTAAATTTTTGAAATCGTGTCCTTGGTTGCAAACCACAGGTCCTGCCTGGTGTCGATCGCGTAATTGAAACAGCTGCGCGCAAAGCTGCCGATGGATTTATCGGTGTTATACATGCCCTGGGCAACGCCGCCGCCCTCGTAGTCAAACACGGGAAGCTTTGTTTCCGTCCCGTCCTGCGCGGTGAACACCATTTCAAATTTTGTATTCGCCGGTACGCGGTATTCCGTATTGCGGTATACGTCGCCATAGGCGTGACGCGCAATTGTAATCGGTTTTTTCCACGTTTTTACCGACGGGGAAATGCCGTCTACGACGATTGGCGCGCGGAACACCGTTCCGTCCAGGATCGCACGGATGGTGCCGTTGGGGCTCTTGTACATCTCTTTGAGGTTGTATTCCTCTACGCGCTGCGCATTCGGTGTGATTGTGGCGCATTTTACGCCGACACCGTATTTCTTGATCGCGTTCGCCGCGTCGTACGTCACCTTGTCGTTTGTTTCATCCCGATAGGGAAGTCCGAGGTCGTAATATTCGGTGTTGAGCTCAATATATGGCAAAAGCAGGTCCTGCTTAATCATGTCCCATATAATCCTCGTCATTTCGTCCCCGTCCATCTCGACAAGGGGCACCGGCATCTTGATTTTCTGCATATCCTTTCCTCCTCAAAGCTTATTCCACGCAAAGCGCGCGATTTTTACAGTGCTTCCAAGCCCGGGCCGCGCTCCGTCCACATCACGTACGCGTCTTCCCCGTTGTTGGAATAATAACGTTTCCTGATCCCGTGGATCGAGAACCCACATTTTTTGTATAGCTTAAGCGCGGCTTTATTGGACACCCGCACCTCGAGCGACATTGCATCCGCCCCGTGCTCTTTGGCGGTTTTGTTCAGCGCCTGCATCAGCGCGTAGGCATAACCCCTGCCGCGGTATGCGGGCAGGATGCACACATTTGTGATATGCGCCTCGTCAAAAATAATCCACATGCCGCCGTAACCAATAATCCGGCCGCCCTTTTCCACGACGAGATACACCGTGTTTTCATTTTCGATAATATCGTCATACAGCATTGCATACGACCACGGAAGATCAAAACTGCTGTTTTCGCAATAATGGATGTCTTCCAGGTCTCCGCGTTCCGCACGCCTGATGACTACATCATTCAAAGTCCTCAACGCTTCTTCAACCTTTCCGCCTGACTTTCCCGCAAATAATGCGGCTCCAGTTCGTCATACCGGAGAAATTCCCCACGGCAATACATTCTTTCCGCAACCGCGCATACCGACGACGCACGCTGCAAAATAAACTGCTGCGGCAGGAACAGGCTGTCCGGCCTGTGTTCCAGTATCCTGTTTTGAAAGCGTTCCGCCGCGTCTCCCGCAAAGACCGCCGGCCCCGCCGGAAGCAGCTCCTTAAGAAGCGTTACGAGCGGCACCGCGCATTCGCGGACGACTGTTTCCCCGCCGCATTTTGCCATTGTATAAACCTCGCCCCGGCGCGCGTCCATAACCGCGCACACGGTGCGTTTTTCAGCGCCCGCATTTTCGATCAGCGCATCCAGCGTGTTCACTGCGACGACCGGTTTTCCCGCCCCGTGCGCCATTGCCGCGCATGCCGCAGTGCCGATACGGATTCCCGTGAACGACCCCGGCCCCGACGCCACCGCCAGCGCGTCCATATCGTCCGGTCTGTATCCGGCCGCCCGGAGTGCCCCGTCCACCGCCAGCATGAGGGTCCGGGAATGCTTTTTCCCGGCATCAAGATAGATTTCCGAAAGCAGCCTCCCATCCTCGCTGACCGCGGCGGAAAGCGTATTTCCCGTCGTATCTATTCCAAGCAGTTTCACTTCAGCACCTCTTGCAGGGTTATTTTCCGGCTGTTTTCGCCCGTGCGCTCAATCGTTACATCGTAGCGCGGCACCGGCAGTGCATCGGGGATGAGGTCCGCCCATTCGCACACGCATATGCCGTCCCCTGCCGCATATTCGTCGAAGCCCGTCTCATAGAGTTCGTCTTCGTCCGCAATGCGGTATACGTCAAAATGATAGAGCGGAAGCCGCCCGCTTTCATAAGCGCGAAGGATGGTATAAGTGGGACTTACGATTCCCTCCGTGACTCCCAGACCCTCCGCAAGGCCCTGCACAAAAGCGGTTTTCCCCGCGCCAAGGTCCCCGTAAACGGCAAGAAAGCTGCCTTGTACCAGACGGGAAGCCAGCTTTTTTGCAAACTCTTTTGTTTTGGATTCATGATCGCTTAAAAATTCCTGCATCTGCGCCCGGTTCCTCATCGCTTATGTGCGTCTGCACATTTTCCTATTATAAAGGAAAAGCGCCGCTTATGCAAGGTTTCATGCGGGAAAGCCAGCCCCGGTGCTTATTTTTCCGCGGGGCATTCCTTAACGCTTTTGACTTCCTTAAGGCCAAACAGGCGGCCGACAGATTTGTATAATGCAAAAGTCAGCACTGAGTTAATACCTGCCTTAATCAGGTTGAAGGGCAAAATCGCCGGGACGACAAGCCCGATGACCTGTTCGCGCGGGACGCCCATGTAGAGCGGCGTTACGATAATATTCCAAACCACCATCGCCGCCGTCCACGCGGCGACCCCGACCGCAAGGGCGACCACCGCATTTTTACGCGTCTTTTTCCTCTTGTAGATATTCCCGGCCACAAGCACAAACACGCCTGTCGCCACGATATGCATCATAATCCCTATGGGGCCTGCGGACGCGCTTACCGTTATTCCCTGGAGAACCGCTACAATAACCGTAAGGATGAAGCCGACCAGCGGCCCGAAGGCAAACGTCGTGATGAAAATCGGGATATCGGCAGGATCGTATTCCAGGAAGGGCAGGAACATCGGGATGTGGATAAAGGCCACCAGGATGACGGACAGGGCCGCCATAACCGCGATGGAAGTGATGTTGCGCGTCGTGAAGCGCGGCTTTGAAAGACTGTTCATGAGATGATACCTCCATATTAAAAAATTTCCGTGAATCGAAATCCCCGGAAATCAATATGTGGCCATATCGCTCTTCTCTCATCCAGACTATACTGTCGGCTGCGGAATTCCACCGCATCGGCCCCGTTTAAGGGGTTCGCAGGCTATACTGCCGGTAGGGAATTTCACCCTGCCCCGAAGACTCATTCACTTTTCTGACATTTATTATAAGCCCCCCGCAATTTTCTGTCAACACCTCCATTTGACAGGAAAATCGTTTTTGTTTAATATAGACAAGTATTCTTCGGGCGTTCCGGCGCTTATTTCCGAGCATTTTTCAATTACAGGGGTATGGTGGTTATGGATTTTGATTTGTTTATGTCCCGGTTTTCCGGGATTCTCAGCAATGTAAATGATTTTGTATGGGGTCCTGTTATGCTCGTCCTGCTGGTCGGCACGGGCGTATTTTTGATGATCCGCCTGAAATTCCGCCCGCTGCGCAATTTGGGGTATGCGCTGCGGCAGGTCTTTTCCAAGCACAGCATCAGGAAAGAACACAACGACGACGCGGGCGATATCTCCCCATTCCAGTCGCTCATGACCGCCCTTGCCGCAACCATCGGCACCGGGAATATCGTGGGCGTGGCGACAGCCATGACGCTGGGCGGCCCGGGCGCGCTTTTTTGGATGTGGGTTTCGGCGGTGTTCGGCCTTGCGACAAAATATGGCGAATCCGTCCTTGCCGTTTATTACCGCGAGAAAGACCAGCGGGGCGAAATGTCGGGCGGGCCCATGTTTTCTATTAAAAACGGATTTAAGGTGAAGTGGCTCGGGACCATCCTTGCGGGCGCGTTTGCGGTATTCGCGGTCATCGCTTCGTTTGGAATCGGTAATTTAACGCAAATCAATTCCATTGCGGACGCCGTTTTGGGCACATTCAATATTCCTACATGGGTCACTGGCCTTGTGATCGCGGTGCTTGTGGGAATTGTGCTTTTGGGCGGGATTCAATCCATCGGAAAGGTTTCTTCCAAAATTGTGCCGGTGATGGCTGTTTTTTACGCGATCGGCTGCCTTATCGTAATTATTATGAATTTCGATTCCCTTCCCTCGGGCGTGGGACAGATTATGAACAGCGCCTTTTCCCCCACCTCCATCCTTGGCGGGGTCGCCGGTTTCACCTTTGCCAGCGCCCTTCGTTTCGGCGTTGCCCGGGGGGTTTTCTCCAACGAGGCCGGGCTTGGAAGCGCGCCGATTGCCGCGGCCGCGGCAAAGACCGACCATCCCTGCCGGCAGGGCTATATCAATATGACGGGCACGTTTTTCGATACGATCATCGTATGCACCCTTACCGGACTCGCCATTGCCGGGTCGGGCGTGCTCGGAAGCCTTGACGCGGGTGGCGAGCTCGTAACCGGCGCATCCCTTACCATTGCCGCTTTTGGCAGCGTTATGGGGCCGGTGGGAAGCTATATCGTAACGATAGGCCTCATTTTGTTCGCGTTTTCCACGATTCTCGGCTGGAGTTATTACGGCGAAAAAAGCCTTGAGTACCTCACCCACTCGATCAGGGCACGGTATATTTACCGCGCAATTTTTGCATGTGTTGTTTTCGTGGGCGCGATTACGTCGCTTAAAATTGTATGGAATTTTTCGGATACGGCAAACGGCCTGATGGCGATTCCCAACCTCATTTGCCTGCTGGTGCTGAGCAAGGTGATTGTCCGGCAAACGGACGACTTCGACGCAAAATTCCTGAAGCGCGAAAAAATGATGCGCAGGCGGGTAAAGCACATTTGAATCCCGCGCAAACGGTATGGCGAAATGCGATACCGTTTTTCTTTTGGCAATTGTAGGCCCCCGGTCCGGATTTCATTGAAAATCTCTTGCTGTTATTATATAATAGCAACAAGCTGCAAGCATGAACGCAACCCAACATAATGGAGGGACTGTTTTGAAAAAGCTGATACCGATCCTTACGTTTATCCTGATAATGTCCGTATCCGTATGCGCATTTGCCCTGCCTTACGCGGACCAGACGTATCATTACAATATCGACCTTCCCGAGGGTGAGGCCGCTTATTATTATACGCAGGAAGGCTCGAACATGCCCGAAGACCTCCTTTCCGTTGCGCAAGGAAAAACGCCTCCCGTATCTTTTTTGGCTGCGGCTTATGAAAACGGAACGACGCTTTCCTATTCGGTCGATATGACGGCAACGCCCATCACAGGACTTTTGCCCGATCTTGCGTCGGGGACAACGGTCATGGATTTATCTATGCTCACAGCGGAGCAGCTGGATTCAATTGCACAGAATAAGAAAGCGGAATATGGTTCTGTTTATGTGTTTGATGCGGATACAACGGAAACGCTTGCGGGAAAAACCGCGCTTGTACTGACCGGCCGCCATGCGGAGGACAACGGTTATACGACAAAGATTTATTTGCTCGCGGACAATAATAATTTATTTGTGGTTACGATGCTCTATAAAAACGACGCGTCGAACGCCTACCTTACCCCGGCCGAGGCCATTTTATCTACGCTGCAATTCGACAGCACCCCCGTTTCCGCCCAGCAAACAGCGGCGCCGACCGTTACGCCCGCGCCCACACCGGCCGCAACCGTTTCGGCAGTCCCCACCGCCACCCCCGCGCCACAGCCATCCGCGACAGCCGGAGCATCCGGTGCGGCGGGAATACAGCAATTTTTTCAAAATACCGGCCAGCGGATTTCCGACGCTTACTATAACGACCCGTATTTCCCGTTATATGTTGCCGGAATTTGTGTTGTTGCGGCTCTTATCATTATAATTATCGTGCTTATCCGGGCAAGCCGGAGAAGGAATATTCCCGATGATGTCTCCGGCGTCCTTGTTGAAACAAAAACGGATTCTGCGGATACCACTTCGGAAAAAACCGGAGAGGATCGCTTGTCCAAGGAACCCGAACCTGCCAAACCTTCAACCGAAACGCCTATGGAACCCGCAGGGAAAACCGGCGCCGCTTACGATCTCAGTAAATATACGCGTTCGCCGCGCGGCTATGACGTAGGCAGCCCTATCACCCGGCCTACCATTGCGGAAGAGTCCCTTTCGCGCCGGAGGTCCTCTGCGCAAAAGACGGCGGCTGACGATGTGCCGAAGCAGGCGGCTCCCGCCAAAAAGGCTGCGCCGCAGCCTGTCCGGGACAGTGCGCGGCCCAAGGTTGGGTCCCGTGTTGAACGGAACAAGGGGAAATACAAAAAAAGAAAATAGTTCCTTTTTTGCAGGAAAAAATAAATCTATTTCTTGACTTCACCTCTTCCGTATAATATAATATTTTGTGTTGCTCGCGGTAGTGCTGGAATCGGCAGACAGGCACGTTTGAGGGGCGTGTGTCCATGACGTATGGGTTCAAGTCCCATCTACCGCACCACGTCGAAAAATCGCTTAACCAATAGGTTTGAGCGATTTTTCTTTTGTATTGCGGTTTGTAAGCATTTCCAACTTTCTGCTCTGTCTCTGCAAATTCTAATATTTCGCATGAAAATACAACACAAAAGAATAAAATGCAACACGAAATTTGCCCACAAACCCACTCCGCTTCGCTTCGTTGGGTTTTGCCGGGGCCCCGCTTTGCCTGCATCTATTTTGTGTTGCGTATGCAATTAAAGGGACTTGAAATTACAATTAAATCCTATTTTCTTCAATCGGAATACGAACTAAAGCCTATATATTTTTCTTGAAACAAACATCGTTACACTATATAATAAATTTAATGAATTATATACATTTCGTGATTAAATCAAATAAGAAAGCGAGCGGCAAATGAAAAAATTCTATTTAATGATTGTGCTTGTTTTGTTACTATTCATATTTGTTGGATGCGTCACTATATACACAACAGGTCCAACAGAGTCGCCTGCTGCTACAGCACCTATGGAGTCTGATGCAGAAACGGATGTTTCAGCCTCTATTGCATCTGTTGTGCCTTCTCAAGGCGAGGTTGATCTTGATCCTGCAGAAATAATATCCTCTGGCATACTTGGAAAAGATGAATCCTTTCTATCCTCTGATGATATGTTAACGAGAAAGGAAGTGGCTTCCAGCACAGAATCAGAACCAATTGTTGCTTATGAGAAACAATTTGAATTTTTGCGGAACAACTGTATATTAAGATATATGATAGATGATGAAAAAATTGTCAGTGGATCATATACAATTTCTGGTGAAATAAATGAATCGAATAAAGAGGATATAGTGAATTTATTTTTTGATATTTCTTCTCAGATGGAATCAAAATATGGTTTGGCGAATGAAGCGTATATTGTTGGTTCTGGTTCAGTTGATACCAATCTGGAATTAAAACCTGATACAGTCAATGAACTAATTGATTTTAATGCTACTGAGAATATAGTATTTAATGGAGTCTTTACATTTCGCAATAGTGATTTCGTTGCACATGATACCTTTACTTATGTTGGAGGAACGAATCAGTATACTATTTCTGTGATGTATACCATGTAAGTAAATAGCGATGAGTATATGATTATTAAATATCACTTCTGTGTTAACCGCTGTTCAACTGCGCAAAAAAAGGCCGCAGCGTAGAATATGGCAGCGTTTCAAATTTTGTGTATTCTCAGAAATGAGAAGTAGAATATCGAA
>NZ_MAIQ01000010.1 GCF_001678845.1 Christensenella intestinihominis
CGCCTTTTTTGAACTCCCCCGCGCAGCGGGGGGATTTCGCTTCGCATAAAAAAGCGGGAACCCGCGGTTCCCGCTTCCATTCATATTTTACCGCTTATTGAACGGCGTGGTGCGATTGGCCGTACTTCCGCCCCTTTCAGCGCGTTCCAGCTCTTTCTGTACCCGTTCGAGTTCCTTTTTCGCCGACGCAAGCTCGTCGCTTGTTTTCATATAATCGTCCGCGATATTAAGGGAGGTGAGCATGGCAAGCTGGACGTTGTTGAGGTCTGGGTTGGCCTTTTTAAGCTCAGTCAGTTTTTTGTTGACATGAAGCGCAACCCTGTGGATGTATTCCGCACTGTCCGTCCCGCAAATCGTGTATTCTTTTCCGCCGATACTGACGATTGTTTTTGTTTTTTCCATGCCGCGTCCCTCTCATCCGGGTTTTCTTCTATTATACAACAGGCCCCGGCTTTCCACAAGCCGCATTATTGCCGAAGCTGCGCGCCGAAATCCTTCTCCAGGACCTTCAATATCTTTTTCATGACCGCATCCACTTCCTCGTCGCGCATCGTCGCTTCCGGGCTGCGCATGGTGATGGCATAGGCGACGCTCTTCTTGCCCGCGCCAACCTGCTCGCCGCTGAACACATCGAACAGCTCCACCTTTTCCACGCGCTTGCCGCCCGCTTCCCTCATAACCGCCATGAGGTCGCCCGCGCCGACGTCCGCGTCTACGATTACCGCAAGGTCGCGCGTCGCCGCCGGGAATTTGGGCAGCGCTTTAAACTTGGTCTCCGGCTTTGCCACCGCATACAGTTTTTCAAGGTCAAGCTGCGCGATAACGGCGCGTTCCGGCATATCGAAAACCTTCATGGTATCCGGATGTACGCTGCCCATTACGCCTATTTTTTCTTCCCCCGCGAAAATATCGGCCGAGACGCCCGGATGCAGCCAGGATTCGTTGGCCCGTTGGCAGCGGATTTCCACCCCCGACGTAAGCGCCATGATGTTTTCGACCACGCCCTTCATGTCAAAGAAATCCTTACTGCCGGTCTGTGCCAGCACAAGCATCGGCACCTCGTGCGGGAGCGGCTGCCCATCCTGCGGGAAATAGCCGCGCGATACTTCAAAAAGCTGTACGTTTTCATTTTTCCGGTTTTGGTTCAGGGCCACGACCGAAAGCATATGCGGCACGAGCGTGGTGCGCATCAGGGAGGAATCGTCCCCCAGGGGATTGATGATTTTCACACTCTCGGGCACATCCGCGCCGATCTTTGCATAATCCTGCGGGCCGGTGAACGAATAGGTTACGCATTCAAGGAAGCCCATGTCCTTAAGGTAATCCTTAACGATATCCGTCTTTGCCTCGAAATCCGACATCCGGCCGCGCCGGAGCGCGATCAGCGCATCTGTTTCGGGGATGTTATCGTAGCCGTAAATACGCGCCACTTCCTCCGCAATATCGGCCGCGCCGCAGATATCCCCGCGGAACGCAGGAATTGTGCACACGAGCTCGTCGCCGATGATTCCCGTTTGGATAAATACGCGGTTTAAGTATTGCTGCATTTCCTTTGCGGGAATATCCGTGCCGAGCTTGGCGTTGATACGCGCCGCGTTTACTTTTATTACTTTTTGCTGGAGGTCCTCGTTCAGCACGTCGACCATGCCGCTCGCTACCTTGCCCGCGCCGAGCTCATCCACGAGCGTCAGCGCGCGCTGCATGGCGAACAGCGTCGTGACCGCGTCCACGCCCTTCGAGAAACGCATGGAGCTTTCCGTCGCGAGTCCGAGGCCGCGCGACGTTTGGCGGATATTGCCGTACATGAATTTCGCGGATTCAAACACAACGGTTTTTGTCTGTTCCGTGATTTCCGAATCAAGGCCGCCCATCACGCCCGCAACGCCGATCGGCCCTTCCTTATCGCAAATAAGCAGCATATTTTCCGTGAACGTACGCTCTTTATCGTCGAGCGTCTTCATTTTTTCGCCGTTCTCCGCACGACGCACAATTATTTCGCCGCCGCGTATTTTCGAGGCGTCGAACGCATGCATCGGCTGCCCCGTTTCAAGCATCACAAAGTTTGTGATATCCACGATGTTATTGATGGGACGGATGCCTGCCTCGCGCAGGCGCACCCTGATCCATTCCGGGGAAGGCCCGATTTTAACGTCCGTCACCGCCGCCGCGATATAACGCGTGCACAGGTCGGGCGCCTGGATGTCTACGCTGACCATTTCCTCCGTTTTCGCTTCGTGCTCCCCGTATTTCACTTCCGGCAGGCGGAACGCCGCCTGGTCGGCCGCCGCCGCCTCGCGCGCCGTACCGATGATAGAAAGGCAGTCGGGCCTGTTTGCGCCGACTTCAAAATCAATTACCGTTCCGGAAAGGTTCAGCAGCTCACGGATATCCATTCCCACCTGCGGCTCGCCCGCAAGGATCATGATGCCGTTTACGCCCGCGCCCGGGTAATCCTCTTCCTTTAAATTCAATTCTTCACCCGAGCACAGCATCCCGAATGATTCCACCCCCCGCAGCTTTCCCTTTTTGATCGGGCCCGCCGGGAGCATGGACGGGGCTTTGGCGACCGGGATGTAGGCGCCCTCGAACACGTTGTCCGCCCCCGTAACGATTTGCAGGAGCTCTTCGTCCCCCACGTCGATCATGCAGATTTGCAGCTTGTCCGCATCCGGATGCTTGGTGATTTTTTCGATCCGCCCGACAACCACATTGCGGATATTTTCGCCGAGTTCTACAATTTCTTCCACGCCGTTGCCGGTCATAACCATTTTATCCGCCAGCGTACGTGCGTCTGACTTTACGTCTGCGTAATCGCATATCCATCTATATGGTGCTAACATATATTTATCCTCTTTCTAAAATTCATAGATCAGGGGCCTGCCCTGAAATCCGTTTAAGGCCGCGCCTTAAAAATCCGCCGGGGAAGCCTGTTTCCCCGGGTTCCGAAATGCCCTGCGTTTCCGGAATTCTTTCTCAAACGAACTGCCGCAGGAAACGCGCGTCGTTTTCGTAAAGCAGGCGGATGTCCGTGATGCCGTATTTTGTGTTGGCAAGGCGGTCGATGCCCATACCGAACGCAAAACCGGAATATTCGTTTGAATCGAGGCCGCAGTTCTCAAGCACAACCGGGTTTACAAGCCCGCAGCCGAGGACCTCGATCATGCCCGCGCCCTTGCACGCGCCGCAGCCCTTGCCGCCGCACACCGTGCAGGTTACGTCCACCTCGGCGGACGGCTCCGTGAACGGGAAAAAGCCCGGGCGGAATTTTGTCTTTACATGCTCGCCGTAAAAATTACGGATGAATGTGTTGATCGTTCCCTTGAGGTCGGAAAAGCGGATGTTTTTGCCCACGACAAGGCCTTCCATCTGCATAAACACCGGGGAATGCGTCGCGTCTACGTCGTCCGTGCGGAACACGCGGCCCGGGCACACCATGCGGATGGGCGGTTTTTGGGAGAGCATCGTGCGCACCTGCACCGGCGAGGTATGGGTGCGGAGGACGACGTCCTCGCTCACATAAAACGTATCCTGCATATCGCGGGCGGGATGGTTTTTTGGGATATTCAAAAGCTCAAAGTTATATTCGTCGAGCTCTACCTCCGGCCCTTCCGTTATATCAAAGCCCATGCTGAGGAAGATATCCCGCACCTCGCGGTATACCTGCGTCAGCGGATGAAGCGCGCCAAGCTCCTGCTTTTTTCCGGGCAGCGTGATATCGATCCGTTCCGCCGCAAGCTTTTCCGCGCTTTCCTTTTTTGTAATTTCTTCCAGGGCCCGGGCCAGCGATTCCTCCACGGCTTTTCTTGCCGCGTTGACCGCCTGCCCGAACGCCGGGCGTTCCTCCCCCGGAAGCGTGCCCATTTGCTTCATCAGCATCGTGATCTCGCCTTTTTTTCCGAGATATTTCACGCGAATGCCGTCAAGCTGCGCGCTCGACTGCGCCGAGGCAATTTCGCCCTGCGCCTTTGCTACGATCTGCTCACATTCCATTCTGTTTTCCTCTCAACTATACGCAATATTTTAAATATTTTTATCAACAACAATATCAGCGGGCGCGGGCCGGGATACCGTGTGCGCGTCAATCCTTGAGCGCGCGCCGCACATCATACATCATTATACCCGCCGCGACGCTTGCGTTCAAGCTTTCCGCCTGCCCATACATGCGAATTTTGTACAGCACGTCGCTCAGGGCCGCCACTTCGTCCGAAATGCCCCGCGCTTCGTTGCCCACGACTACGCACGCCGCCGTAAGCCCCCCGGAAAGTTCGTCGCTGCCCCGTAGCGAACCGGACACGATTTTTATCCCGTCCGAGCGGAGCTCCGTAAGGCGCTTTTTTAAATCGCACACCTCGATCGGCACATGGAAGGCGCTGCCCATTGCCGCGCGCTGTGCCTTGGGGCCGTAAAAATCCGCGCTGGTTTCCGAAATAAACACGCCGTCAGCGCCTGCCGCATCCGCCGTGCGGATGATCGTCCCCAAATTTTTGGGGTCGTTCACATCGTCGAGCGCCACATAAAACTTCCCGCCAAAATCGGGCAGGTTTTCCTGCTTTTTCAGGCAGGCAAGCTCTTTCGGCGGCGATTTTGTGTCCGCAATCTGCTGTACTATTTCATATGGTACAGTTATTATTTTTGCATTGTGATGGTCTGCAAACCGCATAACAGCGCTATTTTTATCCGCAGTGACGATGCATTCAATTTCCTGGCCCGAGGCGATTGCCTCTTCGATGGTTTTCATGCCCTCGATGATATATAAGCCCTGCTCGTCCCGCGATTTTTTGCGTTTCAGGGACTTCAGCATCTTGATATATTCGTTGGAATGACTCGTAATCTCTTTCACCGTACAGCTCCTTCCGTGGAAAATAACGCGGCCGCATAAACTGCGTTTCCCGCGCCATGGCATGGCCTGCGGGGGTGAATTCCTTCCGCGCCGTGCGCGATCATAAAAAATGGGGATAGTACTTAGCCTACTACCCCCATCACGCGTTTCTTGTTTACGCCTGCACTTTTTTCTTCGCTGTTTCAGCAAGCTGCTTGAATGCAACTTTGTCGCTCACAGCCATATCAGCCAGTACTTTTCTGTTCAGATCGATCCCGTTTTGTTTGAGACCGTTCATAAACTGGGAATAGCTGATGCCGTTCTGCCGTGCTTCCGCATTGATCCGCACGATCCACAGCCGACGCATGTCACGCTTTTTAAGCTTGCGGCCGGTGTATGCATAGTGCATCGATTTCATGACCTGCTGTTTTGCGGATTTATATTGCTTGGATTTCGCTCCAAAATAACCTTTTGCGAGTTTAAATACTTTCCTGCGCTTTTTATGCGAGCTTACCGCTCTTTTTACTCTTGCCATTTTCTAAACCTCCTCGTTTTTTTCCGCTTACTTATACGGGATCAGAACTCTTACGTTCTTCTGCTCTGCCTTGCTGATATAAGTACCCTTGCGGAGATTTCTTTTCCTCTTGGAGGATTTCTTATTCAATATGTGGCTTTTGTACGCTTTGGCTCTTTTCACTTTTCCCGACTTTGTGAGGCTGAATCTCTTTGCCGCGCCCCTGTGTGTCTTCATCTTAGGCATCTTGACGCCCTCCTTCTGTATAAAAACTTTTCGTTTGGCACTCTTTTACTGCGCTTTCGGGGACAGGATCATGAACATGCTCCGGCCTTCCATTTTCGCATTTTTCTCGACCGCGGCAACGTCCCCGAGCATTTCGAGGAACATCTCCATTACCTGACGGCCCTGATCCGTATGGGAAAGCTGACGGCCACGGAAACGAATGGAGATTTTTACCTTGTCTCCCGCTTCCAAAAATTTCTTGACATTTTTGGCCTTGACTTCCATATCGTGCTTATCAATCGTGGCGGAAAGGCGCATTTCCTTCAGGGTGATGACCTTCTGGTTCTTCTTTGCTTCCTTCTGCCGCTTATTCTGTTCAAAGCGGTATTTGCCGTAATCCATGAGTTTGCACACAGGCGGCTTCGCCTTGGGCGAAATGTTGACAAGGTCGAGGTCGGCCTCGTCCGCCAGTTTCTGCGCCTCCCGTGAAGACATCACGCCAAGCTGGCTTCCGTCTTCGGCAACTAACCTTACTTCCGGTTCTCTGATCTGCTCGTTGATGAGCGGTTCGTTTGCGATTGGTTTTTCCTCCCTTTTCGTCGAAAGCCGTCCTCTTGCTCGCTACGCGCTTTGCGCGCAGCTTCGCTGGTTCGGGCGTCTTTCTCCTCTTCCCCACAAAACTCACTTCGTTGGAGTTTCGCGGGGGCCCCTTTTTCACGCCTTTTACTTCGTTCCGCCCTTCGGGCGGAATCTCGTCTTTCGCGCAGTTGCTCCTGCCGCTTCGCGGCATCCCTTCGATTTGCCAAGCGCACTTCGCTTTGCTCGTGTCCTTGGAATCTCACCTATCTTCCCCATGCGACCCGCTTCGCCGGGCTCACACGGGGGCCCCTTTTCCCGGCTTAGTACCCGGGCTTTGCTGTCTTCGCTTCCGCCTGATAAAAAAAGCGGGCAGCATACGCCACCCGCAAAAATACCAACAAATACATCATCTGTTCGTTATTTGACCGTGCACACCTTTGCGTGCAGGTGAGAAGCGGGCAGCTTCTGCTTTGTTTTAACTCTATTAATATACCACGCCGCTTTACGGCGTGTCAAGCCGCAAATCCAAGTAATGATGAATAAATAAACAAGGTATGCGCACGGCGCACGATGAAACCTCCCGGCAAAGCCGGACCTTTTGCTTATGGACGGTTTCCTCAGAAAATTTCCTTGTCGCGGTCCTGCCGCACCGCCATCTCGAGGAACTCATCCCGGCTCATATTGCCAATTTCGCCTTCGCCGCGGCGGCGCACCGCAAAGGTGCCGTCCGCAACCTCTTTTTCACCGGCAACGAGCATATATGGAATACGTTCGTTGCGCGCTTCACGGATTTTATAACCGATCTTTTCCTGACGGTCGTCCACCGTGACGCGCAGGCCCGCGCTCCGGAGGCGCTGGGCGTATTCATGGCAATAAGGCATGGCCCCTTCCGTAATGTTCATCAGCCGGACCTCCTCGCTCATCATCCACATGGGGAGCGCCCCCGCATACTTCTCGATCAGCATGGCGAGCGTGCGCTCGTAGCAGCCGATGGACGAACGGTGGATGATGTACGGCGTTTTTTTCTGGCCGTCCCTGTCCACATAGGTCATCTGGAACCGTTCCGCCAGCGAAAAATCGATCTGGATGGTGAAAAGCGTATCTTCCTTGCCGAATACATTTTTGAACTGGATATCAAGCTTCGGCCCGTAGAACGCCGCCTCGCCCTCTTCTTCCGTATAGTCAAGGCCGGTATGGTCGAGAATGTTGCGCATCGCATCCTGGACGCGCTCCCACTCCTCCGCGTCGCCGACATACTTATCACGGTCGTTCGGGTCCCACTTGGAGAAACGGTAATATACGTCGTTCTCAATGCCGAGCACCTTCATATTGTACTTAATCAGGTCGAGAACGCCCATGAATTCTTCTTCAAGCTGCTCGGGCGTGCAGATAATATGGCCTTCCGCAAGCGTAAACTGGCGCACGCGGATCAGGCCGTGCATTTCGCCGGAGGCCTCGTTGCGGAACAGGGTCGAGGTTTCCCCATAGCGGATGGGAAGGTCTTTATAGGAATGATGCTCCGCATTATAAATCGTATACTGGAAGGGGCAGGTCATGGGCCGAAGCGCAAGCACTTCGTCGTCCTTTTCCTCGTCTCCCAGCACAAACATCCCCTCTTTATAATGGTCCCAGTGCCCGGAAATTTTATACAGGTCGCTCTTGGCCATATACGGCGTTTTGGTGAGCACATAGCCGCGGCGTTCCTCTTCATCCTCCACAAAGCGCTGCAAAAGCTGGATCGTCTTTGCGCCTTTGGGCATAAGGAGCGGCAGGCCCTGCCCGACAATGGGGCTGGTGGTGAAATAGTGCAGCTCGCGCCCGAGCTTGTTATGGTCGCGCTCTTCCGCCTCTTTCTGCTGTTTCAGATAGGCGTCAAGCTCCTGCTGTGACGGGAACGCGATGCCATAAATGCGGTGCAGCATTTTGTTTTTTTCGTCGCCGCGCCAATACGCCCCTGCCGTCCGCAGGAGCTTCGGGACCCGCACCTTGCCCGTGCCGGACGCGTGGGGGCCTGCGCACAGGTCGGTAAAATCACCCTGCTCGTAAAAGCTCAGCACCGCGTCTTCCGGGAGGTCTTCAATCAGCTCTACTTTATAGGGCTCGCCCGCATCCTTCATTTTCCCGATCGCTTCCGCGCGCGGGAGGGTATATTTGGTGAGCGGAATGTTTTCCGCCACGATCTTTTTCATCTCTTTTTCGATCTTCGCGAGGTCTTCGTTGGTAAACGGTTTTTCCGTATCAAAATCATAATAAAAGCCGTTATCCGTCGCCGGGCCGATTGCCAGCTTCGCGTCGGGGTACAGGCGCTTCACCGCCTGCGCGAGCACATGGGACGCCGTATGCCAAACCGCCTTTTTGCCCTCTTCGTCGCCGAACGTCAGGATTTCGAGCGTCGCGCCGTCGGCGGGAACCGTGTCAAGCCCCGTGACCGTACCGTCCACTTTTGCCGCAACTGCGGATTTGCCCAGTTTTTGACTCAACTCTTTTGCAATTTCAAGAGCGGTCATGCCATCCTTGAATTCTTTGACGCTGCCGTCAGCCAGTTTGATTTTCATTGCCTTTCTGTCCTCTTTTTCTAATAGTTATTGTCCTTACATCTTACTTCCATAGGGGGCCTTTGTCAATTTCGCGTCTCCAGGTTGACGCTGTTGTTGAGGTACAGGAAGTAAATGGATTTTTCCTTGTTCCAGTCCGGATTGTCTTTAATGATGTTTGCCACCGTCTTTTTAAGGGCGCGCGTCATTTCGACGATGCCGTCCTCGTGCAGCAGCGTGATATCCGCATGGCGGCGGAACACATAGCCCATTTCCGAGAGCAAATCGGCCTTGATTTTTTTCGCCGTTTCCGCCGGGAACACCTCTTCGAGGCGGTGCAGCCCGGAATTGGCCGTGAGTCTGCCCTTATAGTACCGGATAAACGTTTCGAGCGCATCGATCTTGCTGCCGCGCTCGAGCTCAAACAGGATCATGCAGTAAAGATGCCAGTTGAAATCCACGTTCATCAGCTTTTGGATCGTCGTTCCGACCGTGTCGATAAAGGGATCGCCCGTATCGAATTCGTGCTCGAGCTGGAGCGATTCGCGGAAATTGATTTCCTCGCCCGTCATTGTGCCCGTGATGTAAAACATTTCCGTCATGACGCGCCCGTAATCTTCCATCTGCGCGGCGTTATTGACAATAAAGATATAGTCCACAATGCTGTCGCAGCTGTCCTTGAACTGTACGACAAAACCGAGGTCGTTTTTCATCTTCCGCGCGATGGTATCGTGGATCAGCTTGCTGATAATATTCTGGATATTTTCCTTCCGGTAGTGAAGCTTGGAGCTGTTGTCGCGTTTATAGCGCTTATAGAGCACGTGCAGCTGGTGGTCGACCAGGTTAAGGTTCTCCTTGATGGACACCATATTCTCGATGACTTGCTGTTCCACCATAAAGTAGGAAGGGTTCTTATAGATGATTTTATGCTCGATATCGCCCCAGAACATATTGACCATGGACTTGATCTGCACTTCAAAATTCACGCGGACTTCGTCTTCTTCCCCCTTGTGGTCTTCGTAGCGCGCGTCGACCTTATAAATATCAAAGCCGTTTTTCTGCTTGGCAGGCTGTTTTTCATTCAGCTTGAAGCGCATCTTGGGGAATTTTTCATTGTAATAAAAAATCTGGTCGTCCGTCTTGTTGAAAAGCTTCAGCATCAGCGAATACACATAGGCTTCGTCGTCGTTGAATTTGCACTCGATCCGCAGGCCGATGATATCCTGGATGTTGGCGACGATTTCCTCTTTTGTGGTGTGCAGCCTGTAATAGCTGTTGCGGATCAATTTTTCCCGCACGCTTTCCGGCTCCTTGACACGGTAGGAAACATTGAGCGTGTATTCCGAATTCTTGCACACCACGTCTTCCATCATATGCTTTAAGTCGTGCGCGATATTTTTGTATTTATATTGTATGGTCTCGTAATAGTCGACCACTTCGTCCACATATTTAAAAATATCCATAGCAACCCCTTTTATAAATGAACATTGTATGCGCCTGCGGCGCATGATTCTTTATTGGTGAAACCAAACCATTCACGATCACCCGTTACTTTTCCCTTGCTTTATTTTTGTTAAGCAATCCTTCAGCAGAGTCACCTGGTACCTGCTGTTCATCAGGTGCAGGAGGATGCGCTGGAAGGTCTCGTCCACCTTGCCGGAAACCACTACGTCCATTTCAAGGTTGTGCGCGAGCCTGCCGTACGCTTCGTTTACGCCGCCGTCCCCATCGGGCACAAAACAGTTGTAGCGGGACAGGGGCGTGTTGACCGTCTTTTTAATCTCCCTGTAAAACGCATCCGCAAGCGCCCCGCTTGTTACATAGAGGACGTTCTGCCCGGGATGCGCGTTGATATAGCCGATTGTGGAATTTAAAACGCGTTCCTCGGCGACGGCCCCGATATGGATGTGGGTGACCGGTTTTTGGCTGCAATATTCGTCCTTCAGCGACGCCGCCATCGCGCGCTTGTGCATGGAACGGCCGTATGCCGCCTCGAGCTTTTCGCGCGCGTCATCCGGGATAACATTTCCTTTCAGGTACGCACAGATATCCGCATAGCGGATGCCGAGCTCTTCCTCGTCCGTGGCCGAGATGCCGAGCCCCGCTGCGGGCTGCTTTTGGAGAACCGCCTGCGGCGCGCCGTACGTCTTTGCCATTTCGTAAATATCGTCTTTCACGAGCTCCTGCAGCGGATTGAAGTCGCTGCCGCCGTCGCCGTATTTGGTGTAGAACCCGGTGACCGCCTCTGTGGCGTGGTCCGTCCCCGCGACGAGCATGCCCTTTGCCAGCGCATACTGGTACATCATCCGCAGACGCGGCTGGAGGTTCCCCAGCGTATAGGCGTCCTGCGAAAAGCCCTGCGCGTCTTTGAGGTCATTGACCGCGCCCGCATAACCACCCGCAATGGAGACCGTATCGCATATTGTCTGCGGATTAAGCTTCATGATCTGGCGGGCGCAGGCCTCGGCATCCGCAAAATCGCCCTGCACGCCGTTCGGCAGGAGCACGATGTACATTTGTTTGCCTTCCGCAGCACACGCCTCCGCACACAGGGAAGCGCAAAGGAAGCTGTCTACCCCGCCGGACACGCCGAGCACCACGCCCTTTGCGTTTGCCCGGTTCAGATACCTGCGGACAAAGTCCACCGTCTGCGCTTTTTTGGCCGCGATATATTCTTCCTGTTCCTGATTATCACGCTTGAAATCAGGAGAAATGTCATTTAAAATCTGACGCTGTTTCATCAATCGATTGCTCCTCTCTGTACAAAGCGCCCATGCGCCCTATTTCCTCTTTCAGGTCCCGTTTCAGTCCCTCCGGCGCCAGCACCTCGGCCTCGCCGCCAAAGGAAAGCAGCCAGCTTTTGATATCCGGCGTGACCGCCGCCTTTTTTTCAAACAGCACCGCGCCGCCGTCGTCTGTGAGGCGGTCGGCCTTGCGCGCATGGTATTCCTTTACAAGCCGGGCGGCATCCCCCGTGAACCTGACCCGGATGTCTTCAAGTTCCTCGCCCGCCAGCTTATCGAACCGCGTTTTGCGGTATTCCTCATAAAAACGCCGGGGCACGGTAAAGGTTTCCGCGAGGAGTTCCGCGTCTTCAATGCGCGAGACGCGCAAGTCGCGCACCGCCCCCCGCAGGTGGCAGAAGCCAATACTGTGCCAGCATCCTTCGCGCACCTCGAGCACATAGGGATCGAACACCCGTTCCGCCGTTTCGCCCGAGGAAAAGGAATGGTAGCGGAGCCGGAGGCTGTGCGACGTTTCGAGGGCTTCCTGCACAAGGGCGAGGATTTCTTCGTCCGTTTCGCTGTCCGCGGCCGTTTCGGGAACGATCTTAATCATCTTTTCCACGTTTTCCATGGCGCTGCGCGAAAGCTCGGGCAGTTTTCCCAGAATCCGCCGGACAATTTTAAGCGCGTCCTTTGCCATGCTGAGGGATTCGTAAGTTTTCAGCACCTGCTGCGTAAAATACAGCGACACAACCTCGGCCATGGAAAAATCCATATCCGAAAGCGCGTATTTGTCCGCCTTGTATACGAGCTTTCCGCCCACTTCTTCCTCATACACAAAGAAGTTCTGCGAGATATAATCCATATCGCGCGCCACCATACGCCGCGTCGCGTCGATATCCGCCATGCGCTTGAGGCTGTCGATAATTTCATTGATGGTATATCCGCTTTTCCGCTGCGAGAGCAGCGACAGGATGAAAAGCTGGCGTTCCGTGGAGGTGGATTTATTGCTCATTCTTCCCTCCCTGCTTTCTCTGCACGTGCTTTTCAATCAGGTATTTGTTCATATCCGCGTCCGTATTGAGACGCAGGGTGTAGAACGCCATTTCCGCCACATACTCGAGCGCCACCGCGTTATCCACCGCGTCGGGGATATTCCTTCCCCATACGAAGGGCCCGTGGCTTTTAACGAGGATTGCGGGCGTCGTCATCGGGTCTTTCAGGGTGAACGCATCCGCAATGATACGGCCCGTATTTTTTTCGTAATCCTTTGCGATTTCCTCCGGGCGCATGGTACGGGTGACCGGGATATCGTATTTAAAGTAATCCGCATGCGCGGTGCCGAGGTTTGGGATGCTCTTCCCCGCCTGCGCAAACACCGTCGCCCATTTGGAATGGGTATGCGCGACGCTCATGACCTGGGGGAACGCCTTGTAAATCTCGAGGTGCGTAAACAGGTCCGAAGAAGGCGTTTGCAGGCCTTCGAGGATTTTCCCTTCCATATCGCACACGATCAGGTCGTCCGGCCGCAGCTGCGCGAAAGCGGTACGGCGGGGTTTAATGGCAACATAACCCGTGCGCTCGTCCCTCGCGGAAATATTCCCCCAGCGCAAAGTGACGAGGCCGTTTTTCGCAAGCTCCTGGTTTGCCTTATATACTTCTATTTTAAGTCCTTCCAGCATTTCGGTTTCTTATCCTCTTTCATGCCGCGGCCGTTTCCCGGTTTATAAAACCGTCCGCCGCCTCATACCTATTTTACATCCTGCCGCATAAATCCACAAGTACAGCGTTGATTTTCACGGTAAAATCGTATACTATTATGTTAATACATTAAAATCCGTTTGGAGGGTTTTCCCATGGGCAAAAAACAGAATAAGGCATTGCCGCTTGTCGCGGGGGCGGTCATTCAGCTGTGCATCGGAATCATCTATATCTGGAGCATTTTTCAGCCTTCCGTGATGGAATATTATTCCTGGAGCGCGGCGGACGCATCCGTCACGTTTTCCATCATGCTCGCCACCTTTGTGCTTGGCATCGTGCTCGGCGGGAGGATCAACGATAAGAAAGGGCCCCGGCCCGTGGTGTTTCTCGGCGGCATCCTGTTTTGCGCGGGCATCTTCCTGTCGTCCCTTGTGCCGCAGGATATGCCGCAGCTGATCTGGCTGTTTTACGGCGGAATTGCGGGCTTCGGCGTGGGCGCGGCCTATACCTCCACGATTTCATGCGCGCAAAAATGGTTTATGGACAAAAAGGGATTTGCAACGGGAGTGATCGTGTGCACCTTCGGCGCGTCCACGGTTGTGTTTACCCCCGTCGCGAACACGCTTTTAAAAAGCGTAGGGGTCTCGCAGACCTTCCTTACGCTGTCCCTTATCTTCCTCGCCGTGATCCTGATTTTCGGCTGGTTCGTAAAAAATCCTTCCAAGGAATACATGGACCGGTTTGAGACGCGGCTGCCCGACCTTTCCGCGCAAAAGCAGTACACGCCCGGCGAGGTCCTCAAAACGAAATACTATTACTTTATCTTCCTCAGCATGCTGCTCCTGACCCCGGCATATTTTATTATCAATCCGTTGCTGAAATCCCTGGGAGAGCTTCGCAGCCTTACCGAGGCCGCGGCGCTGGCCGGCGTTATGGCGACGGGTATGGCGTCCGCAGCGGGAAGGCTGCTTGCCCCGTGGCTGTCCGACCGGCTCGGGCGCAGGAACGTATTGTTCCTGCTTTACGGGATCACGCTTGTGAGCATACTGCTGCTGACCTTTGCGCAGAGCTATTTCTTCATCGTCCTGATCGCGCTCGTTTCGTTTGCATTCGGCGGAAGCGCGGGCGTATACCCGGCCGTGACCGCCGATTATTTCGGCATCAAAAACAACGGCGTGAATTATGGGCTGGTTATGATCGCGTTTGCGGTTTCGGGGCTGCTTTTCCCCGCGATTGCAAAGGTTGTGACGCCGGGCGGCATCCCAACGGCATGGACGTTCCTCGTTCCCGCCATTGCCGCGGTTGCGGGTATCCTGATAACGGTGGCGCTGAAAAAGGACAAGGCAAAAAAAGAAAGCATATCCTGAGGATAGTAAAAGCCCCGCCGCAACCTCTTTGCGGCGGGGCTTTTTGTTATTGATAAACTGCAAACTCAATACTGCGAATTTTCGTCGTAATAATCCGCTGCGTTTTCCGAGGTGATCGTATCTGCGGCAAAGATAATTTCACGCGGAATCGATTTTTCCCACAGGTCGCTCATGCCCTTGTCCTGCGCCATGAGCTGCGCCAGTTCGACTGCGCTGCCGCCCTGGAGCGGGGAATAGAAGAAGGTCGCCGCCATTAACGGATCGTTGTCCATCAATGCTTCGAGGACACTTTTATTCCCGCCAACTCCCGTTACAAACATTTCGCTTTCGCGGCCCGCATTCTTAATTGCCGTAATACAGCCGAGCGCCTGTTCGTCGTCTTCCGAATAGACCGCGTCGATCTGCGGCTGGGCCTGGAGGATGTTTTCCATTTCTTTCATGGCAGGCTCGCGGGCAAAATTACCATTTCCTGTCGCGATGATTTTGATATCCGGATAATTTGCCGCCAGCGTTTCCTCGAAGCCTTCCGTGCGTTCCGTGGTAATTGCGCTCGGCGCCGCCTGCATCATAACGACATTCCCTTTTCCGTTCAGGCGCTGGCCGATATAATGCGCCGCCGAGATACCTACAACCCTGTCGTCCCCGCGGATATAGGAATCATACTTCGTGCTTTCAATTCCCCTCGTAAGGATCATGAGCGGAATCCCCTGCTCTTTGACCTGTTCCGCAATGGGCGTTAAGGGCGCGGATTCGATGGGGAAAATGACCATTGCGTCGGGCTCCTTGGTTAAAAGGTCTTCCACATCCGAAACCTGCTTGGCCGGATTGTTGGCTGTGGTGACGGTAATCTCGAATTTCCCGGACTCATTGGCTTTCTTGGCCTGCTGCTGCGCATTGTCGATGATCGCGGCAACCCACTGGTTGTCCGGCGCCGGAACCGATACGCCGATGACATACTTGTCGCCGTTTTTAGGCGGCTTTACGGCATCGCCCGTCCCGGCGGCTTCCGCCGGGGCCGCTTCACCCGTATCCGCCGTCTCCTGCACGGCCTGCGTTTCCGCCGCCTGTTGGCCTTCCGCAGCAGTCGTGCCCGCCGCCGATTCCGCCGCCGTATCCGCCGAGCAGCCGACTACGCCCAGGACCATAATACCCGCAAGGATTGCCGTAAGAATTGTTTTCCATACTCTTTTCATAATCTTCCTCCTGAAATATTTATTTTATTTGCCTCTTTTTTGAAGCAAAACCGCGATCAGAATAATAATGCCTTTCACCGCGCCGTTCAGATACGGCGAAATATTCATCAGGTTCATGATGTTCCCGATAATGCCGAGGATAATGATTCCGACCACCGTGCCGATGATCGTACCTTTGCCGCCCGTGAGCGGCGTTCCGCCGATAATAACGGCGGCTATCGCGTCCATTTCATAGTAAAGGCCCGAGGACGCCGAGCTTACGGAAGCAAGGCGCGCCGTCTCGATCACGGCGGCTATCGAGACCGTAAGGCCAATCAACATATACGTAAGGATTTTGATCTTATCCACCTTGATGCCCGAATAAACCGCCGTCGTTTCGCTGCCGCCGACGGAGAACACATAGCGCCCGAATTTTGTTTTTTGCAGCATAAAATGGCAAACCAGGATCGCCGCAAGGAAAATAAGCACCGGAATTGGAATCGGCCCGATTTTCCCGTTCCCGATAATCGTAAAATCAGAGGATGCGTCCCCGATAATGCTCGATCCGTCGGAGAGGAAAATGACCAGGGACCGCGCGATTGTCATTGTGGCCAGCGTTACGATAAACGGCGCGAGCTTTGCTTTCGCAATAATGAAACCGTTTGCCGCGCCGATCGCCATACCTACTCCGCACCCGGCAAGAATGCTGAGGAAAATCGGGACGCCCTCATTCTGGAGCAGCAGAATAATAACGCCGCATACCGCAAGGACCGACCCGACCGAAAGGTCAATCCCGCCCGAAATAATAACGAACGTCATCCCCAGCGCAATGATCCCTACAATAGAGGTTTGCCGGAGGATATTGAAAATATTGGTTTGCGTCATAAACTGCGGGCTTGCTATCGCGGCAAAAATAAGCAGTACAATCAGCGCAAATACATAGCCGTGGTCTTTCCACAGGCTTTTGAAGCCTTTCATCAGAATATTGTCCTTTTTTAAAACAGTATCTTTGTATTCCATGGTTATCCCCTTTCTATCCCCGTGGCCATCATCATGATCCGTTCCTCCGTCGCTTCTTCGTTTGAAAGCTCGCCGCGTAATTCTCCCTGGTACATAACGGCAATCCGCTGGCAGGTCTCCAGAAGCTCGGGCAGGTCGGACGAAATAATCATAACCGCTTTTCCTTCCCGGGTAAGTTTATTGATATAGGCGTAAATTTCTTTGCGCGCACCAATATCCACACCGCGTGTCGGTTCGTCAAAAATGAAAATGTCCGCATCTCCCGCCGCCCATTTTCCAAAGACCACCTTTTGCTGGTTTCCGCCTGAAAGACCGATGACCTCGTCCCGTTCGGACGCATATTTTATCCTCAGTGCCTGCTGCATATCTTTGGTAATTTGTTTCTCTTCCCGCTTGTCGATGATCGGCGTTTTTGTTTTGATGTGCCTGATGACCGTCATGTTTTCCATGATGCTCCGCTCGGGGAAAAGGCCGCTGCCCCTCCTGTCCTCCGTAGCAAAAGCGATCCTGCGTGCAATGGCTTCGGATGGGGTTTTGATTTCTACTTTTTCCCCGTTAATGAACAGCTCGCCCGTTTCCTTCGGCCTGATGCCGAAGATCGCTTCGGCAAGCTCGCTGCGTCCCGCGCCGACCAGGCCATAGAAGCCGAGCGTCTCTCCGGTGTAGAGTGTGAAACTCACATCCTTTACCATATTGCCGCTTGTAATATGCTCCGCCCGGAAAATTTCCTTTTTGCTTTGTCCGTCCGCGCGTTCCACCTTGTTTGGTTCGATATCCCGGCCGACCATCAGTTTCGCAATATCC
The DNA here is from genome assembly GCF_001678845.1 of Christensenella intestinihominis. Classification (GTDB taxonomy): domain Bacteria; phylum Bacillota; class Clostridia; order Christensenellales; family Christensenellaceae; genus Christensenella; species Christensenella intestinihominis. The sequence goes on from NZ_MAIQ01000010.1 coordinate 17,462, forward strand.
CGTTCGGATATATCGGCTGTGTTTACGGTCGCAATTTTTTCGCCGTCCCGCAGGATTGTGATCCGGTCGCATATTTCTTTGATTTCCGGGAGCCTGTGCGAAATGTAGATTACGCTCACTCCTGCGGCTTTCAATTTCCCGATCAGTGAATAAAGAATGTCTACCTCGTTTTTGGTAAGCACGGCCGTGGGCTCGTCCATAATAATCAGTTCCGCGTTGAATGAAATGGCTTTGATAATTTCCACAATTTGCTTTTGGGCAATGCTCAAATTCCGCACTTTTTCGGCCGGGTCAATGTGCTCCGCTTCCTGGAGAAGCTCTGCCGTGCGGCTGACCATTTCTTTTTCATTGAGCACCATGCCCTTCTTTACTTTTTCACGGTTCAAAAAAATGTTTTGCGCAACGGTAAGCTCGTTCAGCAGGTTCAGTTCCTGGAAAATCATCGATATCCCGAGCCTCTGTATTTGCTGTACGCTCATGCCGGTTACCGGCTGCCCCTTAAATGTAATGTCGCCGCTGTCCCTTTCATAAATTCCGGTCAGTATTTTCATCAGGGTCGATTTACCGGCGCCGTTTTCGCCACACAATGCGTGGACTTCGCCTTTTTCTACGGATAAATCGACATTTTTCAGTACCGGAATCCCGTGAAAACTCTTATTGATGCGCTGCATTTCCAGAATGGCCAATTTCAATCCCTCCTTTTTATTTTCCAAAACGTTTTATGTTTTTTATTTATGTATATTATGATTATTTTCCAAAACGTTTTATATTTTTGTTTAAAAAATTTTCTACGGGCGCGTGGTGCTGCGCACCAACAAGCTGGGGGATATGCACACCGGAGACAGCCCGGCCGCTTTTTCCGGATGCTCGATCAGCGAAATCAACCGTGATACGGCCTCGTAGCCCATACTTGAAACATCTACATCTATTGTGGAGAGGCGGGGAAACACACATTTCGATACGTCCATTCCGTCAAACCCCAGGATCGAAACATCCTGCGGGATTTTGAGGCCCATTTCATGCGCCGCCGTAAGCACGCCTGTAGCCATATAATCATTCGCGCAGAATACGAAGGTAGGCTGCCCCGCATTATCCGACAACACTTTCTTCATCGCATAATATCCTCCTTCATGCGTATAGTCGGAATAAACAATTCCCTGCTCTTCAAAGCGGATTCCCCTTTCGAGCAGCCCCGCGATGAAGCCCTGTTCAATCATGGCCGCGCTGATATGCTCCTCCGGCCCGTTGATAAACAGAATGCGGTCATGGCGCCCGGCACACTGCGCCGCAAGCTTCCCGCCTGCAAAATTATCAATATACACCTTATGCATATCCGAGACTTCCGCCCAGGGATTGACCATCACGAAAGGATAGCTTTCATCCTCGAGCAGTTTGAGGAAATCACAACGGAATTTATATTGCGGGATAACGATAATCCCGTCTGTCGACCGCCCAAATACCTTTTGTTCAAAATAGTCGCCCTCACGTATATCCGCCCAGAAGGCTGTTTCAAATTTGATCGAATAATCATATTTTTGCGCACACAGCATCGCGCCTTTCAGCATCTGGTAATAGTAGGAAATATCCTCTGTCATATCTCCCACGCCGCGGAAATTAAGCACAAGCAGCGTCAGGTTATGCGTCTTTTGAGTGATTAGGTTCCGTCCGTTGATATTAACGTAATAATGGAGCATCTTCGCGGCATCCAGGACCCGCTGCCTGGTGTTTTCATTTACCTTTTTTCCATTGAGGGCATGGGATGCTGTTGTGATGGATACCTTCGCTAGTTCCGCAACGTCTTTTAAAGTGGCAGGCATACTGCTCCTCCTTCATGGATATGTATTTATTATCCTACACTTTAAAAGAGATTACAACCTGAATTATTGGATTTTACAGGCCGCTTCATATGCCTCCCTGATGGCTGTAACCGCGTTTCCGACCGCGTTTGCGTCGCCGATCCGGATCACATTTCCAGCCTCGCCCAGGACGCTTTTTCGTTTAACGTACCGCGTGCACAAAACCACGTCGTCTCCCGGTTCCAGGGGAAGCGCTTCCCTTTCGAGCAGGATGCTTTCCCCGATTTCGCGTATATGTCCATGAAGATGAATTGTTACCCCCGCGCCGCGCAGTTCCTGTTCAAGCGCGGCGCAGATGCTTTCGTCCCCATATTTTTCATAAAATTTATCCCGCATGACAAGCGTAACGTCTTTTCCCTGCGCCGCAAGAAATGCAGCGGTATTTGCCGCACACCCACCAAAATCGCATACAAAGACTTTGCCGCGCGCCTGCTTTTCCCCGCTTAAAACCTCGCTTTCAAGCAAAACACGCGCGTCCGTATGAATCGGTATATCGGGGAAGGCGGGCTGCGCTCCTGTCGCGTCTACGACCAGGTCGTATTTCCCCGGCTCCGTTATTTCCGTATTCAGCAGTATTTTAACGCCGTGCGCTTTTAATTCCTGTTCCAGATGGAAAACCAGGCTTGCATATTCCTGCTTATGGGGCGGGACCAGAGCGAGGAGCCACTGTCCCCCGAGCTTGCCGCTTTTTTCCGCCAGCGTCACGTAGGCACCGCGCGCCGCCGCCGTTGCGGCAAACCGCATGCCGGAGACGCCCCCGCCCATAACCAGGATTTTGTAAGAGGAATATAGGTCTTTGGGTACTCCCAAATGTTCATTTCCAGTCAATGGATTCACAAGGCAGCCAATCGGTTTCCCGGAAAACAGGTTTCCATTGCATGCCTGCCGGCAGCCAATGCAGTATGCGATTTCACCAAGTCGCCCTTCCCGCGCTTTGTTTGGCATATCCGGGTCCGCAAGGGAAGCGCGGCCCATGGCCACAAGGTCGGCCTCGCCGCCCGCGATAACCCCTTCCGCAAGCAGCGGGTCATTCACGCGCCCGACCGCAATCACGGGGACGGAACACGCCTGTTTGATGACCGCCGCATACTTTACCATATTTGCATGATCTTCATGGTAGGAGGCCACCATGTGGCCGCCTGAAGCAAAAACACCGAATGAAACGTCGATTGCGGCCGCACCGGCTTCTTCCAGCAGCAGGCAGAAGGCTTTCATATCCTGAACGGTAAGTCCCCCGTCCACCAATTCGTCGGAGGAAATCCGGCAAAATACAGGCATCCCGGGCCCGACGGCTTCACGCACCGCTTCGACTGTCTCCAGCATAAACCGGGCCCGGTTTATCATAGGCCCCCCGTAAAGATCGGTTCTTTTATTGGAAAACGGCGACAGGAATTCATCAATCAAATAACCATGCGCGCAATGAATTTCCACCGCGTCGAACCCGGCTTCTTTTGCGCGCACGGCCGCCGCCGCAAATTCCCGCACGATTTTACGGATTTCTTCCACAGTCAGTTCGCCGGGCTGTTCTTCTATGGTTGGGTCCTGGAAAGGGGACGGCGCCACGTTGGGCACTCCCGTGATTGCGCTGCTGGTTTCCCGGCCCGCATGATAAAGCTGCGCTGCGATCCTGGCCCCCGCCGCGTGGACGCGTATGACGGTATCCTTCAGCCCGTCCCTCTGCGCATCATTCCACAAACCGCCATTAAGCGGAAATGCCCGCGCTCCTTTGCATACGCCAAAATTTTCCGTAATTAACAGGCCGAAGCCACCGCGGGCCCGCGCTTCCATATAGGCCGCGTATTGCTTTGTCGCAACGCCTTCGGGCGTGAACATATTCGACACCATCGGCGGAACAACAAATCTGTTTTTTAGTTTTAATGAACCAATCGAAATTTCTTGAAAAACATGTTTCAGCATTATTTTTGATCCCCCACCCATTTGATTTCCCTTTTGACCTCATCATATACCAAAATGTTTTTGTTGTAAACATATATTTTACTTTTATAAAGCTGTTTTTTGCATACGAAAACGTTTTGGATATTGACGTTATGCAATAAAAATTTCTGTCATTTTTCCAAATATATTCCCGTAAAACTGGTTTTTGGGGGAATTTTTGTTCTTTTAAAACAAAAAACCAGGGATAACCCTGGTTTTTTCCGCTTCTGTTTGATCTCAGGTATCCAGCCCGATACTCCCATCTTTTATAAAACCGGAAACCGTCATAAAGGCCACCGGCGTTCCCGCATCGTCTGTGATTTCGACCTCGTAAAGGCATGTTTTCCGCGTGGACGCGGTTTCTTTTGCCCGCGCGATCAGGCGCCTGCCCTTCGGCGGACGCACATACGTGATATTGTTGTTCAGCGACACCACATTGCCATGCTTACAGTTTGCCGCCACCGCAAACGTAAAATCCGCAATGGTGAAAATCATTCCGCCCTGCACCACGTTTCCCGCGTTGAGGTGCTGTTCCCTGATTTCCGCCGTACATTCGCAGGTTCCGGCATCCGCGCTCTCAATTTCAATTCCAAGCGCCTGCACGAACCTGTCCTGCCTGAAAAATTCTTTTACCCGTTCTATATCCATAGCTGCCTCCTCGTCCTGATGTTTCATACAAAAAGATTATACAACAAAATACTGAAAATTTCTTCTGCTTATTCATTGACAACACCTCGTTCCCGGTCTATGATAGTATTGTTTTACAGCAAGTTCAGCGCCGCGCACCACGCGGCGGACAGCATTTCCCTGTAAACGGCTGGCAGCGGACTGTTTTGCCGCGGGGCACACGCCGCGCAAACCGCAGCAAGGCCAGCAAATAAAACTGTTTGAATCATCGGAGGATCACATTATGGTTTCTTTGGAAACGCTGCCGGATATGATTGACATTACGGCAGTCGCCGCGGATACGCGCCTTACGGACGTAGACCGCATTTGCGATATTGCAAAAGCGTATCATTGCGCTTCCACAATTACATTGCCGTGCTACCTTGCGCGCACCATGAAAAACACAATCGGTTACGATCTCCTGCACGGGTCTGTAACGGGCTTTCCTTACGGCGGGGAGCTTACGTCCACAAAGGTTTACGAAGCAAAGCAGCTGGAGCTTCTGGGGGCCCAGGAGATCGATATGGTTATGAATATCGGCGCCTTCCTTTCCGGGAACCTGAAATATACCAAGCAGGATATTACGGCGGTATGCGAAGCCGTAAAGGTTCCGGTGAAGGTAATCATCGAAACGGCGCTTCTCACGAACGACCAGATTGCCAAGGCATCCGAGCTTGCCGCCAGCGCGGGCGCGCCGTGGGTGAAAAGCAGCACCGGCTTCCACGGAAAGCCGACGACGGTGGAAATTGTCCGCATCATGAAGGACGCCGCCGGGGAAAACGTTAAAATTAAGGCTGCCGGCGGTATCCGCGACCTCGATACGATGCTGGAAATGGCGGAGGCCGGGGCGGAACGGTTCGGCCTTGGGGGGCGCAGCTGCGAAACTATTTTCCGCGAGCTTGACAAACGGCTCGGGCGTGAAAACCTGATGGGATATATTGAATAAAATAGCCGGAGAAAATAAAAAATGACTGGCCTTTTGGCCAGTCATTTTTTTCTTTACCGAATTGCTGCAAAGCCTTTTTCAAGGTCTTGGATGATATCGCCGATGTCTTCGATGCCTACCGAAAGGCGGATCATTCCCGGCGTGATGCCCGCGTCCACCAGTTGTTCATCCGAAAGCTGGCGGTGCGTCTCGCTCGCGGGATGCAGCACGCAGGTCTTTACGGTCGCCACGTGCACCACATTGGAAGCCAGCTCAAGGCTGTCCATAAATTTCACTGCGGCGTCCCGCCCGCCCTTAAGCGAAAAGGAAATGACGCCGCTGGCGCCGTCCGGCAGGTATTTCTGCCCGAGGTCATAGTATTTATCTCCTTTGAGGCCGGGGTAATTGACATACTCCACATCCGCCTGCGCCGCGAGGAATTCCGCCGTCTCCTGCGCATTCGCGCTGTGGCGTTCCATCCGCAGGGCAAGCGTTTCAAGCCCGAGGTTCAACAAAAACGCGGCGTGCGCCGTGGGGCTGGCGCCGATATCGCGCATAAGCTGCGTACGCGCCTTGGTGATATAGGCCTGCCTGCCGAATGCTTCCGTATATACAACGCCGTGGTAGCTTTCGTCCGGCTCGGTGAGGCCCGGATAATCCTTCCAGTCGAAGACGCCGCCGTCGATCAGCACGCCGCCAAGCTGCACCGCGTGCCCATCCATGTATTTTGAGGTTGAGTGCGTCACGATATCCGCGCCGAACTCGAACGGCCTGCACAGGACAGGCGTTGCAAAGGTATTATCCACGATGAGCGGAACGCCGTGGCTGTGCGCAAGGTTTGCAAAGCGCTCGATATCGAACACGGAGATTGCCGGATTGGCAACCGTTTCGCCGAAAACAAGCTTGGTATTCGGGCGGAACGCTTTTTCAATTTCGGAATCCGGCGCGTCCTGGTTTACGAACGTACATTCGATTCCCAGCTTCTCGAGCGTCACGCCGAACAGGTTGATCGTCCCGCCGTACACCTCGGAAGCGCACACCATGTGGTCGCCCGCGCCCATGATATTGAGCACCGCGATCATATTCGCGGCCTGGCCGGAGGATGTGCACATCGCGCCCACGCCGCCTTCGAGCGCGGAAAGCTTTTCTTCCACATACCCTACCGTCGGGTTGGCGAGCCGCGTATAGAAATATCCCGCGGCCTTAAGGTCGAAAAGGTCGCCGATATGCTCCGTGGAATCGTAATTAAAGGTCGTGCTCTGGTAAATCGGAAGCGCGTGCGGTTCCCCGTCCTTCGGCTTCCAGCCTTCATGCAGGCATTTTGTATTTATTTTCATGTTTGACTCCTCCTGCTTCTGTTTCCAATATCATATCACAATTGCATTCTTTTTTCTTCAGAAAAGAACCCGTGCTTACCAAATATCCGCGGATGAACAAATATGTCCTGCCGCGGAACAAGGCGCAATCATTATTAACTATTCATTTTAAATGACGAGTCCGCCGTTGGGGCTCAGCACCTGCCCGGTGATAAAGCGTCCGCCTTCTTCCGCAAGGAACAGCACGGCACGCGCGATATCTTCCGGCGTTCCAAGGCATCCGAGCGGGGTTTCTTCCCGCAGTTCCTGCCGGGCGCAGCCGTCAAGCCCTGCGGTCATATCCGTTTCGACCACCCCGGGCGCAACGCAGTTGACCCGCACCCCCGAAGGCCCGACCTCCTTGGCAAGCGCCTTGGTGAAGCCGATCACCGCCGCTTTCGAGGCGGAATAATGGACCTCGCACGACGCGCCCGCAATTCCCCAGATGGAGGAAAGGTTCACAATGCATCCGCGCTTTGCGCTGACCATGCCCGGAAGCACGGCCTTCGTGCACAGGAACATGCCCTTGACATTGACGTCGAACATATGCTGCCATTCCGCTTCCGTAATGTCCGAAAACAGCTTCTGCTGCGCGACGCCCGCATTGTTTACAAGGGCGTTTACGCCGCCGAAACGCCCTTCGGCCTCCCGCAGCATTTTTGCGACCTCCCGCGCGTTTGAAACATCCGCCCGGAAGATATCCGCGCTTACATGCATTTGCCTGAGCTCGTCGAGGAGCGCCTGCGCTTCCCCTTCGCTCTTGTTATAATTTGCCGCAACACACCAGCCCGCCCTGCCGAATGCGAGCGCACACGCCCTGCCGATCCCGCGCGACGCGCCGGTGATAAGAACCGTTCCCTTCATACCATTCTCCAGCTTTGTGATTGTTTGCCCCCGGCCTGCGGGCCAAAAGGCATTCGCCGCTTACCAGCTTCCGCCGCCGCCTCCGAAACCGCCGCCGGAAAATCCGCCGCCCGAGAAACCGCCGCCACCGCCGATTCCGCCGCCGCCTCCGAAACCGCTTCCGCCCGAGCTTTTGGTGACCATCATGCTTTGCTGCGTATAATACAGGTTGTTTGAAATCGTGCTGGCAAACCAGACCGTCGTGAATACGGAGCCGTTATAACCGTAATACCAGCTTGGCGGCGCGACCGCGATGCTTTCAAACTGCTTGGCCCATTTATCCGTCACCCCGAGCACGTATGCATAGGGGAGGATGCTGTAAAAATATTGAGGATCGCTCTCCACAAGCATTTTAAGCTTATCCGCTTCCACCGTTTCAATGAAATGCTTGAGGCCGAGAATACGGCCCGACCACTGCGCGCCGCGCTCCGTGCGCCGCCGCATCCCCGCCGCGAGGATCATCCCGATGACTGTCGCCGCAAGGGGCACGATTGTCCACATGCCGAAGGCATCCGCGCTGAACAGCGCCATAATTCCAAGGAAGGCCGCAATCAGGATAATATTTACAATCATGAAGCCCGTCTTGGTGGAAAGCTTTTCCGATTTCCATTTATGGATATTCGTGCACAGCATGGAGGTGAATACACTTCCAAATATGCACGCGATGATCCCTGAAAAGACTGCCGCGAAAGGATCGAATTCCTCGAGATAGTTGGCAAACCCGAACATCAGTACGGCGGGAAACGCCGCGAGCACGCCCGCGATTTTCTGCCTGCGCACCGATTTTTTCGTAAATACAAGGTTTTGCTCCATCTGGTATTTATCCCTGATGCGGTCCTTTACCGCCGCAATCGTGGACGCGAACTTATATTGCATATCCTTGACGGCGACGCTGTCCCTTCCCGCAAACATTTTATCGAACAGTATCCGTTCGTAATCGTTCGCCGTATCCGGCAGGTCCTTCAATTTTTGGAACCGCAGGTTTTTCTTATCCTCCTGGTGGATTTCAAGGTTGCCCTGGTCCGCCCAGTAGATGAGCAGCGAGACCGCGTCCTTATCCTCTACCACGCCGTCGATGATATATCCCACGTCTGCCGAATTCATGCCCTCCGGCGGATAAAATTCGACCGTCTGTACCTCGCGCTTTTTTTCGCCCGCGGTCACGTACATCAGGAATACGATGGTAAGGACGGCAAGGCCGCCGATGATCCATGGGAATATCTGGCTGTGCGGATCGCGCGCGCCGACATAATAGCCGTCCGGGAGCTCTATACGGATGTTGACGCCTTCGTACGGCGCAATTTGCTGGTTGATTTCGCCCGTGACCGTATTTCCGTCCACCTGGTATTTGAGCGCGTCCATATTATAGCCGGAGGTTCCATAGGAACCCGTGGAAAAGCCGACGCTGCCCGCGTCGAACTCTTTGGGCATATGGATGTTAAACGAAAAATGCTCGATCGGCGCCGCCCACGACGGGGCGATCAGGTTGAAATAAAATTCGTCGAACCCGGATTGGCCGTCGTCGCCCGGGTCGAACAAATAGCCGAAATGATACTCCTTCGTTCCCGTTACATATTGATCCGGGTCCCCGATTTTAATGACAAAGGTGTCCCCATTCCTATCCGTATCGTATTGCCCGTCCGCGAATACGCCGCTTACAAGCACCTGGTATGTGTCGTTGTAAACCTTCCCGTCATGCCTGCGGGAAATTTCAGCGCGCGTCGGAACGTCTACGCGGAGACCGTGGGCCGGCGTCATCCAATTGACAGTCATCGTATCTTCAATACTGTAGGTATTATTTTCATGCACCGTGATTTCGCGGTGGTAATCCTCGATGACATAGCTGGCATCCGCCGCGAACCCGGCAGCCGGAACGGCCGACAGGAGAAGGACAAGCAGCACTGTCAAAACCAATAAAAATTTTTTCATAATTCCTCTTTAGGCAAAATCGCAGCCGCAAAAGCGGCTGCGCATTTTGTTTTTATGTTGTTTAGAACTGCACCTTCACGTTTTCGCGTTCCGCTTCGTTCGATACCTCGAACATCGGCTGCTTCGTGAAATTGAACTTTTTGGCAATCAGCCGCGTCGGGAAGGTTTCGAGCTTGGTGTTGAACATCCTTACGTTCGCGTTATAGTATTTGCGCGCGTTCGCGAGGTCTGTTTCCACCATGTTGAGCTGGTTCTGCAAATCGAGGAAATTTGTGTTCGCCTTGAGGTCCGGGTATGCTTCCGCAACCGCGAACAGGCTCCTGAGCGTCCCGGAAAGGATGTTTTCATTCGCGAGCCGTTCCTCCGTTGTGGAAGAATTTGCCACGCTGTTCCTGGCCGCCGTTACTTCGTCGAGCGTCCCGCGCTCGTGCGCCGCATAGCCCTTGACCGTTTCCACAAGGTTCGGGATCAGGTCAAACCTCTTTTTGAGATAAACATCGATCGTCGCAAATGCCTCTTCGATGCCGTTCTTCATCTTGATGAAGTTATTGTAAGCGACAATGTACCAGATTACAATGATGACAACAATGGCCACCACCACACCGATTAATATCCAAAGCCATGTCAAATCCATCAGATTTCTCCTTTCGGGAAAATTCCCATTTGAGCGTTAACCCTTTACAATGATTGCATGGAACACCAGTTCCCCGCCGCCCGTATTCTTAAGGCCGTGCATTTCCCCGTCGTAGCAGATCGTTACGTCGCCTGCCTTGACGGGCACTGTTTTGCCGTTGTCGTTATACTCGCCGCTGCCCTGCGTCAGGCAATAGATTTCCGCCTCGCCGTGGTGCGGATGATCGCTTACCGTGGCGCCCGGCTCGAGCGTGATCGTCGTGAGGAGCGAAAGGTTCGGGCACATTTTTTCGTCCCCCAGCCAGTTGTAAAGCTGCGCGTTTCCTTTGCCGTCCCCGCCAAGCTTATCCGCGTTTACCGCCTCGTGTTTTCCAATAATCATTCCTTATTCTCCTATCTGGTTATTAAGTTAGCCTTGATGTCCTTTTAATACCGCCGCGCGGGAACCGTCCAATTCGGCCATGCCGCAAGGGCGTGGACAAATTGCGATGGGACCCGGCGGTTCTTTTTTCCTCCGTCCCGAAGCACCGCGGTGCATTGCGGGACAATTATTTTTCAACGCGGATGCAGTTAGGAACGCCGACCACCGCGTCGAGCTCCTTGATTTCTTCGATTGCCTGGCGAAGGTCGAGCTCGTGCGCCGGATGCGTTACCATAATCAGCGGCGCGCTTATTTCGCCCGGCTTCGCGCCCTTCTGGATCACGCTTTCGATGCTTACGTCGTGCTTCCCGAAAATCCCCGCGATTTTCGCAAGGACGCCCGGCTTATCCTGCACCTCCGTACGGATGAAATATTCGGTCAGCCAGTTGTCGTTGAATTTTACCTGGTCCGCCTCATAGGTGTTTTCAAACGTCGCATAACGCGGATTATCCGCATGGTGCACCGCATAAACCATATCCGACACAAGCGCGCTCGCCGTCGGGAAGTCTCCCGCGCCCTTGCCGTACCACATCATCTCGCCCACGGCGCTTCCGTTGATAAAGATGGCGTTGAACGAACCCTTGATGCTCGCAAGGGCGTGGTCCTTGCCGATCATCGTCGGATGCACGCGCACCTCGATGCTGCCGTCCTTATCCTTCTTGCCGATGGCCAGCAGCTTCACCACATAGCCGAGCTCCCGGCCGATGGCGATATCCGCCTCGGTGATTTTCGTGATGCCCTCGCAATAGATTTTATCCACGGGCACGCGCGCGTGGAACGCCATGGATGCAAGGATTGACAGCTTATACCGCGCGTCATATCCCTCGACGTCGCTTTCCGGGTTTGCTTCCGCATAACCAAGCTCCTGCGCTTCCTTGAGCACGTCGGCAAAATCACGGCCCTCGTCGTCCATTTTCGTGAGGATATAATTCGTCGTCCCGTTGACGATGCCGTATATGCGGTCGATGCTGTTTGCCTGCATGGAATCGTTTAACGCCCGCAGGATCGGGATGCCGCCGCCCACGGCCGCCTCGAAATAGAACCCTGCGCCGCTGCGTTTCGCCGCCGCTTCAAGGTCCGGCCAGTTCTGGGAAATCATGTCCTTGTTGGCGGAAACCACGGTTTTCCCCGCTTCGAGCGCCTTCAGGATAAATTCCTTGGACGGGTGCTGCCCGCCCATGACCTCGGCCACAATGGAAATCTCCGGATCGTTCACAATCTCGTCGATATCCTTTGCTTTCTTTTCTTCCGGCACATCCACCGCATAAGAGAGGGCCAGCGTCTTTTTGACCTCGAGGCGGATTCCGTCCTTGTGCTCGATGTTTTTGCCTTCCCGTTCAATCAGCTGGTAGATGCCGCCGCCGACGGTACCCATGCCGAGAATTGCCACTTTTACGTCTTTCATATTCCTTACTCCTTCACCTGCCGGGCCGCGCCTCAGCAATTTTTCATATAAATCTTATTGAGACCGATCAGCGTAAGCGTCGGTATGATCTCGTCGATACAATTCGTCTCCTGCGCGATCAGCCCGGAAAAACCGCCTGTCGCCACGACCTTTGCGCCGCCCATTTCGGCCTTCATCTTTTCCACGATATACTGCACCTGCCCCACATAGCCGTAGATGATGCCCGACTGCATGGACGTAACCGTCGTTTTGTTGATGACCGTTTCCGGGCGCTTGAGCTCGATACGCGGCAGCTTGGCGGCGTTTTCCGTCAGCGCGTCGGACGCGATCCGCAGCCCCGGGCAGATGGCCCCGCCGAGAAAATCCCCTTTTTCGGAAATTGCGCCGAAACTCGTCGCCGTGCCGAAGTCTATGGTGATGACCGGGCCGCCAAAAAGTTCAAAGGCCCCGACCGCGTTCACAATGCGGTCCGTGCCGAGTTCCTTGGGGTTATCGTACTTTATATTGATCCCCGTTTTGATGCCCGGCCCCACAAACATCGGCTTTTTCTTGAAATACTCGCGCGCCATGTGGTCGAGCGTATAGTTGATGGACGGAATGACGGACGAAATAATAATCCCCTCCACGTCCATCGGCGTGTGCTCGAGATAACTGAAAAAATCAATCATCTGGATTCCGTACTGGTCGGACGTTGCGTCGATGTCCGTCGTCATACGGAACGAATGCACAAGCACATTTCCCTGGAACATTCCGCACTTGATGTTGGTGTTGCCCACATCCATCACAAATATCATCTGCTGTAAAGTCTCCTTTGGGCGCGCCGCCTTCGCGCGCTTATTCCGCCTGTTTCTGTTCCGCAGGGGCCGCATTTCCAATAGCCGGCACCGTTTTTTTCAGGGCGCGTACGATGGGCGGGCACAAAAGCGCCGCCACCACCGCTTCAATAATCCCGTTGAGGAGCGCCACCGAAAGGATAATGCCGCTTGCCACAATTCCGGAAAAGAACGCGTACAGGAACCCGAGATAGAGCACCGTGTTCGTAAGCGACCCTGCCACCGCCGCAACCCCGATATTAAGGAGCTCTTTTTTCGAGCGCATCGCGCGGTATACAAGTGCGACCACAAAGGGGATCAAAAGACGCGGCACAATGATGTTTATCATCAGCAGCACCGGGTTCGCCGCGAGCAGCGTCGGGCCGAATACATCGCCCGGAATCTTCGCGATGCTGGTGACCGCAAAGAGCGCCGCGAGCGCAAGGCCCGCTTTCCATCCGAGGGTCAGCGTCCCGATGATAACCGGCAGGCACATCAGCGTAATCACGATGCCGAAGGGCGTCTGGATGTAGCCGATGGGCGTAAAGCCGAAGATCAGGGTGATGGCGATTAAAATCGCCGTCAGGGTCAGCGTTCTTGTTTTTGTTTTCATGTTTACCTCCGCTCGAGTTCCGCGCACGGCGGATACCCTACCTTAGTGAATTTTTATGGAACGCGGTTTACCCGTGCGCTTCGCGGTTATCATAACCCTACAAAAAGCGATAGCGCCGGATACGTTTCCAATTATTTATTATATCGCAGGAAGGCGCTACATTGCAAGGAATTATCAAAGGTTCCGGGATTCTTTTCCCGGAGGAAAAGGGGAAACAGGATTATGTTCGTAATGACTTATCGAATGGAAGAAGAAAAGCATGAAAAAAATATACGTACCGTAAGGATGATCGCGGCGGTGGCCGCAACGGCGGCGGGCGCGGTGGCCGCGAGCCTTTCAACGGACACCTCTTCCGCATGGTACGAGGGACTTACGCTTTCGCCCCTCCAGCCGCCGCCGTGGGTATTTGCGGCGGTATGGACGGCCTTATACGTCCTGATTGCGGTTTCTTTTGCCCTCGTGGTCTCGAAAAGGCGCGTTTGCGGCCCGGCAGTGATCGGTTTTATCATCAACATTGTGCTGAATGCGTTGTGGTCTCCCATATTTTTCCTGGCGTACGCACCCGGTCCTGCGCTGGCAGTTATGGCCGCCCTGATTGTAAACCTTATTATTTTGATGCGCAACGTTTCCCGCGTGAGCCGCCCCGCGTTCCGTATGCTGGTTCCTTACCTCGTCTGGCTCGGCATCGCGGCAATCCTCAATATATCCGTCCTTGTCCTGAACTGACGTTTCCTTCAAAACAGGAAAAAGGCTGCCCCGTCTTCACTTTACCGGGGCAGCCTTTTTTTCTGTTGCCGTCACACCGTTTCCCATTGTTCGCGGACCAGGATATCCCTCTTTTTAAGCGCGTCTATAACCTCCTGCGGACGGAAGGCGTCTTCGGGGATCAGCACACCCGGTTTCCCGGCGCCGCCTTTGGCCAGTATTTCCGCCGCAATGGCAAGCGGGATGCCCACATTGCGCGTATAGGCGCGCAGGCCTTCCCATCCGGGCACGCTGCCGTCCGAGGCGGGATGGGTATGGGTCAGTATTGCGCGTGTTTTCCTGCCGTCCACGGTTCCCACAACCTCGATGTGCAGCGCATAGCCGTAAAGCGCGGTGGTTTTGCCCTGCTCGCTGTTTAAAAGGTAGCCGCCGATCAGGTCCATGAGGCCGGCGGTTTCATTTCCCACCCGTACCTCCGGGTTTTTGAGTATGCCATAATCATACAGGCCGCGGACAAGCGTCATGTTCTCTTTGGGCCATGTGCCGCGCACCTCGACCAGGCGCACGCCTTTTTCCTTTAAGGCCTGCGAGAGGGTAAGCGTTTCCGAATGCGGGATGATATACTGCTCCGTTTCCCCGTAGGGCTCCGGGAGCATCACTTTGCGTGGACGGGCAAAGGGCGGCACCTGCTTATATTCCCCGTCTTCAAACACGATGCGGCCGGGAAGGTCCGGGTCGTATTCATAGGTGGTGGTTTCGGTGATGGATTTTGAGAACGCGAACGGACGGAACGCGCCGTGCGACACATAAACTTCCTCCACCGTATCCATTTTGTTCGCCGCGTACATTGCCATCATCTGCGTCACGCCGGGCGTCATGCCAAAACCGGGAACGCATGTTTTTCCCGCCTGACGGAACAGGTCCGCCCACTGGTTTTCCTCGCCGAAACCGTTGAGGTTGACCCCGTGGCAGCCCGCTTTGGCGATGCACTCCGTGGATTTTCCATTGAGGGTGATCTGCGTGCCGTCCATCACCACGTCGTATCCCTTCATCTTTTCCGCGGTTCCGTCCACATCCGTTACGTCTGAAAACACCACGTCCACGCGCGGATCATTAAGCCATTCCTTCACGCGCTGCGCTTCGGCAACATCGTAGTCGCCGATCGTAATCCGCTCAAAATCCGAGTGCTGCGTAAGGTCATACACCGATTCGCGGCAGATACGCCCCGCGCCGCCCAGACAAAATACTTTCATTGCATTACCTCCCAAACAATTTCCGTTAATTTTTTTATATCACGCGGATAAACCTCGCCGATCGTCCCGATACGGAACGTATCCTCCTGCGAAATTTTCCCCGGATAGAGCACATAACCCCGTTCTTTTATGGCTTCATAAAACCAGTTGAATTCAAAATGCGCCGCCGGGTAGCGGAAGGAGGTGATGACAGGCGACTGTATCTCCGGCGGGAGCAGCGTCTCAAAGCCCGCATGCTCCATTCCTTCCACAAGGGCGCTGTGGTTTTCGCAATAGCGTCCATACCGTGCGGCGACGCCGCCTTCGTCGTCAAGCTCAATGAGCGCCTTTAAAAAGGCCCGCACCACATGCGTGGGCGAGGTGAAGCGCCATTTGCCCGCCGCATCCATGCACCTCCACTGGTCGTACAGGTCGAGGGAATGGGACCGGGCGTTGCCCCCGCATTCCTCGAGCCGCGCACGGTTTGCAATCACAAAGGCAAACCCCGGGACGCCCTGGATGCATTTATTTGCGGAACTGATGAGGAAATCGATGCCCATTTCGCCGATATCCATAGGGATGCCGCCGAACGAGCTCATCGCGTCTGCGATAAAAATTTTGCCGTATTGCTTTGCAACCCCGGCAATTTCGCGCAGCGGGTTGAGGATGCCCGTCGTGGTCTCGCAGTGGACCATCGCGACATGCGTAATGGCCGGGTCCCTTTCCAGCGTTATTTTTACCTCGCTGACGCCGGGAACGGCCGTTTCAGAGTATTCAAGCACCGTATGGCTGATTCCAAGCACCTCCGCCATTTTTTCCATCCGCGCCCCATAGGCGCCGTTGGCAATGATGAGCAGTTTCCCGTCCTTCGGTATCACGCTGCCAAGACAGGCTTCCACGGCAAACGACCCGCTTCCCTGCATCAGCACGGCGGTATATTCCTCCGGCTGCCGCGCCGCGAGGCGAACCAGCTTGCGGCGGATTGCCTGGACAATTTCTTCATTGTAATCCCTGTCCCACGTGCACCAGTCGCGCAGCAGCGCCGCGCGCACACCCTTTGAGGTGGAAAGCGGCCCGGGCGTGAGCAGCAGGTAGGGATTATCGGGAATGTTTTCGTACATGGCGTAACTCCTTTCTATCCTTCCAAAAACGCGGCGAGCTCGGTAATATCGTTTAAGACCACGTCTGCCCCGGCATCCAGGAACGCCCGGCGCGCCTTTGCGCACGCTTCCGTTTTGGTGGCTTTGTCCGCGCGTTCCCATTCGGTGAGCGTCCATCCGAGCATGCTGGAACCCTTGACGACGCCGACGGAAATGCAGCCCGCGTTTTTTCCCTCGCGGATATCCGCCGCGGTATCGCCTACCTTGACCACGTCAAGCACATTTTTTACCTCGAGCTTGCGCAGGTTTTTCCAGATCATGTACGGATAGGGCCGCCCCATCCCGCATACGTCGTCCGGCGTGACGACACAGTCCGGCGCGTAGCCGTATTCCTTTGCTTTGGCGGCGACGATTTCCATCATTTCCGCCGTATACCCGGTTGTGGAGCCGATCTTTATTCCCTTTTCGCGCAGCAGGCTAACCGTTTCGCATACGCCGGGCAGCGGCTCGGTGAAATTTTCGAGCACTGCAAAAAGCTCCGTTTCAAAGGCGTCATATATCCTTTGGATATCGTTTTCATCGGATGCGCGTCCATATTTTTCCGCGAATTCCGCCGCGAGACGTTCGCCCCGGAGCATTTTTTTGATGTGGTCCCACTTTTTCATGCCCATAGGGGCGCGGGTTTCTTCGATTGTCGGCCGCAGCCCCGCACGTTCAAACGCTTTTTTGAATGCAGCCACGGGCGCAAAGCAGCCAAAATCTATGGTTGTGCCCGCCCAGTCCAGTATGACAGTCTTATAATTCACTTTCTTTTGCCTCTTTTCTTTTTGGTTTTTTCAGGCGTCTGACCGCAAGCTCGTACACTGCGCGAACGCCCACGTTGACAGCGAGGATCAACAGGCTCATGGCGGCGGCCTGCGCGAAATCCCCGGACTCCTCCATGTGGGTGATGGCAATGGACGCGACCTTGAAATTGGCCGAATACAGGAACACCACCGCCGACACCGTTACCATGGAATTAACAAAATAGAACATAAACATTTCAAGGATTGCCGGAAGGGACAGGGGAACGCTGACCTTGAAAAAGGTTTTATACCACGGCACCTTCATGCTTTCCGACACGTTTTCATATTCCCCGTCCAGCTTCCTGAGCGCGCCCGACGCCGTTACGAAAGGTACGGCATAGAAGTGCAGCATGTTGGCAAGCACGAGGATGCCGATTGTCCCGTAGACAAAATTCAGCGGATTGTTTTTTGCGTTGAAAAAGAAAATAAACGCCAGGCCGATCACCATTCCCGGAAGCGCAATCGGCAGCGCGGAAAGCACGCGGCCCGCCTTTTTGAGCGGCCCCATGCCCCTGCCCTTTTCGATCAGGTAGGCGTATACGAACACAAAGACGGTGCCGAACAGCGCCGAGAAAAAGCTCATGGAAAGGGAGTTTAAAAAGCTCGCGAACCCTCCTGTCGACTGGTTGAACACAAAATTCTGCAGGGTGAAGCCCATGTCGTACGGGTAGTATTTGACAAACGCGCCCATGACGAGCACCGCCACCATCAGGCCGAAAAAGCCCACGATGAACCAGCAGACCACGCCGAGGGCCGCATCCCGTCCGCGTGATTTTTTGATCCGCAGGGGAATTGCCCGGGCGCTTACCGTACCGTCCGTCTTTTTGCTGGTAATGCGGTCCACCGCAAAATTGAGCACCGCCGGAATCAGCAGCAGCGTGCCGATCACCGCGCCCATATTCATATTGAACTGGCCCGCCACCTGTTTATAGATATCTGTCGCGAGCACATTGAAGCTGCCCCCGAGCACCTTGGGCGCGCCGAAATCCGTGAACGCAAGCGTGAAGCACACGAACAGGGAGCTGATGAGCGTATATTTCACCTCGGGCAGCGTGATACGGAAAAAGCCCTTCGCCGGGCCGCAGCCCATTGAATCCGCCGCCTCGTACAGCCGTCCGTCCGCGAATCCGAGCGCGATATCGAACATCAGAAACGCCTGCGGGAAGGTATACACGATTTCCGACAGGATGATGCCCGTGCGCCCGTAAAGGCCGATATCCCAGCCGAGGCCGGTAACCAGGCCCTGGTTCCCGAACAGGTAAACGAGCGCCAGGCCGTGCACCACGGTGGGCATGAAAATCGGCAGGAGCGCCATGTATTTCAGGAAGGTCTTGCAGCGCAGGCGGCTGCGGCGCAGCGCATAGGCAAAGGCAAAACCGAGGATGGTGCTGAGTACCGCCGTCCACAGCGAGATATCGATGGTATTTCCCACCGATACGGAAAGGGCGGGCGTCGTAAAATATTTCGCATAATTCGCAAGGCCCACGAAATCGCCCGTGCTGTTGAGGAACGCCTTCGAAAACAGGCTCCCGAGCGGAAGGATCATGATGACCACAAAAAAGAACGTCAGCGCGACCATCAGCATCCATTGCCCGGGATTCCGGAATAATTTCTTTTTCATAGGCACCTCACGCGGGATAGCGGACGAAATGCTCTTCCGGGATATGGAAGCAGCATTTCTCCCCGCTGCGGACGCCAAGCCCGTCCGCCTCCCCGGACGGGATATCCGCGCAAATTTCAAGCCCGCCGCGCAGTCTGCCGTATACGCGCGTCTGTGACCCGCGGAATTCAAGCCCCATGACCGTCCCGATCCAGTGGGTATCGTCTTCACGGAACAGGTCGCGCCCCACCGTCACATTTTCCGGGCGCACGCCGAGGAGCGCGTTTCCCCGCTCGTAAAAATTCATCGTGCCGATAAAGCCCGCCACAAAAGGACTTCCCGGACGATTATAGATTTCATGCGGCGTTCCCGTCTGTTCCACCACCGCATTGTTCATGACCACAATTTTATCCGCCATGGTAAGCGCCTCTTCCTGGTCGTGCGTAACCATAATGGTGGTGATGCCGAGGGTCCGCTGGATGCGGCAGATTTCCGCGCGCAGCTTTACGCGTACCTTGGCGTCGAGCGCCGAAAGCGGTTCGTCGAGCAGCAGGTATTCCGGACCCGGCGCAATCGCGCGGGCAAGGGCCGTCCGTTGCTGCTGCCCGCCCGAAAGCTGGCTGGGATATTTTTTCCGGTGGTCAAGGAGGTCCACCATGCGGAGCACCTCCGTAACCCGGAAGCGTTTTTCTTCCTTATTTTTATTCTTTTGCCCGGACAATCCGAACAGGATATTTTGTTCCACCGTCATATTGGGAAACAGGGCGTAGGACTGGAACACCACGCCGAAGTTCCTTTCACGCGGCGGCAGCGCCGTGCAGTCCCTCCCGTTGATGACAACCTTGCCCTCCTCCGGCATTTCAAGGCCCGCAATGATGCGCAGCAGCGTCGTTTTTCCGCAGCCGGACGGCCCGAGGATGCATACAAGTTCCCCTTTTTCGACCGTAAGATTGATATTTTTAAGAGCGGCCTGTTTTTCAAACCGTTTATTTACTTGTTCAATTTGCAGAAAGCTCACTCAAATCCTCCTCCCCGATGCAGGCGCCCCTTAAATGGGCGTCCCGGCCCATGTATATAAGGCAGGCGCGGGTTTCCCCGCGCCTTTCCATTTTCTGTTTCAGCCGGTTTAGGAGGCGGGCTCGGATTTTGCGTCGAATTTTTCCATCCAGGTGTTGAGGATTTCTTCACGGTTCGAGGCCGCCCATGAAAAATCGTTATCAATAAGCTGGTCGAGCGGGTCTCCGTCGTAGCCCTCGTAAGTGCCGTCGCCCCCGGTTGTGATGATCGGGTAATTTTCCTTATAGAGGTTCATGGCGTCGTCCGAAATTGCCCAGTCGAGGAAGGTTTTCGACGCGTCCTTGATCCCGTCCTTTTTCATCAGCGCATTGGCCTCGAGGTCCCAGCCCGAGCCCTCGGACGGGAAGATCACCTCTACCGGCGCTCCCTTCGCCTTCTGGCTCAGGCCCGCGTATCCGAAGCTGATGCCCACCGCGGTTTCTCCCGCTGCCGCCATCTTGGCCGGTTTGGAGCCGGAGTGCACATACTGGGAAACGTTTTCGTCAAGCTTTGAGAGGAAATCCCAGCCCTGCTCCGGCGTATCTTTGCCGTTTAATTGCAGGATTGCGGACACCGTGAGGAAGCCCGTCCCGGAGGAATTGGGGTTGGACATGACGATATGGCCTTTGAATTCCGGCTTTAAAAGGTCTTCGTACGACGTGATTTCGGGAAGGCCCAGTTTTGCCGCTTCTTCCGTATTGACGACAATTGCGGTTTCCCACGCGTCGATGCCCACCCATGTGGGCGTCTCTTTATCCGACTTGAACTGCGGAAGGATGCGGTCCACGCCCTGCGGCGCGTATGGCTCGAGCATCCCCTGGTCGTCAAGCACCATCATGGAGGAAGCCGCCGTGCCCCACACTACGTCCGCCTGCGGGTTGTCTTTTTCCGCGAGGAGCTTGGCGGTGATGATGCCCGTGGATTCGCGGACAACGTTTACCTTGATGTCGGGATAGGTTTTGTTGAACTCTTCGAGGTAGGCGGTGACCTGCTCGTCCTCGAGCGCGGTATAGACCGTAATTTCACCGCTTGCGGCGTCCGGGCCGTTATCCCCAGGTTCGGCCTGCGCCGGAGCTTCGGATGCGGCGGAAGCCTTCCCCGCCGGTTCCTGGGCGCTGCTTTCAGCCGGAACCGCGGCCCCGGACGCACACGAGGCAAGGAACAGGGCGCCAAGCGTCATCATGCCTGTCAGTACGAGTGTGAGTAATCTTCTTTTCATATGTTCTCTCCTTAAAAATAAATTTAAAATCGGTTACTGGGGTTCAGTATACCGGGCCGGTGTAAAACCCATAAGAAGGGTTTGTGTGAGTTGCGTAAAATGAAAGTAAAATGGCGGCGCGGCATACATACAGGCGCGCAAAAAAACCGCATGGGATTTTCCCATGCGGTTTTTGGCGCCGGATCAATAAACGGACCGGGACAGCTTTCCTATATCGCCCGGATCATAAGCCGCCCAAGCCATGCCGCAAACACGCAGGCCACGACGGAAAGAAGGATGTTCAGGAGCGCAAAGGCGATATTCCCTCCTTCAAGGAGGCGCAGGGTTTCAAGGGAAAAGGTCGAAAAGGTGGTAAAGCCCCCGATAATTCCAAGCATTACCATTCCGGCGACGCGTTCGTCCACGTTCCATTTCAGCGTCATCTGGAATACCATTCCAATACAAAAGGAGCCGATAAAGTTCACAAGAAGCGTTCCCCACGGGAAGCTGCCGGAGAAGCTTTTCGTAAGGAAACTCATTCCATAGCGGCATACGGCCCCGATAAAGCCGCCGGCGCCTACCAAAAGAACCGTCATTCCCCGTCCTCTTCCTCTTCCTGTCGGCGGCGTTCCGCATCCGCCCGCCGCATTTCTTCCGTATATTCCTCGTCCGGAATGTTTTCCATATAGCAGTTCATCCCGCACTGCGGGCAGGAGAGCAGGCGGTCCGTTCCCTGCCGCGAGGCAAAGAAGGTGCGCATGCCCGCCACCTTAAACCGCGCGCCGCAATGCGGGCACTTAAAATGCCGTTTTGTTTGTATCCTGCAATAAAGCACGATGCAGACAATAAAAATCACAAGTGTCGAGCATACCGTAATAATGCCAAATAACCCAATTCCGTTCATGGAATTCTCCTTATTCCTGTTTTTCACCTTTAGTATACCACAGAGGCGGGGCATCCGGAACGGAAATAAACGGTTTCCAGCGAAAAAGAGGCTTGAATTCCGCCTTTAAACTTGGTATGATTGTGTCAATAACTTGAATAAGGCGCGTTTTGCGGGTGTGGCGCCCCGCGCAGTATGGAACGCGCGCAATGAAGGCGGGTTTTTTTAACCAATCAGGGTGGAACCGCGGAAGGTATTCTTTCGTCCCTATTCCAAGGGATCGGAAGATTTTTTTTACTAAATTTTGGGAGGAAAATGATGGAAAAGACAATGGACAAAATCGTGGCGCTCGCGAAGGGGCGCGGCTTTGTGTATCCCGGCTCGGAAATCTATGGAGGGCTTGCGAATTCATGGGATTACGGCCCGCTCGGGGTGGAATTCAAGAACAACGTGAAGCGCGCCTGGTGGCAGAAATTCGTGCAGGAGTGCCCGCATAACGTGGGGCTTGACGCGGCGATCCTGATGAACCCCGAGGTGTGGGTTGCGTCCGGCCATGTGGGCGGCTTCAACGACCCGCTGATGGACTGCAAAAGCTGCAAGGAGCGTTTCCGCGCGGATAAGCTGATCGAGGATTATGTGGCGGAAAACGGGATCGATATCGGTCCGGTGGAAGCGATGAGCAAGGAGGATATGGAAGCGTTCATCGCGGAGCACATTGTGTGCCCGTCCTGCGGGAAAAATGATTTTACGCCCATCCGCCAGTTTAACCTGATGTTCAAGACCTTCCAGGGGGTGAACGAGGACACGGCCGCGCAGATTTACCTGCGCCCCGAAACCGCGCAGGGCATTTTCGTCAATTTCAAAAACGTACTGCGTACGACGCGCCGCAAAATGCCTATGGGCATCGGACAGATCGGCAAATCGTTCCGCAACGAGATTACGCCCGGAAACTTTATTTTCCGCATCCGTGAATTTGAACAGATGGAGCTTGAATTCTTCTGCAACCCGAAGGAGGAATTCGAGTGGTTTAATTATTGGAAGGATACCTGCCACAACTGGCTCCTTGCCCTTGGCCTCAGCGACGACAACCTGAAGCTGCGCGACCACGCCAAGGAAGAGCTTTCGCACTATTCCAACGCGACGACGGACATCGAATACCGGTTCCCCTTTGGCTGGGGCGAGCTGTGGGGCATCGCGGACCGGACGGATTTCGACCTTAAGGCGCATATGAGCCATTCCGGCGAGAGCCTTGAATATCTTGACCCTGTAACAAACGAGAAATATGTGCCCTACTGCATCGAGCCGTCACTCGGCGCGGACCGTGTAGCGCTCGCGTTCCTGTGCGAGGCCTATGACGAGGAGACGCTGGAAAACGGCGACACGCGCACCGTGATGCATTTCCATCCGGCGCTCGCGCCCTTCAAGGCCGCGGTGCTGCCCCTGCAAAAGAAGCTTTCGGAAACGTCGGATAAGCTGTTCGCCGACCTTGCGAAGCATTTTAACGTGGACTACGACCTTGCGGGCTCCATCGGCAAGCGTTACCGCCGGGAGGATGAAATCGGCACGCCGTACTGCGTGACGGTGGACTTTGAATCCCTCGAGGACGGCTGCGTAACCGTGCGTGACCGCGACACCATGGCGCAGGAACGCATTCCAATGGAGGGCGTCCGGCAGTTTATCGAGGACAAACTCGTATTTTAAAAGGATTCACAAAAAGCGCATACAAAAGTATGCGCTTTTTTATAAAAATCCATATAGGAAAACTGCATAGAAAATCCGGGATTTGGGGAGAGCGCCCATGGAAATAAAAAATAAAAAAATTGACAATGGCGAGGCATTCGATTGGGGAAAGGCTTCAACTGATTACGCAAGGTACAGGGATATTTATCCTGGCATCTTCTATGAGAAAATTATAAACCGCGGCCTGTGCCTGAAGGGTCAGAGGGTATTGGATTTAGGGACGGGAACGGGCGTTCTGCCCAGGAATATGTATCGGTATGGAGCGGAATGGACCGGGATAGATATTTCCGATATGCAGATTGCACAGGCAAAAAGAATGGCCGCCGGGTTGCAGCAGGAAATTCAATATTTTAATATAGGAGCGGAAGAGATTGACTTCCCGGACAGTTCCTTTGATGTGGCGACCGCCTGCCAATGTTTTTGGTATTTTGACGACCGGAAGCTGGTTCCCAAGCTATCCCGGATCATAAAGGAAGGCGGGAAATTACTTTTATTATATATGGCGTGGCTGCCGTTTGAGGATGAGATTGCCGGAATGAGCGAGGCCCTTGTATTGAAGTATCGCCCAAACTGGTCGGGCGCCGGGGAAACCATGCATCCGATTACGGCGCCCGAATACGTATATGAAGCGTTTGAAGCCGTATACCACGAGGAATATGAAATCGATGTTCCCTTCACCAGGGAAACATGGAACGGAAGGATGAAAGCCTGCCGGGGGATCGGCGCTTCCCTGCCGCGCGAAAAGGTTGCGGAATGGGAAAACGAACATAAATTGTTGCTCGAAAAAATCGCGCCTGAAAAATTTTCCATAAAGCATTATGCAGCCATGTTGGAGCTGAGGCGGAAATAGCAAGGGGCCGATAAATTAAACCTGTAAAAGTTGAATTACAGGAAAAAAGTATGGCATACTAAATATAACCAATTCCTGTTTTTAGACGATTCGCAGACGAAAAGGAGGACGTTTTATGGATTATACGGATATACTGCCCCTGGATGAAGACGCCATGGCCGCGGCGCGCGAGCGGGTGGACTCCCTGTCGAAGCCCCTGGGCAGCCTCGGGCAGCTGGAGGAGTATGCGGTAAGGCTCGCGGGCATCCGCGGTTTTATGGGCGGAACCCTTGCAAGGCGCGCCGTGCTTGTATTCGCGGCGGACAACGGCGTTTACGGTCAGGGGATCACTCCGGTGCCGCAGGCGGTCACTCCCATGCAGACCATCAACATCGCAAACGGAATTGCGGGGGTAAACGCGCTGGCGGCGCAGGCGGGCGCGGAGGTTTTCGTCTACAACGTGGGCGTCGCGCAGGAGCTGAAACGCAAAAACATCATCGACGCGCTGGTGATGCACGGCACGAACGATATGACCTATGGCCCCGCGATGACGCGCGCACAATGTGAAAGGGCCATGAAAACCGGATATGAAGCCGCGGCGGCACGCGAGGGTTACGACGTGATCGGCCTTGGGGAAATGGGGATTTGCAACACCTCTACCACGGCTGCCGTCGCGTCCGTGCTGCTCGGGAAACCGGTTTCCGCCTTAACCGGCCGGGGCGCGGGCATTACGGACGGGCAATACGAAAAAAAAATATCGGTCATCGAGAAGGCCATCGAGGTGAACAAACCGGATGCGAGCGACCCGGTTGACGTGATTGCCAAGGTCGGCGGCCTCGATATCGCGGCGATGACGGGCGCATACCTCGCGTGCGCGCATTACCGGGTCCCGGTTGTGATCGACGGTTTTATTTCCGTGTGCGCGGCGCTGTGCGCGATGCGCATTTCCCCCGCGAGCGTATCTTATATGTTCGCATCGCACAAAAGCGACGAGCAGGGCTATACGGCGATTGCGGAGGCGCTTGGCCTTGCCCCCGCGCTGACGCTTGGCATGCGTCTTGGCGAGGGAAGCGGCTGCCCGCTGATGTTTTATATCCTCGAGGCTTCCCTGCGGATGCTGGAGGACATGGGAACCTTTGCGGAAGGAAGCATCGACCCTTCCGAATTTGTCGACCTGAGGAAATAGGAGTGCCATGAAACGCGAAATCAAGCTGAAGGTCCTGCGCAACTGGCGGTTCGTGCTGGAATGGGCGACATTCGCCGGAATCATCTGCATGACCGCAACATTTGCGCTTACGGCAAGCATTTTGCCCATGCCCGCGCCTCCCGTAGGCGCGGACGGGCTGGTGGCCAAATATGGAATGCGCACCGTACTGTTTATCCTGTTCGCCCTCGGCGGCGGCCTGTGCGGGCTTTTGTTTTTGCTGTCGCGTTTTCCGCGCCTGTACAAATATCCGGTGAAAATCAACGCGGACAACGTGGAGCTCCAGTACCACATTGCAAAAATTGCGTTATGCGCCGGGCAGCTGATTGCCGTCGTGGTGACATGCGTCCTGATGCTGCGCGTATATAACCAGAACATTACGACTGATTCCGCCGATTTCCGGGATATGCTCATTCAATCGGGAATTGCGGGCTGCGCGGTATATTTCATTTATTTTTTAACCGCGCGGAAATTCCGGTAAGCGCCCGGTATAAAAAACACGCCGCAGTGCCTGCGGCGCGAGCTTGTCGAAAAAGTCTCGCCGCTACGCGGCTGGACACTTTTTCGAGGTTGCGGCGGTTTTGCTGTCAGGCTGTGCATGACGGCCGCAAAACCGCCATATGAGCGGACTTGCGGGCGCGCATGTCGCCCTTGCACCCCAGGGCACCCTCTCTTCCGGCGTTACCACGCCGGAATTCACCTTGTCCGCGATTATAAATCAAGGGCCTTGCCCCTTGACAATCCCTGCTGAAAGGTTTTTTGACAGCCTGACACGCCGCAGTGCCTGCGGCGCATTTTCATCCTGCATATTTTATTACGTGTCTTTTCGGACCAGCATATTGACCGCATCCGTCCAGCCCGCGTACAGATGCCTGCTCTGTTCTTCGGACATTTTTGCATGGTAAATACCGCAGTCGTTTCCCAGGCTGCCGATTTCATCCCGGTCCTTCCACAGGCCAATTCCCAGGCCGCCCGCATATGCCGATCCCGGCATCCTTTCCCATTGCTTCCGTAATATCCTTCAATTGATATACCGTCGATTCCAGGCCCGCGCGCACAATATGGTTCCGGTTGGTGCTCCTTTGCATCCCGCACAGCATGGCGCGCACATTGCTGTTCCAATGCGGCGCATTGATCCCCGCAAAAGCAGGCACCAAATACACGCCCTCCGTATCGCCGGCCTGCAGCGCCATCTGTTCGGATTCTTCACTGCTTCCAAGCAGTTTCAGGTCGTTCTCCATCCACCGGATCACGTCCCCGGTAAAATTCGCGGTTCCTTCAAGAGCATATTCCACCTCGCCCTGCAGCCCCCACGCCACTGACGTCCCTATTTTATACTTGGACAGCACGGGCTGTTTCCCGATATTCATCATGACCGACATTCCGGTGCCAAACGTACATTTTACCATTCCCGGCTTCCAGCACTGCTGTGCAAACAGCGCGCCGTGGGAATCCCCCATCACTCCGCACACAGGGACCGGCCGGGGGAGCACCCCTTCCGCCGTCGTATAGCCGAAAACCTCATCCGAAAATTTCACCTCGGGCATCCTTACTTCGCTGAGCCCGAACAACTCCAACAACCTTTCGTCCCATTTGAGGGTATGGATATTAAACAGTTGGGTCCTCGAGGCGTTGGAATAATCCGTCGCGTGTTTTCCCGTCAGCTTCCATATCACCCAGCTGTCCATCGTTCCAAACAGCGGATGTTTTCCACATTCGGCATTTTCAAAAATCCACGCCGCTTTCCCTGCGGAAAAATATGCGGAGAGCACGAGCCCCGTCGCCTTTGTGATCTCGTCGCTGCGGGACGAGATTTTTTCACGCTTCACCAATTCCGCCGCACGCGCGCAATGCCACACGACAGCGTTATGGACCGGCCTGCCGTCCTCTTCCCAAAGCATTACCGTTTCGCGCTGGTTCGTAACTGAAACCGCCAGCACGTCTTCCGGTGAAACGCCCGAATCCGTTATAACCTCGCGGATTGCGCCGATGAGGTTATGATATATCTCCACCGGATCATGCTCGACCCATCCGTCCCTGGGATAATATTGCCTGTGCGCCCTGTCTCTCCGGCAAATTACATTCGCATATTGATCGAATAGGATCGCTTTGGTTCCCGAAGTGCTTTGATCGATCCCCAAAATATAGTTTCCCATTGCTGACATCTCCTCAAAGTAAATTCTCCGGCTCTTCAAGTAAAACGATAAAATCGGCCATAAACCTCGCAAGGTCCGCGCCCGCCGTTATCCGGTGATCCGCGCTCAGGCGGACGTTCATTTGTTTACCGCAAACAATAGTTCCGTTTTTGACAACCGGAACGTCCCTCATTCGCGCAAGCGCCATGATGGCGGCCTGGGGCGCATTCACGATTGCCGTGAACGCGCTTACGGGGAACATTCCAAGGTTGCTGATTGTGAACGTTCCGCCTGCAAGCTGCTCCAGTGTAAAATTGCCGCGCTTTGTCTTTTCCTTGATCTCTTCCATGCATTCATGTAATTCGCGGATCGTTTTATCCGCGGCGTCGCGGATCACCGGGACAAGCAATCCCTTTCCCGTATCCGCCGCCACGCCGATGTTGACGCCCTCATGGCAGAGAATATGATCCTGCCCGAAGGATGCGTTTATCCCCGGGTGCTTTTTGAGGCAGAGCGCCGCCGCCCGTACAATCAATGTCGTATAGGAGGTTTTAAAGGGCAGCCCTCCCCGGAATTTTATCATCGGGCGGCAATCGATTTCCCCCTCGATATTAAACTGGGGCACGCCGTCCCAGCTTTCCGTCATATGCCGCGCCATGCTCTTTTTCATGGGGGTAAGCTTTATTACCGTATCACTCATCTGTCTGAATCCACGCGATGGTTTTAGTGATCTCCACCGTATCGCCTTCCTCGGCAAGTATTTCCGTCAGGGTCCCCGCAACGCTGGATTTCACTTCGGTCGTCGCTTTATCCGTCTCAATCTCAAGCAGCACATCGTCTACTTCCACATGGTCTCCAACCTTTTTGACCCATGTGCTGATTGTTCCTTCCTCCATGTCCAACCCGATTTTTGGCATAATCACTTCTTTTTTCATCTTCGTTCCATCCTTTCTTTCAATCCGTCAATATACGATGCGCCGCTTCAAGAATATTCCCGCTGTCCGGCACAAAACAGCTTTCCAGGTTCGGCCCGAACGGTACGGGTACAAACGGCGCGCCCACACGGCAGACCGGCTTTTTCAGGTTTTCAAAAGCCGCCTCCTGTATTTCCGCTGCGATTTCGCCCCCGAAGCCGCCTTTTTTACAGGCCTCATGCACAATTACGACGCGTCCGGTTTTTTTTGCCGACCGAACGACCGTATCCGCATCAAACGGCGTAAGCGAACGCACGTCTACCACCTCCGCGGACACTCCCTCCGTTTCGAGCTGCTCCGCAGCTTTGAGCGCCTGGTTCACCATCGCGGAATAAGCAACGATCGTGATATCCTCTCCCTGCCGCTTGATATCGCAGGTATAATCGCACTCGTACGGTTCTTCCGGCACCTCGCATTTCACTTTATAAAGCGCCTTGTGCTCAATAAAAACGACGGGGTTATTGTCGCGGATCGCATGCAAAAGCAAGCCTTTTGCGTCATAGGCATTGGAGGGCATCAGCACCCGTATCCCGGGAATGTGGCTCAGCATGGCTTCAAGGGACTGCGAATGCTGCGCGCCGTTTCCAAGCCCCGCCCCGCCCTGCGTACGGATTACAAGCGGAAGGCTTACCATACCGCCGTACATATACCGTATTTTTGCCGCCTGGTTCAATATCTGGTCAAATGCCACGCCGATAAAATCGACATACGACAGCTCCACAACCGGGCGCAGGCCTGTCATTGCGGCCCCGACCGCCAGCCCTACGATCGCCGACTCCGAGATTGGCGTATCCAGCACGCGCTTTTCCCCGAAATTTTCCAGCAAACCGTAAGAGCAGCGCAGTTGCCCGCCATATACCGCAATATCCTCTCCCGCCGTAAAAATCCGCTCATCACTGTTGAAAGCGATATGAAGCGCTTCGTTCACCGCTTCCCGCATCGATAGTTTTCTCATTCTCGTTCCTCCTCAGGCCATTTTCCACGGCTTCCATACGATTTCCCCGAATGACGGGTCGTACAGGTCGTTCGTCAGGTCTTCTTCCGCCGGAAATGGGTCCCCCTTCGCCGTTTCCGATGCCTCCAGCACTTTTTGTTTTTCTTCCTGCTGTATTTTACGGATTTCTTCCTCTGTTACCCCGTAATCATCCGTCAGTATTTTCCCGGCATAATCGATCGGGTCCTTTTTCTTCCATGCTTCCACTTCTTCTTTTGTCCGATAGTTTTCATTATCCCCAAAATAGTGGCCGCTCATGCGGTAGGTCGCCATTTCCATCAGCACCGGCCCCCCGCCTGCGCGCACCTCTTCCGCCGCGCCTGCAAATTCCCGGTATACTTCATCCAATTTGTTTCCATCCACGGTGACGCCCCTGATCCCATACGCTGCCGCGCGGTCCGCAAGCCGTTTTATGTTTGTGGATTTTGATACGTTCATCGAAATTCCATACTGGTTGTTCTCGCATACGAAAACGACCGGCAGTTTCCAGATCGACGCTAAATTCAGCGCTTCGTGAAACGCCCCTTCGTTGCTCGCCCCGTCTCCGAAAAAGCAAACGACGATCCTTCCGTTATTTTTGTACTTCGCCGTAAAAGCGGCCCCTACGGCAATGGGGAGGCCTCCGCCCACGATTCCGTTCGCCCCCAGCATTCCGGTTGAAAGGTCCGCAATGTGCATCGAACCGCCTTTTCCCTTGCAATACCCGGTTTCCCGCGCCATAAGCTCCGCAAACATTTTCCTTAAATCGGCTCCCTTGGCCACGCAATGCCCGTGCCCGCGATGATTCGATATAATGTAGTCCTCTTTTTCAAGGTGGGCGCACACGCCCACCGCAATTGCTTCCTGCCCGTTATAGGTGTGGATCGCCGCCCGGGTCAGATTCATTTTTGCAAGCTCAATCGCTTCCTTCTCAAATTCGCGAATCTGTATCATTTGAGAATATAATTCCAGCATAAGCTTTTTATTTAATTCCCGCATTTTCAAGTTCTCCTGTAGAATCGTTCGGAAAAAGCGCACAGAAATACGCCTTCCTTATAATCGTTATAACCGTTCCGTCTGCCGTTCCGGTTTTATTTACTCAATTGTTTATTCCTGTGCATCGTGCGCAGCGCGTCGATCGCTACTGCGAGAAGAACCACACCGCCCGTCATCACGGCTTCCCAATATTGGGATACGTTAAGCATTACGATGGAATTGGAGAGCAGCTGCATCAGAAGCGCCCCCACCAGCGTCCCTACGACCGTTCCGACTCCGCCGTCCATGGACGTTCCCCCAATGACCGCAGCCGTGATGGAGCTCATGACCCATGTTTCGCCGATCGTCGGCTGGCCGGAATTATACCGGCAGGCCACCATAATGCCGGCAAAAGCCGACAGCCCTCCCGAGATCAGGTATACATTGCGCTTGCGCGCTTCCACCTTCACCCCAACCAGCCGCGCCGCGGCATGATTTCCGCCGATTGCAAACAATTCCCTGCCAAACGGCGTGAATTTCAATATATAGGCCAGCACCGCCACTGCCGCTATAAATATTAAGGTTGGAACGGGTATCGCGCCTAGCATTCCCTGGCCCATCGCCAGCACATCGCCCGTAATACCGGATATGGTATAGCCTTCCGTAATAACCAGGACAAAGCCGTACCCGATATTGCTTACCGCCAGCGTCACAATAAACGGGTGAAGGCGAAGCTTCGTAATCAGGAGCCCGTTGAGGTATCCGATTCCGCAGCCTATCGCCGTGCACAATATTACGGCAAGCACCGGGTTCATGCCCAGGGTCGTCATGCACAGGGCAAAAAATATTCCGCCCAGGCAGGCTGTCGAGCCAATCGACAGGTCGATACCGGCAATAATAAGCACCAGCGTTTGCCCCAGCGCAGCGATTCCAAAAAATGACATCTGCTTAATAATGATGCCGATGTTGTACGAATTAAGAAAGTTCGGTGTAGCAAATGTCAAAATCACGCTGAACAGCAGGATGAACAGCATCAGGAACAGGATCGTAGAAACATTCTGGTTCATGCTGAATTTGTTTCTTATTTTTTTGGTTTCCATCGTACTTAAAGTCTCCTTTTATCTAAAATATATTACGTCAACGCAATGTGCAGAATCTGTTCCGGCGTAATCTCGCTTGCATCCACCAGGCCCTTTTGCCGCCCCTCATGCATAATCAAAATACGGTTGCATATTCTAATTAATTCTTCCAGTTCGGAAGAAACGGCCAGGATCGTTAAGCCTTCATCCGCGCATTTGCGCATCAGCTTGTGAATTTCATTTTTGGCAAGCACATCGATTCCGCGGGTTGGTTCATCTACGATCAGGAGCTTGCAGTTGGCGGCCAGCCAGCGCGCAACGACCACTTTTTGTTGGTTCCCGCCGGAAAGCTTTGTCAGCAGCCCTTCGGGGCTTGCCATTTTGACCTGTACCTGTTCGGAATAGGTCTGGAACATTTCCTCCTCTTCCTTTTTCCGGATCATTGGAAACCGATAAATGCTTTTCAAATTTGCGATGGTCAAATTTTCTTTAATGGTCATCGTTGGCAGTATCCCATATTTTCTTCGTTCTTCGGATACGTACCCGATTCCCTTTTTGATCGCATCGTGCGGCCCGCGCAGTTTCAGTTCTTCCCCGTCCAGCCAGATGGAGCCTGTCTCCGGCTTCTGCACGCCGAACACTGTGCTGACCAATTCAGTCCTCCCGGCGCCCACCAGCCCCGCGATTCCAAAGATTTCGCCCCGCTTTACGTCAAAGCTGATGTCCTGAAATTCCCGTTCCCGGCTCAGATGCTCTACCTTCAGCAGCACCTCGCCCGTATTGTCCTCTTTGCGCAGGATTTCTCCTTTTTCGGCCTCGCGGCCGATCATTCCGCTTATCAGGCGCGTTACGGAAAGTTCCCCTTTTTCAAGATTTTCTATTAAAGCGCCGTCCCTCATAATAGAAACACGGTCGGATATTTCGATCACTTCATCCAAATGGTGGGAAACAAAAATAATCGATTTCCCTTCCTCTTTGAATTTACGAATAATGCTTAAAAGTTTTTCCGTTTCCTTTAATGTCAGGCACGCGGTCGGTTCGTCGAATATGAGAATATCCGCGCCCAGGCAAAGCGCGCGGGCGATCTGCACCATCTGCTGGTCCGCCACGCTCATATTATCTACATTTTTTGTAACATCGATTTTTGCGTCCAGGCTTTTTATGATTTCTTCGGCATCGCTCCGCATTGCCTTCCAATCGATCCTGGGCACTCCCCCTTTGACTTTACATGTGCCCAGATAGATATTTTCCGCAACAGACATTTGCGGAATCAAATTCAATTCCTGGGGAACCAGGCCCACGCCCAGGTTGAGCGCATCCGTCGGCGTTGCAATCGCGGTTTTTTTTCCATCGATGTATAATTCGCCTTCATCGGGGAGTATCTGTCCGGTAATTACATTAATCAGCGTGCTTTTTCCCGCGCCGTTTTCACCGACAAGCGAAACGATCTCCCCCGGATTCAAATGGAAATCCACATCGATCAGCGCTTTAACGCCCGGAAAATTTTTGCTCGCATTTTTTACTTCAAGTTTGGGAAGCGGCATATACATTTCCCTCCATAACCTCTTCTTTTTTATGCCGCCGCCCACACCTCCCGGTATGGACGGCGGCATATATTCCTACATTGCAGCCTTGGTACTTTTTGTTGTAACGGAATTATTTATTCCAATATTCCGCGCCGCTGTCGATACAAATCTGGCGGTATTCGTCGGAATAGGTGGCAAGGTTTTCCATTGTCACAATACCAAACGGAATATCCACCCCCTGCAGCTCAACCCCATTAAAGAATTCCTGCGCCGCGCTCATGACCGTATAGTATCCTTCATAGTAAGGGCTGTAATCGATAATCGCGCTGATCTGCCCTGCTTCCAGCGAAGCCTGGGGGTCCGCCGTCAGGCAATATGTGGAAATTTTTACCTGGTCCTTTTCCACCCGGCCTGTGTCAATCGCGGCCTGCAGGGCGATGCCTGCGCCTACGCCCGCGGAGCCGTCGCCTCCGAAGATGATATCAACGTCCGGATACTGCGCCAGGATTGCTTCCGTCAGCTGGGTCGCTTTTTCCTTGTCGTCGTTGTCGGCCTGTTCCGTAACGATTTCAAATCCAGGATATTCAGACTGAATGCGGTCGCGGAAGCCGCCCGAGAATAGCTTGTGGTTTTCCGCATCGGGCGAACCCGTCAGCATTGCCACTTTCCCTTCGGTTTTACCGGTCTGCTTCACCAGGATATCCGCGGCCTGTTCCCCGGAATGGTACTGTGCATCCAAACTCGCCCCAACAAATGAATCCGCCGTCGACCCTTCATAGTCGGTATCAAACGCGATGACCTTAATTCCATTTTGCTGTGCGGATTCGAGCATGGGCTTCACGCTTTCTCCATTGATGACGGCAATCCCGATATAATCCGGGTTCAACGAAATGGCGGATTCCAGCTTCTGCGTCTGCTCCGTAACGTCTGCGGCCGTAGGAGCGCTCCACACTACATTGACCTTATATCCCTGCTCTTCAAGTTCCTTTACGGCCTGATCCGCCCCCTCCTGCACGTAGTTGTAAAACTCGTGCACCAGCTTCGGAATGAGCACAACGGTCATTTCATCGCCCGCCGGGGCTGCCGCCGATTCACTTGCGCCTTCGGCAGACGCCGATGCAGAGCCTGTGGCAGACGGTTCTTCTGCAGCTTGCGGCTGGGAGGTGCATCCCACCATGGCAAACACGAGCAATAGACAGAGTGTCAAAATCACGATCTTTTTCATTTTCTTTCTCCTTATTTATTAATGATATGCCACCTTCATGACAAGATTAAAATTCTTGGGAATAATAAAATTCACGATATTTTTTGATAGATTGACTTGTATTGTTGTTTTTTCTTTTTTCGTTGTTCTTTCGTTTTGTTCATTCTATCATCGTTTATCTTTGTTGTCAAGTATTTTTCTTTCGAGTTTTTGTTAATTAATGCTTTTTTCTTTTTTCATTATTATGCTTTTTTTCTTCTGCTTTCACTTTAAGGATTGACAAATCACCTAAATTGGCACAAAATAAGTAAAGAAGAAAATAAACGCAAGGTATTTTAATATTATGCCGATCTGATTTTTTATGACGGTGGACAGGACGGGTTCCATATATGTTTAAAAGTGTGAGGCAAAATCAAATAAAAGAGATATTGCTGGAACGAACCCAGGCTGACGTACAAACGCTCAGCAGTTTGCTCGGCGTATCGACCGTGACGATCCGCAGCGATTTGACGGAGCTTGAAAAAGCAGGGTTTTTGAAACGGATTTATGGCGGAGCTGTCCTTGCCGGGGAAAGCGCGGCAGCCCCGCCCTCTCCCGAGGATGAAAAAAATGAGATTACCAAGCACGACGCCGTCAAAGAACAAACCGCTTTGATTGCGGCCCAGTTTATCCACAGCCGGGAATGGATTTTTTTGGGCGAAGGCGGCAGCTGCTATAATATTGCCAAGGTCCTCGCCGAAAAGAACGATTTAAACATTGTTACCAATAACCTCTATGCCGCACTTGCCTTACGCAAAAATAAAACGATCAATGTCGTTGTTACCGGAGGCAACTTATACCATGACCGTTTTTGCGTAGGCGGCGAAATGTTTATGAACTATATCAACAGCATTAACATTGACAAAGCATTTTTCGGGGTAGCGGGCGTAGACCTTGAGGCTGGATATACGGTATCCAATGTGGGCGAAAATAATGTCCTGCAGTCTATTCGTAAAATTACGAAGGAGCTTTACATTGTGACTTCCAACACCAAATTCGACCGGATCGGTTTTGTGGAATCCGGCGCTCTCACAATTTCCCATGCCTTTATTACCAATGAACCTGTCCCCAAAAAATACCGTGATTATTTTGAACAGCACGGCATCCGGCTGGTGACGTCTATTCTTCCGGAAAATGCCTGAATTATTTCAAATACCAGGGCAACCAAAAAAGGCAGCCGATTCCAAAACTGAAACGGCTGCCTTTTTCTTTCTTTAATTCTTCAATGCCCGCAGGGAATTTACGACGGCGATGAGCGTTACGCCCACGTCTGCGAATACGGCCCACCACATATCGGCAAACCCGGCCACGCCGAGCACCATGACAACCGCCTTGACCGCAAGGGCAAATACGATATTCTGCCACACGATGCGCCGCGTTTTCCTGGAAATGCGCACCGCCCCGGAAACAGACGACGGTTCGTCCGTCATGAGCACGATATCCGCCGCTTCAATGGCCGCGTCGCTTCCCGCGCCGCCCATCGCGATACCTACGTCCGCCCGGGCAAGCACAGGCGCGTCGTTGATGCCGTCGCCCACGAAAGCCGCGCTGCCCTTTTTATTCCGGATTTGCTCCAGCACTTCCACCTTATCCTGCGGAAGCAGCTCGCAGTATGCTTCGTCCACGCCTACCTGCCCCGCGATTGCCTGGCCGATGCTTTTCGCGTCGCCCGTGAGCATTGCCGTGCCGATGCCCATTTCCCGCAGGCCTTCCACCGCCGCCCGGGCGTCGGGTTTGACCTGGTCGGCAATCAATATGCTGCCGAGGAAGCGGCCGTTCTTCGCAACATAAAGGATGGTGCCCGGTTCCTTCGCCTCCTCATATGGAACGCCTTCCCGCTCCATCAGCTTTGCGTTGCCCGCAAGGATCACGCCGTCCGCGGTTTCCGCCTTTACGCCGTGGCCGGGAATTTCTTCATAGCCCGTACGCGCGCAGGGCTGCCTTCCATAGGCGTTCAGCACCGAGCGGGCAATCGGGTGGGAGGAATCCGCTTCCGCGCACGCCGCGGCCCCGAGCACCTCTTCGTTTGTACCGCCCCCGGCCGGAAACACTTCCTTTACGGCAAACTCGCCTTTTGTAAGCGTGCCCGTCTTGTCGAACACCACCTCGCGCACACCCGTAAGGGCTTCGAGATAATTTGCGCCCTTGATCAGGATTCCTTTTTTCGACGCGCCGCCGATTCCGCTGAAGTAGGTAAGCGGAACGGACACCACCAGCGCGCACGGACAGGAAATGACGAGGAACAGCAATGCGCGGTAAATCCATACGCTCCACGCGCCTGTCACAAGGGACGGGACGACCGCCACAACGAGCGCGGCCGCGCACACGACGGGCGTATAGTAACGCGCAAACTTGGTGATAAATTTTTCGGCGCGCGCTTTCTTGTTGCTTGCATGCTCCACGAGGTCAAGTATTTTGGCGGCTGTCGATTCCCCGAATTCCTTTTCCACGCGGAGCTCGATTGTCCCTCCGCCGTTCACGCTGCCCGCAAGCGCCTCCGCGCCTTCGGAAACGTCGCGCGGAAGGCTCTCGCCCGTGAGCGCGCTTGTGTTGAGGGCCGAGGTCCCGGAAACAACCGTGCCGTCGAGCGGCACCTTTTCAAACGGCTTCACGACAATCGTATCCCCGATCGCAACGGAGGCCGGATCGACCCGCCTGACTTCCCCGCCCGTTTTCAGGTTGGCGTAATCCGGCCGGATATCCATCAGCCGGGCGATGGAGTTCCTGCTCCGTTCCACCGCCATATCGGAGAGCGTCTCGCCCACCATATAGAACAGCATAACGGCCGTTCCTTCGGCAAAATCCCCGCTGCCCGTATAGATGCCGAGCACAAAAGCCCCGATGGTTGCAACCGCCATCAGGAAATTTTCGTCGAACACCTTCCCGCGCAGGATGTTTTTCCCCGCCGCCGCCAGTACGCCCGCTCCGAGCACCAGGTAGGCCGCGAAAAAGATTGCAAAACGCCCCCATAAACCAAGTTCCATGACGCTTTGCAGGATATATCCAAGCACAAAAATCGCCACGCCGACCACAAGGCGCGCCAGATAGCTTTTCTTTCCTTCTTCCGCATGCGCATGTTCATGTCCGCATGCACAGGCATGCCCATGCTCATTGTCATGCACGCCGCACGCGCAGGCTTCATCCGCGTGGATATGTACATGTTCCTTTTCCATTTCCGTCCTCCTTCATATGAATATATGTTCATTCGTTCATATGTATTATACCACATCCGTTCCATTTGTAAACCCATTCCCGGATTTATTTTTATAAAATTTTTTCGGCAAACAAAAAGGCGGAAACCCGCCTTCCCGTAAAGCCGTATGATATTGTTAATGCCTTACATGCTCGAGCACCTGGTCGATCACATGCAGGACATGTTCGTCGTCGAGGCTGTAATATACGTTTTTCCCGTCCTTGCGGTTTTTGATGAGCCGCGCGGACTTAAGGTTGCGGAGCTGGTGCGAAACCGCCGATTGCTCCATTCCCAGCGCCTCGCACAGGTGGGCCACGCACAATTCCCGGTTGTGCAGCGCAAGCAAAATACGCAGGCGGGTCTGGTCGCTGAGCATCTTGAAGATGACGCTCATCTTTTCCAGTTCGCCGTCCGTCGCCTTTCGTTCACTCATGGGAAGCCTCCCCGTGCCCGCCCGCTTCACGCTGGAGCTGTTCGAGGATGATATATGCCTTGAGCACGCACGCCACGGTTTTTGCATCCCGCAGCTCTCCCTTCAGGCACATTTCCACCGCCCTGCCGAGCGGTATTTTTTCTACATTGATAAATTCGTCCTCGTCGAGGCACTGCTCGCCCTGCTCGATATTGACCGCGAGATACATATGGATCGCTTCGTCGCAAAAGCCCACGCTGGAATAGATTTCGCCAAGGGGCATCATATCCGCCGCAATAATTCCCGTTTCCTCCCGAAGCTCGCGCAGCGCGCCGTCGTATGCGTCCTCGCCCTTCACGTCGAGCTTCCCGGCCGGGAGTTCGAGCATGGCTTCCCCGAACGGATAACGGTACTGCCGCACAAAGAACAGGTTTAAATCCCCGTCTACCGCGCACACGCACACTCCGCCCTGGTGCCGCACGACCTCACGCAGCGCTTCCTTTCCGTTCGGCAGGCGCACCCTGTCTTTTTCCACCCGGATAATTTTTCCGTCATACACCGTTTCCGAAGAAATTGTCGTTTCCCTGAGTTCCATCCTTTCCTCCCCCGCTGTTTTTCTTTTCTTAATCTTACCATGCATCCTGCCGAAAATCCAGCGACATCGAAATTGCATCACGTACGCTTTTTTGATATAATGCAGGAAACGCTTCATCGTTTTTTTAATATGGAGGCATTATGCGTCTGAATAAAGTGCCGGCGTTATTGCTGGCGTTCCTGCTCATGATTATGATGATCCCCGGTTTTGCATCCGCGGCGCCCGCGGAGGAAGAGACCGTCATCAATATTTACCATACGAACGACATCCACGGACATGCCGTCGGCAATGAAACATCCATCGGATATGCCCGTTTCAGGACGATGCTGAAAGAGGACGGGGCCGACGGACGCCTTTTGCTCGATGCGGGGGACGCTTTTTCGGGTACGGCTTTTGCCAACCTCAGCAACGGGCAGAGCATTGCGTCCCTGATGGAACAGTCCGGCTATGACGCGGTCACGCCCGGCAGCCATGATTTTGACTATGGAAGCGAAGCTTTGCAGCAACTCCTTTCGGATTCCGGGATCACCGGCCTTGCCATCAATATCCTGAAAGACGGCCAGCTTATGTTCGAGCCCTACCGCATTTTCCAGGAGGGCGGAATTAAAATCGGCATAATCGGCGTTGCCGCGCCGGAAACGGAAGAAACAGCCGACCCGCGCGACCTCGCGGGCATCACGTTCCTCGACGGGGAACCCCTTTTCACCTCGGTCCAGAGCGCGGTCAACGACCTGCGCGCGCAAAATGTAAACGCGGTTATCGTGCTTTCCCACCTTGGTACGTCGGAGGAAGGAAAGACAGGCAGCGTGGATATCGCCACCAATGTGAGCGGCATCGACCTGATTGTCGACGGGCATTCCCACGACGCCTATGAAAACGGATATATTTCTTATCCCGGCTATATCCAGGGCAGGACCCCAATGATCGTGCAGGCCGGAAAAAATTTTGAGAATTTCGGCATCGCCAGCCTGACGTTCGATTCAAAAAAAATCCTGACCGGCGTAAGCAGCCGCCTGGTTGACGCCGGGGAAGCCGCCGCATTTTCACCGGATAAGAATATTGCGGAAACAATTATCGAATACGAAAAAGAGCAGCAGCCCGTCATGGGAAGGAACCTTACTTCCACGCCTGTCTTCCTCAACGCGGAACAGGCGTATATCCGCAACGGCAGCACAAATTTCGGGCAGCTGTGCACCCGGGCAATGTGTGAGGCCACAGGGGCCGATATTGCGCTTATCAACAGCGGCATTATTTCCGCTTCCATTCCCGAGGGGCCGGTTTCTTTCGGAACCCTCTACAACTCAATTCCCTACGACAGCTATATCGTTACCACGGAGATGACGGGCGCCGAGCTGAAAACGCTGCTTAATTCACGCATGCTGCTTGGCGAGAGCGCGTTCCCCCAGTTTGCGGGATTTGAGGTTTCGGCCCGGAAATACCTGAATGACGAGGGGAAATCCGCGGCGGTGGTCCAGCGGCTCACAAGGGACGGCAAGGAGGTTTCCGATACCGACCGTTTTACCGTTGCGCTGCCCGACTTCATTTATTACGGCGGGGACGGCTATGAATGTACTTCCCCCGTCCTCGAGGAAGGGCCTACGCTGTTTGACGTTGTGGCCGATTACCTGGACAGCAAATCGGACGAGGAACTTGAACGCCTATCCGGTTCTTCCAATCTTACGATCTGGGAAGAAACCATCGATACGGATAACATTATTTCCAAACTGCAGGCAAACGTGCCGGAGGATGTGCACGTATTCCTCAACCAGGCGTCGGTTGTGCCGGAAAGCGTGATTTATCCGCTGATCGGGCAGGACAGGAACCTGACGTTCACCATCAACAGCGAACGTCCCTATTCTTTCCGCTTCAACGGCCTTAAGCTTTCCGTACCCATGAACATTAACCTTTCGGCGAGTGTTTCGCAGGAGCCGCCGCAGGGCAAGCGCACCGCGTCGTCGGCGGATAAAAACGCCGTCTTCCTGAACCTGACGCGGAACGACGCTTTGCCGCCGGATACCGATATCAGCATTTACGTGGGCGACGTTTATGCGCCCGGCTCACTGGTATACCTGTACTATTATGATATTAACCGCGACATCCTTCCCCTGGACGAAAACGGGATCAAGGTGGATGAGGACGGTAATGTGACTTTTCCCGCAAACTCGGGAGTTACCTATCTTTTGAATTCAAAGCTGCTCAATGCCGCGACTATTTTTGACAACCCCACCACCGATCATCCGTTCTTCCCCGGGATTGCGGTTTTGGTCCTTGTGTTCGCCGTGTGGGTTGTGTTTTTCCTCGTTACCAAAAAAGGCGCGCAGAATAACCGGAAGCAGCAATAAAAAAGCCTTTTATTCCGCCGCGGTTTTTTTGTGCGGCGGGCCCCGGCTGCGAACCGCTAAAAGCGGTTGTGCCGCGATGGAGAAAATCTTATTCCAATACCGGTTCCGCAAAGATTTCAAGTAAAAAGGCGCAGAAGGGAAGTGTGCACCAGACGTCGTGACTATTGTGCTGAAATGGATCGCAAAGGCGATATTAACAGGGTTTTCTTTTGTGCTGCTGCTTTGGCCTTTTTCTCCCCGGCCCGCGTGCTGGTTCCTGAGGAATTTGTTCCGGTTCGGCACCTATATACGGCCCAAAAATTATTCCGCCCTCCGCGCGCGCGTGGAGATTGCGCGCGACCTCCGTTACGGCCCTTCCAATAAAAAATGCACGCTCGATGTGATTTCCCCCGCCGCCCCTTCCGGGCCGCTGCCTGTGGTATTCTGGCTCCACGGCGGCGCCTATATTGCGGGCGACAAGGCGGACGTGGAGGGTTATTGCGTCCAAATCGCCGCGCGGGGATATATTGTTGTGAATGTCAACTATCCACTTGCGCCCGAGGCGGTTTATCCGGCCGGGGTACGGTCGGCGGCCGACGCCTGCTCTTTCATTGCTGCACGGGCGGATACGTTTAATATCGATCTTTCCCGCGCATATTTCGCGGGCGATTCCGCCGGGGCGCAGATGTCGGCGCAGTTTGTAACAGCGCAAATCGATGCGGAATATGCGCAGAAAGTTAAAATTCCCCAGGTCGTGCCCCGCGAATGCATCCGCGGGATGGGCCTTTTTTGCGGCCTTTATGACGCGGCGGCGTATGCCGGGAATTTCGACTCCCATACGCCTGTCTCGTATGTTGTAAAACGCGTGTTCTGGGGCGTGACGGGAAATGCGGAGTGGCGGCACGGCCCGGAGATTGAGGAAGCGTCCGTCCTGCGCCATATTCCGCCTTCCGGGTTCCCTCCCGTTTTCCTGACCGACGGCAACATCGGCACCTTTACCGAGCA
The DNA here is from genome assembly GCF_001678845.1 of Christensenella intestinihominis. Lineage (GTDB taxonomy): Bacteria > Bacillota > Clostridia > Christensenellales > Christensenellaceae > Christensenella > Christensenella intestinihominis. The sequence continues at coordinate 59,738 of NZ_MAIQ01000010.1, forward strand.
GGGAATGGCATACGCGGAAGCGCTCCGGGACTGCGGGACGCCTGTTGAAGACACGTTTTATCCGCGTTCCGTGACGCTCCTTCCCCACGAGTACCAATTCAATATGCGGCGGGCGGCGGCGCAGCACGCTTTCGGGCTTTTTATGGAATTCCTGGAACGCACAAAAAAATAGTTTTTCTTTTCCGCTGCGTGGTATTATAATATTGTCGAATTAAATTTACATTATTTAAGGGGGTAAGTTTATTATGATCAGCAAAAAAATGGAAGACATGCTCAACGAACAGGTGAAGAATGAATTTTTCTCCGCTTATTTTTATCTCTCCATGGCCGCATGGTTTACATCCAAGAATTTAAACGGATTCGCGAACTGGTACACCGTGCAGGCGCAGGAGGAACGCGACCATGCGACGATGCTCATGAATTACATCCTGCGTGTGGGCGGGAATGCGGAGTTCCGGGCAATCGAAGCGCCGGATACGGATTTTAAATCGCCCATGGATATTTTTGAAAAGACACTGGCGCACGAGCAAAAGGTGACGGGATTAATCAACGACCTGATGGCAAGCGCCCTCGATGAGCGCGATTTCAAAACACAGCAGTTTTTGCAGTGGTTCGTAACCGAGCAGGTCGAGGAGGAAGAAAATGCAAACGGCCTGATTGAAAAGCTGAAAATCAGCGGAAACAGTGAGGCTGGCATCCTTTATATGGACAGCGAGGCGGCGGCAAGGGTTTATACGCCCGCGGCGCAGGCTGCAAACTGAGCGAAATAAAAGAAGAGCGCGGCAAGCACCGCGTTCTTTTTTATTTCAAAATATCCGGCCCGTGCGGCCCCGCCCTCCGGCAGCGGGCATTCCGCGGCTCAGGCCTTCGCTTTTTTAACACGCTTTTTGCGAACCGTCTTTTTTTCCTTGCTTTGCTTTTCCGCATACGCGATGAACATATCGTATACAAGGATGGAACGCTGGTCGATATCGCCCGCGCCATAGAGGGAAATGGCATTCAGCATACCGAACAAAAGCTCGGAAAGCACCCGTCCGTCCTCCCCGGTAAGCTCTGTCCCGCACTCGGAAAACACCCGTGTAATGAGCTCGATCAGCAATTCCTGCACCTGCCGGCGGATGCCGAACAGCGTGCGCTCGATATATTCCTTATCCGACTCAAAATTTACAACCTGGTTTATCACGTCCTGCGGCGTTTCCACCATGCGGGCGATAAAGCAATAAATTGCCCCATAAAGCGCTTCTTTTGGTTCCTTGCCGAACACATTCCGCATAAAATCGTTCATAATCTGTTCGATTTCCCCGGCAAGCACCTGGGCAAGCAGCGCCTCCTTGTCGTCAAAATGCGTATATACCGTTCCCACCGAAAGCCCGCTGACCTCGGCGATCCGGCGCATGGAAAGGCTGTCGTATCCTTCCCGGTGGTAAATTTCGAGCGCCGCATTGATGATTTTTTGTGTTACATCCTCTATTTTCTTGGGCATAACCGTTCCTTCCTTATTGTTCCGCATCCGGGTCCAGAAGCCCCAGCGCGTATTCCTCTTTTGTCTTCCTGATGAATCTAAATATCCTGGCGGCCAGCACCACGGCAATAACCCCTGAAATTGCATCCGCCACCAACGGCGACAGCATGATTCCAAAAAGCCCCAGCACGTTTGCCAGCACAAGCACCGTAGGAATCAGGCACACGCCCTGCCGCGAAATGGACAGGACCAGCGCGCCGCCCGCCTTGCCGAACGCCTGGTGCGTCATCAGCATAATAAGTGTAAATGCGGTAATTGTGAAACCGGCGGTGAACCAGCGGAGCGCGGGCACGCCGATTTCCATCACATAGGCGTCCGTGGTAAACAGGCCCATCATCTGCGGGGCGAGGGCATAACACGCGAGCGTCACCAGGGCCCCGATGCAGAGCGCAACCACGATTCCGAATTTCATCGCGGTTTTGAGCCTGTCGAATTGATGCGCGCCGAAATTATAGCCCGCCACCGGCTGGTAGCCCTGCGAAAACCCGAACATCAGCGCAAATCCTAAAAACTGGATGCGGTTTACGATGCCGAAGGCCGCGATTGCCGCGTCCCCGTACGGCTTTGCGCATACGTTGATAACGGCGAAACCGATCGCCGCGAGAAGCTGCGTTAAAAACGTAGACGACCCGACGCGCACGATGTAGGAAATAATTTTCCCCTCGAACCGGAACCCCTTCAGGCGGAATTTTGCAACCGTCTTTTTCCGCCAGTAGTTGGAGGAAAGGATTACGAAGGCGACAACCTGCGAGATCGCGGTCGCGACAGCGGCGCCCATAACGCCCATATTGAGGGTGAAAATGAAAACCGGGTCGAGGATCATATTAAGGACCGCGCCGATTACCATCCCCACCATGGACTGCACCGCGCTTCCCTCTGCGCGCAGCAGGTTGTTGAACGCCATATTGGTAAGCTGCACCGGCGAGGCAAGGAGCAGGATCAGCGCATAATCGAGCGCAAGGTCGATGGTATCCGCGGAAGCGCCGAGCGCAAGCAGGATGGGTTCGGCAAAAAGGCCGCCGGCCACCGCGACAAAGACCCCGGATAAAAAGGAAAGGATGATGGTGGTCGTCGCCGTGCGCCCCGCCTTTTCCTTTTCCTGCGCGCCGAGAAGTCGCGAAAGATATGCCGCCCCGCCCGCCGCGAAGAGGATGGAAAGCGCCTGCGTTAAAAGCATGATCGGCATATAGACCGAAACCGCCGCGGTACCGAGATACCCCTCCGGCGACATACTGACAAAGTATGTGTCCGCCATGTTGTAAATTGCCATGACGACCATGCTGACAACGGCCGGTACTGCAAGTTTCACGATTGCGCCGGGAACCTTCGCCGTCCCCATCATTTCCGCGCGTTTATCTATTGTCTGTTCCATCTCGTTTTCTCCTGCGGAATTTGCAAACTGAACGCGTGTTCATTTACATTTATCATATTATTATGCCAATCTCCCAATGTCAACCGTTTATTTGGCACTTGTAACTCCCCGGCCCTTTCGTTTATAATATTAGGGTGCCGGGAATCGGGCCGCGCGTTTTTCGCTTGCGGCTTTTCCCGCACGGTTTTGTTTCAGGCATATTGCCTGGCTCCCGGCACCCCGGGGTACGAAATTTCAAATCTTATGTGAATCTTATATAATGGGGAGAACATTATGTTTAAAATTTTGAAGAAAGAAACATTGGCAAATGGCATCACCAAGATGGTCATCGACGCCCCGCTGATCGCAAAAAAAGCGCAAAGCGGCCAGTTCCTTGTCCTGCGCACGCACGATAAGGGCGAGCGTTTTCCTCTCACCATCGCGGATTTTGACCGCGAGGCGGGAACCGTGACCATCATTTTCGCACAGGTTGGCAGGTCCACCCAGCAATTGGGTTCCCTCCCGGAAGGCGGGGAAATCCTCGACGTGGTGGGGCCGCTCGGCGTTGCGTCCCACTTTGACCCATCCATAAAAAAAGCCGCGGTAATCGGCGGCGGCCTCGGCTGCGCGATTGCGCTTCCGCAGGCAAAGCATTTGAAGCAGATGGGCGTTTCCGTGGATATGATCGCGGGCTTTAAGACGAAGGATATCATTATCCTTGAAAAGGAAATGACGGAGGCTTCGGACAACCTCATCATCACGACGGACGACGGTACGTTCGGCATACACGGCTTTGTGACGGACGCGCTGAAAAAGCAAATCGAGGATGGCGTAAAATACGATATCGTAGTCGCCATCGGCCCGATTCCCATGATGAAATTTGTCTCCAAGCTGACCCGCGAATACGGCATCAAGACCATCGTGAGCATGAATCCCGTTATGATCGACGGCACGGGGATGTGCGGCGGCTGCCGGCTTACAGTGGGCGGCGAGACCAAGTTTGCATGCATCGACGGCCCGGACTTCGACGGACACGAGGTGGATTTCGACGCGGCGATGCGCCGTCTTTCCATGTATGACGGCATGAAGGAACGCGAGGAAGACTGCAGGCTGATCCAGATGGCAGATAAGGCGGAGGACAAATAACATGGAAAGAAATATGTCGCTTGAAAAGGTAAAAATGCCCGAGCTTGATCCCAAGGTACGCGCGACCAATTTTGAAGAGGTCGCGCTGGGATACACGCCCGAAATGGCACAGGAGGAAAGCAACCGGTGCCTGGAATGTAAAAATAAACCGTGCGTATCCGGCTGCCCCGTGCAGGTCAACATCCCGGAATTTATCCACGAAATCAAAGAAGGCAATTTTATGGCCGCTTACCAGAAAATCACGGAGACGAACGGCCTGCCCGCCGTATGCGGGAGGGTGTGCCCGCAGGAAAGCCAATGCGAAAAGTATTGCGTACGCGGCAAAAAGGGCGAGCCTGTCGGCATTGGCCGCCTTGAACGCTTCGCGGCAGATTTCGCGATGAGCCAGGGCGCCCTCGGCGCGAAAAATATCGCCCCCAAAAAGGGAAAAAAGGTGGCGGTCATCGGCAGCGGCCCGGCCGGGCTTACATGCGCTTCCGACCTTGCCAAGAAGGGGTATGACGTTACGGTCTTCGAGGCCTTCCATACCGCGGGGGGCGTGCTGAAATACGGGATTCCGCAATTCCGTCTCCCGAAAGAAATCGTCGACCTCGAGATCAACGTCCTGAAGGAGATGGGCGTGGAAATCAAACTCGATATGGTAATCGGGAAAATCCTTACCATTGACGAGCTGAAGGAAATGGGCTATGAGGCAATCTTTATCGGCAGCGGCGCGGGGCTTCCGTCCTTTATGAATATTCCCGGTGAAAACCTCAACGACGTATATTCGGCCAATGAGTTTTTGACGCGCATCAACCTGATGCACGCATACCAGTATCCGTCTTACGACACCCCGATCAAACCGTATCAGAGTGTCGCCGTTATTGGCGGCGGAAACGTGGCGATGGACGCGGCGCGCTGCGCAAAGCGCCTCGGGGCCGGGCATGTCTATATCGTCTACCGCAGGAGCGAGGCGGAGATGCCCGCCCGTCTTGAAGAGGTGCACCATGCAAAGGAAGAGGGCATCGATTTCCGGCTTCTCGAAGCGCCCACCGAAATTTTGGGCGACGAGCACGGAAATGTCGTTGGCATGAAGGATGTGCGCATGGAGCTTGGGGAACCGGACGCGTCCGGACGGCGCCGCCCGGTGGTGATCGAAGGCAGCGAATATACGCTTCCTGTGGACGCGGTGATTGTTGCGATCGGGCAGTCCCCCAACCCGATGATTAAGAATTCTACGCCCGACCTGAAAACACAGCCCTGGGGCGGGATCATTACCAATGAAGAAACAGGCGAAACCTCTATTCCCGGCGTGTACGCGGGCGGCGACGCCGTGACGGGTGCGGCGACGGTCATCCTTGCGATGGGCGCAGGCAAGACGGCGGCAAACAGCATAGATGGTTATTTAAGTAAATAGCGTTTTGTTCCTAAAATGAAAACTGCGGCTTTTCGCCGCAGTTTTTTTATTCATTTCCATGCATAAAAATTATTATTCTGTGAGAAAAACGTGATTTTTTCATTTTTTTTGATTTCCCCTATTGACACGCTGTTTTCCGCACAGCCATGCGTTTTTCACATTTGTGGATAACTCATTTTCAATTCGTTCCGTTTCCACCCAAAAAACGGCTTTGTTAAAACATTTTTTAGGTAAAAAGTTATCCACAATCTTCTGTGGATAATTCTGTTTTTTCGCGGAAATATGCGGGTTTTTTGCCTGCGGAAAACCCCGGTGGATTTTTCCGGAACCTGACCTGGATTTTTCCTGTCCTTTACAAAAAGGCGAATGCATATTCTTTGAAATTCATGCATAAAATGTTTGTTTCTTTTTTTGATACGCCATACTTTTCCCTGCCGTCCTTCACACAATGCTTTATCCGTCCGGGTATTTGCGGTATAATAGCGGTATCTTGCAGGCAAAGGAGTTTGGGGGTATGGCTCATCGTTTCAATCGTTATCATTCATACCGGCCGCGTCGGCGGCACAGGGGGCGCCTGCGGATTGGAAGGTTGGTTCTCCTGATTCTTATTTTCGCGGCAATTATTTTCGCCGTCGTTTTGGGCGTCATGTTTTTGACCAAAACAGGTTTTTTTGCAGGAAAAGACCCTTCCCCTTCCACACCTGCCCCAGCCGAGATTACAGCGGGATATGAGGCCCCCGTACAGACGGCGGAGGAATCCGCGGCGCCTGCGGCAGTGGATACGACACAGCCCGCCGCTTTTGGCCTTACCTCCGAAATCGAACAGGACGGCGCGGCGGCGACCGATTTATCGCGTACAAAAACAATCTCTTTCCCGGTTGCGGGCGAATATACGCCGCTCGCCGGAATTGTGACGGCGGACGGGAACCACTACCGGAACACCCGGAGCTTCGGCAGGTTTTCCGCAGCGGATCATAAGCTGGAAAAGGCATGGCCCCGGGAAGGCGGCGCTCCCGCTTTAGCCGCCCAGCCGCTTGCCGTCAAGTGGGACGACGACATGCGTCAAATGATGAACCTCTATCCGGAAAAAGCAGCAAAAGCAGGACTTACGGAAGTACTTTTACCGGGGACCGACGGAACGCTTTCCTTTGCGGACCTTGCCGACGGAAGCGCCACCCGCGACCCCATTTCGCTTGGTTTTACACCGGGAGGGGCGCTGTCCCTTGACCCGCGCGGCTATCCGCTCGTGTATATTGGCGGGAACGCGGAAAACGCATGCATGGGCGTTTACAGCCTGCTCACCGGGGAACTTCTCTATCAATACGGCGGCGGAAAAGACTCTTTTTCGCTGCTCGACGGGACGGGCGGATTTTCCTGCGCGCCCCTGGTTGCCGCGGACGCCGATGCGCTCATCTGGGTTGGCGAAAACGGCATTTTGTATACGATGGACCTGAATTCCGATTTTGACCGGGCGGCGGGAACCGTCTCCATAAGCCCGGACGAACCGGTAAAATACCGGTACAGCGTCACGGGCGGCGCGGAGGGCGCAGCCCCCGCCTCTTTTGCCGTCACAGGCCTCGCGGCGTGGCGCAATTACGCATTTATTACGGATAGCGGCGGTTATGTTCAGTGTGTGGATTTCAATACAATGAAGCCCGTTTACATACAAAAAACAGGTGGCGGGATTGCCTCTTCCCCGCTGGTGGAAGAAGCGGCGGACGGCATTTACCTCTATATCGGCTGCAAGGCGGCAGATGGAAACGCTTCCGTTTACAAAATCAAGGGCCTTTCAGGCGAGATCATCTGGCAGCGGGATTTCCCGTGCGGCGCGGACGGCGGTATTTTTTCGACCCCGGCGCCCGGAAAAGGCTCGCTGGGCGGCATGGTTTTCTGCACCGTCGCGCAGGGCAGCGGTGAGCATGCGCTGGTTGCGGCGCTTGCGGCAGATACCGGGGAAATCAAATGGCAGCAGGATATGGACTTTGCATCCGCCTTTACGCCCGCGGCGGCATATTCCGCCGACGGAACCGGCTGCCTGCTGGCGGCGGGAGACGGAAACGCGGCGCTGCTCGACGGAGGCTCCGGCGAGGCGCTCGGCTCGCTCGGCGGACTGGACGGCACGGACAGCGCGCCCGTCATTTTGGGCAACACGGCAATTTCCGGCGGTATGGGGATAACCATTAAATAGCGTACTTAAAAACGGGGCGCGCGCTGCACAGGAGCGCACCCCGTTTTTTCATTTCGCTGTTTATGCAAATACAGGCTGCAGGCTGAGCGCAATCAGGAAGGTTCCCGTAAAATAAGTGATGGAGTTCCATGCCGTGATTGCATTTTTCCTGCTGTGGTAATTCCAGATTCCCAGCAGGAGGTCGGAAATCCAGAAAAGCACCGCGCCGGAGGCCATCAGCACATAGGACACGCGCCACGGCCCCACGGGCAGCATCCAGCCGGATGGGGACGCGGCCGTGGGCACGATTGCCGTCACCACCGCCTTCGCCATCATCAGGGACAGCAGGACCATATAGACCGTGAGCGGCCCCTGCGCCTTCCCAAGCTGCCAGTTTTGTTTTTTCATCAGGACCAGCGCCGCCACAAGCAGCACGGCCATAATCACGAATTCCACAAAATCGATTCCCTGCACCAAAAACATGGATGCAAGGAAGAACGCCTGCGCGCCCGCAAAAAAGAGAACGCCGCAGTTGAATTTTTTCGCGTCAAGCTGGATAAAACGAAGGAAATAATCCCCCACCAGCGCGCAAAACAGCCCGCACACGATGAGCGCCGCTCCAACCGGCACGGGCGGCAGGGCCAGCGACCACAGTATGATCCCCGCGACGCCCACGGCGCAAAAAAGACTGCTCAGCGTCATCTTGAGCTTTGTCGCGCGGGCAAAGCTGCCGTGAAGGTCCTCCCTGACATAAAAGCCCAGCAAAACAAAATAAACCGCCGCAACAACAATCCATACTGCCATGACCGTACCCCTTTCCGCTATTGAACCTCCGCTTCCCTGGAGCCTTCGATTTGCCGCCCGTCCTTGGTGACGGTAAATAAATCCATAATTTGCTCCAGCTTGCCAAAAACCACAAGCTTATCGCCTTTCATGATTTCCGTATCCCTGGTGATATAGTCGAGCACCTTGCCCTCCCGCTGGATCAGGATAATGCGTACGCCAAAATCCGCGGCAAAATCAAGCTGGCCGAGCGTTTTTCCCTGTATGCGGCCCGGCACCGCCGCGATGCTGACGCCCGCCACCACGCCTTTTGCGTATTGGTCGACCACGCTGACAATATTCACATTCCCGCGGAACATCAATTTGCGGCCCATCTTTTCGATAATATCGTTGAATTTTTGTTTGATGCCGGGAACGCGCTTGGCAATCATAAAGGCCACAAAGATGATTGCCAGGATGACCGTGAGCGTCCAAAAATCCTCCTGGATGGCTTTGGGCAGGTTCATCACCACATTGACAAAGGCCGTGACGATCGTCACGGAAAAAATATAGCCGAACAGCATAATTGTGCGTGCGAGCCGCCTGCGCACGAGCTTGTTTACCACAAGCTCGCTTTCCTTTGTGGTGTAGCCGCTGTTCGTGAGCAGCGAGATCACCTGGAACTTTGCTTTTTCCTCCGTCATGCCCGACATCCGGAACAGGATGGTGAAAACGTCGATGATTAAAATGTAGAGAACAGCCACCGCGAAAAACAGTGAAATAGAAACTGAAAGGGTCATAATATTCCTCCTGCCGGATGATAACTTCCTTATAATATCCCGATTCGCCGCTTGCGGTTAGAAGGCCCTTCCCCGGCCTGACCGCGGGCGCTTTTCCGTAAACTGCAATGAATTACCCGTATTTGTTATTTATTGTCCATTCAATGGGGGCAGCACAGCCGACCACGCGGCGGCAAGCTTTTCCAGCGACATCGCCGCGTTTGCGGGGCTTGTGGACGGAAGGCAGACGCTTTCCCTGCCCGTATCCGCAAAGCAGTACTTCATATAATATTCATACGCTTTTTTCCCGTTTGTAAACACAGCGCGGATTTTTGCCGCGCAAAAAATTTCCGAAAGGTCGTTTGGCTCCGGCTTCCTGATCGACGCATCCGAGCTTCCGCGTATCTCGCACGATTTCAGCACGTCAAACACGGCGATTCCGTTGCGCAGCAGGAATTCCTTTTTTTGCGGGACATCCCGCGGCTCGGGTTCCTGGAGCACCGCGGCCAGCACGCTCCAGAAGCGGTTGCGCGGGTTTCCGTAATAAAACGCGGCCTCCCGCGACTTTACCGACGGAAACGTTCCCAGGATTAATATTTTAGAAGCCTCGTTCCATACCGGCGCGAGGGGATGGCAAAGCTTTTCCGGTTTGCTTTTCATATAACGCTATTATACCATAGCCCCTTGTATCCCGCTATTGCCGGAGAAGCGCATACATGCAGGAATCCTGCAGCACGCCGTTTTTGTAAACGCTGTCCCTGAGAACGCCTTCCAATATGAACCCGGCTTTTTCGAGCACACGCCGCGAGGCCCGGTTTCGCGCGAAGGGCTCCGCGTAAATACGTTCGATTTCGTATTTCGCGAATACATACCGGCATATACGGCTTACCGCTTCGCTCATGATTCCATGCCCCCAAAACGGCTCGCCCAGCCAATAGCCGATTTCCGCGCTTTTTTCGTATACGTCGGTCCCGAAAAAAACGCCGATGCTGCCTGCCGCGCGCCCGTCCGCAACAATGGCGCGCACCACCTGCCCCTGCCCGTCTTTTTCAATACAGGAACGGATATACGCCCCGGCGTCGTCCATTGCATAAGGATAAGGAAACGCATTCCTTAAATTGGCCGCGATTTTTTCGTTGTTGGCGTATTTCTGGACGCATGCAATATCTTCTTCGGTCCACTTCCTTAACACAAAATCCATCCTGCCACCCCTTTTGCATTTTTTCCATCGTATCATCCGCACCGGAAGGAGTCAATAAGCAACCGGCTTTTCCGCTGCTTTCAAAATTGGCATGAATCTTGCATGATTGACATTTCGGGACATTGGCATTAAAATGTTTTGGTGACCATTGTATACATTTTTTAGTAGGTATTTTATTTCGCAGGACGCCCTGCGGCGGGCTGGACACGCCATATACGCCGGTAACCTTTTCCGGGGGCCGTTCCTGTTTGGAGGAATTATGAAATTAAAGGAAATGAAGACATGGCAGCGAAAAAAGCTGCTGTTCAGCATCATTATGATCCTGGTGATTGCGGGTACCTTCCTCGGGCTTACCTGCAGCGCCCTGTACCGGGATAAGACAGCCGAGGACGGCTATTGGTATGATGCGCTCGAGGTGCCGCAGGACCTTGCGCAAAAGGTTGAGGAATACGGCGCGGACGCCACGCGGGTAACGGTGGGGACCTATATTGAAAACCTCAAGGAGATCAACCTCAAATCCTGCAATTTCCGCGTGGTGTTCCTCGCGTGGTTCAGGTGGGAGGGCGATCCAAAGCTCGATATGGCAGGAAACTTCCGCGTTTATAAAGGCTTCATGAACAAAATGGAGTATGTGAAGGACTATCATGAGGGGAACATGAACTACCAGCTTGTGCGCTGCGACGCCACCATTACCAAAAATTACTGGACCATCCGCTTCCCGCTCGAAAGCCACCAGCTCCGCATCTATCTCGAATCAAACTATACTGTAGACGATGTGGTTTTTGTGCCCGACACGGCGGACAGCGGCCTCAACCAGAACCTCAGTATTTCCGGCTTTGACGTGATACGGTCGGCGACGGGGTCTTACGCGATGGAGTACGAAAACGCGCACGGCGACCCGGAGGTCCCGGCGGGCGGGGACCTCATTACGTCCGAGCATGTGACCGCGCTGGAAATCAACCGCGCGGACGCGGGGCTGTACGTGAAATGCTTTATCGCCCTTGTGGGGACGCTTACCTGGGTGCTTATCACGCTCTTTATCTGCACCTACCACCATGTGGACCCCCTGGCGATGATTCCGGCCGCGCTTTTCGGCACAGTCGCCAACGTCATGGTCGGCGCGAACCTGCTGCCCGACGCGCTCCAGACCGGGCTGGTGGAATTCGTCAACCTGTGGGGCGTGATGATGATCCTCATGTGCGCAATTGTTATCATCAATATCAACCGCGTCCGCAAGAAATATGAGGACAAGGAGTTTTCCCAGCAGTATGGACGAATCCTCTTCTATATTATTCTCGTATTGACGCTGCTCGGCAACACCCTGCTGCCCTTCTGCGCCTACATGTTTGTTTAGGGGGCGGCGCGGATGTTAAGGGAACAGCTTTACCGGATCGTGCGGAAGGCGGAACCGGGGGACAGGCTCGGCAAGGCGTACGACATTTTCATTATGCTTGTGGCCATTGTGAGTATTTGCCCGCTGATGTTCAAGGAAAGCAATTCCGTCCTTGACACGATCGACATTGTCACGGTTTATATCCTGTTTTTCGATTATATTTTCCGCTGGATTTCCTATGACTATATCAGCGGGCGCAAATCGCCGCAGGCGTTTATCCTCTATCCGTTCACGCCTTTTGCGATCATCGACCTCGTGTCCCTGCTGCCGTCGCTTGGGCTGATCGGCCAGGGCTGGCGCATCTTGCGTATGCTCCGCATCTTTAAGGCGTTCCACTATTCCAAGAGCTTTACCTACATCCTCAACGCCTTCAAAAAGGAAAAACGGACGCTGTGCTCCGTCCTTGTCATTGCGCTCGCCTATATTTTCATTTCCGCACTTGCAATGTTCGCCTATGAGCCGGATACCTTCGATTCCTTTTTCGACGCGCTCTATTGGGCGACGACGGCGCTCACGACCGTGGGGTACGGCGATGTTTACCCCATTTCCAACGTCGGCAAGCTAATCAGCATGATCTCTTCCCTGTTCGGCGTGGCCGTGATTTCGCTGCCGGCGGGCATCATTACCGCGAGCTTTGTGGAGGAGATTAATAAGGACAAGGAAAAGCGCGAGCAGGAGGGCAAGCCGCCCCGGGACGATAATTCATCCATCGTAGAACGGGTGCTCGAGGCCGACAGGGAAACGGAGGAAGCACATGAATAACAAAATGCGTTACCTGATTGTTATGGCGACCGGCGTGGCGATGAACCTTATCCTCCACGGCATCGCGTCGCACTTCCACCTGCCGGTGTGGCTGGATATGACGGGCACGGCCCTCGCCGCATTGATGCTCGAGCCCGCGGCCGGGCTTCTGGTGGGCCTCGTCAACAACTTCTGCATCGCCGTGTTCGATTATACCGCAAGCTCCCTCTTTTACTATGCGGTCAGCGCGGCGGTCGCGCTGATTGTAGGGCTCAACATGCGCAGGAAGGATAAATCCCTGCGGCAGCGGATCGTTTCGACAATCGTCCTTGTTATCGTCGTTTCGGCGGCGATTTCCACGCTCCTCACCCTTTGGCGCACGGGCGGTATTTCCGAATCGGGATGGGAGGCCTATTATTACGGCATCGCGTCGGCCTGGGGCTGGCCGAACGCCCTTGCGTGCTTCTTCGGCACATTTGTCATTAAGATTTACGATGTCCTCGCGTCGGCGGCAATTGTCGCGTGCGCATACGGCGTTCTTCCCAAGGTCTTGCGGGCGCCGGGCACGGCCCTGCGGGCCGGGTGACAGCCCTGTTGCCGGTCCATAAAACGGGTTCGATACCTGAAAACTGAATAAATAACAGGTAATAAGGAATAATAAAAGGGTCGCGTTCCGCGGCGAATCATGGCCCCTGCGGCATAGGCCGGCAAATCAAAAAGGAGCCGTCCCGGGTTTTCCCCCGAGATAGCCCCTTTTTTGGTTTTCGTTTATTCCGCGGACATTTTGAAGGTGTCCTTGAGGTCGTAATAAAGCTTATCGTAAATTTTCTTGACCTTTTGATATTTTTCGTGGTTGCCGGGAACCGGCTCCACGATCTCCTTCACCGAATGCACCTTTTCCGCGTCTTCAAGGTTTTTATAGATTCCCTCGCCCACGCCTGCCACGAGCGCGCCGCCGTATGCGCCGCCCTCGGCAGCGCCCGCGAGTATCTTGACCGGAAGATTGAAGATATCCGCCACGATCTGTTTCCACAGCGTGGAATTCGCGCCGCCGCCCGACAGGATTACTTCATTGATCTTAAGCTCGGGGTTGGTGTTCATAATCAACTCGTACATCTGGTACAGCCCGAATGTTACGCCTTCCATGACCGCGCGCGCCATATCTCCCTTGTTTGAGAGCAGGGACAGCCCATAGAACACGCCGCGCGCATCCGCGTCCGGATAGGGGCAGCGCTCGCCTGAAAGGTAGGGCAGGAATACGATTCCGTTTGAACCGATGCTGGAAGCCTCCGCCCCTTCGTTGATTTCCTTGAAGGGCGCGGCGCTCTCCGCATAAAAGGTGTTTTTATACCATTCCATGGAACCCGCGCAGGAAAGCTGGCAGCCGAATGCCATATATTTCCCGGCCGCGTTGTTGCAGAAGAACTGGAGCTTTCCGCCTTCGTTTTTACCAAAGCTGTTCATCGCCGTGGCGACAACGCCGGAGGTCCCCATCACCACGCCGAGCGTGCCTTCGCGGATGATGCCCATGCCCGTATTCTGTATGACCGCGTCGCCGCCGCCGCCATACACCGGGAGGCCTTCCGGGATTCCCGTTTCCGCCGCCGCCTGCGCCGTCACATGGCCCGTTACCTCGTCCGATTCGTATACCTTCGGGAAAATCGAACGGTCAAGCCCCAGCCTGTCAATCAGGCCGTCGGCCCATTTGCGTTCCTTTACGTCGAAAAGCCCCGTGCCCGACGCCTCGGACGCATCCGTCGAAATTTCGCCCGTCAGGCAATAGCGGATATAGTCTTTGGGCATTACAAACTTTGCGATGCGCGCGAAATTTTCCGGCTCGTGTTTTTTGACCCATAAAATTTTGCCGCCCGTGAAGCCCGTGAGCATCGTGTTGTTCGTATAGCCGACAAGCCCGTCGAGGCCCCCCGCCGCCGCGATGATCTCTTCGCACTCCTCGCCTGTGCGCTGGTCGTTCCACAGGATTGCGTTGCGGATCACATTGTTATCCTTGTCAAGCGCAACGAGGCCGTGCATCTGCCCCGAAAAACCGACCGCCGCAAGGCTTTTTTTGTCCACCCCGGCAAGAAGCTCTTCCAAGGCCTCTTTGGTGCCCTTCCACCAGTCCGCCGGGTCCTGCTCCGACCACGCGGGCTTCGGGGTATACAGCGGATAGGATTTCGTCACCGAACGGATAACCTTCCCTTCCTCGTCTATAATCAGGCATTTTACGCCGCTCGTTCCTACATCGATTCCCATTAAATATTTCATTCTGGTTTCCCTCCTTTTATTTGATTGCCATATAGATATCGTACACGCTGTCCAGGATATAATCCGGGGCAACGTCTCCGTCTTCAATGTCCTGATAGGTGATTTCACCCGAAAGCACCGCGACGCCCACAATGCCGCCGTTTACGGCGGTCTTCACATCCGTATACAAGCGGTCGCCCACCATCGCCGTCTTTTCCCGCGGCGAACCCGTTTTGGCAAGGATATAATCCACCGTCTCTTTGAACGGCTTGCCTACAAATTTCGGCTCGATGCCCGTCGCATGCGTAATCATGCACGCCATTGAACCGCAGTCCGGGCAGAATTTCCCATCCTCGAGGGGACACACGCGGTCGATATTGGTCGCAAGGAAGGGAACGCCCGCGGTAACCAGCCGCGAAATCGCATCCGCTTTCTCAAAATTAAAGGTTTTATCAAACCCCAGCACGGCAAAATCCGCGGTTTCCGTATCGGAAGGCAGCAGGGTGAAACCCGCTTGCCGGAACTGCGTCTCCAGCTCGGGCGTCCCGGCAAGGTAAATCCGCTGTCCGCCGTGGGTTTTCAGGTAATGGATCATCACGTCGCCGGACGTCATAATATTTTCGCGCGTCATGCCCGTAAAGCCGAGCCGTTCCAGCTTTTTGACATAATCCTCCGGCGCCTTTGAGGAATTATTGGTGAAAAAGTAAAAAGGCACGCCATTTTTCTGCATATATTCGATATATTCCTTCGCGCCGGGAATCAGGTTTTCTCCCAAGTTGATCGTTCCGTCCATATCAAGCACAAAACATTCGATATCGCGAAGCTCCGCCGCCTTCGGGTTCACCCGTCCCCGTTTCTCACGTCCTGCCATTCGTCCCTCCGTAAACCACATCGTAAATTTCTTTCAGGTAAGCGTCGTCATAAGGAATTTCATCGAGGATCGTATACCTGTTTTTGCGTGTCGTCCGTGCCGCGCGCATCACCTGGACATAATCCCCGTAGGCGAGCCCAAGCTCCACAAACGTCGTCGGCAGCCCGGCCTGTTTGAGGTAATCGCGGATAAATTCGTAATTCCCTCCGTAGAGGTATTCCACGAGGATACTGGCCACCGCTGTCTGGATTCCGTGCAGGGTGCCCTTGCCCGTCTGGTCGATGGCATGGCTGATGAGATGCTCCGCGCCGCTCGACGGACGGGTATTGCCCGTAATGTTCATGGCAAGCCCGGAAAGAACCACGGATTCCGCAAGCTGCGTGAGGAACGCCGTATCGCGGATATCCGGATGCGTATACTGCAGGATCGCGCGCACCGCCGTGCCGGAAATGATATAGGCAAAATCATCCATCCTGGCTTTCCCCGCATGGACCGCCTTTTCCCAGTCCCGCAGGGCCGTAATATTGGAAACAAGATCGCCGAGGCCCGCAAGGATCAGCTTTTCGGGCGCCGTTTTGATGATGTCGAGGTCCATAATGATACAGGACGGTATTTTACAATCAAGGCTGCGCACCGAATTGTGGTCGCATTTCAAAACAGCGATCGGCGACGCCACGCCGTCGTGGGAAATGGACGTCGGAATGCTGATAAACGGACGTTTCGACATGGAGGACGCATATTTCCCCACGTCGAGCACCTTGCCGCCGCCCATCGCAATCACCGCGTCGAAATCGCGGTTCACGATGTAATAGGATTTCAGGAATGCCTCCCTCAGCGAGCCAGCATGCACAAATTCCCGTTTGACCGCTTTGCAGCGGCCCTCTAAAAACGCGTAAACATCCTGCCCGTAAAGCTCGTCGACAACCCGGTCGACAATGAGCATCACGCGGTCCGTAGGTTTTAAAAATCCTTCCAGCTGCGGATACAGAATCCCGCTGCCTATTTTCACGCTTTCCGGTACTGCGAACGTATTGATGGCATTCCACCTCACAAAAAAACTTATATAGTCAAAAAAGGCTTTTTCAAAGCCTTTTTTGACTATTCCCTGAAACTTTTTTACTGCATATTCTCCGACATAATCTTGAACTCATCATAGAGGTCTTTGCGGAAAATCAATTCCTTGGAAAGCGCCTCGTCGATATCTTCGTCAATAATCTTGTTATCCCGGATGCCTACGACGCGGTTGCCGATTCCCTTTTCGAGCAATTGCACCGCGCGCACGCCCATGCTGGTCGCGCGGAGCCGGTCTGCCGCGGACGGCGCGCCGCCCCTCTGGATGTATCCGAGCACAATGGCCTTGGCGTCCAGCTTCGCCTTGGCGCGCATATAATTCGCAACCGCTTCGCCCTTGCCCGCGCCCTCGGCGATCAGGACGATACTCGTCATGTTGCCCTTGATGCGGTTGCCGATGATTTTATCGCAAATATAATCGATATCGAATTCCACTTCCGGGATAATAATATGCTCCGCGCCGCCCGCGATGCCCGCATAGAGCGCGATATCCCCGCACTTATTGCCCATGACCTCGATTACGCCCACGCGCTCGTGGGAATTCATGGTGTCGCGAATCCGCGACATTTCCCCCACAACGCCGTTTACCGCCGTATCAAAGCCGATGGTAAAATCCGTATACGCAAGGTCGTTATCGATCGTTCCGGGAATGCCGATCGTCGGAACGCCGAGGTGCGAAAGAACCTTCGCTCCCTGGAACGAACCGTCCCCGCCGATCACGACCACGCCCGAAATATCGAACGCCTTGATGACCTGGAGCGCCTTTTGCTGGCCCTCCTGCGTTTTAAATTCCTCGCAGCGCGCCGTTTTCAGGATCGTACCGCCCTTTTCGACGATTCCGGCCACATCCTCCGTTTTGATGCGGTCTACGCGGCCGTCGATAAGGCCCGCATAGCCCTTTGTGATTCCCATGACCGAGAAGCCCGCCGCATCGGCAGCCATTACCACGGAGCGTATCCCCGCGTTCATACCCGGCGTATCCCCGCCGCTTGTCAGTATTCCAATTCTTTTCTTCATAGCACAATCACCATTTATTTAAACTTTCTTTTAAAATTTCTCATCCTTTGTGTGCGCGAGCACACGCCTTTTCCATCCCTTACAGCTTATCCTCCGCGGCCTTGAAAAAAACCGGGATTTATGCTCTTTTCCAAAACATCCGCAATCAATACGTATTCTAACAAAAAAATCAGAAAAAAACAATATAAAACGACCGAAAATGTAAAATGTACCACCGCTTTTTTCCCGCCTGCGCTTTTCCCCCCGGCGGTATGCAAAAAACGCCCCTCCGCCGGGCGGCGGGGAGCGTTTTACACGTTCCTGTTATTTCACAACCACGTTTTCCTTGCCGAGATACTGCTCCAGCTCTTCGATCAGCTCCGCCCGGTAGGCCACGCTGCGCGTGCCGCACAGCTTATATTTCTGCCCTGTTTTTTCCACATAGACCACCGCGCTGCTGCCGCCCGGGTAGCGCCCCATGATGCGCATCAGGCCGTCAACGTCGCAGCTTTTGTCCTGCGCGATCTTCACATACAACTGCTTGCCCGCGAAAAACGCATCGTCCGGCACATAGCGCGTAATTTTGCCTGCGAGGAATTCGATGCCGTTCTGCCCCACCGTGACCCTGCCGCTGACGTTCACGATGGCGTCCGTTTTGAGGAAGGCCTCCGCGTCCGCATAGACGTTCGGGAAGGCGATCATGTTCATCTGCGCGTACAAATCCTCGAGCACAAAATTCGCCATCATTTTCTTTTGCCGCGTGGGCCGCACGCGCACCGAGGTCACGATGCCGAGGAGCTCCACCTCCCGGCCGTCGTACTCATACATCGTTATTTCGTCGCCCGCGGTCTGCATGATATCCGCAATGGATACGGGCCGCTTGACCAGCACATCCGCAAGCTCGTCCAGCGGGTGCCCGCTGATGTAAAGGCCGGTCATCTCCTTTTCATAGGAGAGCTTTTCCGCCTCGCCGTATTCGGGGATTTCCGGAAGCTGTACCGTAAGCGGGGCAAAATCCCCTTCCATGCTGTCAAAGAGCGACATTTGCCCGGTGGCCTGCCGTTTTTTGAGCTGCGTCGCATCGCCGAGCACCTGCTCGTACACCGCCATCAGCTGCGCGCGCTTTACCCCGAAGCAATCGAAGCAGCCGGAAAGAATCATGCTTTCAAGGCGCTTCTTGTTGAGGACGTCCGTATTTTTTTCCACAAAGTCCGTAAAATCCTGATACCCGCCGCCGCGCCGCGTAATGACCTCGTCGATCGCCTCGCCGACATAGGAGATTGCGGAAAGCCCGAAACGGATGCAGCCTTCCTCCGTGGTGAAGTGCATGCCCGACTTGTTGACATCCGGCGGCAATATCCTGATTCCTTCGTTTTTGATGGTCTGGATATATTCGCCCAGCTTCTGCTTATTGGTGATAAAGCTGTTGAGGAGCGCGGTCATAAATTCCACCGGGTAATAGCATTTGAGGTAAGCCGTTTCAAAGGCGACCACCGCGTACGCGCATGCATGGGATTTATTGAACGCATAATTTGCAAACGCCATCATCTGGTCAAAAAGCTCGTTCGCGGTCTTCTCGTCCATACCGCGGCGCACCGCGCCATCCACTGTGACAGTGCCGTTTTCTTCTTCGCCGTGTATGAATACTTCCCGTTCCTTTTCCAGCACGCTCTGCTGCTTTTTGCTCATGGCGCGGCGGACAAGGTCGCTCCTGGCCATGGAATAGCCCGCCACATCGCGCACAATGCGCATGATCTGTTCCTGGTAGACCATGCAGCCGTAGGTGTCCTTCAAAATCGGTTCGAGCATGGGGTGGAGGTAATGCACGCTTTTGGGATTGTGCTTGCTGCGCACATAATCCGGGATGCTCTCCATCGGGCCCGGACGGAAAAGCGCGTTTGCCGCCATGATATCGTCGAGGCATTCCGGTTTCAGTTCCTGGAGCAGCCGCCGCATCCCGCCGCTTTCAAACTGGAAGATGCCCAGCGTATCGCCGGACGACATCAGCTCATAGACCTTTTTGTCGCTTAAATCGAGCTGATCGATATCAAGCTTTACGCCGTGGTTTTCTTCGATCATGCGGACCGCGTCGCGGATTACCGTAAGCGTGCGCAGGCCGAGGAAGTCCATCTTGAGAAGCCCCATGCTTTCGAGCTTCTTCATGGTGTACTGCGTCATCACGCTTTCATCCTTGGGGTTCTTCTGCAGGGGCACGTAATCCGTGATGGGCGCGTCCGCGATCACCACGCCCGCCGCATGCGTGGACGCGTGCCGCGCCATGCCTTCCAGCTTGCGGGCCACGTCGATCACCCGCTTCGCATCCGGGTTGTTCTCATATTCCGCTTTCAGCTTCGGGTTGCGGTCAAGCGCTTTGTCAATGGTCATTTTGAGTTCAAAAGGCACCATTTTGGCAAGCTTGTCCGCGTCGGCAATGCTCACGTTCATCACGCGCGCCACATCGCGGATCACAAGGCGCGCGCCCATCGTGCCAAAGGTAATGATCTGCGCCACATGGTCGCTTCCGTATTTCTGCGTGACATAGTCGATGACCTCCTGCCGCCGTTCATAACAGAAGTCGATGTCGATATCCGGCATGCTGATGCGCTCCGGGTTCAGAAAGCGCTCAAACAGCAGGTTATACTTGATCGGGTCTATATTCGTGATTCCAAGGCTGTAGGCCACGATGCTTCCCGCCGCGCTCCCGCGCCCGGGGCCGACCATAATGCCGTTTTCCTTTGAAAAATTTACAAAATCCCACACAATGAGGAAATAATCCGTAAAGCCCATGCTGTCGATAGTGGAAAGCTCGTAATCAAAGCGTTCGCGGATTTCATCCGAAAGGTCCGGATAGCGTTCACGGAGCCCCGTTTCCGCAAGGTGCCTCAAATATTCGCGGTTGGTATAGCCCTCCGGCACCTTGAATTCAGGCAGGTGGTTGCTGCCGAATTCAAATTCAAGGTTGCACTTGTCGGCAACCTCCCGCGTATTGGCGAGGGCCTCCGGGATATACGGGAAAAGCTTGCTCATTTCCTTGGGGGATTTTAAATAAAATTCCTCCGTCTCGAACGCCATTTTGCTGGGCTGGTCTATGGTGGTGACGGTCTGGATGCACATCAACACCTTTTGCGCGTAGGAATCCTCACGGTTCACATAATGCACGTCGTTGGTCGCGACGACCTTGATGGAAAGCTCGTCCGCGAGCTTTAAAATCAGCGGATTGATACGCTGCTGGTCCGGAATGCCGTGGTCCTGCAATTCGAGGTAAAAGTCCCCGCCGAACATATCTTTAAGGCGCTGCGCCATACGCTTCGCGCCCTTATAATCGTTTTGCACAAGCAGGCGCTGTACGTCGCCCGCAAGGCATGCGGACAGGCACACGAGGCCTTCGTTATGCTCCGCAAGCAGCTCGTAATCGATGCGCGGCTTATAATAAAAGCCCTCGAGCGAACCCGCCGAAACCAGCTTCATCAGGTTTTTATAGCCCGTCATATCCTTGCACAGCAGCACAAGGTGCGCGTATTCCCGCGAAAGCGAGGTCTTTTCAAACCGGCTGCCCGGCGCCACATAAACCTCGCACCCGATAATCGGCTTGACGCCTTCTTTCTTCGCCGCCTCGTAAAAATCGAGCGCGCCGTACATCACGCCATGGTCGGTGATGGCAAGCGCGTCCATGCCCTGTTTTTTTGCACTGGCGACGAGGTCGCCGATGCGCCCCGCGCCGTCGAGCAGGCTGTATTCCGTATGAACATGTAAATGTGTAAAATCGACCACCCCGCAGCGCTCCTTTCAGCCGTTTCCAGGAGGGGAAAACGCTTTCCCCTTTTTGGTTTGTTATCCCTGCTTAAGGTTATTTTGCTTCGCGCAAAAGGCCCCCGCAAACAATTTGTTCCCGGCAGGAAGCATTAAAAAGGACAATGCCTGTTTGAATTATCCTGCAGCTATTTCTTACATCCAGTATAACACGCGCCCTTTCCAAATTGTGTAAAAATTTCTTTAATGTTTTGCCGCATAAGATGCAATTTTCCAATCCCCGCGCCGAAGGAAGGAGCGCCCATAGGCGCAAGGAGGCAAAAATTGCAAAGGACGGGACAGGATATCCAGTCCATCGGGATTTTCACAATTTTGCTGGTGAGGAAGCCCGCCGCCTGGCGGCGTTTTGGGAATTCTGGACAGCCCGGCGGGTTTTTGCGCTTTCCAATCCCAAGCGGTTATTGTATAATAGAAATGTGATTTTACAGAAAAAGGAAGGCAGATTTTTTATGGCTTACAAGCTGATCGCACTTGATCTTGACGACACATTGCTCGACTATGAAAAGCAAATTTCCAAGAGGAACCGGGAGGCGCTCGACGCGGCGCGTGAAAAAGGGGCGCACATTATCCTCGCGTCCGGCAGGGCTTACCCCGGGGTAACCGAATTCAACGAGACCCTGCAAAACAAGGATTACACGATTGTCTGCGGCGGCGGACAGGTCGCGGACCCGGACGGAAAGATGATTTATTCCGCATACCTTTCCCCCATTACCACCAAGCAGGTGATGCGCTGGGCCGTGACGCACGGGGTATATTTCCAGGTTTATACGGACGAGGGCTATTTTTTCCTCCACAGGACCGAATATTCCGATTACTACGAAAGGGTATGCAATTACGGCGGTATCGAGGCTCCGGACCTGATGGACACAGAAATGATCCTCGCCGCCAAAATCCTGCTGATCGATACGCCGGAAAAGCTGGAGGAATACCGCAGCGAGCTTTCCGCCATGTTCCCGGAGCTGGTGGTCAAAAAATCCCAGAGCGATTTCCTCGAGATCATGGACCCCGCCGCAACCAAGGGGAACGCCCTTGAGTACCTCGCCAAAAAGCTGGGGATAGAAAGGCAGCAGGTGATGGCCATCGGCGACAGTGAAATTGACGAGAGCATGATACAGTGGGCGGGCATGGGCATTGCCATGAAAAACGCGTGCAGCGCCTGTATGGAAGCCGCGGACGACGTGACCGCCTCCTGTGATGAGGACGGCGTCGCGCTCGCGATAGAAAAATATATGATATGAGGGTGGATATGGTATGAAACGTACGATTAAAATCACGGACCTCGCAAAGGCGATTAACCTGAACATCGTCTATATGGGCCCCCGTGATACGGCGGAAATTGATTCGAGCGACCTCAACCGGCCGGGACTGCAGATGAGCGGTTTTTTTGAGTATTTTGCGGTCAACAGAATCCAGCTTTTCGGCATGGTGGAAATGACATATTTGCAGACGCTCGACCCGGAAACGCGGATGGAACGCCTCGACCGCTTTTTTTCCCATCCGATCCCATGCGTGCTGATCGGCCGGAACCTGACGCCGCCGGACGAGTTCCTCGACTGCGCGCGCAAATATGACGTTCCGGTGCTGATGTCGGGACTCACGACCACCAAGCTTTCCCATAAAACGGCAATCTACCTCGACGCGCTGCTCGCGCCCGTCATTTCCCGCCACGGCGGCCTGATGGACGTTTACGGCGTCGGTATGTTCATCACCGGGGACAGCGGCGTGGGCAAGAGCGAAACCGCGCTCGAGCTTGTGAAGCGGGGCCACCGGTTTGTCGCGGACGATGTAGTGGAAATCCACAAGCTGTCCGACGATACGCTGATCGGCCAGTCGCCGGATATTATCCGGCACATGATGGAGATACGCGGCCTTGGGATTATCGACGTTTCCGTGCTGTACGGCATGGGCTCCATCCGCCGGGAAAAATCGATTGAACTGGCGATTCACCTCGAGCCGGGCGATGTGCGGGATATCGACCGCCTTGGCACGGCGGATAACCACATCACGCTTCTCGGCGTGAAGGTGCCGCAGATTACGCTTCCGGTGCGTCCGGGCCGCAACCTTGCAATCGTCATGGAGGTGGCGGCAATGAACTTCCGCCTCAAAAGCATTGGCCAGGGCGGCGGGGAATGGCTCGCCCAGAATATTATGGATGTGATTAACCAGGCATGAATTACCAGCATCTTACCGCGCGTTTTGTTTCCTTGCTCGGGGAGGCGGGCGTTCGTGAAAATGAACCGATGGCCGCGCACACGACCTTTAAAACCGGCGGTCCGGCAGACCTGATGCTCCTTCCCCGAACGGAGGAAGGGCTTGTTTCCGTGCTGCGCGTTTTGCGCGGGGAGGATGTTCCTTATGTTGTCATCGGGCGCGGTTCCAACCTGCTCGTTTCCGACGAGGGCCTGCGGGGTGCGGTTGTAAAGCTTTCGGACGGCATGGACAGCGTTTCCGTGCGGGAAAACAGCGTAACCGCACAGACGGGCGTGCCACTCAAGGCGCTGTGCCTCGAGACAATCCGCGCGGGGCTTGCGGGGCTTGAATTCGCGGGTGGAATCCCGGGCGCCCTCGGCGGCGCGGTATACATGAACGCGGGCGCATACGGCGGTGAGATGAAGGATTACATGACGTCCGTACGCGTGATGGACAGCGGTCTTGAAATCCGGGAAATTCCGGCTGCGGAAATGAAGTTTTCCTACCGGCACAGCGCGGCAATGGAAAAGGGCTATATTATCCTCGGCGCGGTATTTTCCCTGCCGGAGGGCGACCCGCAGTTATCCATGGATAAAATGAACGAGCTGAACGCCCGGCGGCGGGAGAAACAGCCCCTCGCCTACCCGAGCGCGGGCAGCACCTTCAAGCGCCCGGAAGGGAATTATGCGGGAGCCTTGATCGAAGCCTGCGGCCTTAAGGGCTTTACCATCGGCGGCGCGCAGGTTTCGGAGAAGCACGCCGGGTTTATCATCAATACAGGGAACGCTTTTTCACGCGATATTTATGAGTTGATCTTACATGTTAAAGAGGTCGTCTTAAAGGAAACCGGCGTGATCCTCGAGCCGGAAGTGAAAATGCTTGGAGAGTTTTAATGTTAAAAATTGTTGCGGATACCCACACGCATACGGTACACAGCCACGGCACGGGCACCGTGGAGGATAATGTGAAGGCCGCCATTGCCCTTGGCCTCAGGCGGATCACGATCAGCGACCACGGACCGCTCCATATGTGCTACAACATCAAGGATGTGGAAGCCTATTTGCGGGATATCGAGACGGTGCGCGAAGCCTACAAAAACGACATCGAGGTGCTTGCGGGTGTGGAAATGAACCTGCTTTCCTCGGAGGGCGACGTGGATTTCCCGGAGCAGTGGAAGGACCGTTTCGACGTATTCCTGATGGGATACCATAAGCTGGTGCGCTATAAAACGCTTTCCGACCGCTTTAATATGATGCTGTTTAAACGCAGCACGGAAAAAGCGGTGGAGCGCAACACCCAGGCTTACCTGAACGCGATGGACCGTTACCCCATCGACATCATCGTACATCCGGGCTACGGACTGCCCGTGGATTTGCTTAAGCTTGCGGAATATGCCGCGAAAAAAGGCGTTGTGATGGAAATCAACGCCAAGCATCCGGAGTTTACGCCGGAGGAGCTTTCCGCCTGTGCCAAAACGGGCGTGAAATTTTCGGTGGGCAGCGATGCGCATTCCCCCGGGCGCGTGGGCGATTTCCTGCCCGCCCTTAAAAAGGCGGAAGCCGCGGGAATCACGGCGGAGCAGGTTATCAACGCGGAATAAGAAAGCAAAACGCGCCCCCGCCGGGTGCGCGTAAGCCTCAAAATAGCAGATAATGGAAACGCGCAAAGGAGAATTATGAAGTTTACGATTGTAACAGGCTTATCTGGTGCGGGCAGGTCTTCGGCGCTGCGGCGGCTCGAGGACCTCGGGTATTATTGCGTCGATAATTTGATGCCCGAGCTGATCCCCCAGTTTGCAAGGCTGTGCATGGAAAGCACGCATATCCGGGATAAGGTCGCCGTGACGGTGGACACGCGCATGGGTGATTTTTTTGATTCGATTTACGCGACCATCGACGAGCTGAAAACGATGGACCTTGACCTCGACATCCTCTTCCTCGACGCTTCGGATGCAGTGCTCGTAAAGCGTTTCAAGGAGGTGCGCAGGAGCCATCCCGTTTCGGGGAGCGGCGAAATCCTGTCCGGAATCCACATGGAACGGCGCAAGCTCCAGCAGTTGAAAGACATGGCAAACCACGTGGTGGACACCTCTTCCTATAATGTCATGAAGCTGAAAAAAATGATCGATACCATGTATTCTGCGGACCACGACAACCGGCTGCTGATCTCCATCATTTCGTTCGGATATAAGCGCGGGATTCCGCTGGACGCGGATATGGTGTTCGATATGCGTTTTATTGAAAATCCGTTTTATGTGGAGGGTATGCGCAGGCATTCCGGCCTCGACGAGGATGTGCGCGATTTTGTGCTTTCCTTCGACCAGACGCAGTTTTTCCTTACGGAGCTGGTGAAAATGGTGGAAACGCTTGCGCCGAGCTTTGTAAGCGAGGATAAGAACCAGCTTGTGATCGGTATTGGCTGCACGGGAGGCATGCACCGCAGCGTCGCGATTGCGGAGGAGCTATACCGGCGCCTGTCTGAAAAAGGCATGCGGGTGACGCTCGAGCACCGCGACCTGACCCTGGAGAAAAATTGCTGACGCGGAGGGGACTATGTCGTTTTCAATGGCTGCAAAAGATGAAATCTGTACGCAGGCGGAGGAAAAGGGCTGCTGTATTGTCGCGGAGCTTTGCGCCATTACCCTGATTTGCGGGAATCTTTCCATTACGAGCGGCGGCGTACGCATTAAATACAATACCGAAAACATGGCGGTCGCCAAGCGAATCTATGATACGGTGACACGCATCCTGAAGCTTGATTCCGAGGTTGAAATTAAGGATAACCTGCTGAAGAAAAAGCACAGCTATACGATTGTCGTCACCGACGCGGCCCTGCTTTTATCCGTGCTGGGCCTTGAAGGAAACCTGCTCACGGACGCCGTCCCTCCAAGGGAAATGCTGGAGAAGGAATGCTGCCGGGCGGCGATCCTGCGCGGCGCGTTTTTGGGCGGAGGCACGGTTTCCAATCCCAAAAAGAATTACCATGCCGAATTTGTTACGAATTCCGAGGCGTTTGCGCAGGTGCTGCTTTCAATTCTCGAAAAAAATGAAATTCGGGCAAAAATAATTCACCGCAGGCAAAATTTTGTGGTATACTTAAATGAAGGAGACGGGATTGCCGCGTTGCTTGCAATGATAGGCGCTTATTCTTCTATTTTGAATTTTGAAAATGTGCGCGTATTAAAAGAAATGCGCAATAATGTCAACCGGGCTGTAAATTGCGATACGGCCAATATCAATAAAACCGTTAATGCTGCCACGGTGCAGGTTATGAATATCCACAAGATAGAACGGACGATCGGCCTCAAGCATTTAAGCGACCCACTGCGTGAGGCGGCGGAACTCAGGCTTGCCAATCCCGAGGCGACTCTCGGTGAATTGTGCGAACTTTGCGGGACGACTAAATCGGGGATGAATCACCGGCTTCGCAAAATCAACGCGATTGCGCAGGAGCTCCATGAAGCGTCCCCACGGCCAACCGACACTAAGCAACAAAGGGAGGATTTGAAATGATTTACAAAGAACTCATCATCAAGAACAATGACGGTCTGAAAGCAAAAGCAGCTGCCAGCTTTGTGCAGGTTGCAAACCAGTTCGATTCGCAGATTCTGATCGAATTTTCCAACAAAAAAATCAACGCGAAGAGCATCATGGGGCTGCTTTCCCTGGGTGTGAAAAAGGGCGAATCCATTTATGTATTCGCAAACGGCGGCGATGAGAAGGACGCTGTGGAAGCTCTTGCGGAGCTTGTTGACAATAATTTCGGGGAATAAGCAAGGCGCATGCCTGCCCCGGCAGGCATGGTAATATCGATCTTTTAAACGGCACAGCGATCCATATCCGCTGTGCCGTTTTTTTCGTCCTATTTGTCTCCGGGCGTTTTCATATCCGCTTTGTTCTGGTACATCGCTTCGTCCGCCCGCTTAAAGACATTACCGAACACCATATCCGTTTCGGAATTATAAAGCGCAATGCCCCGCGCGACGGAAAGCCTACTGCCGCTTATCTTTTTTCATAGAACGCAAACCCGTCCCGTCCCCGCTTTTTCGTTTGATACAGGGCAAAATCCGCATTTTTATAAAGTGTTTCAAAATCCCTTCCCGCTTCCGGTGAAAGGGCTACGCCAATGCTGACGGTAACCCGGCAGGTTCCGGCTGCAAGCTCCCTGCTTCCGCGGAGGCCTGCTACGAGTTCCCGCGCCTTCCGCTGTGCCGCCTCGCGGTTCGGGACGGGCATGAACGCTACAAATTCATCCCCGCCGATCCGTCCCACCACGTCGTCTTCCCGGAATTGCGCCCGGAGGGCCTTTGCAAAGCCGACCAGCACGGAATCGCCCACCGCATGGCCGAGACGGTCGTTGATCCCTTTGAAATTATCCATATCCAGGATAAAAAAGGCAAACCGGTCCTTCGGTTTTTTTTGCAGCAGCGCCCGGATGTGCTCCTGGGTGGCCGCTTTGTTGACGAGGCCCGTCAGGGAATCCTTTTGCATCTGGTCGTAAAGGTACAATTCCCGCTTTTTTTCTTCGTCGATATTCTGACGGTAGACCAGCATCCGTACCGAATCGTCGTCGTCCCAATGAAAAATCTGGGCGAGGATACGCATCCAGTAATAATTCTCCCCATCGGTGCTGATCATAAAATCGTACCGGAGGTTTTCCACGCCGTCCCGGTATGCCTGCAGGACGGATTTCTGTGAAAACGTATCGATATATCCCTTCCGGAATTCTTCCTTGATTTGTTTTTCAGCGATGACCCGGAGGGCGTCGTCATACGGCACGTTCACGGGCGCGCCCAGGCTTTCAAAATAATTCTCGGTCTCCTCGCTCGCCGCCCGGTTGTGGGTAATGTCTATCTCATAAATGTTTTCATAAAGCTGTTCCGTCGCTTTTTGGAACATGTCATGGTGTTCCAGCTCTTTCGCCACCGTAAGGTCGGTGATCCTCCGGTTGTATTTGCGGATCACTTTCGTGATGAGGATCAGCACGGCGGCAATAATCACGAGTATCACCACGAGCCCGCACAAGAACTGCCGTGCAAGCGCCTGATCTATGGCGGTCGTATCGTGATCCACCAGGAGGTGCCAGCCAAGGTTCTCCACATAGGTGTTGACGAGGTATCCGCTTCCTTTTTCCGTGGAATACCAGAAGGTCTCCGCCCCGTCCCGGCTTTCGAGCACCTGTTCCTTCAATTCCGGGTATGGACAGGATTCAAAAAAATCGACCGCATGATATGCCGTCCCGCTGCCGGAAATCTGCACCGTTCCCGTTTCGTCGGTCAGGCAGGTCTTCACGCCAAATTTGTCCTCATAGCTTTTGAACAGCTCCTGCAGCTCGCTTACGCGGAAGCCGACCCCCACAACGCCTGCCGTTTTACCGTCCGGCCCGTATATCCTGCAGTTGATAAAAACAGTGATCTCGTTCCCCGCCGCGCCTGCCTCATCGTTATCGATGTTCAGGGAATATTCCGCATCCGATTCAAGGAAATCATAAAACCATTCGTTTTCCGGGTCGCCCTGCTGCAGCGTCCGGTCAAGCCCGTTGAAATTGTAATACCTGTTTGTCTGCGCGGACGCCAAAAACACCGAATCGTAACCGTATTTTTGCCGGTATGCGTCCAAGTAACCGCGCATGTCATCCGCGAACGTTTGGTCGCCCTGCCGCGTTTCTTCCCCTAGGAGAAGCTCTTTTAAGAGGCTGTCATTCGCCATCGTAAGCGAAATATTGACCGGCTTAATAAACGTGGCGTCGATCTGGTGGTAGATTCCTTCCGCGGTAAGGGTCGTAACGCTCTCCACATTCTTGCGGAAAATCCCCTGGTTGGACTGATAGCTGATAATCGAGGTTGTAACAAATCCCAGGATAATTACAATGCATACAAACAGGTTTGTACGCAGCAATATGTTTTTTTTCATGACAGTTCTCCCCCCGACTTCATTACAGTATACGTTTGAAACTACATCAAAAGAACATCAAAAAAGGCCTGATCTTGTATATTCAGGCCTCTCCCATCGTTTCAGGTTATGCGGCTGTCTAGGTAACCCGTGACAAATTCCGCCCAGCTGTAGCTTGTCATATACTCGCCCATGTATTCGTTGACCGCTTCCGCATCCCAGCTGAGGAAACGGTACAGGTCGCAATCGATTTTGGAGACGTCGACCGCCGTTCGGTTATAGCCGCGAATAATGCAACCGCGAACACCGTTCTCCTGAAAGGTGCGCATCATGGCGGACAGCACCGTCTGCACCTGCTTTTGCAGGGAAGGCGTATACGGCTGGTCGCCATACAGCACGGCCGCAACCTCCCGCGTTGTACATGCCGTTCCCCGTTTATGGACCAGGTAGGCAAAAAGCTCCTTCGCTTTACTGCGCGAAAAATGGAGGGGCCGCCCGTCGCAAAAAACCTCGAAATTGCCGAAGGTCTGTACCCGTATCCGTTTTTCCCCGTCCTCCCTGCGGAGGGGGTTGCGCAAATGCTCCATCGCCGCGGCAATCTGCTTTGCCGCAACGGGCTTCAGCAAATAGCCGCTGGCAAACATACTGAAAGCGTCCACCGCGTATTCCGAATGGCCCGTCACAAAAATAATGTTCGTCTCCCCGCGGATATCCTTCAGCCTCCGGGCGAGCTCAAGCCCGTTTACTCCGGCCATCTCAATATCAAGGAACGCTACGTCGACCGGGCTTCTCCGCGCCCAGCAAAGCGCGCTTTCCGGGCTGGAAAAGCCTTCCGGTTCCGCGCCGGGCACCGCCTTTCGGATCGCTTCCATTATATCCATAAGCGCGAAACGCTCATCGTCCACCGCAATCAGCCGCATATGTTTCTCCCTTCGGGATGGTAATTTTGACCATCGTGCCTTCGTTTCGCCTGCTTTCCACGGCGACCCTGCCGCCGCACATTGCCTCTACCCGTTTCCTGACGTTTTCAAGCCCCACATGGTTTTTCCCATCCTCCATATATGCCGGATCGATGCCCACGCCGTCGTCCGCCACCGTGACGACGAAAGCGTCTTTCTCCTCATACGCCGAAATATGCACCGTGCCGCCGCCCGGTTTTTGGGTAATACCGTGGCGCACGGCATTTTCCACCACCGGCTGCACTGTCAGCGGCGGGATCAGGAACCCCGTCGCCCCAAGGTCGAAGCGCGCCTGCAAAACGCTTCCAAACCGCCTTTTCTCGAGGGACAGGTAATTTTTAACCTGCTCCATTTCCCGTTCAAAGGGAATGCACCGTTTTGCCGTAAGCGCGTCGAGATTGCCGCGCAGGCAGCCCGAAAATTCTGCAACGGCTTCCTTGGCCCCGGCCGGGTCGCTGTCGCACAGCTGCCTGATGGCGGTCAGCGAATTGTACAGGAAATGAGGCTGTATCTGGCTAAGCATCACGGCAATGCGGGAATCCGCAAGCTCCGTTTCCTTCTCCTGCAGCAGCCTCGCCTGTTCCGTCTGGACCAATAAAAAAACGACCAGGATTGCAATGGTTGTCGCAAGGTTCAAAAGCGCGATTCCATAGACGGTAAGCTGGATGCACATGGCCGCCACGGGCAGGATAATATATGAGGACAGGGCAATATGCTCTATACGGCTGAGGCTCTTCCGGTAACGGACCAGCAGGCTTGCATTGACGCACATCCCGGCAATCCCCCAAACCTGAGACAGCCAGAAGAGACTCTCCCGGTGGTATATATTGTTCGCGTCGAACGAATAAAACATATGGTTGAACTGCGAGATAACCACGCAGACAAGCGCCACCACGCCCATGATCCGGACCAGGCGGAGCGGAATGCGGGAAACCGCCGTCCTCCCGCCGATATAGCTGGTAAGGTAGTTTGTGAACGCTGCGAGGAGCAGGTAGCCGCATGCAAAGACCAAAAAGTTTGAAATGCGGACGCCGGCATAGCTTGCCGGGTCCGTATGCCCTTTGAACAGCCAGGCCGCCGCATCGCTTACGA
The DNA here is from genome assembly GCF_001678845.1 of Christensenella intestinihominis. Lineage (GTDB taxonomy): Bacteria > Bacillota > Clostridia > Christensenellales > Christensenellaceae > Christensenella > Christensenella intestinihominis. The sequence continues at coordinate 91,323 of NZ_MAIQ01000010.1, forward strand.
GCACGATTATGTTGAAGAGCAGCACGCGGAAAAAAATACGGCTTGGCCGGGTTTTGGCATTTTTCCCGATGCGCATGCACAGGGCGACGACAAGGCATAAAATGCTCCCCCATATTTCAAGCGAAACGTTAATGTAGCCGATTGTGCTCATAGAGGCATTTCTCCTTCCCGCCAAAAAACCGCACGCCCAATATAATACATTACCTTATATGGATTGTTTATGCGCATTAACCCCCGCGAAGGAAGGGAGTTTATTGCTCCGGATGGAAATAGCGGTGCACCGCCTCCGCAATGTTCGCGGGCACCCCCTTTGCGGTTTTTAATTCTTCAAGGGTTGCCGATTTGATATTTTTCACACTGCCGAACGCCTTTAATAAGGCCCGTTTACGCGTCTGCCCGATTCCCTCGATCTTATCCAGCTCGCCCGTATGATGCCGTTTTTCGCGCAGCTTGCGGTGATAGGAAATCGCAAAATGGTGGGCTTCATCGCGAATTCCCGTCACAAGCCGGAATTCCGGGCTTCCTACCTTGAGGAGAATGCTTTCATCCCGTCCGGGCACAAAAATTTCTTCCTGCTTTTTTGCCAGGCTTACGATTGGTATTTCTTCGCATCCCAGTGAAAAAAGTGCGTCGCGCGCCGCGTGCAGCTGGCCCTTGCCGCCGTCGATAATAATGAGGTCGGGCATGGGCAGGAAGCTTTCGTCCCCTTTCAGGCCGCGCAGGAGCCGCCGGGTGAGCGCTTCGTTCAGGGACGCGAAATCATCCGCTCCTTCAAAGGATTTGATGCGGAAATGGCGGTTTTTTTTGCGGTCCGGCCTGCCGTCCGTAAACACCACCATAGAGGCGACGTTATCCGTGCCCTGGGTGTTTGAAATATCGTAGCATTCGATCCTGTGGAGGTTCGCGTCAAGCCCGAGCGCTTTGGCAAGGTTGCCCGCCGCCGCCTCGCGCTGCGCCTGCATGCCTTCCTTGATCTTAATTGCATCGCCCGCGTTTTTCCTTGCAAGCTCCGCAAGCTTGCGGTTATCCCCGCGCACCGCTTCCCTGATCTCCACCCTGGAGCCGCGTTTTTCGCTGAGCCACTCTTGCAGGAGCTCCGCATCGTCGGGCCGGGGCAGCGTATAAATATGCCTTGGAACGCCGCTTTTTTCCGCGTAATACTGCTGCAGGAATTCGCTCATGATTTCGGAAAGCGGCTCTCCGTCATAGTCAAAATAATATTTCTGCGCATAGTTCAATTTACCGTCGCGGAATAGGAACGCCTGCACGACCGCCGTTTTGAGGCCTTTTTCTACGGCAAATACATCCTTGTCGTCCAAATTCGGGAAGCCCGCGCGCTGTTTCTCGCGGATGCGGTCGATGAGGGCAATCCGGTCCCGCAGGAGAGCCGCCTGCTCGTAGTTCATGTTTTCAGCGGCTTCATTCATTTTGCGCACGAGCTCTTTGCGCACCGCGGGGTTGCCCCCCGACACCACGCTGATGACTTCCTTCACCAGCTTGTCGTATTCCTCTTTTGAAACCTTTCCCGTACACGGCCCGATGCACCGGCCCATTTCGTAATTGAGGCACGGACGCTCGCCGCGGGCGATCATGCGCGGAATATCGTTTTTACAGCTTCGGAGCGGATACAGGCGGTATATCTGGTCGAGCACGTCGCGGATGACATGCGCCGCGATAAAGGGCCCGTAATATTTCGCGCCGTCGTCTTTCACGCTGCGTACCACCGTGACGCGCGGGAAATCTTCGTTGAGGTCCACACGCACATAGGGAAAATGCTTATCGTCCTTGAGCAGGATATTATAATAGGGGCGGTATTTCTTGATGAGGTTGCACTCGAGGATCAGCGCCTCGAGCTCCGTATCCGTAATGATATACTCAAAATCCGCGATATGGCTGACCATTGCCGCCACCTTCGCGTATTTCTGCGCTTCCTTGCGGAAATACTGGCTCACGCGGTTTTTCAGGACCCGCGCCTTGCCCACATATATAACCTCTCCGTCCGCGTCGCGCATGATATACACGCCCGGATTCTGCGGCAGGTTTTTAATTTTTTTTTGCAGGTTTTCCGTTAATTCCATATGTTTCAAGTAACAATTAATAAGTAATAGTGAATAAGTATGGCGTCGCTCCGCGACATTTATAATCGCCGCCGAAGGCGGCTCCTTCATTATTAACTCTTAACTATTCAATATTCGCTCCCTCAGTAACCCATCTCAATCGCATGCTCGAGTATCTCCCCGGCAAGCGGCGTCGCGTAGCGCGAACCAAAGCCCGCCCCCTCGCCGATTACCGCGATGGCAAGCGGATGCGCCGGGTCTTCCACAAAGCCGACGAACCACGAATGGTTATGCACTTCGCCGTCTTCCACATATTCCGCCGTGCCCGTTTTGCCGCACACCGTCGCATTTCCGATATCTGCGCTTGTCGCCGTGCCGTGGTCCACCGTATTACGCATATATTCCGTAATCTGCGCCGCCACGTTTTGCGGCATAATCGTGCGGAATTCGGTGGGCGTATAGTGATAGGAGCTGTTCCCGCCATACTTCACGTCCTTTAACGTGTTCGGCTGCATAATGACCCCGCCGTTGGCCACACCCGCTGAAATCATCATATTGTGCATGGGGGTCACGAGGTCCTCGTATTGGCCGATTCCCGCCCACGCGAGGTCGCCCTTGTTGCCGGACACGTTGAACTGGCTGTTGTATAACGTGAAATCCGGGAATTTGAAGTTGTAATTGTACCCGAACTTATTCGCCGTTTCGAGCATGGCGTCGTCGCCGAGCTCCACCGCGAGCTCACCGAAGTAAATATTGCACGACTTTTCAAACGCCGTCCCAAAATCCACATGGCCGTGCTCCGAGGTGCAGGTGACCCGTTGTCCCTCGATGATCGCCTCGCCCGTACAGTCGACCTCGAGGCCGGTGACCCCGTTTTCAAGCGCGGCCGCGGCCGTGAGTATTTTCATCGTCGAGCCGGGCGGATACAGGCCCTGCGTTACGCGGTTTACAAACTTCGCGCCCGACTCTTCCGTATCTTCCTTCGCCGTATAGGGGTCGAAGGTCGGCTTGGAAACGCTGGCAAGGATTTCCCCCGTCTCGTAATTCATCAGCACCACCGCGCCCGGTTCCGGACGCATATTGTCATAAATATATTCGCACAGCTCCGCGTCGATGGTAAGGTATACGTCCCCGCCCTTCTGGCCGCTCTGCACACTGTTCAGCTTATCCACCACGTTCTGGTCGTAGCCGTAAAGGTATTTCGCGAACAGCGTCTCCGCCCCGAGCGATTTCCCGTAAATATCGCCCACCGTATGGCTGACCGCGCGGCGCATATCCTCGCCCTCCGCATATTTCCGCTCCCCGTTTTCCGTATAGGCCAGCGGGATTCCGTTGCGGTCATAGATTGAGCCCGCATTTTCGATATTTTTGGACGCCGAGATGCGCGGGTTATACGGCGTGGTGAACCACTGGTCTCCGTATACCACCGTTGAATACAAAAGGTAAGAACCCAGCAGCACAAACAGGCAGCAGAAAACACCGAGCATCACGCGCATATTCTTTTTCAGGTTCGGTTTTTTCTTCATGCCACGCCGCCTCCCATCTCTTCGAGCTCGGCTTCCTCATATTCGCCGTTTTTGAGGGCCACTCCCTCGATGATGCCAAGCTGCATCATAGCGGACAGCATCGAGCTGCCGCCCGAGCTTACAAAGGGCATTGTGATTCCCGTGAGCGGGATGAGCTTGATGACCCCGCCGATGATAATAAAGCTTTGCAGCGAAAGCATTGCCGTCGCGCCAAAGACAAGCAGCTTATCAAATTTTGTACGCGCATCCATCGCGATCAAAATACCGCGGATGATGAACACAAGGTACAGCGCGATGATGCCGATTGCCACAATAATACCGAATTCCTCGGCGATTGCCGCGAAAATGTAGTCGGAGGTGCCCACCGGGATTACCTCGGGCATGCCGAGGCCAAGCCCGGTGCCGAGCAGGCCGCCGCTCGCAATGGCAAGAAGCCCCTGCACGATCTGGTAGCCCTTGTCGTTATAGGTCGCCCACGGGTCCTGCCATACCTCCACGCGCGTTTTCACATGGTCGAACATCTTATAGGAAAGGAACGCGCCGCCCGCGAACGCCGCGGTCGCGCCGAGCGTGATGCCCACGCTGCCCGTTCCCACATAGAACACGATCAGGAAGGTGCCCGCGAAAAGGAGCGCCGCGCCAAGGTCGCGCGAGAGCACCAAAAGGCCGACACACGCGATGGTAAACACAAAATACGGCCACATATCGCGTTTCCTGTCCCGCGAGGAAAGGAAATACGCGGTGACGATCAAGAAAAGTATTTTTGCGAATTCACTGGGCTGGAAGGAAAACGGCCCGATATTGATCCAGTTTTTGGCGCCGCCGATCCTGCTCGCGAAAATCAGGGTCATCCCCAGCATTCCCACCGCAAGGATCATGAATATCCAGTTGATTTTCCCGAAATCATGCGATCGTTTGATGACCAGCATGGCGACGATCATGCATACGTTGCCGATCAGAATCCAGATCAGCTGCTTCTGCGCCACATCCGGGTTGATGCGGTATAAAATCACAATGCTGATAATGCACAGGAAGTCCGCGATCAGCAGCGCAAAGCGCTCCAGATGCTTGAATATCCCCTTGAGGATATTATACTGCGCAACAATGAATACGGCGAAAATAATACCGAGGATTACCGCCTCCATATTGAACGTGCCGCCCGCGAATGAAAGCAGGAACATGCCCGACAATAAAAACAATATCATGAAGGCAAGGATAATCCCCGCCCCGAATCTCTTAATTATCATGCTCTATCCTCGTCCTCTTGAAGTAGATGCGCAGCTCCACATCCCCGAACGACACCGAATCGCCCGTTTTCAGCTTGTGCGCATTGATCGCCTTGCGCCCGTTGATTTTAGTGGGTGCCTTTGCCACAGGTTCAAGGTAATAATCATCCCCATCCTGGAAAATAACCGCATGGTTCCTTTTCACGGTCCTGTCCGGCAGGACGATATCGCAGCGCGAATCACTGCCGATGGTGTTGTTTTCGCGCAGGCCGAAGCGGTCGCCGATAAACTCGCGCGGCCCGCCGATGATTTTCATATAGCCGCCGAACTGGCTGATTTCCGTCATCACGAATTTTTTCTGCTGGTATTCCTTATAGGAAATATAAATCACCGCAATGAGAATCACGAGCACCGCGGCAATAAACCAATACCGCAGCGCATATGCCGCAACTTCATAAGCCGATTCCATAGAAAACTCCTTTGCTTAGCCCCGTTCCTTTTCTTTGGAAGGGCGCTTCATTCCATAACCTGAAAAGCCGTTTCCGCATATGCGTCAGAACTCGCCCGTGTTCAGCAGCTTGTTCCGCACGGACCCGTAATACCACTGCGTAATCTTGGTAAATAACCAATCATAAAGCAAAAACACAAGCTCTCCGGCAATCACGAGCCCCCACCACGGCACCGCAAAGGGGAACTGCTCCGTCATCCACGCACCGGCCTGGAAATAAATCAGCGCCGCAAATACGTTGAAATATACCAGCTTTTTCAAAAGATTGAGGTTGCCCCTGCGGTCCGCATCCACAAAATATTTGAAAATTCCATAATGCCCGAAAAAGAACAGGTACGGCAAAACGCCCGTTTTCACAGGCAGGATCAAAAAGCCCAAAAATACGATGCAGATAAACGAAATAATCGCCGCGGCGGGCATGCGCTCCACCATGACGCCCATAACAAACAACGAGGAAATGAAATACATCGTAATCCGCAGGACGGGCAATATATCCGCCAAATATAACGTAAGCAGCGTAAACGCCGCAAACATGACCACAAGGCTTCCCTTGTTTGTTCTCTTGCCATAACCTCTTATCATGCTTACCCCTTAAATATAACAGCACAGCGCCGGCCGGCAGCACATTCCGCCCGCCAGGCACCCAATGCACAGGCAGGTTGAACAGATGCCCCACATCTTCCTCGAGCCGTCCGCTCCCTCACTGTCTCCAAAATCCATATACATGCCCGTCGCCTGCGTCATCGTGCGCATGGCCTGTTCATATTCCGCGTTTCCCGGTTCCATCTGGTAGGCGATATTGAAGTGTTCCGCCGCGCCGTCATACCACCCGCGCCGGAACAGGATTACGCCCATCAAAAAATGCCATTCCGCAGGGCGCTCGCCCATGCGGTTCAGCATGGCTTCCGCGTTTGCAAGCTCGCCGCGCTGGATGGCCGCGCGCACAGCCGCAAACTGCGGCGAACCGCCCGCCTGGGTGTAATTCCCCTGCTTCATTTTTGTAATCATATCGTACGCCGCATTGACCTGCTTTAATTTTTCACTTGCAGCCGCCTGCTTTTCCGGATCGCTTGCAAATCGGTCCGGATGATATTTTTTGACCAGCCTGCGGTACGCCGCCTTGATCTCTTCGTCTGTGGCGTTTTCCGAAACGCCAAGCACTTCGTATGGATTCATCCCGTATCCTTTATATCTTATTTTCTACCGGAGCGGTGAGCCTGCGCCCGTCCGTAAGGACTGCGTGCGTCTGTTCCCTGCACCCGAGGTAGATGATATTTTCCAATAATTCCCTGTTCCGTTTCAGTTCCAGGCGCGAAAGCGCTTCCGCGGCCTGGGCCAGCGTATAATATAAACTCTGCTCGATTTGCACGCGCACCGCATCGTCCGGCCTGCCGTATTTGCACGCATATACGTTGTAATTGTCCCGCTTTACGTCTTCTTCCCAATCCTCGGCCGCGTCGATGAGGTAAATCCACCGCCCGAGGCTGTATCCAAGGTCGTACAGGATATGCGACTGCAGCACGTCCGCGTCCGTCATAACCGTTCCAAGGAGCCGCGCATACGAATCCGCCGCCGCATCCGTGTTGGGGGAATGCTCCTGCTCCAGCTTCACAAGCTCCGCGATGGTTTCATCCGCGGTGCGCACCACGTTTTGATGCCGCTCTTTTGCCTTTGCATACGCCTTTTTCAGGAACATCCGCGCAAAGCGCATGCCCCGCCTGCCGTCGCGCTCGTGGTCTTCCGCGCTGTAATACGCCATAAGGATATTGATATCCGCGGCATATCCTGCCGCCGGTGTAACAATCGCCGGACGCCTTTTCACCGGATGCAGCGCGCATTTCTCCATTTGCGGCTCCCCCGCTTCCCCGCGCAGGCCGTCCGCAAGCAGGTATAAAAAAACGCTGTCGAAATTGAGCACCGCCGTCTTCCTGTACTCGCTTTTCAGCGCCTTGCACAGTCCGCAGTAGTACGCACGGTACACATTCAGCTCACGCACTTTCAGCTCCCCGGTAAGAGGCACAATATATCCAAACATAGAGTTATTATATCATCAAAAAATCAGCGTTTCCACTTTTCAAAAAAAAATGCGCTTTATTCACGCATTTTTTAAAAGATTGTTCATATTTCCCGGTTTCCGGAATAACAGAAAATCAACAGGGAGAACGCCGCCGCGCTTCCCATAGGAGGTTAACCTTTTTGGGCGGCACCGTTCTCCCCATTCAGTAAGAGGACTTGTTTATTGCAGGACAATCGGTTCAATATCCAGCATTTCGCAGATTTTAACCAGTTCTTCCACACAGTTCCCCCGCACGCCGTGCGCGTGATTGGAACCGTAGAGGTTAATCAACTCCTCCGCCGATACGCCGATTTTGATATACGCCGCCGGCCAGTTGATTTGCGTCTCTTCCATCTTTTCGCGCGGGAATTCCAGCGTTTTTGCCGGGAAAATAACCATCCGGTATTTTCCATTGCTGCGCGTCAGCCGTGCGCAGGTAAGCTCCCCGGCCTTTGCCATATACTGCACCGTCGCTCCGCCGGCCTCAAAAAAGTCGGGGGTTTGCGCATAAAATTCAACATTCCTGAGGTTTTCCCGGTAGTCGTCCGACAGTCCCGCATAATAGGTGGACTGTGAACCGCAGTTTGAGAATACGAACACGTCGTTTTCCGTATCGTAATGGCGGAAATCGAAGAACAGGGGCGGCGCGCCCGTCAGCAGGTTCATAATATACATGGTAAGGCCGCCGTCCATATCGTTTTCGCAGGCCGTGGGCGTAATATCCTTTTCCCCCTCCATGTCGTAAGGGTCGTTGAGGAACGCCTGCGACAGGCACTGCGTCACGAAATGGTTGCCCATTTCCGGCTGGCATTTGATGCCGATGAAGGAAAGCTCGCGGTCCCGCACCATGTCTTTTGTCGCCAGGTAGCAGCGTATCTGGAAACGCAGCTTTTCTTCCGTGAGTCCTTCCCCGTCATAATGGATGCAGCCGATGTTTTCGGTCAGCCACTCGAACGCATGCTGTTCCCGGTCTTTATCGATCAGCTCCGCGAGGCGCAGGATTTCCATCTCGTCAATATGCTCGCAATCGATGCCGAACTTTTTCATCCATACGGATTGCTCGGCAACGCCCGTGTACATACCCATGCTGCGCCCGCCGATCATTCCGTATACGCTTCCCTTGAGGGAAGTCGCGACCTTGGCGGCCCTCGCAAAGCTCAAAATCTTATCCATCACTTCCTTTTGGGCGACGTCTCCCCACACGCGGTAATTGCGGACGCCAAGCTGGTCAAGGCTGCCCGCGCTTGCCATCATACCCACAAGCCCCGCATATTCGGGGTTCAGGTTGGAAAGCATCAGCAGCGGCCTGTCGATGAACCGTGCCGCGATCACCGCGAGGTTCGGATAAACCCAAATCGTAAAGTTGAAGATTACGCCGTCCACATCCGCGGCCATCAGCTTTTTTGCCTCGTCCGCCGCTTCCTTCGCGGTATGAACAATGACGTCCGCCACCACAAGGTCAATTTCTCCCGTACTGCGGATTTGCGAGACGACCTTTTCTTCAAACTCCTTGTTCATCGCATACAGATTGTTATGCGCTTTTTCCCGGTTGTCCGAAATCGTTAAAAGCCCAAGCTTCGGTTTCCTATACATTGTCTTTCTCCTTATCTGTTTTTAATTGAATCTGCAAACATTGCGATAAATATAATCAGGCCGCGTACAAACGGATAGATAAACGGGCTTGCCCCGAGGAGCCCCAGGCCGTTCTCGATAATCACCAGCATAAGGATGCCGAGGATGGTTCCCGGAATGAGGGAGCCCTTGCCGCCAAAAAGGCTTGTGCCGCCAAGCACAATTGCCGTAACCGTTGTGAATTCAAGGCCCACGCCCATATAGGGCTGTACCGCGCCGACGTTAATCATGGCCGCAATCCCGCCGATGGCCGAGCAGATGCCCGAGAATACAAACAGTGTCATCATGGTTTTTCCAACCTTGATTCCCATTTTTTCCGCCGCCTGCTGCGAACACCCGATGGCGATCACATTGCGCCCGAACCGCGTTTTCGACAGCACGACCTGCCCGACGATCAGCATCACAATGCCGATCAGCACAATCACCGGCAGGAAGCCAAACACCTGGAACATCCCCGCTTCCTTGATGGAGCTGTCAAAGAACACCTGCCGTCCTTTGGAAATCAGCAGGGCCACGCCCCGCAGGCCGATCATCATGCCGAGCGTCGTCAGCATGGAATTCATTTTCAGCTTCGATACCATAAGGCCGTTCACCGCCCCGATGCCCGCGCCTACGAGGATGCATACGATAAGCGCCGCCGGGATGGGCACGCCCGCCTTCATCAGGATCACCGCGGTCGCCGCCGATACAAACGCATTCGAGCCGACGGACATATCGAGCGAGCCCGTCAAGATAATAAATGTCAGCCCTGTGCAAATGATGAACGATACACAGCTTGAAAGAAGCAGCTGCTGGATGTTAAACGCCGTCAGGAAGGTGGGCGTCGCGCATCCGAAAATGACGACAACCACCACAAACACAATATAAAACCCGTAATTGGAAAGCGTTTTTCCGAATCCTTTGCCTCCCGTCAGGGCTGCCGTACCTAAATCACGTCCCATTATTGTTCCTCCTCCCCTACGCACAAGGCCATCAGGTTCTGCCGTTCCATATTTTCCTTGCCGACCTCGGCGACAATCCTGCCCTTATTCATGACAAGCACCCGGTCCGAAAGCGTGAGGATTTCCTCTATTTCCGAAGAAATCAGCAGCACCGCCGCGCCGTCGTTTGCAAGCTCGGCCACCTTTACATGAATTTCATTTTTTGAACCGACATCCACGCCGCGCGTCGGCTCGTCCAGTACGAAAAAGTCCGGGCGCCTCTGCAGCCATTTGCTGAACACAACCTTTTGCTGGTTTCCGCCCGAAAGCTGGGAGGCCAGTATCTTCATATCCGGCGCCTTGATATTAAGCCGCTCTTTCATTTCGTCCGCCGCCGCCATTTCCTTTTTGGGGTTCAGCACCTTGAGCGCTTTGCTTGCAAACTGCCGCAGGCTTGCCGCGGAATTGTTTTTCCACAGCGGCTGCGTGAGGAAAAGGCCGTCCTTGTGCCGGTTCTCCGTAACATATCCTGATTTTTCAAGCAATTTCGTGCTGGAGACCTGCTTCAATTCCCCGTCCGTATTGAGGGACACCCTGCCGCCGGCCCGCGCGTCCAGCCCGAACATCGCGCGGATGGTCTCGGAACGGCCGGAGCCCATAAGCCCCCAAATTCCGAGCACTTCCCCGCTGTGTACCTCAAAAGACACATCGTGCGGGAGCTTCTCCCCCGAAATATGCTCCGCCTTTACCACCACATTCCCAACCTGTGCGGTTCTCTTGGGAATTTCCTTTTCCTTGGATTCCCCGATAATAAACTTGATGATATCCTCCCGTGAGAAATCCGCCATGTTTCCGCTGCCCGATACCCTGCCGTCGCGCAGCACGGTTACGGTCTCGCAGATTTCGGCGACCTCGTCGAGGAAATGGGAGATGAATATGATGGTATCACCCCGCTTTTTCAGCGAGCCGATCACCTCGAACAGCTTTTCCTTCTCCTTGAAGGTAAGCGAGGATGTCGGCTCGTCAAACAGCAGGTATTTTGCGCCTGCCGCAAGCGCGCGGGCAATTTCAATAATCTGCCGGTCGCCGATCGGGATACTGCTGATTTTCGCCTTGGGTGAAATTGTGCTGCCGAGAATATCCAGGTATTTCCTCGCTTCGGTTTCCATATAGGCGTAATCGAGGAAAGGCGATTTTTCTTTGCTGACCAGATGGGAGATAAACATATTTTCCGCAACCGTCATGGTTTCAAACACCACCGGCTCCTGGTGGATGAATGCGATTCCCGCCGCTTCCGCGTCGCGGGGGTTATTGATCTCCACCTTTTTTCCATCGAGTATAATTTCGCCCGAATCCTGTTTCAGGACACCCGCGATAATATTCATGAGAGTCGATTTCCCTGCGCCGTTGATGCCGATGAGGCCCATCGACTGCCCCGCATTTGCGCATACCGTCACGTCGTCGAGGGCGCGCACACCGGGGAATTGTTTTACAATATTCCTGAGCTGTAACGATGCATTTTCCATTTTTCCCCTCCTACAACCGTTTTCTCTGCGTATCCACAAAGGTCAGGGCCACGATTACGCTGCCTTTAATGACCATCTGGACATAATAGGAGACTTCCAGAAGATTCATGCCGTTTGACAGCAGGGTGATGAAAAGCGCGCCCATAACCGCGCCGACCACGCTGCCCGTTCCGCCATAGATGCTGACGCCGCCGATGACCGCCGAACTGATGACGTCGAGCACCATCGTGTCCCCGCCCATGGAGGCAGATGCGCTCCCGAGCCGCGCCGTCAGTAGAATTGCCGCTACGCCCGCCATCAGGGCGCTTACGATATATACCATGAATTTCGTCTTAACCACCGGCGTGCCCGAAACGCGCGCCGTTTCTTCATTGGTGCCGAGCTGGTAAACCCACCGCCCGAACATCGTGCGGGCAAGCAGGAAATTCGCGATAAACGCTACGATAATCAGGATGACGATAGGCGCGATCTGTACGCCGCCGATCCCTGCCGTCAGTGTGGAGACGAACTCGTCCGGAAGGCCGTAAATGCTTTCCGCATTGGTATAAAATACCGCCAGGCCGTTCGCGATTACCTGCGTCGCGAGCGTTACGATAAAGGGCACCATTTTTGCCTTGGCCACCGCAAGGCCGTTGATAACGCCGAAAACAGCCGCTACCCCCAGCATCGTCAGGCAGCCGAGCGCAATATTGTTCGTTTTAATCATGATATCGCCGCCGATGACTGCGGACGCCGCCATCACGGCGGGCAATGAAAGGTCCATGCCGCCCGTGACCAGTACGAAGGTGATGCCGACCGCAAGAACGCCGACCGCGCTTGTCTGCACCACAATATTAAGAAGGTTGGTTGGGTCAAAAAAACCTTTAATTCCAATCGCCATCGCGATAATCAGGCCCGCAATGACCACAAGCATGACCATGTTTGCTTTGCTGATCCGAAGTTTTGACAAAAATGAGCTCCTGCGGCCTGCCGCTGCATTTGCCTGTAAATTGCTCATATGCCTTATTCCTCTCTTTCCCGAAAATAATTCCAAATCTTTGTGGGTGATCCAAAATGCGGCGATGTGCGGGGGAAAAGCTTCCCCCGCGCATCCCCCGGTCCCTTATTCGTCGTATACAAAGCCCCATACATTCTGGCATTCGTCCAGGTTGTTCGGCGTGCATACCTTGCCTTTTACGAGGATTTCCTCATTCCCGAGGTCTTCGCCATTGTGGATTTTTGTAAGCGCCTCTGTGAGGGCCACCGTCATCGCGTCGATATCGAACGCCGTGCTGACGTCGTTATAGCCCTGTTCAAGCATTGCCGCGCCGTTGGGGGCAACGTCCTGCGTGCCGATATACATATGGTTTTCTTCACCGTAGGGAGCCCACTTGTTTACACGTTCGAGCGCCGACTGTACGGCGGGCATCAGCATATCGGAAGCAACGAATACTCCGTTGGCGTCCGGGTGTGCCTGGAGGGCCGCCGTGAGGCCGGACAGCGCCTTATCGGGGTCCCACTCGGAAGGAACGTCCTGCAGGGGGGTAATGCCCATTTCTTCACAGGCCTGTTTAAAGCCCTTGTCGCGGTTGATCGCGTTTTCGTCAACCAGGTCGCCCATGACGTTAATCAGCTTCGGTTCCACGCCGTCCTTCTGCATCAGCTCGATCAAATACTTTGTCGTCGTATATGCCTGGTCTACCGCGTCAAGGCCGATATGCGCGTCCGCTTTTTCATCCGCATCCGGGGTTGCCGCGCGGTTATAGGTGATAACCGGGATTCCGGCCGCGTGCGCTTCCTTGATGCTGGAAACAATTGCTTTGGAGTCCTGCGGCATCATCACGATCGCATCCGGCTTTTTGGCGATCAGGTCCTTGATGTTGTTCGCCTGCTTGCTGACGTCCGCATCCGCAACCGTAAAGGAATAGCTGATCTTCGGATCATTCGCTTCGCCCTGTTTTACCGCATAATCTTCAAACGCCTGGTAAATTGTCGTCTCTTTGGATGCGAACGAGAAGCCCACGTTCATTTCATCCCCGCCTGCCGCTGCGCCGCTTGTTTCCGCATCCGCGCCCGCAGCCGGTTCTGTTGCCGCGGCAGGCGATTCCGTCGCCGCCGTGCCCCCGCCCGAGGAGCAACCCGCAAATACGGTCATTGCCATCACAACTGCCAATACTACAATCAATAACTTTTTCATTTTTTTCCTCCTGGTATTTTTATTTTGGATTACCCCAAAAATACTTTTTTCACAAATTGCAGCGATTCCCGGATGTCCGCGTCCATCTGTTCTTCGCTTGCACCTTCCGAGATGTCCCGCCATATCTTGATGTCGCTTCCCACCGTGCCCCCCGGCTTCACGAACGGCTCCATTACCACCGCGCCCCCGTATCCGATGTCGCGCAGCGCCTCGCCCATTTCCGCCCACGGCATGTGTCCTTTCCCCGGAACCTTCCGGTTCGCTTCCCCGATGTGGAAATGCCCGAGATTGCTTCCCGTCGCGCGGATCGCGTCCCCGAGATAATCCTCCTCGATGTTCATATGGAAGCAGTCCAGCATCACCTTGGCGTTTTCCCTGCCGATGTCTTCCACAAACCGCACCGCCTCCGCGGCGCTGTTGATG
>NZ_MAIQ01000011.1 GCF_001678845.1 Christensenella intestinihominis
TCAGATGCGCATAGTTTGCCGCAAAGAATCCTAACTTCATTTCCTTACCTCCGCATTCCTTATTTTTTTATATAAATCATTTATTATTCTCTTCACAATGAAAAATATCCATAATTACATTGTCAGACTGCAGCATCTCCTGATAACGGGGCTCCAGGCGTTTGTCCGTAATCAAAACATCGCATGCATCAATTCCCGTAAGCTTAACCGGCCCGTTTTTTTCAAATTTTGTATGGTCTACAATGCAGAAGGTTTTTTGGCTCACCTGCATCATATTCTTTTTAAATGCCGCCTCGTTCATGCTGCAATCCGAAAGTCCGTACTCGAGCGAAACCCCATAGCATGAGATAAACGCTTTTGACGGAATAAATTCCGTATGCATATAATCGGCAATCGATCCTGCAAGATACATCTTTTCCCGGTGGAGCACTCCCCCGCTGCTGATGACGGTTACCTGATTATCAAGAGTGGAGGCAAGCTGAAGTACATCCACCGAATTGGTAAGCAGGGTAACACTAAATTCCGGATTAATAAAACGAACCAAATTTAAAAGAGTCGTACTGTTGTCTACGAAAATCGTATCGCCTTCTTCAATAAACTCAGCAGCCTTTTTACATAATTTTATCTTTTCCTTATAATGTTGTTTAATTCGAAGCGAATGTAAGGTATCCACTTCTTTTTTCTCCGCAAGTACGGCGCCGCCATGGGTTCTCTGCAAAACCCCCTGCATTTCCAGTTCCTTCAAATCACGGCGAATTGTCTCCGGCACAACGCTCAGCATCTGCGCAAGCTCGCTCACTTCTGCCTGCCCTTTGGCTTCCAGCAAATCAATTATCTTACTTTTACGCTCAACTGCCAGCATTTTTGCACCTCCCATCTTTCAGGATACGGTCATTTATTCTTGTTTGGAATTGTTGATTTTAGTTGTTTTCTGTTTGTTTAATGCTATAATACAACAAAAAGCCACATCAGTCAACTAGTATTTCTACTTTTTTAGTAATTTTGATGTTTTTTATTGAATATATTTTTTTGTTATATATTAAGGAAGCTTAAGCGTGCGGGACAGAAACCTCTTCATTGAAGGAAGCACCGCACAGTCTGGCACAGTGAGCTGCATTAGGTTAAGGGAGCGGCCAAGCGGCATAAAACAAACGAGCCACGCTTTGCGTGACTCGTTGCTCATACCGCTTGGTGCGGCGTGGAGGCGCCACCCAGATTTGAACTGGGGGTGAGGGCTTTGCAGGCCCCTGCCTTACCACTTGGCTATGGCGCCGTTTGGAGCGGAAGACGAGATTCGAACTCGCGACATTCGCCTTGGCAAGGCGACGCTCTACCACTGAGCCACTCCCGCTTATGTTCCCCCCGGGCCCGTAAGTCCGGAAGGGATTCTATGGCGACCTGGAAGAGACTCGAACTCTCGACCTCTAGCGTGACAGGCTAGCGTTCTAACCAACTGAACTACCAGGCCATAGAAATAAAATGACGAAAATTGAATGGTGGGAGTAACAGGGCTCGAACCTGTGACCCTCTGCTTGTAAGGCAGATGCTCTCCCAGCTGAGCTATACTCCCACACATCACATATGCACTGAATTCACAGCGCGTCTATTATTCTATTATAAACTCAGGCTCCTGTCAAGCCTTCATGAAACTTTTTTACAATTTTTCCGGGACAAATTTGGGGAGTTCATTCTTCCCCGTCCTCTTCGTCTTCTTCATAATAAAGCTGCTGGAAAATCGCCCACAACTCATCCAGCTCTTTTTCCGTTTCGATGGGCAGGTAAACATCTCCCTCGTCATCTTCCTGGATGCGCATAATCAATACTTCACCCACATCAAATTCTTCCATTTTTTCAACGGGCGTAAAAGCAACGTAGAAATCTTCATCTACTTCAAAGGTAAGCAGATGCTCAAATTTCATTACATTTCCTTCTTCGTCCTGCATTTCAATCAAATTCAATTCTTCTTCGTTCATTTTCCCTCTCCTTATAAACTATCCATATAGCCCTGCAAAATATACACAGCGGCAATTTTATCCACAACCGCTTTTCTCTTTTTACGGCTCATATCCGCTTCAAGCAGGGTCCTGTGGGCGCTTTTGGTGGTAAGCCGTTCGTCCCAATAAATAAGCTTGCGGCCGCATGCCGCCTTCAGCTTCCCGGCAAAATCCTGTACCTTTTCCGCCTGCTCGCCGATCGTTCCATTCATGTTTTTCGGCAGTCCTACCACAAGTGTGTCCACATCCTGTTTATCCATAAGATCACAAAAATACCGGATATCCGCTTCTTCATCCTTACGTGTATAGGTCTCAATTCCCTGCGCCGTAATCATCAGCAGATCGGAAAGCGCCACACCAATACGTATGTCGCCTACGTCCAACCCTAAAACTCTACCCACTCGCTTCTCCTTTATGTACAAAAAATCACGCCTGCCAGTTTCCGATTCAGGCGTGATTTAATTGTTTTACATTTGCTTGATATAATAGCTTACAAGTTCTTCCAGCAGTTCATCGCGGTCAACGCTCGCAATCAGCGACCGCGCGTTTTTATATCCCGTCACATAGGTCGGGTCACCGGAAACGATATAACCAATCAACTGATTCACCGGATCATACCCCTTTTCACGCATCGCTTCGCTTACGATACGAATAATACCACGCACAGGATTCTCCAGTTCTTTATCGAAATTGAACTGCATCGTCTTATCGAAATCTGACATTGCCCCGCCTCCTTTACTATAACTGCCTACCTGTCTGTATTATACCCTAATCCAGCCAAGAAGTAAATGCTATTTGTTTTGCGCAAGCACCTTATTAAGCGCTGCCTTAAGCGCATCCTCCGCCAAAAGCGAACAGTGCACCTTTTCGGCCGGCATTCCGCCAAGCTCATCCACAATATCGTTTTTTGTGACCTTCAGCGCTTCCTCAACCGTCTTCCCTTTCACCATGTCCGTCAGTATGCTCGAACTGGCAATGGCCGCGGCACACCCGTAGGTCTGGAAGGAAATATCCTTGATAACATCCCCGTCCATCTTCAGGTAGACCGTCGTGGTGTCTCCGCAGCTAGGGCTGCCCGCCTCGCCTACAATATCCGCATCCTCCATCACGCCAACATTATGGGGTTCCTGGAAATGCTGAATTAATTTTTCCGTGTACATATCCCTTTATCTCCTTTTTCCTTTAAGCATGCGTCTGTTGAAACAACGGCGATATCTTCCGCAAACGTTCCGCAAGCCGCACGAGCTCATTTACCGTATAATCCACCTGTTGCCGGGTTGTTGTTTCCCCCATCGTAAAACGAAGCGCCCCTTTTGCAGTTTCCGGCGGAATTCCCATTGCAAGAAGCACATGCGAAGACTCCAGGGAACCGCTTGCACATGCCGAGCCGCTCGAGCACTCGATGCCCGCAAGGTCAAGGCTTAAAAGCGACGCTTCCGCCTCGATAAACTCCAGCGAAATATTTACATTGTTGCACAGCCGCTTTTCCGGATGTCCGTTCAGCTTTGTATATGGAATTTTTTCCATAATTTCGCGGATCATATAGTCCCTCAGCCCGGTAAGCCTGCTGTTTGTTTCTTCAAGCGTCCCCGTTGCTAAAGCAAGCGCTTTTGCAAGCCCGATAATCTCCGGCACATTCTCCGTTCCCGCACGGCGCTTTCGCTCTTGTGCGCCGCCGTGCATAAAGCGCTCAATTTTTACTCCATTCCGGATATAAAGCATTCCGATTCCCTTCGGGCCATAAAACTTATGGGCCGAAATGGAAAGCAAATCAACATTATCCGCCTGTACGTCCAGCGGCAAATGACCGGCAGCCTGCACCGCGTCCGTATGGAAAAGCACCCCCGCTTCCCGTGTTACCTTGCCGATTTCGGCAATCGGGTTAATCGTACCTACTTCATTGTTGGCATAGACCACGGATACAAGCACCGTATCATCGCGCAAGGCATCCTTTACCTGCCGCGCCGTTACCATCCCGTATTCATCTACCGGCAAAACCGTAACATCATATCCGTTTTTCTCCAAATATCCGGCAGTGTCCATAATGGCATGATGCTCCACTGCGGTTGTAACCAAATGCTTTCCTTTGGCCTTGTTCGCTTCCATTACGCCCTTGAGCGCCCAATTATCGCTCTCCGTGCCGCAGGCCGTAAAATATATCTCATTGGCATATTTCGCGCCAATGCACTTTGCAACCTCCCCGCGGGCCTGATCCAGCGCATTTTTTGCATATCGGCCGCTTTCGTACATACTGGAGGGATTTCCAAAATGCTCTTTATAATAAGGCTTCATTGCCTCGAGCACTTCGTCTTTCACGTAGGTTGTCGCTGCATAATCCAAGTAAATCCTGTCCATCACATCTACCTTCTTTTGGAAATTCTTATCCGTTTAATTAATAAACGGTCATTTTTTTCTTTAAACAGCTTCCGTATCAATGCTGATAAACGATCCCATTGCGCCTGTGTTCCCCCGGTCCCTGCGGTGTGAAAAGAACAGGTCTTCCCGCGAAAAAGTACAAAGGTCTGCACAGGTAATATTTTCCGGCGGGATATCCTCCCGGCGCAACTGCTCCAGGATTGCATGCTGTAAATCCACATACAGACTCCCCGCCCTGCTTATCACCGTCTCACTTCCGAAGCGCTCGCCAAAGGGTCCGGCAACATCCTCCTGCACCTCGAAGCATTCAGCCATGATATGCGGGCCGATCCCAATCAAAAGATTCTCCCGCTCTGCTCCGTACTCATTCAAAAACGTTCGCGCTATCTTTGCCGGAAGCTCTCCGTAAACGCCCCGCCATCCCGCATGGCTTACACAGGCAATCCTCTGCTTTTTATCCGCAAAAAAGACGGGAACGCAATCCGCATGCAGCGTAACCGCAGTAATCCCCGGCTCATGGATAATCATTGCATCACAGGGAGGCAAATCGTTCGCCCGGGTAATCCCTTTTCCCGCATCCTTCGCATATGCCCTGCAAATGCCGTCGCCGTGCGCATAATTTACCAACGTAAGCGATTCATACGGTACGTCAAGAACCCGGCAGACACGCCTGTAATTTTCTTCTTTATTTTCCGGAGAATTCTCTCTTGTTTTGCTCAGGTTAAGGGAGGTATAACATCCCCCGCTTACGCCTCCGATACGCGTCGTATAGCAATGTTTTTGAAATCCGGCTTCCAAAAAGGAAGGAATGGTCAGGAAAAAAACGCCATTTTTTTCTTGCAACAAAAAACCGCGCTTTACTTTTTCTTCAAATGCGTTCATCTATTTCTCCGTCAAAAGCTTGTTGAGTTCTTCACGAAATGTATTGATATCTTTAAACTGGCGATAGACCGACGCAAACCGCACATAAGCGACTTCATCCAGTTTCCGCAGCCCGTCCATTACAATCTCGCCAACCTCGTGAGAGGTAATCTCCTGGCTGGGGGCGTTATATACGGAACGCTCAATCTCGTTAATCAATTCTTCAATATCCTGGAACGAGACCTCGCGTTTCTCGCACGCTTTGACAACGCCTTTTTTCACTTTTTCTATATCGAATACTTCCCGTTTCCCATCTTTTTTAATCACAAAAACAGGAAGGCTTTCCACCTTTTCATAGGTTGTAAAGCGCTTCCCACATTTCAGGCACTCTCTCCGTCTGCGGATGGAAGTCCCCTCATCGACCGGACGGGAATCAACCACTTTGCTTTCCGGAAAATCACAATAAATACATTTCACTCGCTTTCCCTCCGCAGCTAATTAGATTTATTGTGTTCAGTATATCACATTTTTAACAGAAAAACATAAATTTTCATTATTTGGCGTCATCCGCCAGATCGTCTTTTAAAAGAAAACCAAATTTTTGTTCCACCTTGCTGACATTGGACTGTGAAACGCCAACAAGCCGCGCAACTTCCTTTTGTGTCCTCTCCCGTTTCCCGTCGAGGCCAAACCGTAAATAAATAATCTTTTTCTGCTTAGGCGGAAGCCTGTCCGCCGTTTCTTCAATGCTGGCGATATTGATGCTGTGTTCCATTTCCCGCCATACCGGGTCTTCCCCCTGCTCGGGCAGACTTTCCGTTTTCCAGTCCCCCATCAGCACTTCCCGCTTCATATTCCTGCGGAGGTACATTAATATTTCATTTTCAACGCAACGGGACGCATAGGTGGAAAATTGTGTTTTTCGCAGGGAATTAAAGGTATACGCCGCCTTTACCAACCCAACATTTCCGACCGCTATCAAATCCTCTAGCTCGTCAGCCCGCCGGGAATATTTCTTTGCCACAAAAAAGGCAATTATAAGGTTCTCTTCAATCAGGGACCTTTTTGCCCCGCTTCCGCTTTCAGGCAGGCTTTTGTCCGCAAAGGAAGGCGCGCCTGCATTTTCTTTATCATACAGCTGTTTCTTCATTCCGGCCCCTTGCAACTTTTGGCTGTATGGTAACATTATTCGCTCGTGGAATTATGTCGGTTTATGTAGGTTTTAATGAAATTATTTAATGAAATTTTATATTTTTAAATATATCATAAAAAAAAGACCCTTTTCCTTAAGAAAAAGGCCTTTTATTGGTTACTGTTTTGGGTTGTGACGCACCGAGCAATATTGTGCACTTGTTGCCACACCCAGCCCCCACTACTAAGCCCTCCGTACAATTTCTTCTCTTGCCTACCTCTATCACCCAGGCATGCAATGCCTACCATCTGGCTCATAAGGCACGCAATACCACTCCACTTAACCGTTTGGCAATGCCTATCTCATTACATCAGGCACACAACGCCACTCTCACTTGCAAAGGCTGGCAATGCCTATCTCATCACATCAGACACGCAATGCCACTCTCACTTGCAAAGGCTGGCAACGCCTATCCTTTAATCCCCGCCTCGTTGCTGGCAATGCATTTCTTCTGCCACCAGGCATGCAATGCCTATCTTTGGTTCTCTGCTGGCAATGCTTGCCCTATTCCATTATGTTCGGCAATGCCTGCGTCGTGTCATAAGGTATGCCGTGCCTTCTCAAACTCATCGACTTTATCTTCCGCCAAGTTTTCCTTTAAGCTGTGCAACGCTTTATTATGCTTGTATTTGGCTATAGCCCCACTCTTCGTCATAAGCCGCTTTGATTGCTTCTTCTTCCGGCATGTCACAGCGCTCCATCTTCCAGTCTATCCAAGCCTGTCGTGTATCATTCTTGTTAGTCTCATTTAAATACTCTTGATAGCTAATCATATCGTGGATGCTCTCTCTCTTTCGCAGGTTGGCAATGCCTGCGTGGCGTCGTTAGGCTAATGTAGTGCTGTGTCCGTTGGCTGGCAAGGCAGCTACGGTTCTCGCTCTTGCCTTTTCTATGAGGATAGTCTTTTCAAGTGTTTCAACTGCATACTCCAGCTGCTCTACTTCTTCAGCTTCCAGGCCTGGTATATCCGCCATTGCCTTTATGATTGTGATTGCGCCTTTCAGCTTTTCGATATCTGTCATGAGTAGTGCCTTTCCGACTGGGCCTTTGCGCCTTCTGGTGGCAATAAAAAAAGGCCAGTCCGATAAGACTAACCTTGTTTGCTCTGCTTGTTCTTTGGTTGCTTTATTCTGTGGTTTTTGACTGCTGCAATGAGATATTCTACAACAAATGCTCAATAATGCTTGAGTCATCACATGGGTCAATAGTCGGTGCGGTTCCTCCTGGGCTTCTTTTTCAGGAAGGATGGAATCTCAAGGTCTTCGTCTCCAAACGTTTCCAACGGCTCAGGCTCTTTCACCCCGGATTCCTTTAATTCCGGCATAGGTGCGGTGCCCGTATTCAGGGTCGCTTTTTCACGATGGGGAATCGGCGGTTCCAGATTCAGGGATACTTCATCCGTAAATTCGATTTTCTCCTCTACCTTTTGCTTCTGCACCTTGGGCATACCCACCGTTTCCGGTGCGTCAAAGCCAGTCGCAATCACTGTAATGCGAACCTCGTCATCAAGCGACGGATCGATACATACGCCGAAGAAAACATCCGCCTCCGGATCGGCCCCTTCCTGAATGATCTTCGCCGCTTCCTGTATCTCATACATTCCAAGGGAGGGATCGCCCGTCACATTAAATATAATCCCCCGTGCGCCTTCAATTGTTGTATCAAGCAGCGGACTGTTGATCGCCTGTTTCGCCGCTTCCACCGTTTTGTTTTCGCCATAGCCGATCCCAATTCCCATATGGGCGATGCCGCGCAGGGTCATGACCTTTTTCACATCTGCAAAGTCCAGGTTGATAAGGGCGGGCTTGCCAATCAGGTCGATAATACCCTGAATCCCCTGGCGCAGCACGTCATCCGCTACGCGAAAAGCGTCGACAAGCGGCGTGTCCTTCCCAACCGTATTGAGCAGCTTATCGTTCGGAATCGTCACAATCGTATCTACAACCGATTTTAAATCCTCGAAACCCGCTTCCGCCGCTTTTGCACGCGGATGTCCTTCAAACCAGAAAGGCTTCGTAACAAAACCGATCGTAAGGCATCCGTCTTCCTTTGCAATTTCTGCAATTACGGGGGCCGCACCCGTTCCAGTACCGCCGCCAAGGCCGCACGACACAAACACAAGGTCGGCGCCTTTTACAACCTGCTCCAGCTCATCACGGCTTTCCTCCGCCGCCTTGCGGCCGGTTGCCGGGTCCGCGCCGGAACCAAGGCCCTTCGTAAGCTTTTCGCCAATCTGTATCTTCTGGTCGGCCTTTGACAGGAAAAGAGCCTGCTTATCGGTATTTACAGCAATAAGCTCCGCTCCCTTCACGCCAAATTCTATCATTCTGTTGACAGCATTGTTACCCGCACCGCCAACACCGAAAACACGAATTTTCGCAAAATTTTCGCTGTTATTATCAAATTCGAGTGACATTTGTTTTCCTCCTTGATATGGATAAATTATTCAAACAGTACATCCTTCTCTTTTCCAAAAAGCCCTTTCTTTTTGGCTGGTGGCTTGCTTTGAATGTAACCGTCATACGCATATTGCATAAGCGCATACGCCGAATGCATATCCGGCGGCTGCAGCTTTGTATTCGGAACCTTGATCAAAGACGGAATCCTGCCCGACACTGCCCGGAAAAAGCTATCCGAGCCTTTCATAAAGGCAAGCCCTCCGCCCGTAAGGTAAACGTTGATTTTCCTGCCGATCTTTGCTTCCGCCATAGCGACGTGCTGGTCAATATATGTGATCAGGTGTTCTACACGCGCGTCAATAATTTCTTTGAGAAGATCATAAGGATATTTTTTCAGCTTTCCTTCCGAGTCTTTCGCAAACAACTGGGAAATACTGTTATTATCGCTTAACCCAAACGTATAGCGGCGTTTCAGCTGCTCCGCCGTTTCCGCCTCAACCTTCATGGCATAAGAGATATCGTTCGTGATATGGCCGCCTCCCATCGGAATGGTGGCAAAATACAAAATGGAATCGCCATACACAAGCGAAACATTTGTACTGTAGTAACCAATATCCACCAACGCCGCAAAGGAATCCCGTTTTTCAGCGGAAAGCAGGTAGAGCGCCTCGGCAAGGGGCTCCGGAATAAAATAATCAACCCGGACTCCCAAATGGTTCAAAAGGTCCATGACGTCTTTTAAGAAAAATTTATTTGCGAAGGTAAAGGAAACACATCCGCGCAGATTCTTTGTCGGGATATCGTAAGGTTCCAGATAGATATTCTTATCATCGAGCAGGAACCATGCAGGCCACTCGTGCACAAGGGTAAGGTCGTCGAGAATATCAAAGCGCCGCGCACGGTCAACCAGGCGGTCGATATCACGCTCGGAAACCCTTCCCTTTACGGGCACCTGGGCAGTTTGCGTAATAACCTTAATAAAAGAACCCGGTATCCCGACATCAGCGCTTCTGATGCGGAATCCGGTTTGACGTTCGCATGACTCCAGGGCCTGCTCCAAGGCATAGATTACATTCTTGGAATCCACCCAATTTGATTTTTTAATACCTGCATAAGGAATTTGCGCGTACCCTAAAACCTCCAGCCCCATACGCTGCTTTTTCTCAGCGACAGTGCAGGCAATCTTCGATGTACCGAATTCGATAACCGTTTTGAAATCTCTCATTCAAAAACCAACCTTAGCGTCCCGTTTCCGTTCTCTATAAGAAACCATTATGCATATAATATCACATTTATTTGGAAAACAAAACACTTTTGTATATTTTTTGACATATTTACCGCATCCAAACGAACTGATTTACAGCGGGAATAAAGGACTTATTCGCCATCGTTGCCCGCATCAGGATCGGTATCTTCCCCGTTCGGCTGCGCAGTATTGTCCGCCGGAGCCTGCGCCCCATCGTCCTGCGGCATCGCCGTACTATTCTCATTCAGTTGGTAGGTCGCCGATATTCCCATCGTTACATCCAGGATTCCCGTTGTGTTTCCGCCGCTCGCGGCAAGTTTTGGAATCATACGTTTAATCATTTTCACTTTATCGGTAACCTTATCGGATTGTCCGAATTTAATTTCCAGGCCATCCCGGGTTTTCATTTTGATATTGTTGATATCCGTTAAGTCAATCGTCTCCATCAAATCTTTAATTTCCTTATCCTCAAGCGCATTCATCATTTCCGTATAAACGGTAAGCTTAAAGCTGTCCTGCGTGGAAATCTGTTTGCCAAGATTGATCGCATCGATTGCAAAACCCGTTACCGCAGGGTAAGGTTCCGCCGGTGAATCCGTCAGCATCTCCAATACGTTTGCATTCACATCCACAAGGAGATACTGGTCCGCATATGGTATTACCGACACCGGCCTACGCTCTGTGACGGTCACAACCAGGGTTTTCGGATACTGCTTTGTGATGCTGTTCACTTCGAGGTACGGTTCCGTCTCTATCTTCTCTTTGATTTCATTCGTATCTACAAAAAACATATGCGTTTTCGGTTGTATATCTGCCAGTTTTGCAATATCCCCATTGGAAAATGCCGGATGGTCGCCTTCCACTTTAATATCTTCAACCTGAAAATAAGCATATGTAAAATAGCCGGCTCCCGCAAGGATTAAAACCACCAGCACGACTGTCAATATCGTTTTTCCTACACTGTGCGCTTTTCGACGTTCCTTCATGACTCCTCCATTATGTCCTCTGGCGCGCTGTGCTTGCCATCATAATACGCCTGCCCTGTTTTGATATATTCAGCAGTATTCCAATCATGCTCATAAATATAACCAACGAAGAACTTCCATAGCTGATAAACGGCAGGGATACGCCCGTCGGCGGCAAGGACGCCGTCACCACGCCCACATTTACCACCACCTGCAGTCCAATCAGCGTGACAATCCCCGTCGCGAGCATCGTTCCAAAAATATCCGGCGCAGTTGCCGCAACCTTAATGCCCCTATAGATCAGGAACACAAACAGGGCAAGCAGCAAAACCGCCCCGATCAAACCCAATTCCTCCGCAATAATCGAAAAAATAAAATCCGACTCCCCATAAGGAAGCCATGAAAGCTTTTGTGTCCCGTTTCCTATCCCCTGCCCAAACAATCCGCCCGAGCCGATGCCATACAGGGACTGGATCACCTGATAGCCGTCCCCGGTCGGATTCTGCCAAGGGTCCATAAAAGAAGCAAGCCGCGCGACCCGGTAAGGTTCCTGTACCATAAGCACGATTCCGCCAATAACGCCGATACCGCCCAGGGCTGCAAGGTGCCAGCCCTTTACCCCGCCTACAAAGATCATGATAAATGTAAGCGCCGCAAGCACAATGATTGCCGAATAATTCGGCTGTAAGTACAGAAGCACGCAGATCGGCAAGAGTACGAGGAGCGGCGGCAGCATACCATAACGGAAGGTGCTCATACGGTTACGGTTGATATAAATTGAAGACGCAATAAAGATAATCAGTGCAATCTTCGCAATTTCCGCCGGCTGGATACTGATTCCAAGAACCCTGATCCAGCGGGATGAGCCATTGAGGGTCACCCCCACGCCGGGAACAAGCACCGCAAGCAGAAATACCCCGGCAATTGCCAAAATAATGTAGCGAAGCTTGAATAATTTTTTATAATCGAAAAAGGTAAAGAAAATCATGGCGGCAAGGCCGATCGCCGCCCCGAAAAGCTGTTTTTTGAACAGGTACAGGCCGTCGTAATTGTAATCCTTGGAGGCCTGCGCCATATAATAGCTGGCGCTGAACACCATGATTACTCCATATGCAATTAATATCAGCGTTACGATCAATATTGAATAATCGATCGAACCCTTTTGTAAAATACTTTTTTTTTGCATATTAAAGTCCGTTCACAATTTCTTTGAAAATACGTCCCCGCTCTTCAAAATTTTCGAACATATCCCAACTGGCGCAGGCCGGGGACAGCAGTACATTATCTCCCTCATCCGCTATGCTGTAGGCTTTCAGCACAGCGTCTTCAAAGCCGTTTGCCCGGATATAATTCTGATACCCGCAGGCTTCCGCCGCATCGATCAGCTTTCCGGCGGTATCGCCAAGCACGATTACCGCTTTAATCATAGGCGTAAATGCCTGGTATAACGGCACAAAATCGCTTTTCTTGTCATATCCTCCGAGGATAAGCACAGTCGGGCGGTCCATCGCCCGGATCGCATTCAGCGTCGCATCCGGGTTCGTTCCTTTCGAGTCGTTAATAAATGTAACGCCGTTCACCGAACGCACAAACTCGATGCGGTGTTCTACGCCTGGAAAAGTCCTAAGCGTGTCGGCAATCACATCCGCCGATATCCCATACAAACACGCCAGGACCGTTGCCGCAAGTGCATTTTCAAGATTATGCCGCCCGGGAATCCGAAGCTCTTTTGCGGGCATAATATCCATTTCTTTTCCATCTAGTGAGAAATGAATGATGCCATCCTTTACATAAGCCCCATTCGGAGGAAACGCCGCCGCGCTGAACCAAACAACCTTCGCTTTGATCTGCGTCTCCAGGCCCCTTACAATGTCATTGTCATAATTCAATACGCAGTAATCTTCCCGGGTTTGATTTTTAAAAATTTTTGCTTTTGCCGCAATATAGTTTTCCATCGTCCCGTAACGGTCCAGATGATCCTCTGTAATATTAAGGATCGCACTTTCACGCGGACGGTATGATTCTATCGTATCGAGCTGCAGTGCCGCCGTTTCCGCGACCACAACATCTCCCGGATTCGTCTGCATCGCCTCTTGCGTGATCGGCACTCCAATGTTTCCAAGCACATGCGTGGGAATTCCCGCATTTTTAAAAATTTCACCTGTCAGGGCTGTTGTTGTGGTCTTGCCGTTCGTCCCCGTAATCGCAATAAAATCCGCCTTGGAAACCGCAAATCCCAATTCAATTTCAGCGATAACCCGTTTTCCAAGTTCATAAGCCCTGCGGATAAAAGGCAGCCCCAGCGGAACTCCCGGACTCAGTACAAGAATATCCATTTCCGAAACCATATCCGTCGGGTCCTGCCCCAGCATGTCGTGATAGGAAAGCCCGTCCAGCTCACGAAGAAGTTCCTCCGGCAGGTCTTCCCGCTTCTTCACATCGTAAATTGTCACGTCGGCGCCAAGCCTGCACAAGAGCGCGGCGGAAGAGACGCCGCTTTTCGCCATTCCGATGACCAGTACTTTCTTATTTTTGTAATCCATAATCTGCCTCCTGAAGTACGTTTAAAACGAGAAGAAAAACATCAGAAATGCTCCGATACACAAAAGAGTCGTGGCAATCATATAACCCGTTACGACCTGTGTTTCGCTTGCCCCGCCCAGTTCAAAGTGATGATGCAGGGGGGCCATACGAAATACACGCTTCCCGCGCAATTTAAAGGACCCGACCTGTATAATGACCGACACTGCTGAAAGCACGAACATAAAGCCCATAATCGCCAGGAAAAGCTGCATTCCCGTCGCAATTCCCATCGCTGTAAGCGCCGCGCCGAGTGCGAATGCCCCGGTGTCTCCCATGAAAACCTTCGCCGGATGCACATTGAAACACAGAAAGGCAATGCAGGAGCCGGCCACCGCCGCCGTAAACATCGTCATATTCGACATATCGGTAACAACTTCCGCATCTGTCACCACGACCGCCCCCATCACGCTCAACACGAAGATAAGCAGGAATGTAGACGAATTAATCAGCGTAATGCCTGTGGCAAGGCCGTCGAGGCCGTCCGTCAGGTTGACGCTGTTTACCATAGCGAGAAGCACAAACATCGTAAACGGAATGAACCCGATTCCAAGCTGCCAATCGGAAGCGAAGGGTATCATCACAAAGTCAATCCCCAGCCAATAATACGCAAGGCAGGCAACAATTGCCGCAGCGATAAGCTGCAAAACAATTTTCTGCCATGCCCGCAGGCCAAGGGAGCGCTTCTTGAAAAGCTTTAACCCGTCGTCCAGAAAGCCGATGACCGTAAACGCCAAAACCGTAATGACTGCAAATAGCGTATATTTGATATCTCCCGACGAAAAAATGAAGCTGGATGCAATAATGCCCACCAGCATCGCAATCCCGCCCATGGTAGGCGTGCCTTCCTTAACCAGATGCGTCTTGGGCCCGTCGTCGCGCACATGCTGGCCCGCCTTTGCCTTTTTTAAAATGGGAATCAATATTTTTGACGCCACAAACGTAATCACAAAAGCAATTAAAACCGTAAGCAGCATCCCTGTTATAAAATTCATAGACCGTCGATCCTCGGTTTTCCTTTATTTTCTTACAGGCCCGAGCCTGTTCATTATTTCCTCAACGATTACCTTTTCATCAAAGTCATGCTTTACGCCTTTGATTTCCTGGTAATCCTCGTGCCCCTTGCCCGCCAGAAGGATTACGTCGTCCTTCTGCGCGTTGCGAATTGCATATTCGATCGCTTCCCTGCGGTTTTCAATACAAATATACTTCCCGTCCGTCTTTTTTATGCCTTCTTCAATTTGCGCCATAATGGCCACCGGCTCTTCAAACCGCGGATTATCCGAGGTGATAATCGTAAAGTCGGAACGTTCCCCTGCAATTTCCCCCATAATGGCCCGTTTCCCGGAGTCCCGGTTGCCGCCGCACCCGAAAATCGTTACCACCCGTGCGGGGGCAAAGCTTTTGGCCGTATCGAGCGCATTTTTCAGGCTGTCCGGCGTATGGGCGTAATCCAAAATAATACTGAACTCATGGCCATGTGTATTAAGCGGTTCAAAGCGTCCTGCAACCGGCTTCATATTCTTCAGCCCCTGCTCGATACAATAGCTGTCGATCCCGGCAGCATTGGCCGCCACAATTGCAGCCATCGCATTATAGACGGTAAAATAGCCGGGAATCGGAACCTCGATATGCAAATCCCGCCCGTCAATTTCAACTGAAAACTTTGTCTTTTCATGCGTGAGCTCTAACTCCTTGGCCGCATATTGGATGGGCTGGAGCACACTATATTTCACAACCTCGCGTTTCGCCGCGCCCATCATATTGGCCGCGCTGTCGTCGTCAATATTAATCACGGAGATTTCCGACTGCTCAAACAGCATGCTTTTTGCCTGGATGTAATTATCCCATGTTTCATGAAAATCAAGGTGGTCCTGCGTCAGGTTTGTAAAAATTCCAATATCAAAATCAATTCCGTAAACACGTTTCAGAACCAGCGAATGCGAAGACACTTCCATCGCCAGCACTTCGCAGCCATCATCCGCCATTTCTTTTAAAAGCCGCTGCAGGTCGACCGATTCGGGGGTTGTGCGCTCCGTATGGATCACTTTATCCCCCACCATATTACGAATGGTCCCGATGAGGCCGACCTTCATGTCCGCCTGCTCCGCAATGGCTTTAAGCATATACGTAGTCGTCGTTTTTCCGTTTGTTCCCGTAACGCCGATCATTTTCATACGCCGCGCAGGATAATCAAAAAACCGGCAGGCAGCAAGCGCCATCGTTTCCCTGTCATTTTTCACAACGACCTGCGGCACATCGATGCCTTCCTGATATTCTGTTACGACAAGTGCCGCGGCTCCTTTTTTTGCCGCATCCGGCGCGTATTTGTGTCCGTCCTCGGAAAATCCGGAAATGCAAAAGAAAAGGTCTCCTTTTCGTACTTTTCGGGAATCATATTTCAAATCCTTTATCTCTGTTTCCCCGTCCCCATATAGTTCACAGGCTATGTCGCGAAACAATTCATTTAATGTCATTTTCTGCATCCTCCCGAAATCCGGATTTTATTATACCACAAAGTATTGTATCCTTCTACTGCGCAGACGCAATTTGTAGTCTGAACTCAATAACAATATCGCTGCCTTGAACGACCTGTGTTCCTGCCGCAGGTGATTGGCCCTGGGCCACTCCATTGCCCCTCGCGACAAATACCAGGCCCGAAGAAACTGCCGTGTCCCTCGCGGTCGCCATGTCCATACCCGCAAAGTCCGGAACGGTTATCATGCCGCTTTCTCCCTGCGGCGTCGCTTTTGTTTCCATAGATAAGGTGACCGTACTGTTTTTATAAACCGTTTCCTCCGCGGCCGGGACTTGGCCGACTACAGCGCCGCTCCCATCGTAAGAAGACTGTAGCCCCGCATTTGCAAGCGCGTCGCGCGCCTCCTGCAGCTGCATACCGGCAACATTCGGCACGGTTACCTTTTCCTGCTCCTGCATATTTTCGCTGGGCATAATATTCCCGTTTTTAAGCGCCCCTTCCAGGGTTTCCTGCACATATGGCGCGCATACCGTTTCTATCGTCTCCGTTGCAGGAACGCCTGTCGCGGTAATCATTACCATATATTTCGGGTCGTCGGCGGGAGCATAGGCAATATAGGTCGAAACAACGCGATCCTGTACAACGGTGCCGTCTTTGTATTGGCTTGCCGCCCCGCATACCGCGCCCGTGGAATATCCTGCCACGGAAACTCCGTCTGTCTGCGCACGGTTTTCCATTATGGCTTTAAGCTGCACCGCCGTTCCTTCCGTAACGGTCTGCCCTTTTGCTTCCGGCGCATAGGTCTCCGTCATATTTCCGTCGGCATCCGAAAGCCCCAGAACCATTTTCGGGGTGTAAAGGGTCCCCCCGTTAATAATGGAACCGGCGGCGCTCGCAAGCTGCATCTGGGATATTTTGATATCCGTCCCGGTTCCCATCATTGCAACGTCCGATGCACGCGCATAGCGTTTTTCAACCAGGTCGCCTGCCGTATCGGTGGAAAAATCAATCCCTGTTTTACTTCCAAATCCAAATCCTTTCAGGTATTGGTAAAATGCATCCCTTCCCATGGCATCCGCCTGCATTGCCGCTCCTACATTACAATGATTCAGCACTGTATTCGCAAGGTCCTGCGAGCCATGCGCCCCGCTGCATGTAACGGCTTCCCCGTCCACCGTATGGGAGCCCGTGCACATATATTCCCCCGCACTGGTCCCGCTGTCAAGCGCGGCGGCCGCCGCAAATATTCCAAAAATATCTCCCGGCTCATAGGGGGTTGCCGTAATCACATTGGCAGAAAGCGCCGATAACGTCTCCGCATCCTCGCGCGGCGGGGAATTCAGGTCGAACTCCGGAATGTTTGCCATGGCAAGGACTTCTCCGTTCGTCACATCCATTACCAGACCCTGCACGCTTTCCGGGGACTGTGCCCCGTAAAGCTCTTTGCAGGCGCTTTCCAGGAAACTCTGGGTAATCTCGTCGATGGTCAGCACAACATTCAGGCCATCCTGGGGCTGGATCATCATTTCCTGCCCGTTGGGCACGCCGCTTCCATCCTTTGCCGTCTCGGCAACCTGCCTGCCGGCACGTCCTGAAAGCGTCGTGTTATAGCGTCTTTCGATACCCGTTTGCCCTTCCCCGTCGAGCGTCGTATAACCGATCACCTGCGCCGCAAAATCCTTGTTCGGATAAAACCTTTTCACATCGTCCCGGAACGTAACGCCTTTCAGGTTAAGCGCTTCGATCTGCTCCGATTGCTCCATGGAAATTTGCCTTTTCAGCCATATTTCCTTTTTCTCCGTATTGCTGGCCTTCTGGTAAACCTCTTCGCGGTCCATCCCGAGAATCTGGGACAGCTGGTCCGCAATTTCATTCGCATTTTCCGCTTTGGCGATTTTTTCCGGCAACAGCACCACCGTATCGGCTGCCGCGCTTTGGGCAAGAATCTGCTGGTTCCGGTCCATGATGGAACCCCGTTTTGCGCTGACTTCCATATCCTTGACCCACTGTGATTCCGCCTGTGCCTTAAGGTCTGCGCCTTTCCATAAAGACCAATATCCCACTCGGGTCATGAGCAGGATAATGAGGACGATCAGTATAATCAATAAGACGAGCAGTCTCTTTCTTGTAATCAGGACATGCGAAGCTGCCAAACCATTAACTCCTTATTTTTCATGCCTGAAACCACCCTTTCAGGGCTTCCATCATATCGCCGAAAAAGCCCTGGAGGTCTTCCATGAAATTTGTTTCCCCGCCTGTGTTTCCCTGCACCTCCACAGGTGCCTCCTGTTCCTGCGTTTCGGGCTGTACGCTTTCCACAGGTGCGGCAGCGGCGTCATCCGCTTCGGGTTCCAAATAAACAATCTGGTCATCGGTGGGATAATACATTCCCAGCTCCGTAGACGCCTTCTGCTGAATGCTGTTCAGGTCCTGGCTAAGCGCATTCTCCATTTTTACCTTATCCAGTTCGTCCTTTAACGCTTCATTTTGTGTTTGAATCTGCACATTTTTATTGCTCAGATCGCTGATCGAAGCATAACGGATCACAATCCCTGTAAGAACCGCAAATACCACGGCAATCAGCAAAATCGTAGAAATGATCCCCTTCTTTTTGGGGCTCTCATATTCTACCGCAATCGGTTTCACGCCATTGTATGCGGTGTTTTCGATTCCGGATGTGCGTTCGTAACCACGTGCATACTTTC
The DNA here is from genome assembly GCF_001678845.1 of Christensenella intestinihominis. Classification (GTDB taxonomy): domain Bacteria; phylum Bacillota; class Clostridia; order Christensenellales; family Christensenellaceae; genus Christensenella; species Christensenella intestinihominis. The sequence continues at coordinate 18,798 of NZ_MAIQ01000011.1, forward strand.
TCGGTGCCGGGGCGGCATATCCGCCATAGCTTGCCGCCTGCCGCGGCCGGGCATATTCGTTGCGGCGGTCATACCGTTCGGAATAGCTTCTTTCATACCTTCCTGTTTGCCGTGCTCTGTAGGAATATTCGTTCCCGCCAACATATGCGCCTTCATATGCAGGCGTCAGCCGCCTGCCGCCCACAATGTTTTTCACACCTGTCTGGCGGATGCCGTAACGTTCGCCCGGCACTTCGCCGCTTCTCTGCGCCGCCGCATAGCGCTGGCGCTGCATTTGCTCCGCGGTTTTCCGTGCCTGGACCTGCGCCGGACGCTGTGTCTGCTGCCGTGCCTGCACCGGACGCCGGGCGGCCTGCTGCTGCCGTGCCTGCACTGGACGTCCTTGCTGCACGCCTACCCGCCGGGCGGTATGAATTTCATCCTGCTGCTGGAGGCGGCGGCGTTCCGCCGCAATTTTCTGCATTCGGTAAGCTTCCATATCAGAAACACGACCGCGCTGCGTATCATTGTTTATCCTGCGCGGAATCTGTATTCTTTCATAATTGTCGTATGCTCTCTGCGGTATCGCGTTCATGTGTTTATCCCTTTCGCTATCTCTTTTCCGCTACCCGTAACTTCGCGCTTCTTGCGCGTGGATTTTCCGCCAGTTCTTCCGCCTCCGGCAGTATGGGCTTCCTTGTAATTATCTTGATCTGGCTAACCTTCCCACATACACAGACTGGAAAATCCTTTGGACATTCGCATGGATCAAACAGTCTTTTGAAGGTTTGTTTTACGATCCGGTCCTCGAGGGAGTGGAAGGTGATTACTGCTAATCGCCCTCCACTTCTCAGGACGGAAACATAATCCTCCAGTGCTTCCTTAAGTCCTGTCAATTCCGCGTTCACTTCGATCCGGACCGCTTGGAATGTTCTCTTCGCCGGATGCGGTCCATCTCTTCTCGCCGCCGCGGGAATCGCTTTTTTAATAATTTCTGTCAATTCCTGTGTCGTTTCTATCTTCTTTTTTTTGCGTTCCTCCGCAATGAACTGCGCAATGCGCGCCGCCCAGCGTTCTTCGCCATATTCCCTGATGATTCTTCCGAGATCGCTTTCGGAATATTCATTTACCACCTCGTAGGCGGAAAGCGGATTCTCCCGGTCCATCCGCATATCGAGCGGGGCATCCGCATTGTAGGAAAATCCCCGTTCCCCTTCGTCGAGCTGGAAAGAGGACACTCCAAGGTCTAAAACAGCTCCGTCAATTTTGTCGATTCCCAAATCATTTAAAATCGGCTTGATTCTCTTGAAATTGCTGTGAACCAGGGCAACCTTGTCTCCGTAAGCAGAAAACCGTTGCGCGCAGCGGTCAATTGCCGCCGCATCCCTGTCGATCCCGACAAGCCGTCCATCCGGGGCAATTTGCTCCAAAATCCCATTTGCATGTCCGCCGCCGCCGAGGGTTCCGTCCACAATGACTTCACCGTTTTTCAGGTCCAGCATTTCCAGCGTTTCGTAGTAGAGCACCGGAACGTGCCCGCGCGGACTCATATCCCAAGCGCCGCCAGTTTGGCAAGCGTTTCTTCATAATCCTGGTACGCGCTGTCGTTATATTCCTCCCAGCCCTCTTTCGACCAGATTTCCGCGCGCGTCATCACACCGATAATAACTGTCTCTTTGGTAACGCCGATATGATCCCGAAGCCTTTGCGGCAAAAGAATCCGGCCCTGCTTGTCCCCTTCGCATTCGCACGCGCTTGCAAACAGCATACGGGTAAAACTCTGTGCGGCTACGTCGGATACCGGCAAATCCTTAAGCTTGCCGGAGAAGTTCGCCCATTCTTCCGATGAAAACACAAAAAGGCATTTGCCTACGCCTTTCGTCACAATAAAGCTTTCGCCCAAATCGTCACGAAATTTTGCCGGCATGAATACTCTGCCCTTGGCGTCTATGTTGTGTGTGTATTCACCGATCAACATCTCTGCGCGATACTCCTTTCCCCACTTTTAACCACTTTGCACCACTTTTAATCAAATTTTACCATTTCCCGCACCATTATGCAAGTATTTTCGTGAGAAATACAAAAAGACAGCGAACTTATTTTTTCGCTGTCTTGTCACATTTTTTGCTTATTTTTTAGATTGGCTTAACGGATTTTTTTTAATCTGAAATCAAGGTAATCCGCTGAGACAAGATTGTAGTTTACCCCGCCTGTTTTTACATCCGTTAAATTGATATTTCTCAAAATATCGCCGTGCAGGTGTCCAAACACAACCTCCGCCACACATTCGCGTTCAAGGATTTGTGCAAATTCCGTATTTTTCATATTTTGGTAAATCGGCGGGAAATGCATCATCACAATTTTTTCCCGTCCGGGATATTTTTTTGCGGAATCCAGGGAAAGCTGAAGCCGTATCTTCTCCCGTTCATAAATCTTTTGGTCGTTTGCCCCAAAGCCGCTGTCCTGGGGCAGCGTCCATCCGCGCGTCCCGCAAAAAACATAATCCCCCACTTCGAGGCAATTATTCTGCAAAATATGGGTGTCATTGTGCAGCATGGCGTTTACTTTCGCCATCGATCCCCACCAATAATCATGATTCCCTTTAATCATGATCTTTTTTCCGGGAAGACCGCAGATTGCGTCGATATCCGGCTGTGCATCCTCCATCTTCATCGCCCAACTGATATCCCCGGGAATCAACACAATATCTTCCCCCGTTACGCGCGCGTTCCAGTTGGCGCTTATTTTCTCAAAATGATTTTTCCAATGCTCCCCGAAAATATCCATGGCTTTGGGTTGCGCATTGGAAAGGTGTAAATCCCCGATTGCATAGATATTCATTCCTCCGCCTCCTGCAAACCGGTCATCGTTTCAAGATAATGCAGAACCTTCTCCTTGCCTACCTTTCCCGTCGACGAGACGGGAATAATCTCAAATTCCAGGTCCATATCGAGAACGGCTTCAATGTGCTTTGCCATTTGTATCGCGTAATGATAGCGTTTTGACTTCGCAATTTTGTCTGCTTTCGTCGCCGCAACCATAAACGGGACACCGAAATGCGCCGCCCATTCGATCATCTGTAAATCGTCTTCCGTCGGTTTGTGGCGAATATCGATCAAAATAACAAGGGCGCGCAGGTATTCGGCCGCGGCAAAATAGCATTCCATCATGTCTGCCCACGAATCGCGCTCTGCCTTTGAAACCCGCGCAAATCCATATCCGGGAAGGTCTACCAGATAGAAAGAATCATTTATCAGGAAATAATTGATGAGCCTTGTCTTCCCCGGCTGCTTGCTGACATAAGCAAGTTTTCCGTTGTTTGCCAGAAAATTAATCAGGGAAGATTTCCCCACGTTCGATTTCCCGGCAAAAGCAATCTCCGGTTTTCCGTCATTCGGATAACCGGAGGCATTTTTCATACTGGTAAAAAAGCTTGCCTTTTTAATCTCCACTACTTTTTCTCCGTCACAAGGGCGTGCTTCAGAACATCATCAATCTCGGAGGCAAATATAAAATGGAGTTCGTTCCTCACCGACTCCGGAAGCTCTTCCAGATCGCTTTCGTTGTCCTTAGGCAGGATAATGGTATGAATACCCGCGCGCAAGGCGGCAAGCGCTTTTTCTTTGATTCCGCCGATTTTAAGCACCCTTCCGGTCAGCGTAATTTCCCCCGTCATCGCAATATCATGCCGCACCGGGCGTTTTGTAAGCGCCGAAACAAGGGCCGTCACCATCGTAACGCCTGCCGAAGGGCCGTCTTTCGGAATCGCTCCTTCGGGAACATGAATATGCAGATCGGTTTTTTCGTTAATATCCTTCGGGAATTTAAGCTTCCCGGACATCGCCCGCACGACGGATATGCCCGTTTTAGCCGATTCCTTCATAACATCGCCAAGCTGCCCCGTTAATTCTATTTTTCCGGTCCCCGGAATGACCGATACTTCAACGGGCATGGTCTGCCCTCCAACCGCCGTCCATGCAAGCCCCGTCACGACGCCAACCGTATCGCGTTTCAGCACATTCGTTTCACTGCATTTCGGCAGTCCCAAAAATTCCTTCAGGTTCTTCTGGGATACGGAAATTTTCTCCACTCCGTCCGCCACGATCTTCGCGGCAGATTTCCGCATGATCGCCGCAATTTCCCGTTCAAGGCTGCGCACGCCGCTTTCCGCAGTATAGCGGTGAATAATATCCATCAGCGCCGCGTCGCTGATCCGCACGGCAGATGGCTTCAAGCCATGTTCCTTGGCCTGCTTGGCAACCAGGTGCTTCTTGGCAATATTAAGCTTTTCAATATCCGTATAGCTGTCGATATGAATGATTTCCATCCTGTCGTACAGCGGCCCCGGAATCGTACTTACATCGTTTGCCGTCGTAATAAACATTACCTTTGACAAATCAAAATCAATGTCAAGATAATGATCCCGGAACGTGTTGTTGATTTCCGGATCAAGCACCTCAAGCATCGCCGATGCCGGGTCTCCGCGAAAGTCGCTGGACATCTTGTCGATTTCATCGAGGAGGAAAAGCGGATTCATGCTGTCTGCCTGCTTGATAGAGGTAATGATCCGTCCGGGGATCGCCCCAATATACGTGCGGCGGTGCCCGCGAATCTCCGCTTCGTCGTGTACGCCGCCAAGCGACATCCTCACGAATTTCTTGTCGAGGGCGCGCGCAATTGAATGCGCAATCGATGTTTTACCCACACCGGGAGGCCCCGCAAGGCACAGGATCGGTCCGTGCATATCGTTTTTCAGCTTGCGCACCGCCAAAAATTCAATGATACGGTCTTTCACCTTGGCAAGTCCGTAATGATCCTGGTCGAGTATGCTGCGCGCATGCGCAAGGTCCATATTATCCGTCGTTTCCTTCCCCCACGGAAGGCTGACAATCCAATCGATATAGTTCCGCAGCACGCTGATCTCGGGGGACCCCGGCGCCATGCGTGCCATGCGCGCAAGTTCTTTTTCCGCCTTGGTTCGCGCTTCCTCGGAAAGAGGCAGCTCTTTTATCTTCTTCCTGAGTTCTTCGATTTCATCCGCATCGTTTTCCGTCTCTCCCAGCTCTTTCTGGATTACCTTAAGCTGTTCGCGAAGGAAATATTCCCGCTGGGATTTATCGATCTGCTGTTTAACGGAGGATGCAATTTCTTTATCGATTTCAAGGATATCGATTTCCTTTTTCAGGATATCCATCACAAGCTGTAAGCGTTCAAGCTCATCAATACAGCTTAAGACCTTTTGTTTATCATCCAGCTTAATTGCCACGTTCGAGGCGATCATATCGGCAAATTTACCCGGCTCCTCAACCTCGCTGACCGTAAAAAGCGTCTCTCCGGGAATGCGCGCGCCCAAAGCCGCAAACCGCTCAAACAGGTCTGTCACGCGGCGCATATACGCTTCCTTCACCACCTCTTTGGATGGATCGTTATGGGACTCGTCCGGAATCACTTCCACTTCCGCCTGTAAATAAGGTTCACGCGCCGCATAAGACAAAATACGGGCACGCTTCTCTCCTTCCACGAGTACGCGGAGCGTGTCTCCCGGAAGCTTTAGAACCTGTTTCACCTTTGCGATCGTACCAATTTCATATACATCCTTAATTTCCGGCATTTCGATCTTCAGGTCTTTTTGCGTTACAAGGAAAATTTCCTGTCCCTGCGTCACGCATTCCTCAACCGCGGCGACAGACATTTCCCTTCCCACATCAAAATGCAGTACCATATAGGGGAAAATCACAAGCCCCCGAAGTGCCACCATAGGCATAACTATTTTATCCAATTGTTGTTTCGCTCCTTTAGTTTCCATTGCAGTTTAAATTATACCTTAAAATCCTTTCCATTTCAAATTTGCCTCTGGCCTTCACCGTTCCCCTCCGATCCGGCATTTCCGCTTTTCTTACAGGGAGCGCCAATGTATTCTCATGTTTTTTCTTTTTTAAGGGGCATACAAATATTTTCCCCGCCGGATCGGTATTCGGTATGAATCCCGATCCGCGAATCTGTCCCGTATCCCCCACAATAATAAAAGCGTCCGGATTGATCTTATAGATTAAATGATATAGTTTCGATACTTCCGGGCGATGTACCGCGCACACCAGCATTTCTCCTTCCCGCCCGGTATAGACTCCGCGCGACTTGAGGGCCGCCACTCCCCGCCGCAACCTGCACAGTATTTCATTTGCAATCCTGTCGTTTTCCTTGGAAATCAATGGCCAGAACCTTTCCCCTTATATGCATTCTTTTCTCCATAGCCTTTGTTCTCCTGCATTTTAAATTTTTTATTTTATCATAGCGGATAGGAAGATTATTTACAAATAAAAAAAGGCGTCCGCCTTCCTGCTTTTCAAATAAATAAAAAACCTTCGCATCCCCTTCCCAGGGTCAGAAACCACGAAAAGCTATTCACCGCCAATTCGTGAATAGCTTTCCGTATCATCGTTTCCACGCTCATGGCTCTGCGAAAAGAGCAACAAAGCCGCAATTTGTGCATTTGGCGCAGGCAACCTCGCTGCCTTTTCCGTCACCCGATGCGTCCAGAATATAAGTTTCTTCTCCAACATCCCATTCCTTGTTTCCGCAGATCGGGCATGCCTTTCTCTCTGTTTCATCCTGTGCATGCTTGATTAGTGTTTGCTTATCACTCAAAATATTTTCCTCCTTTCCCTAAAAAATCATTGCTGTAATTTATCCCGCATGAACAATCTCTCGAGATTGGTATGTTATTTTTAACCAATTGCCAATCCTCGAAACATTAATAAATACATAAAAAAACAGGCGCGTTTCCCAAAAGGAAGCGCGCCTGTTTCGATTTTCAATCAAGCTTCGTATAACAGCTTATTTTGATTTAACAACCGCATGTGCTGCCGCAAGACGTGCAATCGGCACGCGGAACGGCGAGCAGGATACATAATTGAGACCCAGGCTGTCGCAGAACTCAACAGTGGACGGATCGCCGCCGTGTTCGCCGCAAATTCCGAGCTTGATATCGGGGCGGGTCTTACGGCCAAGCTCTACGGCCATCTTCACGAGTTTGCCGACGCCATCCTGATCCAGCTTCGCAAACGGATCGGATTCGTAGATTTTCTTCGTGTAATAGTCATCGAGGAACTTGCCGGCATCGTCGCGGCTGAAACCGAACGTCATCTGCGTGAGGTCGTTCGTACCGAAGGAGAAGAATTCCGCTTCCTTCGCGATCTCGTCAGCCATAACGGCGGCTCTCGGCACTTCGATCATCGTACCAACCTTGTACTCGATCTTCTTGCCCTTTTCCTGCATAACTTTCTCCGCTGTCTCAACAACGAAATCTTTTACGTATTTCAGTTCCTTCAGGTCGCCGACGAGCGGGATCATGATTTCAGGAACGATATTATATTCCGTTTCTTCCGTTACTTCGATCGCGGCTTCCATAACCGCCCTCGTCTGCATCACAGCGATTTCCGGGAACGTAACCGCAAGACGAACGCCGCGGTGGCCAAGCATCGGGTTGAATTCGTGCAGCCCTTCAATAATTCCCGTCAGCTCATCAACATCGAGCGACATTTCCTTCGCCAGGTTCGCGATATCCTCAGGGTCCGTAGGAAGGAACTCATGCAGCGGCGGATCGAGGAAACGGATCGTAACCGGGTTGCCCTTCATTGCCTTATAAATGCCCTTGAAGTCTTCCTTCTGCATCGGCAGGAGCTTAGCCAAAGCTTTTTCCCTCTGCTCAACCGTTTTTGAAACGATCATCTCGCGCATAGCGGCAATCCTGTCTTCCGCAAAGAACATATGCTCCGTACGGCATAGGCCAATACCTTCCGCGCCAAATTCCATCGCCTGCTCCGCATCGTGCGGCGTATCGGCATTCGTGCGGACTTTCAGTCTGCGGATGGAATCCGCCCAGCCCATAACCGTAGCGAAATCGCCCGTCACCTGGGCTTCCTGCGTCTCGATTGCTTCGCCGTACACGTTACCCGTGGAACCGTCGAGGGAAATCCAGTCGCCTTCCTTATAAACCTTACCGTCTTCCGTGGTCATCGTCTTTGCGCACTCGTCGATTCTCAGTTCGCCGCAGCCCGCTACGCAGCACGTACCCATGCCGCGGGCAACAACCGCCGCGTGGGACGTCATGCCGCCGCGCGCCGTGAGGATGCCCTCGGAGGCATACATACCTTCGATATCTTCAGGAGAAGTTTCCTGCCGCGCAAGAACGACCTTATCACCCTTTGCGGCAGCAGCCGTCGCATCGTCAGCCGTGAAATACAGCTTACCGCAGGCAGCACCCGGGGAAGCCGGAAGCCCCTTCGCGATCGGTTTTGCTTTTTTCAGCGCGTCTGCATTAAACATCGGATGGAGGAGTGAATCAAGCTGCTTCGGCTCTACCTTAAGAATCGCCTCTTCTTCCGTCAGCTTTCCTTCTTTTACAAGGTCAACGGCAATTTTGAGGGCAGCCGGAGCCGTCCGCTTTCCGTTTCTCGTTTGCAGCATGTAAAGTTTTCCGCCTTCGATGGTGAACTCCATATCCTGCATGTCTTTGTAATGATCTTCAAGGGATTGAGCAATATTCGCAAACTGCTCATATACCTCCGGCATCTGGTCGCCCAGATGGGAAATCGGCTGAGGCGTCCGGATGCCCGCAACAACGTCTTCACCCTGTGCGTTCATCAGGTATTCGCCATAGAGCTTCTTTTCGCCTGTGGAGGGGTTTCTCGTGAAAGCAACGCCGGTGCCGCAATCGTCACCCATATTTCCGAATACCATTGCCTGTACGTTAACCGCCGTACCCCAGCTTGCCGGGATATCATTCATGCGGCGATATACGATTGCCCTCGGGTTGTCCCACGAACGGAACACAGCCGTTACGGATTCAAGCAGCTGTTCCTTTGCATCCTGCGGGAATTCCTTGCCCATTTCCTGCTTATAGATTTCTTTGTATTTCTTGACGAGGTTTTTCAGATCATCCGCATCCAGTTCCGTGTCCATCTTGACGCCTTTTGCGTCTTTGGCAGCCTGGAGCTGTTCTTCAAATTTTTCTTTGTCGATGCACATAACAACGTCGGAGAACATCTGGATGAATCTCCTGTAGCTGTCATACGCCCAACGCGGATTGCCGGACTTCTTCGCCATACCCTCAACCGCAATGTCATTGAGGCCGAGGTTCAGGATCGTGTCCATCATACCCGGCATGGAAGCGCGGGCGCCGCTGCGTACGGATACGAGGAACGGATTTTCCTGGTCGCCGAACTTCTTGCCGGCAATCTCTTCCGTCTTCGCCATTGCATCATAAATCTGCTCCACTACTTCGTCGGCGATCTTTTTGCCGTCTTCATAGTACTTCGTGCAAGCTTCCGTAGAAACCGTAAAGCCCTGGGGAACCGGCAAACCAAGGTTGGTCATCTCTGCCAGGTTTGCGCCTTTGCCCCCAAGAAGGTTTCTCATGGAAGCGTCACCTTCTTTGAAAAGGTATACATACTTTTTTGCCATCTAAAACTCCTCCTGAATTTATATTTATTTAAAAATTTTTATTTGTTTGCGTATTGTTCGTATCATGAAAAGCCACGTCTATTATACATGAACAAATGTAAGAAAACAACAAAAGATTACACTTTCACAAAGATTTTTCGCGGAAACATTTCATTGTTTTCAGGTGCACTTCCATCATGTTTTCCAAATACCGGCTCATAAGGTCAATCACGCTTCCGGCTTCCTGTTCCCCGGCGGCAGACTGAACAATATCCTGCGGCCGTGCTCCCCCCATTTTTACAAGGCTCAAAAGTGCGGACCTGGGTACGGAAACAGTCGCCACATGCGGCGCGCATTCCCCGCATATTTCGCCTCCCTCCTCCATGGAAAAGGCTGCCGGGTCCCCGCCCGTTTCGTTTCCGCATACCGCGCACGTCCCGATTGCCGGGAAAATACCCATACGTTCCACGATTCGCGCAAAAAAATACGCCAGCGCCTGCGTATGGGAAAGCGTTCCCTGCTCCATCGCAAAAAGCGCATAAATAAGCGCCAGAAACAAATCCTCGTAATCGTCCGTATTCTGCAGCAGCTTGTCGGAAAGTTCCAGCATTACGCAGGCGGCGGCAAATTTGTCGAAGTCGTTCTGTACATGGTAAAACTCTTGCTTAATCAGCGCGGTGGTGAGGAAAAGCTTATCCCCTTTTTTATAAAACTCGTATTCCCCGCACGAAAGAAGCTGCGCCGCCGTGGCAATATCGCTTTTCAACCGCCGCGCGCCGCGCGCCTGGGCGTCAATCCGCCCGTCCGAGCGCGAAAAAAGCGTCAATATTTTATCATAATCCTTATAGTCTGCCGTACGCAATACAATACAATAATGCTTTTCCACAGCGTTCCTTTCACTTTTTCAGCACAGCCTGTTTCCGCTTACTGGCGCTCGTCATATCCCAGCGTCCGCAAGACCCCGAGCTTGTTCCGCCAGTCCGGCTTCACCTTTACCCACACCTGCAAAAATACTTTCCCGCCGAACAGCATTTGCATATCCTCACGCGCCGCTGAGGCGATCTTTTTAAGCATCCTGCCCCCCGCGCCGATAATAATTCCTTTGTGGGAGTCCTTCTCACAATAGATTACCGCGTCGATATTGGTAAGCTCCCGGTCCGTTTCCCGCTCGAGCTTCTCCACCACCACGCCGATTCCATGCGGAATTTCCTTGCCAATGCTCTTCAGCGCCTTTTCCCGGATAAGCTCCGCCGCAATCACCTGCTCCGGCTGATCCGTAACCATGTCGGCCGGGTAATACATCGGGCCCTCCACAAGGTACTGTTTCATATGCTCCACAAGCTCCGCAAGGCCCAGCTTTTCGGCCGCGGAAATCCGGAAAATTTCTTTGCCGTATTTTTTCAGGATTTCTTCCTGTTCCGTAATCCGTTCACCGTCTACCGCATCAATTTTATTGAGCGCAATCACCAACGGCGTTTCTCCTGCCGCAAGACGCGCCAGAATTTCTTCGTCCTTTTCACGCACCCCCACCTTGGCGTCCGCTATAAACAAAACGGCGTCCACATCCCGCGCAGTCTGTTCCGCTGTTTTCAGCATAAATTCACCAAGCTTATTTCTCGGGGTTTGCAGGCCGGGCGTATCCATGAAAATCATTTGGTAATCTTTCCGGGTGAGCACGCCTGTAATACGGTTGCGCGTGGTCTGCGGTTTTTTCGATACAATGGCAATCTTCGTGCCCACGAGCGCATTAATCAGCGTAGACTTTCCCACGTTCGGGCTGCCCGTAAGCGCAATAAAGCCGGATTTGAATTCCATTCCATTCTCCTTAACGAATAATCATTTCTCCAACCTCAAACACAAGCACCGTAATCACTACGCCCATAAGCGCTCCTACCAGCACTTCTGCAAAGGTATGTACTTTCGTTTCCATGCGGCTTTCCGCGACAATCAGCGCAAGCACCGCCGCAAATGTCGAAGCGACCGGATCGGCCGATACAAACGCAATCGCAGTAAAAAGCGCAAACGCAAATGCGGTATGTCCGCTCGGCATGCCGCCCTGGATATAATTCCCGCCCTTCTTCATAAAGCGGGACTTCATAACAATGACCGCCACAAACACAAGCATCAGGGCCGCAAATGTAATATAAGCGGGCAGGTTATTAATATAGCTTACCGACGCATAAGAAATCGTGTACAGCTTGCGGAAAAAAACGAGGTATCCCACAACAAGCGCGCTCATGGCCGCGACAAAGACTCCCCCTGCCGCAACGTCCTTCGCAATGCGTGCAAGCTCGTTATACTCACCCTTGGAAGCAATATCCACCGCCGCTTCAATCGCCGTATTGAAAAGCTCCGCAAAGAAAACGAACGCAATCACCAGCACAAGCGCAATCATCTCGAACCGCGTAACTTGGGTGAGGAGTGCGGCAATTGTCACAACAACCGCGAGCGCAACATGGATTTTCATATTGCGTTCCATTTTAAAGGACTGCAAAAAACCGTTGATGGCATGATTAAAGCTGTTCATCAACGATTTCTTCGGCCTGTATTTTTTTCCGTTTTCGTTAGATTCCATCCATTTCCCTGCCAATATTTACAGCCTGCAGGAGTGCTTCCTGCTTTTTTGTCATGATTTCTTCTTCTTCCGGCGTCATATGGTCATAGCCCATCAAATGAAGCGTTCCATGAAGTGCCAGGAACGCCGTTTCCCGCACGAGGCTATGTCCATATTCCACTGCCTGCTCCTGTGCGCGCTCCATCGAAATAGCAATATCCCCAAGGAAAAGCTTCCCTTCCACATATTCCGCATCCACTTCATCGAGGCATTCTGCCAGAAGCGCGGAAAGTTCGTACGCCGGGAAAGACAAAACATCCGTCGCCCGGTCCATGTCGCGGAATTCGCGGTTTAGCTCCCGAATTCCTTCATTATCCGTAAACAGCAGGTTCAGGCACGCGGGAACGTCCAGCCCCGCCTGTGCAGCGTCCAGAGCCGCGCCGACCGCAGCCTTGATTTCCTCTGTCACTTCAATTTTGTCCTGCTCGTCAGAGAACGTTATCGTCATCTTCCGCTCCATGTATCTTGATTTCCGGATATTTAATCCGCTGGTGATATACTCCGTCAAAAATATTAATGAACGCTTCGGCAATCTGCTTCAAATCCCGCCTGTTAAGCGGCGCATTATCAAGCTGCCCTTCGTCGTAGCGCGCCTTGATTAATTTATGGACCATGGCCGAAATTTCCTCGCGCGACGGATTATCGAGGCTGCGTACCGCCGCTTCCACAACGTCGGCAAGCATTACAATCGCCTGTTCCTTTGTCTCCGGCGGACGGCCCTCATACTGGAAATCCTCTTTTTTCACATGCGGGTCTTTTTCCAGCGCCTCCGCATAGAAATATCCAACCGTGCCGCTCCCATGGTGGTTGCGGACAATTTCAATAATTTCACGCGGCATCTTATATTTTCGCAGCAACTCCACGCCCGCGGGCACATGATGGCGGATAATTTCCGCGCTTTGTTTGGGCAGAAGGGTATCATGCATATTAACATTATTCCGCTGGTTCTCCTTGAAATACAGCGGGTGCTCTACCTTGCCAATATCGTGAAAATAAGCGCCGACCCGCGCCAGCAGCGAAAAGCCTCCCACCGCATTGCATCCCGCCTCCGCAAGGTTGGCGACAAGGATGCTGTGGTGATACGTGCCCGGCGCTTCGATCATCAGCCGTTTTGTCAAAGGATGCGTCGGATCGGAAAGTTCGAGCAATTTGGTCGGCGTTGTCAGGTTAAACGCATTTTCGATCAGCGGGAGCACGCCGATGCTTACGATGCCGCACAGCACGCCGCTGCCTGCCACCATTGCCATTGCCGAAAGCATTTGCTGTACATTATGGGTCTGGTCGGAAAGCAACGGCACCTGCAGCATCCAGACAAGCAGGGAAATAACCACTCCCGGAATTGCCGCCACAAGCCCCGCCAGCACAAGCCGCGAGCGGTAGCGCATATCCTTCAGGATATAAACCGCAAAGAAGCCCCCCGTCAGCATAATCAGGAGAAGCATCAGCGATGTTGTGCTGAACAGGTTTTGCCCTCCTGTCGTTACGCTCATCAGCAGCAGCGACAGGAATACGCTGTACACAATCGCATTTTTGGGCGAAAGCAAAACGGCGCCTAATATTACGAACAGGAACACCGGCAGCAAGTGGATTGCCACCAGCTGCGAAACCGAAGTGATCCCATAGGCCGCTGCGGTAAGAATTGCGAGAATCGCTATCTTTTTCGTGTCAAGCAGCAGTTTGCGGTTAAATACGGCAAGAAATACAGCGTACATCACAAACATTAATACAATATAAATCGTCACCGCCGCGTACGGTTTGATTGACGTCGATTCAGATGTAAGCATCCCCATGCTTTTCAGGACCTCATACTGGTCGTCCGTAACAAGCTCGCCCTTGCGGACAATATTCTGTCCCTTCTTATATTCAACAGGGGTAACCAGCGCCGCAACTTCGTCGCGTTTCTGCTGGGTCGCTTTTTCGTCAAAAACCATATTCGGGTACAGGTCGTTTGTAACGACGGACGAAACAAGCTCCTTATCCTCCGCCGTCATATCTCCCTGCTCCGTAACCGCGCCGATTACGTTCGTTTTGGCCGAATCGATATCGTCGGCCCGCACGCCTGTATAAAGGACATCCTGCACATGGTTTGTGATGGAATCCTTCATATCCGTAAGCTGGGCGGGCGTCATGCCGACAATATGGTAAAGCTGCGCTGTCGTGATATATTCCGGCACAAGGTCTTTCAAGGTGTTCACATTGTCTTCCGTAAGAAGCGTTTCCCATTCCGTTTTTTTCGCGTCGAACGGCACAACGGCATACGCCGTCGGGACAGGAACGGGCTGGGTCGGATTCGCCGCGTTTGCCTGCTCGGCCTCCGTGATTTTCTGATCCGTTTCCTGCTGCTTTTTTTTCTGGTCCGCGTTATAAATATCTTCCGCCGCTCCACGCGCTTTCTCAAAGGCGGTGAAATCCTCGGAAATCTTTTTAACAATTTGCTGTGTCGTATTGGCGTCCGTATTATAGACCGGGCCGATTTTTGCCTGTTCCTCTTCAATGATGCGCTGTGTCGCCACTTCATCGGTCACATCGGTCGGCGCTGTAATCGTAATATCCGAAATCTCTCCGCTCGTAATATCGTAGGTTTGCGGCATCAGCGAAAAAAGCGCTATCGCAACGCAAATTCCAAGCGAACCAACCGCCATCAGAAGGTTCATCATCGCTTTCTTGCGGAACGTTTCCTTAACAACCATAGTCAATCCTCATATACGTCAAACGATCGTATTTTTTCGCCTGTTTTCATATTTCTCAAACGCTTTAATAATATTCCTGACCAGGGGATGCCGCACAACGTCCTTCTGGTCCAAATGGACGATTGCAATATTTTTGATGTTCTTCAGGATTTCGACCACCTTTTTCAGTCCCGACGCCCGTTCCTTCGGTAAATCGATCTGTGTAATATCTCCTGTCACAACAACCTTTGCGTTTTCTCCAAAGCGTGTCAGGAACATTTTCATCTGCTCCATCGTACAATTCTGGGCTTCGTCCAGTATGATGAACGCATCGTTCAGCGTCCGGCCGCGCATATAGGCAAGCGGCGCAACCTCGATCACGCCCTTCTCGGACAGGCGGGCATACGCGTCCGCCCCCATGAAATCATAAAGCGCATCATACAAAGGACGCAGGTATGGATCAACCTTGTTTTGCAAATCCCCCGGAAGGAATCCCAGATTTTCCCCTGCTTCCACAGCGGGGCGCGTCAGGATAATGCGGGAAACCTGCTTATTTTTAAGCGCAACCACCGCCATCGCCATTGCAAGGTACGTCTTCCCCGTGCCGGCCGGGCCGATGCAGACAACCACCGTATTGTCTTTGATGGCCTGTATATATTCCTTCTGCCCATAGGATTTGCACTTGATCTGCTTTCCCTTGGCGGTGATGGCCACAACGTCCGACATCATTTCATTCACAAGGTTCTGGTGTCCGTCGCGAACCAGATCGAGGGCATAATTCACGGAATCCTGGTTAATATTTTCATTTTTTCCATACATCTTTTTCAGAACCTCGATCACGTCGGCGGCAGTCTGTGCTTTATTCGCCTCCCCCGTAATACAGATTCCATTTTCGGTTGCGCGGATGGCCGTATCGGTCTCCGCGGAAATAATATTGATATTTTCATCAAAATTGCCGAATACACCGGCCATTTGCTCCATGCTGTCAAACGAAATATCGATCTGTGTTTCTGCCAAGTTAAAAAATTCCTCCTGCTTTCATATCCACATATGCATAGTATCACATTTTCCTGAAAAAGCCCACACCTATTTCCGATCGAAAAAACAGGCCGCCCGCATCATACGGGTGGCCTGCTGCTTTGTTTTTTCAATGACAGAAACGCTGAAAGCTTAGTGTTTCCTTTTTCTTGCCGCTTCTGCTTTTTTCTTTCTTTTTACGCTGGGTTTTTCATAATGCTCACGTTTCCGGATTTCAGCCAGAACCCCCGCTCTTGCACATTTGCGCTTGAATCTTCTCAGAGCACTTTCCAGTGTTTCGTTTTCGCCTACGCGTATCTCAGACATTAATCTCCCCTCCTCCCGTACTCTGTTCCCATCCAAGACAGGAACTGGGAGCTATTTCATACTCCTGTATTATAGTAAAACCGCGGCACTCTGTCAATAACTAATTCCCATATCATCGGCGTATATTCCGAAACTCCGCAGGTTGCCGCGCCGTGTGCCATCAGCCGGGAGGCCATTCCATATACCGTCCCCCAAGAAGATGCAGATGCAGGTGATGTACCGTCTGGCCGCCGTTTTCGCCCGTATTGAACACAATACGGAAGCCATCCTGCGCAATCCCTTTTTCCGCAGCAATCTTTTGCGCCGCTTTTACCATGGCATCCACATATTGGAAATCCCCGTCCTGCACCTTCAGGATACTTTCTATATGCTTCTTGGGAATAATCAATATGTGTACCGGCGCCTGGGGATCGATGTCGGTAAACGCATACACTAACTCGTCTTCATACACCTTGTTCGACGGGATATCCCCTGAAATAATTTTACAAAACAGGCAATCTTCCATTATTCGCACTCTCCTTTGCTGATAATTTCTCCATACAGTATACCATCTTTGTATTCCCGCAACAAAACATTTTCCATTCGTCCCGGCACGCCGCGTGCATGCACGCGCAGGTAACGGTCGGTATAGCCCTCCGCAAGCCCGTCCCCTGCTTCCTGTTCAAACAGGACAGCCTGTTCCGTCTTTACGAACTGCGCCGCATAATCCCGTTCAAACCCTTTTCCTGCCCCGATCAGCCGGTTTGCACGTTCCCGGCGAACGGCCACGGGGATACTGCCGTCCATTTTTGCCGCCGGCGTTCCTTCCCGTTCGGAATAAGGAAATACATGGATACGCGAAAATCCCTGCGCTTTTACAAACGCAGACGTTTCCGCAAATTCGCTTTCCGTTTCTCCCGGAAAGCCTGTGATGATATCCGTCGTAACCGCCGGTTCTTCGTAAAATTCGCGAATATTGGCAATATACTCCGCAAATTGTGCGGAAGTATACTTTCGGTTCATTCTTCTTAAAACGGTATCGCTGCCGCTCTGGAGCGACACATGGAAATGCGGGCATATTTTACGGAGCAGCCTTAATTCGCGCAGGAAATCTTTCGTAAGGATATGCGGTTCGAGAGAGCCGAGGCGGATGCGCCGAAGCCCCTCTATGCCATCCAGCCCGCGCAGCATGCAAAGGAGGTTTTCGCCGCTGTCCTGCCCGTAAGAGGAAATGTGAATTCCCGTAAGCACAATTTCCTGCACGCCGCGCACCGCAAGCGCTTCCGCTTCCGATAAAATACTGTCTGCACCGCGCGAGCGCACCCGTCCGCGTACATAGGGAATAATGCAATAGCTGCAAAAATTATTGCACCCTTCCTGTATCTTGATATATCCGCGCGTAAGTTCGCCCGGGCTGGAGACCGACAGGGCCTCAAAGCCGGACCCGATTTTGCATACCCCGTCAATTTTTTCCCCGGCAAGGCATTCCCTGACAATATGCACAATTTTATTCCGTTCTTCCGTTCCGACGACCGCGCTGACGCCTTCAATTTCCAAAATGCCTTTCCCGTCGCGCTGGGCAAGGCATCCGCACACGCAAATAACAGATTCCGGATGGTTTTTGTGCAGGCGCCGGATCATATTCCGCGATTTTTTATCCGCCGTATTCGTTACCGTGCAAGTATTAATCAGGTAAACGTCCGCCTCTTCGTGGAACTCGACACGTTCAAATCCGTCCGCCTCAAGAAGCTCCATCATGGCGTTCGTATCATATTGATTCACTTTACAACCGAGCGTATATGCCGCAGCCTTCATGCTATTTCCCCATGTATTCGTACCCGATCATCGCGGCGGCGGCAAGCCCCGCCGTTTCCGACCGGAAAATCAATTTGCCAAGGGAACAGGCTTCCGCGCCCGCCTCCCTAAGCATATGGACTTCCTCTTCCGTAAAACCGCCCTCCGGACCGACAAAAAGAAAGATTTCCTGTTCTCCCCCTTTAAGCGCTTCCTTGATCGTCTTATGCTTTTCGCTTTCGTAGGCGACGAGTTTAAGCCCGCTTTTGCTTTGCAGGCCTTCCGCCGCTTCTTGAAGCGTCATAACCTCTCCAACGCCCGGAATATAAGACCGGCCGCACTGTTTTGCCGCTTCCATCGCAATCCGGCGCGCGCGCTCGACAAGCTTTTCCGCCGATTTCGCATCCGGCCGTTTTACACACCGTTCACTTAAAAACGGCACAAAAGCCCGCACCCCCGCCTCCGTACATTTTTGTACGGCATAGTCGAGATGGTCGCTTTTAATAACCGCCTGGTAAAGCGTGATCCTGACGGGAAGCTCCTTATCGGATATTTTTTTCTCCACGACGCGCACGCAAACACCCTCCGCGCTGATTTCCGTAACCGCGCAAAAATAGTCCGTGCCGCTCCCGTCAAACAGAATAAGCATATCTCCCTCCTGCATTCGCAGTACGCGGGAAATATGCTTTGCTTCCTGCCCCGTAATGTTAATATGCTCCCCGGAAATATCCGGCCAATAAAACCGTCTCATCCTCTATATTTGCACGCGATTGCCCGCCATTCTCCGTCTTCCAGAATTTGGATCACCTTGAATTTCTGTTCTTCAAGCGACCTGCGCACATCATCCAGCCTGGAGTCGATGATGCCCGAGCAGATATACATGCCGTTCCGTTTCATATATCCCTGCGCCACGCCATTGAGCGCAATTACTACGTCCGCAATAATATTGGCAACCACGATATCCGCCTGCGTATTTTCCGGAACCTCCGCAAGAAGATCGGATTTCCTGACCTCAATTGCATCTGCGCAGCCGTTTCGTCCCGCATTATTCCCGGTTACCTCCACTGCAACAGGGTCAAGGTCAAGCGCATATACCCTTTTCGCGCCGAATTTTGCAGCGGCAATGGAAAGGATTCCGCTTCCGCATCCCGCGTCAATTACCGTCATTCCCGGTTCAATATATTCTTCCAGGAACCGTACGCACATCCGTGTCGTTTCATGATTCCCCGTCCCAAACGCCATGCCCGGATCGATTTCAATCACAACTTCCTCCGGCGCGGCGGAATATTCCTCCCACGTTGGCTTGATTACGACAAAATCCGAAATTTTAACCGGCTTGAAATACGCCTTCCACGCATTTTCCCAGTCTTCCTCGCGCACGGTCTGTGTAATGATTTCAAGGCTCCCCAACGGAACATCGAGACGCATCCCCTTCACATGCCGTACACGTTCCTTGACATCAGCTAAAATTCCCTGCTCGCTTCCATCACAGGGAAAAAACGCCGCAACGCAAAAAGGAACCTTTTCCAAAACCTCTTCATCCAAATAATCCCAGGGGAGGCCGCCTTTGGCGCAGGCTTCATTATCCCCTTCGATGGAAACCCCTTTCGCGCCCGCTTCCATAAGCAGGGCGGAAAAAATTTCTTCCGCTTCCTTTTGTGTTCGTATCCCGATTTTCAGCCAATCCATTTTACGTACCTCGCATATAACTGTCTCTTTATTATACTCGCAAACTATTTCCCTTTGCAACAAAAAAGAGCAGGAAGCTGCTCTTCTTTAAAATCCATCAGAACGCGTCGTTTGGTTTGGAAAAGACGGTCTCCTTGTCCTTTGACCGTATTTTGTCTTCAAAATCACGCAAAATCTTTTTCTGGCGCTCGTTCAGCTTTTTGGGAATCTGTACATTTGCACGTACATATAAATCCCCCATGCGGCTGGAATTGAGGTGCTTAATTCCCTTATTCTTCAAACGGAAAACGGTTCCCGGCTGGGTGCCGGGCTCTATCTTATAGCGCACCTTTCCGTCTAGCGTAGGAACCTCAACCTCGTCGCCCAGCGCCGCCTGCATCATGGTGATGTCCATATCAAGGTAAAGGTCATTCCCCAGCCGCTCGAACAGCTTATGCGGTTTTACGGAAATGACAATCTGTAAATCCCCCGCCGGGCCGCCGCGCTTGCCCGCATTGCCTTCGCCGCGCATTGTCAGGACCTGCCCGTTGTCAATTCCAGCCGGAATATTTACGGAAATCGTACGCTGCTGCTGCACCGTGCCCCTGCCCTTGCATTTTTCGCACGGCGTATCTACAATGGTTCCTTCCCCGCCGCACGTACGGCAGGGCTGTACATTGACAAAGCTGCCGAACATTGTCTGCTGCTGGACGCGTTCCTGTCCCGTACCATTACACGTAGGACAGGTCCGGCGTTCCGTTCCTTTGGCCGCTCCCGTTCCGCCGCATTCGTCACACGCCTCGAGCCGCGTAACACTGATATCGTGTTTCACGCCCTGCGCCGCCTCTTCAAAGGAAAGCCGCATATTTACCCGGATGTCGCTTCCGCGCTGGGGGCCGTTTGCCGGGCGGCTGCGCATGCCTCCGCCAAAAATATTATCAAAAATATCGCCAAAGCCCCCGAACCCTTCAAAGCCCCCGAAACCGCCTTGCCCGCCAAAACCGGCCGAACCGTCCGCGGTTCCAAACGTATCATATTGCTGCCGTTTCTGGTCGTCGCTCAATACCTGATACGCTTCGTTTACTTCCTTGAACTTTTGCGCCGCACCTTCATCCCCTTTGTTCATATCGGGATGGTATTGCTTGGCAAGCTTCCTGTATGCACTTTTGATTTCGTCCGCGCTTGCGTCTCTTCCGACGCCAAGCGTCTCGTAATAATCCTTAGCCAAAATTTACGCTACCTCTTCCATCAAAATCTTGAAAATCCCCAAAAGCCAAAGTGAGGCACTCTGGCTTTTGGAGGGGATTTATCCTTTTTTACATCTTTTTCCCTTATTTGTCCTTCTTGTCATCCTTCTTGTCGTCGTCCACAACCTCGTAATCCGCATCTACCACATTGTCGTCCTTCTTTGCGCCGCCGTTCGGATCATAATTCGGGTCGAAGCCCGCGCCGCCCTGTGCGCCGCCCGCCGCTGCATTCGGGTCTCCGCCCGCCTGCTGGTAAATCTTGCCGAACGTATCAAAGGAAACCTTCTGCAATTTCTCCGTTGCGGATTTAATCGTATCCGGGTTGTTGGTCTTGAGCGCCTCCTTGGTGGCCGCCAACTCATCCTCGATCTTTTTCTGGTCTTCCTTCGGCACCTTATCTCCAAGGTCTTTCAAGGTTTTTTCCGTCTGGTAGATCAGGGAATCCGCATTATTGCGCGCTTCTACTTCTTCCTTGCGTTTTTCATCCTCAGCCGCAAATTTTTCCGCATCCTTCACTGCCTTGTCGATCTCGTCGTCCGAAAGGTTGGTGGAAGCTGTAATCGTAATTTTCTGCTCCTTACCCGTTCCCATATCCTTCGCGGATACGTTCACGATACCGTTCGCGTCGATATCAAAGGTAACCTCGATCTGCGGTACGCCTCTTGGGGCCGGGGCAATGCCGGTCAGTGTAAACCGCCCCAGCGTTTTGTTCGCCGCCGCCATTTCCCGCTCACCCTGCAGCACATGGATTTCCACACTCGTCTGCCCATCCGCAGCGGTAGAGAAAACCTGGCTCTTTTTCGCCGGGATCGTCGTATTCCTGTCAATAAGCTTTGTGCAAATGCCGCCCATCGTCTCAATACCGAGGGACAGCGGCGTTACGTCAAGAAGCAATACATCCTTCACTTCGCCGCCGAGAACGCCGGCCTGGATTGCCGCGCCCATTGCCACGCACTCGTCCGGGTTGATGCCCTTAAAGGGCTCTTTGCCCGTAATCCTCTTTACCATATCCTGCACGGCCGGGATGCGCGAGGAACCGCCTACCAGCAAAATTTTATCGATAGCCGAGCTGCTGATGCCCGCATCCTTGATTGCATTTGAAGTCGGTCCTTCCGTCGCGGCAACGAGGTCTGCCGTAAGCTCGTCGAACTTCGCGCGCGTAAGGTTAAGGTCAAGATGCTTCGGCCCTGTCGCATCCGCCGTAATAAACGGCAGGTTGATATTCGTCTGCATAACGCCGGAAAGCTCGATTTTGGCTTTCTCCGCCGCCTCTTTCAGGCGCTGCATCGCAATCTTGTCCCCGGAAAGGTCAATGCCGTTGCTTTTCTTGAATTCGTCAACCATCCAGCCGACAACCTTGTCGTCAAAGTCGTCGCCGCCGAGGCGGTTGTTTCCGCTCGTAGCGAGCACCTCGATTACTCCGTCGCCAATCTCCAGCAGGGATACATCAAACGTGCCGCCGCCGAGGTCATAAACCAGAACCTTCTGGTTGTTATCCTTTTCAAGCCCGTATGCAAGCGCCGCCGCCGTAGGCTCGTTCACAATCCGCAGCACCTCGAGTCCTGCAATTTTACCCGCATCCTTTGTCGCCTGCCGCTGTGAATCGGAGAAATACGCCGGCACCGTAATAACCGCCTGCGTAACCGTCTCGCCAAGATAAGCCTCAGCGTCCGATTTCAACTTTTGCAGGATCATTGCGGAAATCTCCTGCGGCGAATACGTTTTTCCGTCGATATTTATTTTCCGGTCCGTGCCCATATCGCGCTTGATCGACATAACGGTATGATCCGGATTGGTAACCGCCTGGCGCTTTGCCACCTGTCCAACCAATCTCTCACCGTTGTTGGAGAACGCCACGACGGACGGTGTTGTCCGTGCCCCTTCTGCGTTTGGAATTACGACGGCTTCACCGCCCTCCATAACTGCCACGCAGGAATTTGTTGTTCCAAGGTCAATTCCGATTACTTTACCCATTTATGAAAACCTCCTGTAAATTGTTTTCGATTATCTTTTTTTATGATAAGGCGTTTTGCCCTATTGTCATTTTGCAACCTTTACCATCGAGTGCCGCAGCACCTTCCCGTTCAGGCTATATCCTTTTTGCAGCACTTCTACAATCTGGTTTGTCTCAAAGCCTTCTTCTTCCGCCTGCATAACCGCGTTGTGCAGCTCCGGGTCAAATTGCCCTTCCGCTTTAATTTCTTCTACGCCCAGGTTTTTGAGCGCATCCTGCAGCTGCCGCATAATCATGGTCATTCCTTCAAGGAAGGCCTTGTCTTCGCATTCCGCGGCAAGCGCGCGCTCAAAGTTATCCAGTATAGGCAGGATTACCATTACGGTATCTGCCACACCGTTCTGGAAGGAGGACGCGGCGAGGGTCGCATTGCGCTTTTTATAATTTTCAAAATCCGCCCGTTCCCTTTGCAGCGCGGTTAAATACTCTTCCTTCTCCGCTTCCAGGACTTTCAGCTTTTCCTGAGCCTTGTCCTTTTTCGCGGCCGCCTTATGCTTGGCTGTCTTTTTCTCTTCTTTTTCTTCCGGCTTTGTTTCCTCCGCCTTTTCTTCCGCCATCTGTTCTTTTACATCTTCCGCAGGCTGCTCCTGCCCTGCCTGCTGCTTCTCCTGTTCGTCCGCCAATTTTCTTACCTGCCTTATTTTTTATTCTCCGTTTGCAGCAAACATGAAAGAATGTCGCTCAAACTCATTCCAACGTAATTCAACACCGAAAGCACGCGCGCATAATCCATGCGTGTCGGCCCAATTACGCCAAACGATCCGATTTTTTCTCCGCCGATTTTGTAGGTCGCCGTTACGATGCTCATATCCTTGAAATCATCATAAGGGTTTTCCTTTCCGATCTTGATTGAAAACTCAAGGTCGGTCGCCGCAGACATTACCTTGTAAAGCACGTCCTTCGTCTCAAGAAGCTGTAAAAAATGCTGCGCTTTGCTGATATCCTTATATTCCGGATAATTGAAAATATTCTGCGCCCCGCCGAATACAAGCTCCTTTTTTTCACGGTTCAGGTTAATTGCGTCAAGAATCTCGCTCATAATCATCTTCTGTTCCTTCAGGCTGTCCATGCAGGAATGTTCGATGATCCCCTCCGCTTCCTTCAGCGAAGCGTTCTGCACCTGGTCCGTCAGCATATTGGAAAGGATTTCAAGCTGGTGGGTATCCATTGCGAGCGGCACGTTAATCATTTTATCCTGCACCAGCCCATTATCCGTTACAAAAACCAGAAGCGCCTTTGTATCGGTAATTTTGACGATCTGGATGCGTTTCAGCTTCACACTATCGAGGTTCGGCGCCGTCACCATGGAAATATGCTTCGTGGCGTCCGACAGCGCCTTGGCCGCCGAAGTCAGCACCTCTCCAATTTCATCGACGCGCGTATCGAAGTAATTGCGAATAAACATCGCTTCATCCTTCGTAATACGGTCGATGTGCATCAGCCTGTCCACATACAGGCGGTATGCTTTATCGCTCGGCGTTCTTCCCGCCGAAGTGTGCGGCTGTTCAAGCAGCCCCATTTCTTCAAGGTCCGCCATTTCATTGCGGATCGTCGCCGGGCTGTAATCGAGGTCCGGCTTCTTGGAAAGCGTACGGGACCCCACCGGGACTCCGGTATCGATATAATCGTCAATGATTGCTTTCAAAATTTTCAATTTCCTGTCCGACAGCTCCATGCCGCACGCCCTCCTTTCGCTGGAATATTTTTATCTCTCTGTGAAACCCGCTTTCTTCACCCCTGCAGCACCGGGCTTTTGCAAAGGGTTCCAACTTAAGCTCATCTTTCTTCTTTTATATATGCACAAAAAACCGGTTTAAAACCGATTTGTTAGCACTCATCATTGTTGAGTGCTAATTCCTTGATATAAAGATACCACCGCGCCGGGTGGTTGTCAATACGGTTTGTTAAAATAATAGACGCCCAAGATGAATATTTTATGAACAAATGCCAAATTTTGTCATTTTAGCGATCATCCATTTTTGGGCAAATTACAAATTTTGAATCAATAGGGAAACAAGTTGATTTTGAAGGTCGAATCCGCGCTTCGTAGGATAAAGTCCGCGCCCGTCCGTCTCTGCCAGGCCAAGCGAAACCACCCTGCCCATCTCACGGGAAAAAGCTTCCGGGAAAATTTCATTAAACCTGCTTTTATAATCAAAAAAGGAAAAGCCGTTTTTCAGCCGCAGTTTGAGCATGATATATTCCAGCTTGCGATCCTTTTCCGACACCAGCTCCGACGAAGCATAACGCAGCTTTCCGGCTTTCATATTGGAAATATACTCCTCCACATCCTCCGTGTTGGAAAAACGCATATGATCCATACAGGAATGCGCCGCCGCCCCAAGGCCGAGATAATCGCGTACATTCCAGTACTTCAGGTTATGCCTGCATTCAAATCCCTCTTTTGCAAAGTTTGAGACCTCGTAATTGGTAAAGTCCTTCCCTTCCAGAACGTCCTGGGCCATATGATACATCGCAAGGTCCGTATCCTCATCTGCCGGGACGGCTTCCCCCAATTCCACGGCCCGGAAAAGGGGTGTTCCCGGTTCAATTTTAAGCGCATAGGCCGAGACATGCTCCGGTTCCTTTTCCGTGGCAAAACAGAGCGTGTCCTCCCATTCCGTGGTTTCCTGACCGGGCAAAGCATAAATCACGTCAATATTGATATTTGAAAATCCAGCCTCCCTTGCAAGGCCATAGGCGCGCTCGAACTGCCCTCTCGTATGCTGCCTTCCAAGCATGGCAAGCAAACGGTCCTGGGCCGCCTGCAATCCGATACTCAGACGGTTAATTCCCGCTGCGCGGTATTCCCGCAGTTTCTGTGCGTCCAGCGAACACGGGTTGGCCTCGAGTGTAATCTCCGCATCCTCCTGCACGTCAAATGCCCGGCGCAGCGCGTCCATTGCGCCTGTTATATATTGTGCGGGCGGAAAAGAAGGCGTGCCGCCGCCGAAAAAAACAGAGTCGACTTTCCTTTCATACATCCGTCCCGTCATTTTAATCTCGGTCCCAAGCGCATGAAAATATGCATCCATAGGCTCTTCACGCTCCATGGATACAAAATCGCAGTAATTACATTTTTTTATACAAAAAGGAATATGCAGATAGATACCAAGCATAATGATTCGGATAATAAGTAATAATGAATTGAATAATTTTGGCACCGGCTTTACCGATTAATCACAACAGGCGCCTCGATCATTTTTCAAGGCCGGTATGCAGCTTTCGATCCATGATTACCCGTTCCCGGTAAAACGCCTCCTTATTTGTCCATCTTAAGCACGCTCATAAACGCTTCGGAAGGCACCTCTACGCTGCCTACCTGGCGCATGCGCTTCTTGCCCTCTTTTTGCTTCTCAAGCAGCTTCTTTTTGCGGCTGATGTCGCCGCCGTAGCATTTTGCCAAAACATCCTTGCGCAGCGCCTTCACCGTTTCGCGCGCAATAATCTTCCCGCCGATCGCCGCCTGTATCGGGATTTCAAACATCTGGCGCGGAATGACTTCCTTGAGTTTTTCCGCAATGGAACGTCCGCGGCCATAGGCGCGGTCACGGTGCACAATAATCGAAAGCGCATCGCACATTTCCCCATTGAGCAAAATATCCAGCTTCACAAGGTCGCTCTTGGCATAGCCCTTCACTTCATAGTCCATCGACGCATAGCCGCGCGTCCTTGATTTCAGGTTGTCAAAAAAATCATAGATAATCTCATTCAGCGGTATTTCGTAATGAAGCAGTACGCGCGTCGCTTCGATATATTCCATGTTTTTAAAGACGCCCCGTTTTTCCTGGCAAAGCTCCATGACCGCGCCCACGTAAGTATCGGGAGTCATCACGCTCACCTGCGCGATCGGCTCTTCCATATATTCAATCATCGACGGGTCGGGAAGGTTTGTCGGATTATCGATTTCGATTTCTTCTCCGCTCATCATGCGCACGCGGTAAGAAACGCTGGGGGCGGTCGTCACGAGGTCAAGGTCGAATTCCCGTTCCAGCCGTTCCTGGATAATTTCCATATGCAAAAGTCCAAGGAACCCGCAGCGGAAACCAAAGCCAAGCGCAACGGAAACTTCCGGATCATATAGCAGGGACGCATCGTTTAACTGCAGTTTCTCAAGCGCGTCCCGCAGATCGTCATATTTCGCCCCGTCCGCCGGATAGATACCGCAGTACACCATGGGCGTTATTTTTTTGTAGCCCGGCAGCGCCTCCTTTGCAGGATTCGCGTCATCCGTGACCGTATCGCCCACGCGCGTATCCGCGACGTTCTTGATGCTCGCCGCAATATAGCCGACGTCGCCGGCCTTAAGCTCCTTCGTCGGCACAAGCTCTGGCGCAAACGCGCCGACCTCGGTGGTGTCAAACACCTTTCCGGATGCCATGAACCTGATCTTTGTGCCTTCCTTTACGCATCCGTCAATCAGCCGCACATAGCTGATCGCGCCTTTATAGTTATCGTAATACGAATCGAACACCAGCGCCTTTAACGGCTTATCCTCATCTCCCGACGGCGCGGGAAGCTTGTCCACAATCGCGTCAAGCACCTGTCCTACGTTTTCCCCGCTTTTCGCGCTGATGCGCGGCGCATCGGAAGCATCCAGCCCGAGGACGTCCTCGATTTCTTTGGCAATTTCATCCGGGCGTGCGCTCGGCAGGTCAACCTTGTTAATCACCGGAATAATCTCAAGGTCGTTGTCCATCGCCAGATATACGTTTGCAAGCGTCTGCGCCTCGATCCCCTGGCTTGCGTCCACCACAAGCACAGCCCCCTCGCATGCGGCGAGCGACCGCGATACTTCGTATGTGAAATCTACATGCCCGGGCGTATCGATCAAGTTCAGCTCATACGCGGTTCCCCCGCGCTCGTAAATCATGCGGACCGCCTGTGATTTGATGGTGATCCCGCGCTCCCGCTCGAGGTCCATCGTATCGAGAAGCTGTTCCTTGATATCGCGCTGCGCGACCGTGCCCGTCATTTCAATCAGGCGATCCGCCAGCGTTGATTTCCCGTGGTCTATATGGGCTATAATGCAAAAATTCCGTATATTTTTCTGATACTCGTTTTTCATGTGTTCTCCTAATATTGATTCTCTTTTCTTATGATACGCAAACCCCATCCAAAAATCAATAAAATAATCGGTAGCCCGCTGCACGGTTGTGGTATATAATAATAGTTAATGAAGTTTATCTTCTGTGTTTTGTATAAAAAGGAGGGGGATTCCTATGAATGAATATCAGGAACTGATCGACCTGCTGAACAGGAAAAGATTCCATGCCGAATTTTTTGAGGATGTAGCTTCCGCAAAAAAACGTGTGATGGAGCTGATTGCGGATGCAGGTTCCATAGGCATCGGCGGCAGCCAGACCGTTAAGGAATCGGGACTTTTTGACGAGGTCGTCGCCACCGGGAAAACCGTTTATTCCCAAACGCTCGAACGCAAAAAGGAAAACCCCGATAATATGGCGGTATGGCGCAGCGCCATGGGCGCGGACGTATACCTTACGTCAACCAATGCCCTCACGCTCGAAGGAGACCTCATCAATATCGACGGCAACGGCAACCGGGTGGCGGCGATGTTCTTCGGGCCGGACAAGGTAATTGTCCTGTGCGGTGTGAATAAAATCAGCAAAGGGCCGCACGACGCAATCGCGCGGATTAAAAAGGTTGCCTGCCCCATGAACGCAAAGCGCCTCGGGCTCCCTACCCCATGCGCAACGGAAGGCGTGTGCCGGGACTGTGAGCTCCATGAACGCATGTGCAAGGTAACGGTACGCATCCAGTATCCCCCCAACGGAAAAGAAATCCATGTCCTGTTGGTGAACGAAGCATTGGGATTTTAAGCGCCGTAGGCTTTACAAATTATTGGAAAAACAGGCGTCCTCTTACAGCGGGCGCATAAATTAACAGGAGGCACTCTCATGACTTATCAGGAAACTTACAGGGTCTGGAAAGACGCCCTCACGGGTACGGAATATGAAGCGGAACTTGAGCTCGCCGCAAAGGATGAAGAAACATTGCAGGATTCCTTTTACAAGGAAATGGAATTCGGCACCGCAGGAATGCGCGGTATTATCGGTATGGGAACCAACCGCATGAATGTATTTACGGTAAAACGTGCGACCCAGGCGCTTGCAAACAATATCCTCGCGCACGGCGACCCGGTTTCCGGCGTCGCTGTCGCTTATGACACACGCAAATACAGCGACCTTTTTGCACGCGAAACGGCGGGCGTACTCTGCGCGAACGGCATCAACGTATTTATGTATGATACGCCGCACAGCGTCCCCCAGCTTTCTTTCACCATCCTCGAGCTGAAAACGACGGCAGGCGTCGTCATCACCGCAAGCCACAATCCGCCCGAATACAATGGGTATAAGGTTTACGGCGAGGACGGCGGTCAATGCCCTGTCGCGGATTCCGACCGTATCACCGACTATATTTCCCGGATCGGCGATATGTTCCACATTAAATCCATGCCGCTCGACGAGGCGGAACGCAAGGGCCTGCTGACCTATATCGGAAAGGACCTGGACGAAATTTATTTTGGGAAGGTGGAAGCCCTGTGCATTCATCCTGAAATTATGAAACAGGAAGCGGATAAACTGAATATTGTATATACGCCCCTTCACGGCACGGGTAACGTCCCGGTGCGGCGTGTTTTAAAGGACCTCGGGATCAAGCGGCTGCACGTCGTTCCGCAGCAGGAGCATCCTGATCCGGCTTTCCCGACCGTAAAGGCCCCCAATCCGGAGGAACGGCAAAGCTTTGACCTCGCTATGGAGCTCGCAAACCAAAAGAATGCAAACCTGATCCTTGCCACCGACCCGGACAGCGACCGTCTTGGCGTCGCCATCCGCAACAGCGAACACGAATTTGTAATCCTGACGGGCAACCAGATCGGATGCCTGCTGATGGACTATGTGCTGTCGCAAAAGCAGAAAAATTTTGCCGGCGGCGAATTCGTCGTAAAATCGATTGTCACCAGCGATATGGTTGACGTAATCGCGCAGCATTACGGTGTGGAATTGCGTAGCGTATTTACGGGTTTTAAATTCATTGCGGAACAAATCAAGCTTTCCGAGCGTACGGGCAAGGGCAAATTTGTCTTTGGTTTCGAGGAAAGCTACGGATATTTACAGGGCGCGTTTGTACGTGACAAGGATGCGGTGCAGGCTGCCATGATGGTTGCGGAGGCCGCGTGCTGGTATAATTCCCTTGGGCGTACGCTGTACGAAGTCCTTACCGATATGTATGAAAAGTATGGCTGGTTTGAGGAACTGGTGGTTTCCAAAACACTGTATGGCAAGGAAGGCATCGAAAAAATACAAAACGCGGTCCGCACGCTCCGCGAAGCATATCCTGAAAAAATCGGCGATTTTCCGGTGCTCGCGGTCCGGGATTATTTAAAGCAGGAGCGGATCGATATGCGCACAGGAAAGGCGGAGCCCCTCGATATGGAGCAATCGAATGTACTCTATTTTGAGCTCGACGGCGGACGGTTTATTATCCGGCCTTCCGGTACTGAGCCTAAATTGAAATCATATCTTTCCACTTCATCGATGGATAAGCAGGAAGCGGAATATCAACTTGTCAAACTAAAGGAGAGCGCGGTGAATCTCATCGACAATCTCACAAAATAAGGAGGAGATACAAAAAATGGAAGCAGCAATCAGACACATGGTGGTATTTAATCTCAAGTATGACAAGGACGATCCTCGTGCCAAAGACTTTATTGAAACGGCAAAGAAGGTGTTCGCGGGAATCCCTTTTGCCAGAAACGTGATGCAATGCTGGGAAATCAGCCCTAAAAACAACTATACCTACGGCTTTTCGTTCGATTTTATGAAGCCTGAGGACTACGAAAGCTACAACAACCATCCCGACCATTGCAAATTTGTAGAAGAACGCTGGAATACCGAAGTAACGGATTTCATGGAAATTGATTTTAAAGAAATGTAAATCGGCGGTTATTGCAAAAACCAGCCTGGCTTTTTTCGGAAAGTCAGGCTGGTTTTTGCATTTTCATTATTTCTATACCGTTTTGGGCCTTCTTACTCCGGCCCATTTTGCTATTTCAGTTTTTCCGCAACGCGCTGCGCAATACGTTCAACCAACGCATCAAGGGCGGTCGGGCATTCCTTTACGGTCCCCGACTGCGGCATAAAGTCAACATTGTTCGTCTCCTTCGCACCGCACAACGGTTCCCCGCCGCAGCGGTTCCCCATGTTCCCGCGCGTCTCAAGCAGCGGCTCGATCTGCTTTTCGCTCAGGTAATTCGCCTTTCCCAGGATATTCTCGGTATACATCGTAATCATGGCATAATATTCCACGGACTCCAGGCGATAAAACGCCTGCAGAAGGTCCTTCCCCCATGTAAGCGCGCCGTGGTTTGATAGCAGTACTGCATTATGGGTTGTGCAGAAAGGCGCGATTGAATCCGGCACCTCCTGCGTGCCGGGTGTCGCATACCTGGCTACCGGAACGCTCCCAAGCAGCACGATCGGTTCCGTAAGCAGCGGGCGGTCAAGCGGAAGGCCCGCGATGGCGAATGCCGTCGCTGCCGGAGGATGCGCATGCGTTACCGCCATAATTTCCGGATTTTCCCGGTAGGCGCGAATATGCATCTTCACTTCCGTGGACGGCGCATAAGCCCCCTGCTTCAATATTTCCCCGTCAAGCGTCATTTCCACCAGCATATCCGCATCCATAAATCCCTTGGATACCCCTGTCGGGGTGGCAAGGATCACATCCTTTGCGATTTTGCAGCTGATGTTCCCGTCATTGGCGGCAACAAAACCCTTTTGATACATCCGCCTTCCAATATCGAGTATTTGCTCTTTTGCATCGCGCACAGACAGATATGCCATCATTATTTTCCCGCCCTTTGCTTTTTATCAAAAATCTCCTTCAGGGAAATGTCGTACGGCGGATAGGCTACTCCATGCTCCGTAATGATCGCCGTAATGAATTCCGCATCCGTTACGTCAAAGCTTGGATTATACACCTTCACGCCTTCGGGTGCCATGCGTTTTTCATACCACATTTCCGTAACTTCCTCCGCAGGCCGCAGTTCGATGTGGATATCCCCGCCCGATTTGCAATCCATATCGATCGTCGATGTCGGGGCGCATACGTAAAACGGAATCCGGAATTGTTTCGCCGCAAGCGCCACATAAGACGTGCCGATCTTATTCGCCGCATCGCCGTTTGCCGCAACGCGGTCGCAGCCAACAAACACGGCGTCAACCCATCCCTGTTTCATAACGGAAGGCGCCATATTGTCACAAATCAGCGTCGTATCGATCCCCGCCTCCGTAAGCTCAAACGCCGTAAGCCGTGCTCCCTGCAGCAACGGACGCGTTTCATCGCAGAATACGTGGAAGCCATATCCCCGCTCCTGTCCGAGGTACATGGGCGCCGTGGCCGTGCCATACCTTGAAGTGGCAAGCTGCCCCGCATTGCAATGAGTCAAAAGTCCCATGCCCGGCTTCAGCAACGCAAGGCCGTTTTCGCCGATTGCCTTGCACACGCGGATATCCTCCGCCTTAATTTCATTGGCCTCATGCAGCAGCAGTTTTTTAATTTCCGCAACGGGCTTTTCCCTATTGGCGCGAACCACACCATCCATCCGCTTCAGCGCCCAGGAAAGATTCACCGCTGTCGGCCGGGCAGAATCCAAATAATCCCTCGCCGCCTCAAACTTCGCATAAAACGCATCAAAATCGGTTTCCTCAATTTCCTTTGCCGCAAGGTAAATACCAAAGGCCGCGGAAACGCCAATTGCGGGCGCACCGCGCACCTGCAGCAAATAAATTGCGTCCCAGATGCTTTTCTGGTCTTTCAGTCGCAGGATTTCCCGCCGTCCCGGCAACTGGGTCTGGTCAATAATCAAAAGGGCGCTGTCCTCATCGTCGAGCGCCACCGTTTCCATATCAAAAATCGTCTCCATCGCTTCTCCCGGTTTACTTCTTTTTTTCGCTTCTATAGCCGACGCGCGTATAGCCCTGTTTCTTTTCCGGTTCAGTGTCCTGCTCTTTTTCCTTGGGCACTGCCGGAGGCGTATCCACCGGCTCAAAATCGGTCGTCAAATATTTCGCATATTCCTCATAGGGAACGGAATTGGTGTTCTGGCTGGGAGGCTCTTCCTCCTCCAAAAGCTGGTCAAG
This sequence comes from Christensenella intestinihominis, assembly GCF_001678845.1. Taxonomy (GTDB): domain Bacteria; phylum Bacillota; class Clostridia; order Christensenellales; family Christensenellaceae; genus Christensenella; species Christensenella intestinihominis. The sequence goes on from NZ_MAIQ01000011.1 coordinate 51,713, forward strand.
CTCGCGGTGCAGGGCCTCGAATCCTGCCGTAAGGTCGGAAACCGGATCGCCCGCCTCCATGGCCGGAACCTCCGGGCTTACGTCCTCTTCCGCCTCTTCGCCGTTTTGGCTAAACCTTTTTTCTCCATCCCATGTGAGCGCTTCCGGGATGGCAACTACCATATTAATGGCGGCATCTCCCTCCTGGAAGGTGCATACAGCGGCGCACACTACGATTTGCCCCTCCCGCGCGCCAAGCTTGTCCGCCACCAGGAATGGCTGGCCTGACGCCTGCATGGTCTCCATATCAACCGGAACCGCAATAAGAAGCTCCGCCCCGTATAATTCGTCGGATTTTGTAATGCTTTTTGCGTTTCCAACAATTTTGGCTAATTGCATGCCTGTTCCTCCTCATTCGCTAGATGCCTTCGTATTTCATATTAATATCTGGAAAACACAATGTCAACCGCACGGGGAAAATCCCTTGCGCAAAAAGGCCGCTGCAGCGTATCTGCGGCGGTCTTTTCGTTTGGGTATCTGCCGAAGCAAATAGTAATACATATTATAATATAGAGAGGAAATATTATACTCCGTATTTTTGCATCATTTTCCTTGCGAAATCGATGCTCTCCCGCACAAACGTATCGCCATCCGGCGCGAGTTTGCGCCATACCCATGTGCTCATATTGTCCGTACAGTCGGAAAAGCCCTCGAACCCAAGGTAACCGTCAAAACCGATTTCCTTGAACGCCCGGAAAACGCCATCCCAGTCTACATGTCCCGTCCCCGGGATTCCGCGGTCATTTTCACACATATGGAAATTGGAAAGCTTGCTTCCCGCCGTCACAACCGCATCATGGAAACTCTTTTCCTCTACGTTCATATGATAGGAATCGAGATGGATAAATACATTCGGTTCGCCGATCATATCCACCAGGCGCACCGCTTCTTCCGCCGTGTTGAGCAGGTAGGATTCATACCGCGTAACCGGCTCAAACGCAATCGACATGCCGAAATCCGCCGCATACCGCGCAAGCTCGCGCATGCTGTCGGCGCTGAACTGCCATTCCTCTTCGCTGGGCATCTTTTTCGCATCCTTTAAATACTGCGAATAAATTACGCCCGAAAACATCTTCGCTCCCGCTTCGGCGGATGCTTTGATGCAGTCCTTCAGGTATCTGACGCCGTTCTTCCGAATCTCCGGGTCAAAAGAAGTGACGTCCACGTCGTCCGCAAGCAGAACATTTGAGGTTGCCACTTCAAACCCGTCAAGGCGTTCTTTTACCGCCTTCGGGTCAAAAAGGTCAAGACGCATCAGCGGAATTTCAATAAAGTCGAATCCCCATTCCTTCACCTTGTCGATGATGTCCAGCGTATCGTTCGACCATTCGCTGCACCATTCATATGCATGTATTCCAAGTTTCATTTTATCTTTTCCTTTCCTGTTCCATAAACGCTTCCACCTGTTCACACTTTGGAATCGATGTCTGCGCGCCCTTTACAGTCGTGCTGATCGCGGAAGCCACAGAAGCAAATTCAACAGCCTCCGCAATGCCCTTGCCATTTGAAAGCGCTGCCGTAAACGCGCCGAGGAACACATCGCCCGCGGCTGTCGTATCGATTGCCTCTACCCGGGGCGGCAGAAATTTTTGCATCTCTTCCCCCGTCCATGCCAAACATCCGTCTTTTCCCAATGTAATCAGCGGATTATGGAAGCCCATGCCGCGCAGAACCTTCATGCATTCCTGTGCCGAGGCATCGCCGGTCACCTTCATCCCCGCGAGCTGTCCCGCCTCAATCTCATTCGGTTTAATAAAATCGATCAGCGGCGGAATATCCCCGGGAATCGGTTTTTTCGGAACGGGAGCCGGGTCCATCACAACCGTCATTCCCTTGCTTTTTGCCATACGTACCGCCGCAAACAGCGTTTCCGCCGGGATTTCAGCCGTGACCAGTAAAAAATCGTACTGTTCAAAGAGCGCTTCATATTCCTTCACATCTTCCGGCGTTATAAGCGCGTTTGCCCCTGGCGTAAAGGAAATTGAATTAATTCCCTCGGCGTCGATGCGAATCATGGCAACGCCTGCCGTTTCTCCCGGTTCAATCAGGATATTTGAGATATCGACCCCATCCTCCTGCATCGCCGCAAGCAGTTCCTTGCTGAACAAATCGTCGCCCAGCTTGCCAAAGAAGCCGACGTCTCCGCCGAGCCGTGCCGCGGCGACCGCCTGGTTTCCGCTTTTCCCGCCCGGGAATGTCGCAAAATTATCCGTTGCCACCGTCTCGGCCGGTGCAGGCATGCGTTCCATAAACATCGTAAGGTCCATGTTAATGCTGCCCATGCATAAAATACGGTTCTTATGCTTTTCCATTGCGAATACTCCATACCTCGTCCATGAACCTCCTGGTGCGTTCAAGGCTCACCGGTTTTTTCCAGTCGTTGTCTTCCTTGAAATAGCTCCCAACGATTGCGCCATCGGAATATTTCAGCAATTCCCGTGCATTTTCGCTCGTCGTGCCGCTTCCAAGGAACACCGGCACATCCACATGCTCTGAAAATTCGCGCACCTTTTCGGGCGTGGGCGCAATTCCCGTTTCAAAGCCTGTAACGATAAGCGCTTCCGCTCCTTCGGTAACCGCATCGTTCGCCTGTTCTGCAAGCGTCCTGTCGGAAATAATGAAGTGGCTTCCATGCTTTACATTTACGTCGCACAGAAACAATACATCGTCGCGCGCATCGAGGGCAGTACGGTATCTCGCAAGCTTTCCGCCCACGCCTTCAAGGATACCGGCATGTGAAACATAGGCGTTTACCCATTCAAACACGCGAATCCAGCGCGCTCCGGCGGCAATTGCGATTGCAAGCGCCTGCTTACAGCCGTTAAGGTGGCAGTTTACTCCAATCGGGATTTTGACATTCTGCTTTACATTCACTGCCGCCGCCGTCATTGCCGCAACCGTTTCGTCCCCGATGTCCTGCCCTTTGACATATGGATAATCCCAGATGTTTTCAATTTGCAGGCCGTCCACGCCGCCCTCTTCCAGAAGCTGAGCTTCCCTGACCGCGGTATCTATAATCTGCTGCATGCACATATTCTTCTTATCGTACATCGGCGAACCGGGAAGCGGCCGCAGGTGCACCATGCCAATGATCGGCTTTTCGTGAGTAAAAATCGATTTCAGGTCCTGTCCCATAACTCTCTTCTCCTTATTTCATGACCGTTTCGATCTTATCCTTTACCTTTTGCGTTTCGCCAGGCGCAAGATAGCCCACCGTGACTTCCGCACGGAAGGTTTCTTTCCCGGGCAGGCTGCGTACATTCCCCTTTTTCTTTTCCGCAAGATATCCTTCCGGTTCAGCCGTCGCCGGAAGCACCATTCCCATGGATTTCCAGTCGTCGTGATTTACCATCCAGCGCACGCCGCGGTTCAGGGCCGCCGCGTCATACGTCGTATAGTCCGCCGAACCGTCCTTGTGGACATACAGGAAATGCGCTTTTCCATCTCCGTCTCCCTGCACGCCGCGCAGGAAAAGCACGATTTCCGGGTCGTACACATCCCCCTCGCCGATCACACGGGTTACCGACACATCCTTCTGCACCCTGTCCAAAAGCTCCATAAATACCGGATCGGGCTCATTGTATTGCGGTATGCTTACCCGCACGACCATGTTTTCCGGCGTCCACGGAAGCGTCTGGTAAATTTCCGCTCCCGGCTCCGGGGCGTTGTTAACATGGCACATATACATCAGGTCCATCGGATGCGCCGCCATATTCTCGATTTCAATTCCCACGTCGATCAGGGTGCTGCCTTCATACACCTTGGCAACAGGCCGCGCCATATAGTGGCTTCCGAACGCACGGTTATACTCGTATTCCCCTGTTACGCCCATGTAGCGGCCCTTCGCATCTTCACCGCTGATAAGGAAAGCCCTGTCGTAGGTCACATACGGGAGTTCCCCGTGGTGGCCGTGGTCGTCCTCCGGCGACGGGCATCCCATAGCAAGCGCGCCGCAGTGCATTATGTAGCATCCGTAGGTATCCCGGAAAATTTCACGGTTGCGCGGTGCGTCAAAGCTTGTTTCCATTTTGAGGGAGCGGCCGCAAAAGACCGCATCCCATACCATTTGTCCATTGAAAGGGAGCACCGTGATGTACCCTTTGCTGTTCTCAACCTTTACGGCGCAGATTCCACTCTCATAGCGGAAAAGATGCGCCTTCAGTTCGCCCGCGTCTGCAAACAGTGTTTCCCTGTCCGTGAATGCGGATTCGCTCAATCTTATCTTCATTGTCATTCCTCTTTCGTCTTCTACGCCTTTGCCGTTTCCTTGGGTTTATCGTCTTTATAGGAAGTCGAAATCCGCTTCTTCTCCCTGAGCTCGGTAAAGTAGTTCAGCGTCAGTACCGCAAGGAGCACGCCACCCCAGATCAGCTGCCGGTAGAAATTGCTGATCGTCGGGAACAGGTTCAGCCCCGAGGAAAGCACCTGCAAAATCAGGATCGCAAGCGCTACGCCGCCAACCTTTCCGAATCCTCCGTTTGGATTCACGCCACCGAGCACTACGATCAGGATGCACTGGAGCGTATAGGCACTGCCATAATCCGGCTTGGCCGAGTTGTAGTTGACCAGCATAATCAAGCCCGCAATTGCGGAAAGCGTTCCTGAAAGCATATAGGCTTTATTCGTGACAGCGGTATTATTGAGCCCGCTGAACTTGGACGCAACCGGGTTTGATCCCATCATATACAGGCTGGTCCCGAACGTCGTCTTGTTGAGGATAATACTCAATACGATCACGGCGCCGATAAAAATGAACAAAGCCAGCGGGATAAAGCCCGCCACCAGGGTTTTCCCTGTTTCCGCATACATAGCGGGCAGGCGGCTGATAGAGCTCCCCTGCGTAATAATCAGTCCAATACCGGTGAAAAGCTGTTGGCTGCCGAGTGTAGCGAGAATCGGCGGGATGTGAAGCCGCGAAACCAGGTTCCCGTTGAGGAAACCCGCAGCGCTGCCCACGATGATCCCGAGGGCCACCGCAAACACAATCACCATCATCGTCTGTCCGTCGCTCGCCCCTTCCGGCACAAACGCGACCAGCGTCGACGCCGCCGTAATCGCCGTCAGGTTTGCCATGCCCACAACCGACAGGTCAATCCCGCCGAGAAGCATGGTCAGCATAACGCCGAGGGACATAAGGCCAAATTCCGGAAACTGGTATACCATGGACTGGAAATTAGCCACCGACAAAAATTTCGACGGATTGATAATGCTGAACGCAACGACAACCAATATAAAGATAATCAGCAGCCGCGCAAAATTCTTATCATGCCCATACCAATTTTTGATTCGCATGGAAAATGTAGCATCATTTTTCATCTCATCATTCCTCCCTTACGAGCCGGCCTTTGAAAGGCTGGGTTTTCTTTGTTTCTGGCTGCGCAGTATCTGCACAGAGGATACCGCCGTACCAATGATGATCAGAAGACCCGTCATAAAGTCCTGCCAGTAAGCCGGTACGCCGAGCATAATGAGGCTGTTCTGCACCATGGTTAAAAGGAAAATACCGAGGATCGTTCCGGTAAGGGTGCCCGTACCGCCCGTAATACTTGTGCCGCCCAGCACGATTGCCGCGATAACGGTCATTTCCATGCCGAACATATTTGTCGGATGCACCATGTTCATCATGCATGCGCGGATAATACCCGTAATTCCGGCGATCACGCCCGCGAAGCAGTAAACGAAAAATTTCGTCTTTACTACTTTAAAGCCGGCGCGGTTTGCAGAACTTTCATCCCCGCCGATCGCATAAATTCCACGCCCAAGCATTGTATAGCGCAGGATAATAAAGGCGATTACCACCACCACGACAAGCGCCAGGAAGGCTGTCGGCATCATGGAGGTCACGCCGTCCGCATTCTGCGAAACAAACAGGCTACTCTGCCCGAATTCCTTCATGGAAGGCGGAAGCGTATTGATCTGCTGCGCATTGAGCGCCCCCTGGAGAATGCCGCGGAACACGCTTTGCGTGCCCAGCGTGGCAATCAGTGCGGGAAGCCGCATTTTTGCAATAAAAAGGCCGTTGAATGCGCCGCACGCAAGCCCGATTGCACCCGCAAAGATAAAGGGCACGATAATCGGTCCCGTATAATTCATTCCATTGAGCACAACCGTTACAATATAGGAGGCCAGCGCCGCAAGCGCCGGAAAGGATACGTCGATCCCGCCCGATACGATAATCATGAATGTTCCGATGCTGAACAGCGCGGGAACAATCAGTGCGTTCGCAAGGTCCACAAGGTTATTCCCCGTAAAAAACTGGTCGCTGCGCGCCTGGATAATCAGCGCTAAAACGATGATTACGAGGAAAATATAAAATTCCGTCTGATGAGTCAGTTTCTTTATCTTATTCATAGCTTCGCTCCTTTCCCTCAACCATTCACGGCAACGTCCGTGACCTGTTTTGCGAGGTCGGCTTCCGTAACCTGGAGCGGGTCGACTTCTCCGGTGATCTTGCCGCCGCGCATAATCAGCACCCGGCTGCAATTCGTGATTACCTCGGGGAGGTCGTCCGATATGATGATAATCCCAAGGCCGCTGTTGGCAAGCTCATGCAGGATCGCATGCATATCATGCTTAGACCCGATATCGACGCCCACCGTCGGTCCGTTCAATATCAGCACTTTAGGATTGGTCGCCAGCCATTTTGCAAGTACGATGCGCTGCTGGTTCCCGCCCGAAAGCGTGGATGCGGGAAGGTCGGGGTCGGCTACTTTGATTTTAAGCTCGTCCACCCATCTTCCCACCTCGCTTTGGCGCTTCTCCTGGTCAATCATGCCAATCCGGGAGGAAAGGTCTTTCAGCTCGGATATAACAATATTGCGGCCGATAGACTGATCGAGGAACAGGCCTTCCGTAAGGCGGTCCTCCGGCACATAGCCGATTTTGTTTTTCATGGCTTCCTGCACCGATGTAAGCTTTACTTCTTTTCCATCCATCAATATCTTGCCGGAGGTTGGTTTTTTAAGGCCGAACAAGGAAAGCGCAAGCTCTGTACGGCCGGAACCGAGCAGGCCCGTAATCCCAAGGATTTCGCCCTTGCGCAGGTCGAACGTAACGTCTTGATAATCCCCTTCACAGGAAAGATTCCGGACTTCAAGCACAGGCTTTTCGTCCTTAACTTCCGCCGTAAAATGTTTGTTTTCAAAATGGCGGCCGGTCATATAATAAGTAAATTTGTCGCTGTCAAGTTCCGAGGTGTCGCCGTCTTTAACGTTTTGCCCATTCCTGAGAATGGTAAAACGCTCTGAAATTTCAAACACTTCATCAAGCTTATGGCTGACGAAGAGAATCGCAATTCCCTGGCTCTGTAAATCTTTGATAATCCTGAAAAGCGCTTCAACTTCCTTTTTTGTAAGGGCTGTAGTAGGCTCGTCCATAATAATCAGCTTTGCATTGTTGATGAGCGCACGGGAAATTGCCACAAGCTGTTTATCCGCAACCGGCAGGGTTCCCACCTTTGCTTCAAGGTCTACGTTAAAATTGATTTTACTGACCGCTTCTTCTGCGATCGCACGGAAACGCTTCCAATTTACAAATTTCCGTTTCTGCATAAGTTCGCTGTTGTATGCCAGATTCTCCATGACCGATAAATTCGGGAAAATCGAAAAGTCCTGATAAATAACCTGAATCCCATTCATAATCGCGTTAATGGGAGAAAGCTGGTGGGTCTGGTCGACCCCATTGAATTCCACCTTGCCGCTGTCGAGGCTGTAAACGCCGGAGATAATTTTGATCAACGTCGATTTACCGCAGCCATTTTCCCCTGCGAGGCAATGTATCTCACCCTTTTTTATTTCGAGGTTAACGCCCTGCAACGCCTTTACACCCGCAAACGACTTAATGATATCCGTGGCTTTTAAAATATATTCTTCCTGCATAGATACCCAATCCTTTCGCCGCTTCTTTGGCTGTCCAAAGACTTTTTACAGCGGGCGGCTCCATGCCGCCCGCTGTAAGCCCGGTTCTTAGAAGTTATAATTGTCTACGTTTTCTTTCGTAAGCGTAATGTACGCGCTGCCTGTGAGGACGTGTCCGTCGAGCGTCAGGCTGTCATAACCGTCGAGGCCGAGGTCCGTTCCTGCGCCAACTTCTTCACCATTCAGTACCAGCGTAGCCAGTTTGCACATTGCATAACCCGCATCTGCCGGGTCCCACAGAGTCAGTGCGGAAACAGCGCCGCTGTCAAGCAGTTCCTTGTTCGTCTGCGGCATACCCGTACCAACCGCGAACACCTTGCCGATCAGGCCCGCTTCTTCGATTGCACGGCCTGCACCGGGGGCGTCGAACGAAGAGGTTCCTACAAAGCCTTTGATGTCAGGATACTTTTTGAGGACTTCTTTTGCCTTCTGGTAAGCCGTTTCAGCATTGTCGTCCGTGACGATGCGCTCGTCAATCAGTTCCATGTTCGGATAATCTTTTCCCTGTGCGGCAATCGCGCCGTCCGCTTCCATGTTATGGGAGTCGTTCGTGAGGGAACCAACCATGCAGATGTATTTGCCTTCGCCGCCCATTGCTTCCGCGAGGGTGTTCATGATATAGGCGCCATATTCGTCATAGTTGAAAGCTTCGAGGTCATAGTCGCAATTTTCCATGGACGATGCTTCATGCGTGATAACCACGATTCCCTGGTCACGCGCTTTCTTCAGAACGTCTTCCATTGCGCCCGGATCGTGAGGAACAACACACAGCGCGTCAACGCCCTGCGCGATCAGGTCTTCTACAACCTGGATTTGCTGTGCCGCATCCGTCTCCGCCGGACCCTTCTGGAATACGGTCATACCCGGATTTTCTTCCTGATACTTCGCTACGCCTTCTTCCATGCGGACAAACCAGGGGTTCGTGCTGTCCTTCGGAACAACGGCGATCGTGTAGTTCCCGTCGCCTGCCGTCGTACCGCCGTCGGCGTCAGCAGAAGCCGATGCCTCTGTGCTCGCTTCGGTAGATGCTTCCGTACTTGCCGATGCGCTTGGCGTTGTCCCGCCGCTGCATGCAAACAGTGCAACGGACATCACTGCTACCACTAGAATTGCCAAAATCTTTTTCATTTCTTTTCCTCCTTTAGTATGGTCCTTTATTATATTTTGCCATTTTTCGGCAAATTTTATATTCCCAATTATTTAAAGCGCTTTAAATTCCATTTTGCTTTTAGATAAGCGTTTTTAGCGCTTTGATTTCTAACCTTTAAGCTGTAAGTTGATTTTGTTACATTCCCTGAATGGAATGTCTTTAAAATTCCTGGAAAGCTCTATTTGCTGATAAACCGGCCATGTTGGCCCATTTTAGTTGTCCTGTTCTCTTACAATCCCGCTTGACTGCCTTTTAATCATTGTCGGCTTTGTCATGATATGCGGTTCTTCCGGGATTTCCCCGCGAATAACCTCCATGAGCATATCAACGGCCTGCTGGCATGTCCCCTCGATATCGGAATCCATGGAGGTAATTCCTACCATAGATACCTTGGAAAAAATTGTGTTGTCATATCCTACCACCGATACATCTTCGGGAACACGGATTCCCGCTTTTTGCAGGGTATTGATTACGCCAAGCGCCATTTCATCGTTCATTGCACAAATTGCTGTAAAATCGCGCCTTTCTCCAATCAACTTCTTCGTTGCCAGCGTCGCCTGCTCATAATGGATATCATCACATTCGATCAGGTTTTCCTTAAGAATTGGAATCCCCTTCTCTCCAAGCGCCCTGCTGTAGCCTTCCCGCCGCAGCGAGGTTGTCGGCACAGTCCGGTTGCCGCCGATGAAAACGATATTCCGATGCCCGAGCTCTGCCAGATGCTTAATCAGCATGTAGGTGCCTTCCCTGATATCGCCCATCACATACCTGATTCCATCGATCGTATACAGTGAAGTGATGTACACAAGAGGGATATTATATTCCCGGAGCGCCTTCTGGTAAGAGGTAAGGAATTTCGTAGGCTGATTGCTCGGAACCACCAGGACGCCCTCGATTCTCTTGGAGATAAACGTCCTGATGATCTCTTCCTCCACCTGCGGATCGCTGTTGGACATCGCCGCAAGCAGGCTGTACCCCGCACGGTTCACGGTCTCGTCAATCGCCCGCAGGATATTGGCGTAAAACACAATGTTGATATCCGGCACGATAATGCCAATGGTGTTGCTCTTATTCGTCGCGAGGCCCTTGGCGATCATATTCGGAAAATATTTAAGCTCCTTGGCCGCTTCATGCACGCGCTTTTTCGTTTTCTCATTTACAAGGGAATTATTATTGAGCGCAAGCGAAACCGTCGCTTCCGAAATTCCGAGCTTTTTTGCAATATCCTTGAGTGTAGTCGCCATTTTACCGCTCCTGCTTATCTACGGTTTTAAGGAATGTAAAAAGATCAGTTTTACTATAACTCCAACATAATTCAATTGTCAAGGATTATTTTAAAGCGCTTTAAATCACCGCTTTCCACATAGCCACCGCACCATATTCCCAAACAGCAAATGATAGCTTTCCCAGTCCATAAACTCCTTCGGGCCCCAATGCGGCGCACAATCCGACGCAAAAGCAAGCGTGCGTCCTTTTCCATACTCCATCACTGCAATAAACGTATCTTCGCCGATTGTGGCAAGTTCCTCCGCTCCGTCCTTCGCTTTGATTTTGTTGTATCCAAGGAAAAATGGCCAGTCTTTCCCAATACCGTCGAAAATCGGATGCGATGGATTCGTAACCTCAGGCACGATTCCTTCCGGGCATTCCACACGGTCGTCATAGTTTAATATTTCAACAGGCAGCGCTTTGGCAAGGGGAGTCATTGCATAGCGCGCCTTGTTATCGATTCCCGCAAAGCTGAGGTATCCGCCGATCATGGCGACTCCCCCGCCCTGCTTAGCATAATCCGCCAGCGCCTGAAGCTTATTGGGCCTGCGCTGTCCGCGGTAAAACGTATCCGGTGAAAGAAGCAGCGTATTACTGCCGATATCGCTTAAAATAACCGCGTCGTATGCGCCCAGCTTTTCCACGGTATCCGGGAAGCTTGCCTGCGCTTCATGGCTGGGCATAAAATCAACGTCAAAGCCTTCCTTTTGCAGCACCCCTGCAAGCATATCCCCGCAGTGTTCTTCGTGCCGGCATACGTTAAAAATATCAAATCCTTTCATATGCGTTTCATGGACGGTCCATGATTCTCCAACCAAAAGTATCTTCATTCAGGGCCTCCTTTTTCGTAAAGTTATTTTCCAAACATCAGGTTTCTCAGCATCGCACTCACTTCGCACGCATTCCCTGTCGCATAAATCTCTTCCAGCTCTTTTTCATCGATACGGTCCGCAAGCGCGGCGAAAATATCCATCCACCTTACCGTCTCATTCACCGCATCCCTGCCGTCCTCACGGTAGGGATATTGGTCGGTCGAAATATATCCGCTGTATCCGGTTTTTTTCAACCAGTAGAAGAATTCGATAAACGGAATCGTATGGATCGAACCTGCGATCATATCGTCGTCCCAAAAACCGTAATTGTCATTCATATGGACGTGCAGGAGCTTATTTCCATATTCCTTTGCAAGCGCCACCGACTCCGCTACATTTTCTCCCGCCACATGTGCGTGGCCATAGTCGATTGTCACGCCGCTGTTCTTCCTGCCCAGCTTTTCGAGCATCAGCAGGATCACAGCCATGGTTGACGGATAAGAAAAATTGCGCGGCTCCTTGATCTTGTATTCTATCGAGATATTGATGTCTTTGCGGTAATCGCAGCACTCTGCCACGCCTTCCGCAAACCATTCATGCTCGCGGATATAGTCTCCCTGAAAGTAGTAGTCGTATCCGTCCTGCCCCGGCCACAGGCTGATCAGGTTTCCCCCCAGCTCTGCGGAAATATCCATCAGTTCCTTGGTGTCTTCCACTGCCTGCCTGCGGAGCGCGGAGTCCTTGGAGGTAAACGCCCCTTTGCCCCATTTCATTTCCCCGAAATGGTCGGGGATAATTGATACAAGCTTTAAATTATATTCGTCAAGGTTCTTCCGTATCTGCTCCACATTTTTTGCCGTAATATTCCAGTCGCTCACAAGCTCTACCCCGCTCACGCCTTCCACGGAAGCGACACGGGCGAACATTTCATCGATCGAGTAAGGCCTTGAATATCCGCCGCTCATATAACGGTCGGCGCACATTCCCACATTCGCAAGGATAATACTGTATTTTGGTTGAAACATCGTTTTGTCCTCCATCTCTAACAGCTTTTCTTCATTTTGTTCCAAACCGGCACACGCCGGTCAATCACGGATTTGCGGATAACAATCTGCGCATCGATGACGCTGTGCGGCACTCCGATTGCCGTTCCGTTGATCAGGTTCAGGATGTTCCGGAAGCAATAAAGGCCCAGCTCCTCCATATTTTGCGCAATTGTGGTAAGCGGCGGATCGAGATTCGCCGCAAGGGAAATATCGTCAAACCCGGTAATCCCGATATCATTTGGAACACGTATTCCATATTTCCTCAGCGCGGAGATCGCCCCCGCTGCAATGAGGTCGCTCGTTGTTACAAAAACCTCCGGCAGCTTCCGCGTACCGTGCCGTTCGAGGTACTCCCGCAGGAAGCAGTTGGCCGCCGTCGCCTTGTCAAGCTTCAACTCCGGATGGAACAGCATAAATTCCTTGTACTGTTTCAGGCCGTTTTCCTCCATTCCCGCTTTAAAGCCAAGACAGCGGTCCTTGAGGTTATCCATTTCCAGCGTTTCAGACAGCAAGCCGATTTTCGTATAGCCCCAGTCCTTCAACAGCGAGACCAGGTTACGCATCGCGCTCACATTATCCGTGGTTACCGACGGCAGGGACGACCCCGCTATTTTCCTGTCGCACAAGATTACGGGCACGGATTTATTTGCTTTGCGGATAATATTCCCATCCATTGACCCGCCGATAAATATAATGCCGTCGACGCCCTTGTCAAGAAGCGCATCCACGCCCATGCATTCCTTTTTATAATTGAATGCCATCTCGCAGATCATCGTCGTATAATTTTCCTGCAAGGCCGCATTCATAATGGACTGGACGCACCTCGCATAGAATTCATTCTTGATATCCGCAACCATGACGCCCACAACTTTTGAATTCTTGTCCCGCCCCTTAAGCCCGTAGCCGTTTGGCACATAATTGAACCGCTGCACCACCTCGATTACGCGCTGCCGGGTTGCGTCCGAAATTTTTGCCGTGCCGTTCAGCACATGGGATACGGTTGAAATGGATACCCCCGCTTCCCTCGCCACGTCATGGATTGTTGTTTTTTTCTTTGCCCTGTCTTTGATCATCTGCAGATGCTCCGATATATAGGCCTTAACGCAAATTTTATTAAACCGCTTTAAATCCCTTTTTGCCTGAATAAGTTTTCTTATCCGAGTGCCTGAAACAATATGTACTGTAATTTTTCTTTTGGATTAAAATTTACTTTGACTGTTGTTTGAAGTATAGAATCTTTTCCCAAAAAAGACAACTCTTTTTTCTGCTGTTTCAATGAAAATTTCTACTGTTATTTTCATTATTTTTTATAAAAATATTACATTTATGTCATTATTTTGTAAAGGCAGGCCTTCAAAAACCCAATTTCCTATCTTTGGAACGTTCATTAAACCTTTTGTCGGAAAAAAATACAAATAATCCATTAAAAATTTTCATCGGTTTATCCGTCCGGTTTTAGGCGCGGAATAAAAACTTTTTTTAAAAAACGAAACAAAAAAAGCAGGCAGCGGCTGAAAGAGGCCCTTTGCCTGCTTTTTCGGACGGAAGCTAATCTTTTTTCATGCGAACAATAAACCTGCTTCCCTCTCCCAGATGGCTTTCCATTGTAAGCTCGCCATCATAAAGGGCGACAATATGCTTCACGATTGCAAGTCCCAGCCCCGTTCCGCTCACCGTAGCGCCGCCGGAATTTTTTGCGCGGTAGAAACGCTCAAAAATGCGGTTTACTTCGTCTTCCGGCACGCCGATCCCGGTATCCTGCACCTCGATCTCCACAAAATCATCCTGCTCCGAAAGCCGGATATCGATCGTCCCGCCTTCTTTATTATATTTTATGGCATTATCACATAAATTCAGCATCAGCTCGCGAATACGGTTTTTATTTGCCATCATCGTGGCCGTTCCTGCAACGTGGACATCCAGCTTTCGTTTCACAATATGGTCCTCAAGCAGATGCAGCACATCCTCCGTTACCTTCGTGATATCCACCGTTTCGATTGCCTCGTCAATACTGATCTGCTCCAGCTCGGACAGCATCAGCGTATCGTTAATCAGGCCCATCAGGCGGTCCGATTCCTTGGAAATGCGCCGCGCATAATCTTTAATGCTGTCTTCATCCGATACCATACCATTGGCAACGAGTTGCGCAAACCCGTTGATGGAGGTGAGCGGCGTTTTCAGTTCATGGGAAACGTTTGCCGCAAAATCCCTGCGCACCCGCTCGGAAAGCTCGATATCCGTCACATCGCTGATGAGTACAAGCATTGCATGGCCGCCCTCGCCGTTGATAAAGGCAGGCTCGTCCACGATGCTCGTATAGAATCGGTAGGTACGCCCGGTTTCATCATCCCGTGCTTCAAACTGCATGTTTTTCTTTTTCGCAAGCGATTTTTCAAGCTTTGATACGATGTCCGGCCTGCGTGTGTAATGCAGGATGTTTTCGCTCAGCGGCTCGCCCTCCACCCCGAATATGTTTTTAGCCGCGGTATTAATCAGGAGCACGTCCTCTTTTTCATCGAGGATCATCAATCCTTCGTTGATGCTGTCAATAATAAGGGCCGTCTTGCGGTTTTCCAGCTTCACCCTTTCGATATACCGGTTCAGCCGTTCCGAAATACGCGAAAACGCCTGCGCCATGTCGTCAAATTCCGGATAAGGGCTTTCAATGCTGAGCGTCTTTTGCTTGCCGTCGATATAGCCCTGGATGGAATCATAAAGCTGCCTGAACGGTTTCAGGGTGTTGCCCACAATCTTTCCGGAAAGGAAAACGGCCAGTACCACAAGAAGGATAAATACGATGATAATAACCGGAAGCGTCTGGTTCACCACCGCCGTCGCGTTGGCAAGAGGCATGGAATTGCGGACAATGATCCCGTCCGGCATCTGCTTTGCCACGTAAATCATATCCTTTCCCGTTGTTTCCGAATACCGTACCGCCGTGCCGAAGCCCCCTGCAAGCGCCTGCTGTACCTCCGGGCGTTCAAGGTGGTTTTCCGTCTGCCGGGAATCCGCCTGTGTGTCCGCGAGCACAGTCCCGTCCTCTGCGATAATTGTGATCCGGTTGTTCTGCCCATATGCCTTCTGGTATTCGTCCGCCATTTCCTGGTAATCGGTTCTGTCCCCGAGGGAAAGTTCCATCGCGTTAATATTCCCTTTCAGCACGGCGATCACATCGTTCGTATAGGTTCCCCTGAAACTGGCCATGGACACCAACACCGTTACTACCAGCGCCACCACCAGAATGCAAGTGGTTAATTGTACAATTTTCTTTTTCACACTTATACCTCAAGCCGATAGCCCACGCCGCGTACTGTTTTTATGCATTCGCCGCAGCGTCCTATCTTTTGTCGTAATGTTTTGATATGCATATCAACGGTGCGTGTTTCAATATCCGTATCGATTCCCCATATTTCATTGAGGAGCATTTCCCGCGTAAGTACGAGGCCGGGATTCCGCATAAAATAACGAAGCATTTCAAATTCCTTGTAAGTAAGCTCCGTTTTCTCGCCGTCCACATAAAGCGTATGCGCCGAGACATCGATTTTCAGGCCGCCAAGTTCAATCGGCTGCTGCGGCCGTGAAGTCCTCTTCGCGCGGCGGAGCACGGCGTTGACCCGCGCAATCAGCTCCAGCACCCCGAAGGGCTTTGTAATGTAATCATCCGCCCCCAGGTTCAGTCCCGACACCTTATCCACCTCTGTCGTACGCGCGGTCAGGAAAATAACCGGGACGTCAAACCCGCTTTGGGAGGACAACCGCCGGAATACTTCAAACCCGTCGATCCCGGGCAGCATAATATCCAGAAGAATTACATCCGGTTCCTCATGCTTTTCATATTGTTCGAGGAAATCTTCCCCGCACTCGTACGTATCTACCGTAAATTTTGCCGATTTGAGCGTGCACAGGATCAGTTCCCTTACCGAAGCGTCGTCTTCCACTACCGCAATATATGCCACTGTTTTCTTACCTCACACGTTTACTATGCATATTATATCATACATCCGTCCTCAGAGAATACGGCTGTCTTTGTGTACCCCCGTCTCGGAAAACACCGCCCACTCCGCAATATTTTCCGCATGGTCCCCGATCCGTTCCAGATATTTTGCAATCATCAGGAAATCTACGATTTGGTCAATCTTTTCCCGGTCCTCGATGGCCATATCCAGCAGTTCGGTTTTCACGACGTCGTACAGGCGGTCCACCTCATTGTCCATCCCGATTACTTCCTCGGCAAGCCCCATATCCCTGTGGACATAGGAATCCACCGCCATATGGACCATCTGCGCCGTTGTCCGTCCCATTTTTGAAATATGCTGCGGACGGGGGATCGTGATTTCCTTGCATACGGAAAGCGTAATTTCGGAAATATCCGCCGCCTGGTCGCAAATACGCTCGATATCGGTAATCATTTTCAGCGCCGCGGAGATAATGCGCAAATCCTTTGCCACCGGCTGCTGTTTCATGATGAGTTTCATGGAACGGCTTTCAATCTGCCGCGCCATCGCGTCTACGAGGTCGTCGTCCTCGATAATTTCCCGTGCGCCCCCCGCATCGCAATTTTCGATCACCTTGACGACCTTGGTGATTGTCTGTTCCGCGCGTGCGCCCATACGGATCAAATCCAGGTTTAAATTTTCCAGTTCTATATCAAATTTATTTCTCATGGTTTCCCCTTTCCCGATCAACCGAAGCGTCCGGTAATGTAATCTTCCGTCCGCTTGTCCTGCGGCATGCTGAACAAATCCTCCGTTTTCCCGAATTCCACCATTTCCCCAAGCAGGAAAAACGCGGTCCGGTCTGATATACGGACGGCCTGCTGCATATTGTGTGTAACGATAACAACAGTGTATTTCTTTTTCAGTTCGCTCATTAAGTCTTCGATTTTTGTCGTAGAGATCGGATCGAGCGCCGAGGTCGGCTCATCCATCAAAATGACTTCCGGTGAAACCGCAATGGCCCGGGCGATGCACAGCCTTTGCTGCTGCCCGCCCGAAAGTCCAAGCGCGCTTTTTTTCAGGCGGTCGCGCACCTCTTCCCATAACGCCGCCCCTTTCAGGCTGCTTTCCACAATCTCATCGAGATCGTTGCGGTTTTTGATCCCGTGAATCCTCGGCCCATAGGCAATATTGTCATAAATACTCATGGGAAACGGATTCGGCTTCTGGAACACCATACCGACTTTTTTCCGCAGGATCGTCACATCTACCTTCGGGTCATAGATGTTCTCGTTGTCCAGCAGTATTTCACCTGTGATTTTCACTCCTTCCACAAGGTCGTTCATGCGGTTGAGCGTTTTCAGGTAGGTGGATTTCCCGCATCCGGAAGGCCCGATAAGCGCGGTAATTTTACCCGCTTCAACCTCGATGTTTACATCCTTAAGGGCATGGTTTTGCCCATAATACAGATTCAGGTTTTTCGTTGAAATTTTTATATCCAAGGTGCTACCCCTTTCCACTACTTACTTTTGTTGCTGAAGCGTTTGCTCAGGTAATTGGTCAGCAAATTGATGACAAGGACAATAACGACCAGCACTGCGGCGATTCCGAACGCCGGTTCATTTTGTCCCTTGGCAGCGTATGTATAAAGCTGGACGGTCAATGTTGCCCCGGATTCCGTCATGTGTCCGAAAAAGTTGGTCGGCATATTGGTGCCGATCCCGGACGTAAAGAGCAGCGCCGCCGATTCGCCTACGATCCTGCCGATGGCCAGGATAATGGCCGTAATAATTCCCGGAAGCGCGCCGGGCAGGATAATCGTACGAATCATATGCCATTTGGTGGTTCCAATGCCGAGGGCGCCTTCCCGGTATTCGTTCGGCACTGTTTTCAGCGCTTCCTGCGTTGTCCGTACGATAATCGGCAAGATCATCAAAACAAGGGTAAACGCACCCGCAAGGATTGAATATCCGAGGGCAAGCGTCACTCCAAAAAACAATGCGCCGAACAGGCCGTATAATACGGAAGGAATCCCCGCCAGGGTTTCCGTCGTAAATTCAATGATTTTAACAATCTTCCCGCGTTTTGCATATTCATTGAGGAAGATTGCCGCGCCCACCCCGATCGGCGTTGCAATCAGGAGCGTAATGCCGATCATATAGAGCGTATTGAGGATGCTGGGCAGGATTCCCACCGTTTTATTGAGCGCCGAAGGCGCTGTGGAAAGGAATTCCCAGTTTACGTTTGGAAGCCCGCGTATCATAATATAAATCAGCAGGTAAAATAGTATTACAACCGTAAGGATGGCGCAGGCATAAATGGCAAACTGCTGTGCCGCGTCCTTGGGGCGGCGTTTCTTTTTCATCAGGCTGACGTTGTTGGAAAGCTTTTCCGCGCTACTTTTCATTGGCCGCCGCCTCCTTTTTCAAGAGCGTATTGAGAACGACGTTGATTACCATAATGAAGATAAATAGCACAAGGCCGATGCTGAAAAGCGCTTCCCGGTGCAACCCGGATGCATAGCTCATTTCAGAAACGATGCCCGTAGTAAGAAACCGTACGCTGCTGAAAAGCGCAGGCATGTTGGCTACGTTTCCGGAAACAAGGATGATCGCCATCGCTTCGCCGAGGGCCCGGCCGATGCCGAGCACAATCCCTGTAATAATTCCGGATTTTGCCGCCGGAATCTGCACTTTGAAAATTGTCTGCATTTTAGTCGCCCCCATCGCGAGCGACGCTTCTTTATATTCCTGCGGAACCGCCTTGAGGGACGTGATGCTGATGTTTACGACGGTGGGCAAAATCATAATTGTAAGTACGATAATTCCAGATAAAAGGTTTGCCCCGCCGGTAAACGTATGGGTCGGATCGTTTGCATACAGCAGCATTTCCAGCTTGGAAATCTGCGGGACAAGGATAATCATTCCCAGAAGGCCGTATACCACCGACGGGATTCCCGCCAAAAGCTCGATCGCCGGTTTTACCACGCCCGCAATCCTTTTATGGGCCACCTCGGAAACGAATACGGCGGCCATAAGCGCAATGGGTACGCCGGCCAAAATGGTAATTCCCGTTCCCACAAGGGACGTGAGGATCATGGGAAGTATCCCAAATTTCGGATCGGCGGCAGTCGGCGCCCATTCCGTACCAAACAGGAAGTCCTTAAGGCCGATTGTAAACATTGCGGGAGCGCCGGAATAAATCATATAAATTGTAATTACCAATACGGCAACGATTGCAAACGCACCGCACGCGATGAAAATCCCTTTCATCGTCTGCTCGAGAACGGTCTTGCTTTTCCTGCCGCCTATGATTGTCATGCTGGCATTCATATTTTTCTCCTTAACACTAAAAATCCCCCTCATCGCTGAAAGGGACGCGGCTTTTCCTCCGCGTCCCTTTCCACTATCCTAGAGGAAATGTTATGAAACTGTAATCAGTTTGTTATCCGCTACAACCGCCTGGCCGTCCGCACCCATTACGAAGTCGAGGAATGCCTGCACTTCCGGGCGGAGGGTTTCGCCTTTTTTCGTTGCCATGATGAAAGGCCTCGAGAGCGGATAGTCTCCCGCCTTGATCGCCTCTTCCGTCGCTTCCGCGCCGTCCACCTTAAGCGCCGTTACCGTATCGTCAAGCGCTTCCAGCGATACGTAACCGATCGCAGCCGGCGTAGAGGATACCGCGGTCTTTACAGCGCCCGTTTCGTTCAGTTCCTGCGCATATTTGCATTGGTCTTCAATTCCCAGCAATTCTTCAAACGCGCCGCGCGTGCCCGAGGAAGCTTCGCGTCCGATCACTACGATCGGCTGGTCGTCGCCGCCAAGGTCTTTCCAGTTTGTGACCTCACCGGTGTATACCTTTACCAGGTCTTCCGACGTGATTTCTTTGGCCGCATTGCTCGGATGTACGATAACCGCGATCCCGTCGATTGCAATCGTGTGGCCGTCAAGCGCTGCCGACTCTTCATCCTTCAGTTCCCTGGAAGCATTCCCGATATCGGATTTCCCGGATTCCGCATCCTGGAGTCCTACCGACGAACCGCCAAGCTGTACGTCGACCGACACATCGGGGTTTTTCGCCATAAACGCTTCTTTCAGCGCGTTGGCAACCTGCTCCATCGAAGTGGAACCGGACATTGCGACCGTGCCGGAAAGCGCTTCGCCGGAAGCCTCTTCCGAAGCGGACGCCGTTGCTTCCGCAGCATCGGATGCGCTTGCTTCCACAGAAGCAGATTCGCTCGGGGCTGCCGAAGATTCCTGCGCTGCCGGTGCGGAGCAGCCAATGGCTGCAAACACCATACAAAGTACCAGAGCTGTGATCGTAATAATTTTTTTCATGTTCGTTCTCCTTGTTTAAATTATTGAAAACTTTAACGATGAGTGTATTATAAAATGCCATTGTAAAATTAAATGCCTTGTTCTGTAAAATCCATGTAAAATCAAAAAATTTATGTTTATGTGGTTTGTAAAAAGGCGGTAAAGTCAAAAAATCCGCTCTGTCAGGCCGTTTTGTGGAACAAAAAAATACCGCAGCAAATACTGCGGTATCAAATACCGTTTTAAACCGATCAGGCTGCAGCCGCAGGTCAGTCTTCGACCGTGACCTTTTCCATTACGATATCGGCAAGCGGGCGGTCTGAGAAATCCGTTTTCATGGAAGCGATCTCATCAACGACCTCCATCCCTTCAACGACCTTTCCGAATGCCGCATACTGCCCGTCGAGATGCGGAGCATCCGCATGCATAATGAAAAATTGGGAACCCGCCGAATTCGGGTCCATGCTGCGCGCCATGGAAATTACGCCACGCTTATGCTTAAGCGGATTGTCATACCCGTTGGAGGAAAATTCTCCCTCGATGCTGTAACCCGGTCCGCCTGTCCCCGTTCCCTTGGGGCAGCCGCCCTGAATCATGAAACCTTTAATGACCCGATGAAACGTAAGTCCGTCGTAAAAGCCTTCATTAACCAGCTTTTTAAAATTTTCTACCGTTTTTGGAGCAGCTTTCTCGTCGAGCTTAACCTTGATGGTGCCGCCGCCTTTCATCTTGATAACGATCATTCCTCTGCCTCCCGGTATATACGGCCTGCCGGCCGCTTTTTGCGTACATTATACTTGATTTCACGCTCTTTGTAAACCGCGCGCACACGTCGGGCGCACGTGCGGGGTGTGCTCTCCGTATTTTTTAGTAGGACACACGGGATAGCATTCCGTTGAGAAACGCAATCGCCACCCCGAAATTGGTAATCGGGACTCCGGCGTTTTTCGCGTGTTCTATTTTTGAAAGCATATTCTTGCGGTTTACCATGCATCCGCCGCAGTGAACAATTAGTTTATATTCGTCAAGGTCGTTCGGGAAGCCATGACCGGCCGTATTTTCAAATACCAGTTCCCCGCCTGCGTATTTGTTCAGCCAATTCGGCAGCTTTTCCCGCGCAATGTCCCCTTTCAGAGCGTGATGGGTGCACGACTCCGCAATCAAAACCTTGTCTCCCGGCTTTAAATCGGCAATCGCGCGCGCGCCCTTTACAAACTCCTCGATGTCTCCCTTATACCTTGCCATCAGCATGGAAAAGGAAGTCAGGGGAATTGTTTTATCGAGATGCTCGTTCACATATTTGAATACCTGGGAATCCGTAATCACAAGACGCGGCGGGTTTTTCAATTCCTCGAGCATCGGGACCATATCCTCCGTTTTGACGGAAATCACCAGGCAGCCCTTATCCAGCAAATCGCGGGTCACCTGCACCTGCGGAAGGATCAGCCTGCCCTTGGGCGCCTGGATATCCTGCGGCATCACAAGCATCACCACATCGCCCTCTTTCGCAAGGTCGCCGACAATGCTCGGAAGCTCGTAATCCGTCACGCTGCGCACAATCATTTCCTTTAACGCATCGATTCCCTGTCCCGTTTTTGCGTTGATAACTACAGAATGTTCCCCCGCCGGGGCGGCGGCCCGGGCTTCATTGCCGTCAAAAACGTTATATGCAACGATGACCGGCGTTTTTTTCGCGCGGAAGCGTTTCATATATTCCTGCTCCGGCGCAGTGTTTTGCTCCGTACTGTCAATTACGAAAACAGCAATATCGGCCTTATCCACAACCTCATCCGTTTTTTCGATGCGCGCCCGGCCAAGTGCGGTCCGGTCGTCAAGCCCGGCCGTATCGATAAATACAACGGGGCCGACCGGCAAAAGCTCCATAGACTTATAAACCGGATCGGTCGTTGTTCCCGCCACATCCGAAACAAGCGCAATCTTTTGCCCCGTTATGGCATTGATCGTGCTCGATTTGCCCGCATTCGTTTTTCCAAAAAATGCAATATGAAGCCGATTTGCCCTCGGCGTTTCATCCAAACCAGACATCCCTGCTACCTCCCGCCGCTTTTCAAAAACATACTTCCAATCCCGGGCCACGCCAGCCTTCCGATGTCAGAACCGGAAATCACGTTCCCCGTTTTCGATTTTCGCGATATAGCTTTTTGCTTTTTCGCGCACCGTGTCGTTCGGAATCTCTTCCAGCTGCCGTTCAATCAGTTCGTTCGCCATTTGCTTAAACTCGTCGTCGCCGTAATCAACCGCATATTCCTTCAGTGTCAGGAGCGCGTTTGGCTGGCAAATATTGCTGATTTGCCCTGTTTTTGCAAGACGCATAAACCGGTCGCCCGTCCGTCCCTGCCGGTAGCACGCCGTACAAAAGCTCGGGATATATCCATCCCGGATCAGTTCTTTTGTCATTTCGATCGGCGTCCTGTGGTCTTCAATCTCAAACTGCGGCTGCTGCGTTTTTATCGTGTAGCCGCCCACGCCCGTCGCGCTGCCCGCGCTGACCTGCGATATTCCCAGCTCTATCACGCTGTCGCGGTATGCGCCGCCCTCGCGTGTGGAAAGGATCATCCCCGTATAGGGCACCGTCATGCGCATAACCGCAACAATTTTTTTGTAATCCTCATCCGATACCGCATGCTCGTAATCGGTTTTCTTTACGTCTCCCGCGTCACGAATCCGCAGCATGGAAATGGTGTGCGGGCCCACGCCGAAAACCGCTTCCAGATGCTCCGCATGCATAATCTGCCCCACCAGGTCGAAATGCCAGTCGTAAAGGCCGTACAATACGCCGAGCCCCACGTCGTCGATCCCCGCTTCCATCGCCCGGTCGTGCGCGGTCGTGTGGTATTCGTAATTGCTCTTCGGTCCTTTCGGATGCTGTAATTCGTAGGTCGGTTTATGATAGGTTTCCTGGAACAGGATATACGTTCCGATTCCCGCCTCTTTAAGCCGCTTATAGTTTTCCACCGTTGTCGCCGCAATATTCACATTGACGCGCCGGATCGCCCCATTATCAAAATGAATGGAATAAATGGTCTTGATGCTCTCGAGCACATACTCAAGCGGACAATTTTTCGGGTCTTCCCCCGTTTCCAGTGCAAGGCGTTTGTGCCCCATCTTTTCAAGCGCCTTAACCTCCTGGACAATTTCCTCCTGCGTAAGCTTTTTACGCTCCATGCACGAGGAATGATGATATCCGCAATAGCGGCATTCATTAACACAGTAATCCGAAAGATAGAGCGGCGCGAACATCACGATGCGGTTCCCATAAATGTGCTTTTTAATCTGTTTTGCCGTCGCAAACATCTTTTCAATCAGTTCCTTATCCTCCACATAGCTCAGGATGCCGGCCTCTTCATGCGTCAGGCCGCCAAATCCGCTTGCTTTATGGATAATGCGTTCTACCTCTTTCCTGTCTTTCGCCTTTTCCTTTGCCACTGCGAGTGAACGCTCAATTTCAGCGTTGTCCATAAATTCAGCGGCCGTTTTCCCCATTACGTTATACATGCTTTTCCCCCTATTCTGCGGATAAGCCAATTTCCGCAAGCCTTCTCCTTAGCGTTTCATATTGTTCTTTGAGCGGCACTTCCAGCGCATCCCTGCCCGGATAAATGTCGTAAAGCTTTCTGTATTCAAAGGGCGTCGCCTTTTGCATAATTACGTCCGCGCCGCAAAGCAGCGCGTTCTTCATCCCGCCCTTTACGTTCAGCGCCGTTGTGGACGGCAGGTGGCATCTCGGCAGCAGCAGCCGCGCCAGCGCGAGCACCTTAAGCGTTTTGTGCGGGTCGCCGTCCGGCGTGCCGGCAAGCGCTGTATCCGGATGGGCGATGAACGGGCCGATTCCCGCCATTTCCACACCCTCGTTCACCAGTGTCATCAGGTCCTTTGCCAGTGTTTCATCCGTTTGACCCGGTAATCCTACCATGAATCCCCCGCCGAGTTCAAACCCAAGCGCCTTGATCCTGCGCTGTGCATCGAGCCGTGTTTCAAGCGGTACCCCGTGCAGCGACTCGTAGAGCACCGCGTTTGCCGTTTCGTGTTTTAGTAAAAAGCGGTCCGCGCCCGCCTCGCGCATCAAACGGTATTCCTCCATAGACCGCTCCCCGACCGACAGGGTAACCGCGCAATCGGCACGTTGTTTAATCCTCCACACAATATCCGCCAGCATTTCCGCCGTATAAAAACGGTCTTCCCCGCTCTGCAGAATCACAGTGCGGTACACCTCCGCCGTGCGGACAGCCGTCTCCACCAACTCGTCCGGGAGCATGCGGTAGCGCTTTGCATGCGTCATGCGTGCGTTGATTCCACAGTAAGCGCAGGTACAGCGGCAATAATTCGAAAATTCTATGATTCCGCGTACGAATACCTTATTGCCGAATTCCTCCGTTTTTACACGATTCGCGGCGTGGAACAGCTCCCGATCGGCGCTGCCGTCCGCGATCACGGCGGCGAGGATATCCAAATCCGGATGCCGCGTATCAAGTTCATGGTGTCCAAGCGTATAAAGCGCCA
The DNA here is from genome assembly GCF_001678845.1 of Christensenella intestinihominis. GTDB lineage: Bacteria > Bacillota > Clostridia > Christensenellales > Christensenellaceae > Christensenella > Christensenella intestinihominis. The sequence goes on from NZ_MAIQ01000011.1 coordinate 76,717, forward strand.
TATCCTCTCCTGTTTCCAGCCGATAAAAAAGCTGCCTTTCCAAACGAAAAGACAGCTAATAAAATATCGCTATTTTAAATGCCATCCTCTCACTCAGATTTCTCCCTGTGGTCAGAAGCAAAATTCCCGATCTCCTATATCATATTATAAACCGTTCCCAATTACAATATGCAACGGTTATTAATTTTATTTCAGTATCGCAGTTCTACCGGGAAAGCCCGGCAATCGCGCAGCCCTTGAGCACCGCATTTTCCACGCCGATCACATCCGCCTTAATGCCAATTGAATCGAGATAAGGAAGCAGGGTCGTCAGCGCCTCTTTTTTGAGCCCAAACATTTTTTCATAGGTCGTTCCCTCGATGGTCATGCATACGCGGTCGTTTTCTTTTGCGGCCTTTACCGCAACCGCCGCCATTTGCAGCGCGAGGAGCCGACCCGCGCGAAGGACGATGTTGAGCAGGATTTCCCGTGCGGCGTCCCGGTCCGCCTCATCCGTAAAATATTCCCCTACCGCGCCGGAGCCGTCCGTCAGGAAATCGTTCACATCGACGGTCGAAACCGTGCCCGCAAAGGAAAATCCCTTTTGAAACACGCCTTCCTCTGCCGCTGCGCGCAAGGTAAAATCACACAATGGGCCGAGGTAGCCTCCGCTTGTCATTTTTTCAAACACCCCGATTCCCGGATTCTGCGTGCTCTTGTCATAGGCGATATCGATATCGCCGCGCGGCACCTTATCATAACTGCCCGCCTCCGTATTAATGACCATCAGGCCCTCGCCTTTGTTTTCAAGCTTCGCAATATTACGCGCATACTCGATATAACAGCTGTTGCTGCCCGTCCCCAGGATTGTCCCCGTAAAGGAACCATAGCCGTCGTTCAGCTTTTCCGCCTTTCCCGCAAGCGCCGTCGCCACAGAATCGTTTACCACAATAATATTGCAGCTGTTTGCCCCTTTTTTTGCCAGGGCTGCGCATATTTCTTTTCCAAGCCATCTTCCTCCCGCATTTTTCACCTTGACTTCCTTGGTGATCTCTACAATTTCACAGTCGATATCCGGCAGGATTTTCGCCCTGTAGGCAAATGAAATTACAATATCCTTTGTAATTTTCGTAAAGGGCAGGATATAGTCCGCCAGAATATCAAAAAACTCCTCGGCCTCAAGTTCCTTTTCCACTCCCGGCATCAGGTAGCGCCGGAATTCCTCCGTACAGAAGGAACCGTCCTCCCGGAACTTTGCCACGGCGACGCGCAGGTTCGTCCCGCCCGCATCCACACAGATCACCGGTTTTTCACGCTGCACTTCACTTTTCAGCGTAATATAGGAGGGAATCATTAAAAGCGAGCTCTTCTCGCCGCACAATCCCTTTTTCATTTCGTCGATATAGGCGTCCATTTCATTTTTTACGTCAATGGACGTATACTCCATTTTATGTTCGCGGATAAACTCTTTTGCAGTTAGCATATGCTTTCCTTTCGTCACTTTGATATTCTCTCATTATTATACTGTAAAATCCTTTTTTTGCAATGCTATTTGACGAACGCTTTTGCCTGCCGTACAATGGAGATAATCGATTATTTAATAGGGGGATCACCTTTTATGTTTGAAGAAATCCTGGATGTCAGCGGCTGTGCCTGCGGAAAGAACCATACGCTTAAAACGCGCGAGTATATTGTGGAAAAAGACGCCATGCAAAAACTTCCCGCACTTCTCGGCCGTTTATTTCCCGAAGCAAAGCCCCTCGCGGTCTTTGACCGCAATACCCATAAAGCGGCTTATCCAAAATTCAGCGCTTCCCTCCCCGACGTTCCCGTTTTCATCCTGACGGATGATGAAATCCATGCGGACGAACGGCAGGTCGGGCTTGTAACGCAAGCCTTAAAAGACGGCGGCAGCGACCTCCTTCTGGCGGTTGGCTCCGGCGTAATTTGCGATATTGTACGGTATATTGCTTTCAAGGAGGACATTCCCTTCATTGCGGTGCCGACAGCCGCAAGCGTGGACGGATTTGTTTCCAATTCCGCGGCAATGACCTTGAACGGCGCCAAGATCACCCTGCCCGCCAAAGCGCCGAATGCCGTAGTGGCAGACCTTGAAATCATCGCATCCGCGCCCAAAAAGATGACCGCTTCCGGCGTTGGCGATATGCTGAGCAAATATATCAGTATTGCCGACTGGAAAATCGGCCATTTGATTACCGGGGAATACTTTTGTCCTTTCGTAGCAGACCTTACAATCGAGGCTGTCGATATGATCGTGCAGAACATTGAAAAAATTAACAGCGGCGATATCGGGAGTTTCGGCGTCCTGATGAAGGGTCTCCTGCTTTCGGGTGTGGCGATGCAGATGGTCGGGATCACGCGGCCCGCCTCAAGCTTTGAACACCATTTTTCACATTACCTTGAAATTGTGCCCATTGAAGGCGTAAACCGGGCGGCGCTCCACGGGGAAAAAGTCGGAATCGCAACGATCCAGGCGGCAAAATATTATCCGGTATTTGCACGCCGCCTGAACCGTATCTACGAAGAAAATATTCCGAACCACTTTGACATCGAACGCGTTAAAGGATATTATGCGCAATATCCGCAGGGCATTGTGGATGCGGTCGAAAAGGAAAACACCCCCACCATCACCGCAAAGCTTGACCGTGATTTGCTGGAACAAAATTTCGACAAGGTCCTGCAGATTGCCGACGAGGTTCCCTCTGCCGAATCGCTCACGGAAACGCTCCGTACCATCGGCGGATATACAAGCTACTACGATATTAATATGACGGACGAACAGTTTAAGGAAACGATGAAAATTTGCTGCTATATCCGTAACCGCTTCACCCTGCTTCGCCTCGTGTGCGACTTTGAATTGTTTGATTTTGACCACGAGCTTACTGTTTGACCGAATCGGGAAAACGCCGCCTTATGCGGCGTTTTTTTGTCCCGTATTTTTCAAGTTATCCCTTTACTAATTTACCACGATGAATTATAATGTCATGGTAAACAAAATTATGGCTCAAGGAGAAAAAGAAAAATGAAAAGAATATTGTTAATTGCGCTCGTTGCCGTTCTCGCGGTTTCCGTATTTGCAGGCTGCGCGCCCGCCTCAAACGGAACGGATACCCCGTCCGCCAACGAGGAATATGTAAAAATGGGCGAAGAAGCCGCCAAAAATGGTGATGAATCCCTGAAAAATGTTATGGACAAGGGCGAATTCATTGTTGGCCTCGACGACAGCTTCCCGCCTATGGGTTTCCGCGACGAAGACGGCAACCTGACCGGGTTTGATATTGAACTGGCGCAGGCGGTCGCGGCGCACATGGGTGTAAAAGCCAATCTGCAGGCGATCGACTGGAAAGCCAAAGAGCTCGAGCTCGAGTCCGGGAATATCGATATGATCTGGAACGGATATACCATCACCCCCGAACGCCAGGCGCAGGTGCTGATGAGCGAGCCTTATATGGAAAACATGCAGGTCGTGGTTGTACCGGCCGACTCTTCCATCAAAACCCTCGCGGACCTCGCTGGTAAAAAGGTTGCAGTGCAGGATGGTTCTTCCGCCCAGGAAGCAATCGCAGACAATGCCGAGCTTGCGGCCTCCATCGGCGAGCAGATCGACTTTAAAGACAATGTAACCGCGCTGATGGATGTTTCCTCCGGGCAGACCGACGCGCTCGCCGTGGACCTCGTGGTCGCAAACTATTATCTCGCCAAGGACCCTGATAAATATGTTATACTCGAAGAAACGCTGTCTCCCGAGCAGTACGGTATTGGTTTCAGGAAGTCTGACCAGGCGCTGCACGATGCGATCATGCAGGCGCTTAGCGAAATGAAGGAAGACGGAACCGCCACCAAGCTGAGTGAAAAATGGTTCGGCAAGGATGTCACCACTTTCTAATTTCACGAAAACCGAATTAACCGGGCAGTGTTTTGCGATGCTGCCCGATTTTTCATCTTTTGAATCAGAGGTATCATTATGAATATTCTTGGTACATTTGCAGAACTTGCCCAGGGGCTTGGCGTAACGCTGGCCTTATTCGCACTGACGATTGTGTGCTCCATCCCGCTTGGGTTTCTCGGTTCTCATGTAAGTCTTGGCAAAAACAAGCCTGCTAAATTCATCTATAACATTTATCTTGTTGTAATGCGGGGAACTCCCCTCATTCTTCAGGTGCTGTTTATGTACTTCGGCCTCAATCTGGTGGGGGTCCATATCGGGCGGTTTGAGTCGGCGCTCCTTTCCTTTGTGCTCAACTATACGGCTTATTTCAGCGAAATCTTCCGCGGCGGTATCCAGTCAATTAACCGCGGCCAGTATGAGGCTGCATCCGTTCTCGGGCTCTCGAAGGGCCTCACGATGCGCAGGATTGTAATTCCCCAGGTATTTAAAATCGTACTCCCCTCCCTTGGGAACGAGGTAATCAACCTTGTGAAGGATACGGCCCTCGTGAGCATTATTGCCCTCGGCGATCTTCTTAAAATCGCATATTCGGCGTCTATGCGCGAAGCCAATATCATGCCGCTTGTCGCGGCGGCGGTTTTCTACCTGGCGATCAACGCCGTCGTATCCCTCGTGCTGAAAAAGATTGAAAAACGCATGAACTATTACAGGATTTAAGGTGGTCGATATGAGCGTACTTGAAGTAAGCAAACTGAATAAAAGTTTTAATGGCACACACGTTTTGAAGGATGTGGACCTTTCCCTTGAAAAGGGGGAAACCATGGCCATTATCGGGCCGTCGGGCAGCGGTAAATCTACTCTGCTGCGCTGTATCAATTGCCTGGAACGTGCGGAAAAAGGAAAAATTGTCCTCGATGGTATTACCATCGCCGAAGAGAAAAGCGGTGTAACCGAATACCTTCCGGATGAACAGCTGCGTGACGCGCGCCTTCATCTTGGCATGGTGTTCCAGAATTTCAACCTGTTTCCCCATCTGAATGTGCTGGAAAACCTGACGCTTGCGCCTATAAATGTTGACCATATTCCCAAGGATAAAGCAACGGCAGCCGCCATGGAACTCCTGAAAAAGGTTGGCCTCGGGGACCGCGCCGGTGCATATCCATACGAGCTTTCAGGCGGGCAGGCGCAGCGCGTGGCAATTGCACGCGCGCTTGCCATGGACCCGGATATCCTTTGTTTTGACGAACCGACTTCGGCGCTTGATCCGGAGCTTACGGGCGAAGTCCTGCAGGTCATCAAGGAGCTTGCGGCAGAACATATGACAATGCTGATCGTTACCCACGAGATGGGCTTTGCAAAGGAGGTCGCAAGCCAGGTCGTATTTATGGATGATGGGCGGATATTAGAGCGCGGCACGCCGGAAGAGCTTCTGGTGAACCCAAAGGAAGCGCGTATCCGCGCGTTTCTCGACAAACTCCTGAGCGTATAAAAAAGATACTTGGAAACCAGCCCGCCGGGCTGGTTTTTTGTTTCCCTTTCATTTTCCGCAGCGAAGTGTTAGTATAGTATTAACATAAAATACCGCATCTTGGGGAGATTCAGAATGAATATTACGAAATTGGAACAGGACTATACGATCCGTGCGTACGATGTAGATACACGGGGAAAATGGCGGCCGTCGGCCATCCTCACACGAATGCAGGAAATTGCCGAAGACCATGCAATTGCCGTTCACTGCGGCAGGAAAGAATTGGTGGAAGAACGCGGAATGGCATGGATGCTCACCCGCCTGCACCTTGAAATGAAGCGTTATCCGGACCTCATGGACGAGATCAGGGTCGTAACTTGGCCGGGTAAGCCAACACGCCTTTTTTTTGTGCGTCACACCATGTTTTTTGACGCAAAAGGAAATGAGCTCGGGCGTGCTACTTCCCTTTGGGTGTTGTTCAATATCAAGGGCCGTTTCCTATGCCGCACCGGGGATATCGGCGAAAATTATCCTTATGACACTGCCCACGGCATTGCCCTCCCCGATCCCGGCAAGATCAAACTCCCCGACGATATGGAGCTTGTCCGCACGCGTACGGTGGCATATAGCGAAGTGGATATGAACAGCCATCTTAACAACGCAAAATATGCCGACTGGATATGCGAGCTTTTTGACCTTGATACTTTAAAGCATGATTCCATCCGGGATTTCAGGATTAATTTCATTGCCGAGGCCTATATGGGCCAGCCGGTGGACCTTTACCGGAAGGATGTGGACGGCGTATCTTATATCTGTGGAAAAACGGAAGACAAAACGGTGTTCGACGCTTCCGTTATTTGGAAAAACAAGGGGGATTGAACTATGACGAAACGTATCGGTATCCTGACAAGCGGCGGAGACTGCCCCGGGCTTAACGCGGCAATCCGCGGCGTTGCGCGGGCGGCATACGACCGCATGGAAGGAGTTGAAATCATCGGCATTGCCGACGGCTATTCGGGACTTATCAAGGGCGATTACCGCGTGATGGAAAAAAGTGAATTTTCCGGAATTTTAACGCTGGGCGGCACGATCCTTGGGACGGCGCGCACCCCGTTCAAGGATATGCGCAAAATTGGCGACGACAATGTGGACAAGGTTTCCAGCATGGTGAAAAATTATGAAAAAATGGGGCTCGACTGCCTGTGCACTTTGGGCGGAAACGGTACGCATAAAACGGCGAACCTCCTTGCGGAGGAGGGCCTCAACATCATCGGCCTCCCAAAGACGATCGACAATGACCTGTGGGGAACGGACGTAACCTTCGGCTTCCACACCGCCGTCGATATCGCGACGGATGTGATCGACCGCGTCCATACCACGGCGGCGAGCCACGGACGCGTGATGGTGGTGGAACTGATGGGCAACAAAGCCGGATGGCTTACCATTTATTCCGGCGTCGCAGGCGGTGCGGATGTCGTCGTGATTCCTGAAATCCCCTATGACCGCGAGACGGTAATCGAGGCGGTGCGGAAGCGTGCCGAGCGCGGAAAAGCATTTTCCATCGTGGCCATCGCGGAAGGCGCGATAAGAAACGACGAGGCCGATTTGAAACGCAAAGAGGTGCGCGAAAAACGCGCTTCCGAGGGTTTTCCATCGGTATCGGCGCGGCTTGCGCACGCAATCGAGGCGACGACCGGAATTGAAACGCGCGTCGTGGTTCCCGGCCATATCCAACGCGGCGGAAGCCCCAGCGCATATGACCGCGTGCTTTCAACAAAGTTCGGCGTACAGGCGGCAGAGCTGATTTACCAAAATAAATTCGGTTACACGGTCGCCCTTCAAAAAGACCGGCTGACCCAGAACAAGCTGTCCGACGTTGCCGGAAAAACGAAACTTGTCACGCTGGACAGCGATATTGTCCGCGCAGCCCGTAACATTGGAATTTGCCTGGGAGATTAAATTTCTTTTAATGCACATCGTAAATAATTGTACTGTAAAGGCCTTTTCCGTCTATCGAAGAGGCCTTTGCTTATACAGCCATTAAATAAATAATTCTACAATGACAGCACATACCACGAAAGCATAATTGACAAATAAAATATCATTGGAACCAGAAATCTTAACCGCGCATAGATTAGTTCTTTTTTAGTGATCTCTTGCCGCAAGTCGTCATATTCTTCTTTATATTTCCACGGATTCATGCAATAAACCATAAAAATAATTACTGCAATCATGATTGCTGAATAGACCGAAACTCCTCGCCCTCCCGGGAGAATTTGAGTCCCAACAAAAGGCAAGTCATATCGCGAAAGAGGTAGCAAGGTCGACATTGGAGACCATGCCATGCTTTCCGCCGCAAATCCAGTACCAAATCCACTCCAGATATATCCGATAAAGCATATTGAAAAAATAACATCAAAAAACAAAATTTGCTTTTTATTTTTATAAGCCGCTGCGAGGATAACAAAAAGCATCGCATATAGGGCGATCCATTGTGGGTGCCATGAAATAAAAACATAGAAAGGCAGCATGGAGAGCAATGCGATATACCATATCTTCAGCGGTTCATGGTCATCATATTTTTTATGGAAGGCCCAGAAGCAGATAATTGCATAGGTTATAATAAATAGTGGAATTGGCCATAAACCATTCTCATATGAGGCCTCGAACAAATAGTCCAGAAACCTCATGCCTGTTGTTCCCGCTGAATTGTTTAGATTGAACAATTTGAAGGCCAGCAGCGGCAGCGCGGCAACCACGTATAGTAAAATGCATTTTATAATTTTCTTGTGGCGGTACGCCACAACAGGAATTAAAATAAAAATCGCAAAAGGTTTCAGGGAGAATGACAATCCAAACAAAAGCATGCTCAGCCATTCATCATATTTCGTACGATTCTTAATAAAAAAATACATTGCACACAAAAAGAAAAATCCATAAATAGAATCATACATACCATAAGCTACAGTGTTCAGCACTATGCACGGAGTCGTAAAAAGAAGAAAAGCCGCATAAAAAGCTTTTCTCCGTTCCATACCAATGCAAAGACATATTTTGTAAACTAAAAATGCAGATAAAAAGATAAAGACAACCGGAAGAAGCTTTTCGTATGCATTGATAATAGAAACATCCGCCGGCCAGGCAAGATGGTTTCCCGAAAGAAAGACGGGAATATTCCAAACGGCAAAAATCAAATAGATAAAAAGATCGTAGTCGTTTCCCCCGACGATTCCTTTGTTGTATCTATAGAAATCACCAATATGGCCTTCAAGGATTGCCATACTGCTCTTGGCTGTGTGCATCACATCGCCAAATATCATAAAAAGCAATAGAACGATATAAACAACGGCCACAATCGTCCAATCATACCATTTGACGCTTTTTAGTATGTTGTTTTTTTCCCCTAAAGTCTGCATCTCCATTTCTCCATTTCTCCATTTCTCTGTTTCATACTTTTATCAGCTCTATCGGGCTAAATCAGATAACAATGGCTCCGTAGGTCTCCCCAAGTCCATCCGTCATGAGCCCTGCCCTGCCCGCATAATACCGCAGGAAGCCTTCCGCCACCCGGATATTTTCGGCTTTTACGATTACAGGCTTTTTGAGGAACATACCGAGGGTTGAAGTGAAACTCCACAGGTCAAAAACAGGCTCCATACTGCCGAAATTCAGTACAACGGCATCCGCATCATCCGCATCCGTTGGAATTGCATCCATCAGGCAGTAATAATCCCCGCCCTGCATCCCCGCAAGGATACTGTCGGTACATACATTCATCTCCGTGGTCCTGATTCCGGTAACCGGCACCGCTTCATACGCGGACGCAAGCATGTCCCCTGCACGGCGCTCCGCCTGTGGCAAATCCATAGGGTCGATTGCAGCGCGCAGCGCCCTGATATGGTCCGGCCCGCTTCCGCAGCATCCGCCGATCAGGCGCACTCCGTTTTCAATAAACCCGGCCGCGGAACGTGCAAAATGCTCCGGCGTCTGTTTAAAAACCGCCGTTCCGGACTCCATTTCCGGAAGCCCTGCGTTGGGTTTTACGGAAAGCGACGTATTCACAGCCGTATTCATCCTGCGAATCGGCCCTGCGAGGCTCTCCGGCCCCCCGGAGCAGTTCGCGCCCACAATATCCGCGCCAAGTGCCGCACAAGCGACGGCGCATGCCTCCGGCGTATTTCCGGACATTGTCCGCTCCCCTTCAAATGTCATACTGGAAATAATCTCGAACCCGCCGAGTTCTTTGGCCGCAACAATTGCCGCCCGCATTTCATTGAGGTCGGTAAACGTTTCAAAGTTCGCGATGGAAACGCCCGCTTCCTTGATGGGTATAAGCTGCTGCCTGAACACCTCTACCATGGAATCAAAGGTCATATCCCCCGCCGGCTGGAAAAACTGGCCCGTCGGGCCAATGGAGGCCGCTACCGCCACATCGGTCTCCTCCGTGCACGAAAGGGCAAGCCGCGCGCCCTCGTAGTTGAGCTCGTAGAGTTTATCTTCGAGGCCGTGGTTCCTGAGCGACGGCGCGTTTGCACAGAACGTGTTTGTCTGGATGACGTCGGACCCGGCGGCAATATATTCGTCATATACCTCTTTTACCTTTTCCGGATGTGAAAGGTTCCATTCCTCCGCACTGTCCCCGCCGGAAAGGCCCTTCAATTGAAGCATAACCCCCTTGGAACCGTCATATACCAGCACTTTATCCCTGCATCGTTTCGATAAATTCATATTGTTCCCTTTCTGATTGCATATCTTTTCTTATTATAACGCATACCGGCCCCCAATTGAACACAAAAATTGCTTATCGGCAGGAAAATAGGGGTATCATATTCCTATAAAAAGTTTGGAGGTATTTTGTCATGTATCAACTCGATTCCCGTGATAAGAATTCGTTTATGCGTTATGAAATCATCGGGGCTGTGATTGTTTGCGTCCTTGCGCCCATTTTCCACTTTCTGTTTGAATGGTCGGGCGGCAGCCCGGTCGTTGGAATATTCACGGCAGTTAATGAAAGCGTGTGGGAGCATACCAAAATTATCTACTTCCCGTTCCTTTTTTACGCAATTGCGGAATATTTTATTTTAAGGCCTGACTTCCGGCGTTTTTTTACCGCAAAAGCAATTTCCATGGGGCTTATCCTGCTTTTGATGATTACCTTCTTCTATACCTATTCCGGCATGTTCGGGGTGGAAAGCCTGGTTGTGGACATTATTTTTACCTTTGTGCTTACGATTATCGCTTTTATTGTTTCCTACAGGAACTATATTGTAAATCACGGCTGCGAACAATATTTTCTGTTTGCCCTTATCCTGTTCTTTGCCGTGCTGGCAATGGAGCTTTTATTTACGGCGTTCCCGCCCCATATCCCGCTGTTCCGGGACTCCGTTACCGGAACGTTCGGATTTCCCGCATAGAGGCCCATCATGCCTTCCGCCATCAAAAAACACATACAAAAAACCGGCTGGACGCCGGTTTTTTATTATCCCGATATTATTTGGAAGACGCCTTCCAAAGGCCGTGAAGGTTGCAATACTCATAGATTACAAATTCATCCGAATCGACATGAAAATCCGCCCTTGGATGTTCTCCCGGTTTCAGGACATGGCGCTGGATACAGTCCGGCGTCTCTACCGCGATCCATTCAATGTGGTGCTCGTCGAGCATCGGATGCTCCACGCTGCCTACCTGAACGGAAATCACGTCGCCGTTCTTTGTATAAACGGGTACATGCTTTTCCTGGGCCGCGTCCACCGTGTTGGGCTCAAGCTTTACCATCGGCTTGCCGCAGCATACAAGCTCTCCGCCGCCGTCCTTCACCATTTCAACGATATTACCGCACAATTCACATCTGTAAAAGATTGCTTTTTCTTCCATGATCGTTTCCCCTTGTTCAAAAATTCAGACGCTTCCATCTGTGCTTTTTTAATAAACACGCTCTCTTTCATATAAACCTTATTGACGCTTTTTCCTGGAGAAATAGGAGATATATTCAAGCTTGGGCGCATCCGGGAACAAAACCGCATGGAGGTCCAGGAAATAGTCGTCCGTCATACTCGCAATATAGTCAACTACGACCTGATTGGGCTCTTCCTTCAGGTAGACTTCTTTAAGGCCCTCCGCACGCGAAAAACCGCTGTACACATGATTGATATGATGGCGGAAAATAGGCGAGTCCTGATCCCCCCTCACAAAATCCTCCAGCAATTTATCATATACGCGCGCAAACATTTTGCGGATCGTCGGATAGGGCTCGTTTTTATCCTGCGGGCCGTAAATCCGTTTGAAGTTTACCTGCTTCTCATACGCCAGCGCCGCCGCATATTCCTCATCCAGTTTGATATAGGGTTTTCCGTAGCTGTTTGACACCACATTGGTGATGATATTGTTGATAAAATCGGAATTTGTGGAGCCCAGCACATTATTCTTCGAAAACGGCTCCTCTCCGCCGATTTTCAGAATTTGCGCGTCCTGCCGGTCCTTCCCCAAATAGGCAATCACATCCGCAAGGCGCACTACGCATCCCTCAAGCGTCGCGGGCACCAGCTTCCCCACCGCGTCCTCCTGCGTGTAGCATTCCTCCATCTGGCGTTCAAATTCGGCGAACGCCCCTTCCGAATCCTTTGAACGGTATGCGTGCGGGCGGTATTCCCCGCTCACTTTTTCCCCGTTGTGGCAAAGGATTCCATTCAGCACCTGCAGGCTGAGGTTTAAAGACAGCACCTTATCCAAAATCCGTGCGCTGTGCACATTATGGTTGAAATACCGGCCCGTATTTGCATGATAGAGCCTGGAGAGGAACCGCTCCCCCGCGTGCCCGAACGGCGTATGCCCGAGGTCATGCCCAAGCGCTATCGCTTCGATCAGGTCAAGGTTCAGGTTCAGCATACGCCCGATATTGCGCGCGATACGCGAAACAAGCTGCACATGCAGGATGCGCCGCGTGATATCGTCGTTTTTGTAGAGAGAAAACACCTGTGTTTTATCCGCATAACGGTTAAAATAGCGGCAATAAAGGATACGCTCGCTGTCCTTTGCAAAATTAGGGCGCTGGACGCGGAAGGTTTCCGGTTCCCGCCGCATGGAGCATTTGTCCCGCGTTGCATGTTCGTACATTTCATCCTGCTTGCGTTCCAGGTCGGCATAGACCGCTTTTTGCACCTCTGGGTCAAGCGCCAGATATTTTTTTTCCCGTTTCTTATCCATATGCTTTATCCTCGCGCCTATATTATAGCATAAAGCACGGGCTTCGTCCTTTGTAAATTTATTCTGAACAAACAGCGCTTTCGTTTGCCACAGATACAGGATGTGTATTAATATATATCATATTTTATATTGGAGGAAACAACAATGAAAAAAGGCTTACCCGGGACTTTGGCACTCGCCGTATGCTCCCTGTTTATTTTTGCAGGCTGCGCGCCGGCGGCCCAGCCCGCCCCCTCCGTTTCGGCGGGAGACGACCTTATTCTTGCCGTGACAGGCACCGTAACGGATATTACAAACGCCGACGGGACCACCAGTATTACGGTTGACGGAAGCAATACGCAAACGGATGCAAGCTATCAGTCGATGATCCTGCATACAACGGATAAAACTCCCGTTGAGAAGGATGGAACAACCGGTACGTATACGGAGGGCGCAATCGGTATCGGCGATACGGTGGAGGCGTACTTTTCAGCTTCCGCACCCATAACGGCTTCCGAACCGCCGCAGGGAACCCCGGATAAAATCGTCGTGACCGCGCAAGCCGGTGAGGTGGGCAGCGCCGATATGCAAAAGGAGTTTGACGGGACAATCACAGAAATCAGCAAGGATAACGACTATCTCCTTGTCTATGTCCAGAATGAGGAAGGCGGCGATGCGGTGAATGACCTTCGGGCCGTGGTGTCGGCTGATACCGCGATTTCTTCCGAAAGCGATCCGGATAAAGCGCTTACCATGGAGGACCTCGCCAAGGGCCAGAAGGTTACCGTTACTACGGATGGCCGCATGACCTTTTCCATTCCGCCGCAGGCAAATGCACAGGCTATCGTGCTGCACGACGCACAGGCAAAATAAGATGATAGTCAGGACCACCAGCTAAGCTGGTGGCTTGCACTGGCCCTATAAGGGCTCTGATACTGGCAGCGCCTGATGGCGCATTGAATCGTCTGCCAACTGCATCGAT
>NZ_MAIQ01000012.1:0-10856 GCF_001678845.1 Christensenella intestinihominis
GTTCTCTATTCTACATCCCAACAGAGGTTTACACAATCCTTGAAACGGTCTCAATCCCCTAGAATTTATCCCGTCGAAACAATGAAAGAAGCGCGATAGCCGCATTTGCGATTATCGCGCCATTTTTATCAAGCCCTTTTTATTTTGCTTCTCCTTCCACTTTGCAAGTCCTTGTTTTCCCTTATCACTTTCAAAATACCTTTGGATTTCCGGGAGGAGACAGCGCGCCAGCGGGTCGATCACCTGTTTCAGCTTCTTTTTCTACCGCGCCTGCCCGCCGCATAGAATAATAGTAATGCAATCATTCCGGAAGAAACAAGTATCAGGAGCGCCCACGGCTTTTGATCGCTGTGGATACCGGTTGGCACAGGAAAATCCGGCGCATAGCCCGCGTTTCTTGTGATGCTGGTCCACAGGTCCGTTTCCGGCCCGACTACAATTTCATCGGATTTCCCCGTGGCCTGGTATACGTGGCTCTGCACCGCATTATCGTCAGAGCCTTTTACAATAAACCCGGCTTCCCCCACAGGCACGCCGCCGGCGGTCGTGGCGAGAAGCGGCACTGAAATTTTATAGGTTTTCCCGGGAGTCAGGCCAAACTCATACACACCGTCTGCATTGGTATCATTCGCGGTACTGTATACAAAATCATTTCCATCCCATTCATACAGGGTAACGGTTATGCCTTTAAGCCCTTCCCCTGCGTCATATTGATTATTATGCGGATTTATATCTGAAAATACGTATCCGCTCAACAGGATTGCAGGCGTCCTCCAAATTGCGTAGAGTGTCGTTCCGCCTCTTATCGTATCGCCTGTGCTGCTTCCCGTATCTCCCGGGCCGGTAACCGTCACGACAGAGCCCGCCGCATAGCCTATCCCCCCGCCATCCGCTTGCGTATTCCACTCCTTGAAAGCATAGTTTGCCGCCGCCGGTGAAAATTCTAGGTCTGACGGCATGGGCAGCGTAACGTTCCCAATTCCATACTGCTTTACAATATTATCGCCGCCCGTACCCGCTGCGCCATGGTTCGCAATATTTGCGTCATAAACGAGGGAAGTCTGTGTCTCATAATAGTTTATTTGATAATTTGTAAGCAGGCCTTCATCAAAAGCAAGCGGCGTATTCACTACCGTTGGCGGCTCGTTCTTTACCGATGCGGTATTTTCGCTTACCGCGGCCGAACCGCTCATTGAAATATTTGTATAATTGCTGATCAGGGGGTCCGCATACAAAAGGTCCTCCGTGTAAATACCGCCGCCGTCGCCGCTGACCGCTTTGTTCGCGGTGATGGAACCGGCTGTCATATTTAAGCTTGCGGCAGTCGTCAAATATACCCCGCCGCCCGAGCTGTTGGCTTCATTCAAATCGATCGATCCGCCGGACATAGCAAGCGTTGAATCTTCCAAACGGATTCCGCCGCCGGTTCCCGTTGCGTGATTGCCTGTTATGGCGCCGCCGCCCAGGTTGAACGTTGAACCCGCGCTTACGATTACCCCGCCGCCGGTTACAGCGTTATTCCCGCTGATCGTCCCGCCGTTCATTGTGAATATCGTATTTTTGTCAATATTCACCCCGCCGCCGCGCCTTGTGCACACATTTCCCGTGACGGCGCTGCCGCTTTCCATTGTTACCGTACTGCTTTCGTTAGCGGACACCCCGCCGCCATAAGTCGCGCTGTTGCCGCTGACCGTCGTGCCTGTGTTCAGGGTAAGGCCGGACCCGTCGCCTGACACACGAATACCGCCGCCGTCCTTATTCGATGTATTTGATGTAACATTTGTGTTATTTAAAGAAACAGAGCCTTTCTTGGTGATAAATAATCCGCCGCCGTCGGATGCCGCCGAATTATTTGTAATCACGGCATCCGTAATTGTCGTTCCGCCCTCTGCGTTGATACCGCCGCCGTTCACGGAGGCTTCGTTATTTGCAATACTTACATTCGTAATCTCTATTGTACCCTGGTTATGGATGCCTCCCCCGTTGTCCGAAGTATTTCCTTCAATCCGGATACTGCCGCCGGTACCGTTTAAGGTGGCGATGCAGCTGCTTTCGATCCGCAGGCCTCCCCCATACTGGTCTGCGTTGTTTCCTGTGACCTCGCCGGATTTCATGATAAAATTGGAATTTAAACTGGCAATCAAACCACCGCCATAGACAGCCGTATTTCCACTAATTTTTCCGTCTTCCATTGTTAAGGTCGTTCCATTATCAATGTTCACGCCGCCGCCACGGTTACTGGAAACATTTCCTGTAATCGCAGTGCCGTCCATCGTAATGTTGCCCGCGTTATTTACGGACATACCCGCGCCGTAAGGGGCCGTATTACCGCTGATATCGCTGCCGGTGATCGTCATTGTTATGCCATTTGTGCTGCTTGTATCGCTTGTGCCGCGGATGCCGCCGCCGTTATCGCCCGAGCCGTTTCGGGTAATGCTTACGTCCGCGAGCGCAAGCGAAGCCCCTTCCGCAAACACACCGCCGCCGCTGCCGGTTGCGGTATTCCCTGTGATTTCCGCGCCCGTTATGGAGGTTACATTCTGTGCATAGATTCCGGCTCCGGCTCCGGCTTTATTATCTGCAATCCGTATGTTTGCAGGCACACCCGCGCCATTCGTATCTATGGTAAGCGGGCTGTTTCCTTCCGCATAGATTCCGCCGCCGTTCCCGCTCGCCGTATTGCCGGTGATGGAGCCGCCGTACATGTACATTGTCGATTTATCTGTGAGCACACCTCCGCCTACATCGGCCGTATTGCCGCTGATTTCACCGTCGTTCATCGTAAGCGTTGAGCTGTCGAGGTTCAGGCCGCCGCCCCGGTTGCTGCAAATATTATTGTTCACCACAGAACCGCTGTTCATTACAAGGGTGCTTCCGCTGTTTACAGATAAACCTGCGCCATACCCCGCGGTGTTGCCGCTGATATCGCTGTCCGTGATTGTGATTGTTATTCCGCCTGTGCCGCGGACGCCGCCGCCGTCGCCTGCGGCAATATTCCCTGTAATATCCACACCGCTGAGGGGCAGCGTATTGCCGTCGGCAAATATTCCACCGCCGTTATTTCCATGATTGCCTGATATTGTCCCGCCTGTGATTTTCGCAGTACTCCCGCCTGCGAGATGGATGCCGCCGCCGTTCCCATTCGCAGTATTATCCGCTATCGTTCCGCCGGACATTGTCAGTTTGCTGCTCGCTTCCAGATGGACGCCGCCGCCATTTCCCTGCGCGTCGTTTGCCGTAATATCCCCGCTGTCTACGATAACCGCACCGCCGCCTTTGACGTAAACACCGGCGCCATTGAACTTCACCTTGTTCTTTGTGATTGTGCCGCCGCTTATTGTGACCGTACCGCCGTCGACCGAAACGCCGCCGCCGTCGTTCGCGTAACAATTTTGTATCAGCGCCCCCGCGCCCACGGTCAAGGCCGCGCCGTTTCCCACTGAAATTCCGCCGTTTTGGGCGCCATCAAAGGTATTGCCATTGCCGTTCAACGTGATATTTTTAAGGATCAATGTGCTGTTTTCACTTAGCTCCATATGCCTGTATCCGTCCGCCGATGTTGTGATGGTTCCCGGCGTTGCAGAGCTGGAGGTAAGCGTGACAGATATTCCCGGAAGAATCGTTGCCGCCGCGCTATGGGCGGGATCATCCGCGGTGAGCGTAATGGTATATTGCAAAGCGCTGTCTGTGCAGGCGGCGGCCGCGTCACCCAGGGAGGGGAATTCCCCCACAAGCGTACCCGTGCCGATCCCGCCGCCGGAAGTAACCGTATAAGGTCCCGCCGCCATGGGCATAACAGCGATCTCTTCTTCATTTGTCGGCTGCAAGGCCCCGCTGAGGGATTCGTCGCCTGTTTGCGGCACCGTATCATCCGTACGATCTTTGCGCACAGTTGCAGCATCCCCGGTTTTTCCTTCCTCCGTTAAAACAGCAGGCGTACTACTCGCCCTATCTTCGGCTTGGGATTGCTCCGCGGGCGCGTCGGCGTCATTTTCCGCAGACGCATCGGCATCATTTTCTTCGGGCGTGGCGGTGGCATTTCCCGTTGGCTGAACCTGGGCGGGCGTGCCATCCTCCACTGCTTCATTTTCGCCCGCGGACGCAAAGCTGTCGCCTGCGGTTGATTCCACAGGCGCATCTGTTTCCGCCGCAAAAGAGTTGCACGGCACAAAAACAAGCATGGGAACACACAAAAACAAGCATAACAGTTTTTGTGCAATCCGGGATATATGTTTTGCTCTTCTTGTGCGTCTCATTCTTTTCCTTCCAAAAATTTCACCTGTATTTCATCAAAATACAGCTTCTGATTTTCTTATTGCCATATTGGCTTTTTTAATCTCCCTTGTTCCCCTCCGGAAACAGCATTGCAGCACAGCCGTTATTCATGCCTGCGGGCAGAGCGGTACCCAAAAACCAAAATCCCGGCACCGGCTGCCGCCAGTATAATCCATAAGCCCATTTGACTTTCATCGCCGGTCTTTGGCCCGCCGTCCGCGCCTTCCCCCGAAGAATCGGATGACGGCGTTGGCGAAGCCGAAGGCGCCAGGGAAGCAGACGACGACGGGGAGGCCGAAGGCGGCGACGGCGAAACGGAAGGCGACGGCGCGGCTGACGGTGAAGGGGAAGGCACGGCTGACGGCGAAGGGGAGGGCGCCGGCAACTGATACACATAGGTCCAGTGCAGTTCCGGCACCTTTTCACCGGCATCGTTTTTCATAATAACAATGGGCGTACTGCCATAGGCGTAGACCGTGATTCGATACCTGGTCGGCGTCCATTCATACGCAAAGCCGGACGGGATTTCCTCATTTATCGTATATTGAAAGGTGCCTTCCGCGGGATAATCGATCACAATACTTCCGGTGGAGTTTCCCGCCATCGTAAAATCATACCTGTTTCCCGCAGAACCCGCAGGCATCGGCGTTTCCGCCGTATCTCCCGTCAATGCATATCCTACCTGCTGGTTCGTTTGATACGGGTCGCCGCCGCTTGTCGCAAAGATTTGCACGGCGGGCAGCGCAGCGAAAAGAGTCGCTTGGGGAAGGGCTTCCCGGGCATAGCCTACAACGCCTGGCGGGAATCCGGCAAAAAGAAAAACCAAAGCCAGTACAAGCATACGCGGCAGTATATTCTGTTTTGCATTTTCCTTCTTCATGACCGTCTCCCCTTCTTGCTCCTCCGGGTCACAAGCAGGTATAAGGTCACCAGCAAGGCCAGGATGCAGGGGATCACAATCCTCCACAATAAACTTTGATCGAAAGCCGTTCCCTGCGGAGCAACCGCCGCTGCCCGGTCTGTGCCGACCGGCGCATCGCCTTGGGCTGCGTACGGATTCTGGTAGGTCGCCTCCGTTATTTTCCCCGCCAGCAGATACCGTCCGTTCGTACTGTTGGGGGTGCAGGTGCTCAGCACTACAATACGGTCCTGTGCCGAGACGGCGACTTCACGGCTATACATACTTTTTTCATAAAGGTTTTCAACATAGCTTTCCTCATGTCCCGGCATAACCGCCGGGATATACACCGAGCTGTCATAGGCGTCTGCCTCCAGGAAGGCGAAAAACTCCACACCGTGGTCTTTTCCGTCAAAATAGAGGTTTCCATATGGATGCGAATCCAGATAGCCCGCAGCCATATAGTTTCCGAAGCTTCCAAACATCGCATCCTGCTCCATATAATGGCCATAAACGATGCTGTTGAAACCGGAAAAATCCGGTTTGGAGCCGCAATCCAAAAACAGGCTGCCCGAAACAGAGTATTCACCCGTGATATCGGTGTTCAGGTACGTCACATTATTATCGGTTTGGGCTATGGGGTAGTCGATGCCCGTGCCATACACCGTCAGCCATGCAAACACATCCGGGTTGATTTGCCGCAGTGCCTCAAAGGAAAGCTCTCCTTCCCCATCATCGGGGCGGTACATCGCGTAGCTGGCCGCGTCGGCGGCGGCATACACCTTGTTTGATTGCGTGAACACAAAGCCGCCGTACAGCAGGAGCAAAACGAAAAGGCAGAGCAGCGCCGCATTAATGATCCCGTCAACAACCCTGGCGGCGCGTTTTCCAGCCCGGGCTCCGCGCCCGTCCGGCCTTTTTACCAGTTTGCTCACTTACTATGCGCTTTGCGGCGTTTCACCGCCAAATAAGCGACAATTCCGCCAACCGCTACCAAAATAAGCAGGATAAAGGGCAGGTTATCCATAAAGACGCCTGTGGGGCTGGCGCTTTGATATTCGTTCGTGAAAGCCACTGTATTGGTGCCGGCCGCGAGCAATCCCTCTACGTTGGCCGCCTCTCCCTTCTCCAGCGGGTCCGGCGTTATTGTAGCGGCCGGATCACCGGTTATGCTAACGGAAGGCAGGTATCCGGGCACGCCGGTTTCCACCAGCGTATAGGTAGTGCCTACCGGCAGGACCGTGCTTCCATTGGCGCCGTCAAAAAGCAGGTACTGCCCATTCGTTAAGTTAAATGTATTTGTCGCGGTCAGCGTACCGCTGCCGCTGAGGGTAAAGTCAACCGTTGTGGTGCTGGGCGTATTATCCGCGTTATAAACCGTCCCGGTATAGATGGTGCCCGCAGCCGCGCCCGGCGCGGCGGTGAGCGTCAGGGTGTACGCAAACGGTTTTGTTAAATCCGCATAGGGGCCCGTCACCGCTTTGCTGATCCGAAAGGTCGTATCCAGGGCATACGTATTCGCAAATATAGGTGGGGCCTTAACGCCTATCGTTCCTTCGCCGCTGGTATCCGTCACCGTATGAAAGACAATCGCATCGATTTCCGGTCCGGTGCTGCCGTTTTTCACGTATATTTTCATCTCGTAGGTCGCGGCAGAGGGCGTGATCGTGCCCGTGGCAGGAGGCGTCCCTCCTGCCTTTTCCGTCACCCAGTATACATAAACGCCCGCATGGGGAAAGGTCGTTGTAAGGACATCGTCCGAATCTTTTTCGGCGTAGTAATAGCCGCCTGTTTCCGGCGTGGGGGCTTTCAGTGCTTCGCTTCCGTCAAAGGAAATGGTCCAGTCGCTGATCGTGGGCGGCGTATCCGAGCTATCCTGCACGGATTTGGGCGTAAATTCAAATTCATACGAGCTGGCCGGAACGGCAGGAACACCGGCAGGCACCAAAAGCCGCTTGGTAATGACGGGATTTCCTGTTTGTACCTCCTCCGCCGCGAGTCCTGTTACCGGCACCGCTACTACCAGCAGCAATATCATAGCCAGTACAACCGTTAGTCCTAATCTTAATCGTTTCATGTTAATTCCCCTTAATTATATTAATTCTTACAAATTGCTATATATCCCTATACCGAATCACCGTAATTACTTTACCCTGCAGGGTATCGACCGCTACCGTGCCATACATCCGGCTGTCCGGCCCGCCATCGCGATGATCCGCGAGCAGGAATACATGTCCTTCGGGCACGGTAACCGGGAAAACAGCGCCGTTTGCAGGCAGCAGTATTTC
This sequence comes from Christensenella intestinihominis, assembly GCF_001678845.1. GTDB lineage: Bacteria > Bacillota > Clostridia > Christensenellales > Christensenellaceae > Christensenella > Christensenella intestinihominis. The sequence goes on from NZ_MAIQ01000012.1 coordinate 7,462, forward strand.
CTGTTCATTTTGATCCGCCGCGTATGCGCCGTTGATAAACAAGCCTTCCCCGGTAATATCCACAGTGTCGCCGGAAGTGGCGATTACCCTTCGCACCTGCTGCTTCCCCCCATATTCGAGCACCACCGCATCGGATGCAATGTACTCTTTACCCGGGCGGTAATATAGGACAATATCGCCAGCCTGCACTGCCGGCTGCATACTGGTATCCGGCATGGTCATGAACCCGAACAAAAAGGTAAATAACAAAACGAGCACGGTAAGTATGACAAATATTTTGATCAGCAGCGCTAAAATATCCTGCAAAAGACCCGGCGCCTTTTTCTCATTTGCACAATCTTTTTTTGCAGCTTCCGCCGGTCCCTCGAAACGCACGTTGCTCTCCTTCATAAATATCTTGGCAATATTGTGTTATAATATATACCCGTAAAGTCCATAGATATGCTTAATTTACTATATTTCAGGTTATAAATTGAATGCGCATAAATAAATATCCACATAAATCTATTGACATATATGTGATATTTTTATGTAAAATGCAGAAGCACCCTTCCACTTTGCAGCTGCTTGTTTTCCCTTGCCACGTTCAGGATGCAGCTAAATTTCCGCAAGGATGCAGAATTTCAATAATCGTTATTGCAGGGGCAATCGCCGGGCAAATATAAGGTTCATCCCCAATATTTCCCGATTGGCTCACTGTAATCCTGTTTATTAGGTAGCAATACAATGTGGATTGCAAAGGATACTTGTGTACATATCAAAGGGAGAAGCGATGGAAAAATATGACGTTGTAATCATCGGCGCGGGCCCGGGAGGGTTCACGGCCGCTTATGCGCTGAACAAAGGAAATAAACGGGTTGCCATCGTGGAGGAAGACCTGTGGGGCGGCACCTGCCCAAACAGGGGATGTGATCCGAAAAAAATCTTTGTTTCGGGGATGGAAGCGGTGGAACGTATCAATCAATTGGCGGGCAAGGGCTTTATTCCTGTCAATTCTATCCGCTGGCCGGAACTGGCGGCGTTTAAGCGTACCTTTACGGATTCCTTTTCCGGATCGTTCAGAAAAAAATTACAAAACCGTGGCATCGAAACGATTGAGGGAACCGCAAAATTTTTAAATTCCAAACAAATACAGGCAGGCAAACAGGTGATAGAGGCCGATGCTTTTATCATTGCGACCGGGCAGCGGCCGGGCATTCCCGACATTGAGGGAAAAGAATTCCTGAAAACGAGCACGGATTTCCTTGATTTGGAGAACCTGCCTGCCCGCATAACCTTCCTTGGCGCCGGATATATTTCCTTTGAGCTCGCCTCGATTGCCAACGCCGCCGGAAGCAAAGTTACTATCATCCACCATAACGACCGGCCGTTGAAAGGGTTTGACGGGGATTTGGTATCCGATATGGTGGAAGCGTTCAAGGAAAAAGGCATCCGCTTTGTTTTCAATACGGACATCCGGAAAGTGAGCCGCCGGGGCGGGCAGCTTTTGCTGACCGGCAGTGAATATTCCGAAACGACCGATTATATTGTCTGCGCTACCGGCAGGATTCCAAACATTGAAAAACTGGGGCTTGAAAACGCAGGCGTCGAATCCGGCAGGCGCGGGATTCTTGTGAACGGGTATTTACAGACGTCGAACCCGGCCATTTTCGCCTGCGGCGATGTGGTTGACAAGAAGCAGCCCAAGCTTACCCCGGTGGCAACTTTTGAAGGAAATTACGCGGCCGGGAAAATTTTGGACGCCTCCCTTGCGGGAATTTCCTATCCCCCGGTTGTCTCTATCGTATATGGAAGCCCTAAATTGGCGGGGGTCGGCATAACGGTAAGCGAAGCAAAAAGCGCCCCGGAAAAATATGAAATCAGGGACATTGATATGACCGGCTGGTTCAATTACCGCCGCATGAACGAGCCCGTCTCGAGGGCCAGGCTGGTTTATGAGAACGGACAATTACGGGGAGCCTGTATTTTAAACAATGAAGCCGACGATCTGGTTAATTATTTGGCAATCCTCATTGAGAAAGGGATTACCCGCGAAGAAATGGGGCATATGATTCTGGGATCGCCGACAATCGCCGCCGACCTCCGCCATCTCCTTTAAACGCCGCCTTCCCCTCCTGCGGATTTTTCCAGGCCCGTCCGGCTGCCTTTTTTGAAAATGTGAAAAATCCGGGTCCATACTACGCTATCCGTTTCCTCTGTGATATACTGTTTTATTGTGCGGGGTTTCCATATAAGCCCCGGGCGGCAGGGCCGGATTTATCCAATTCGGTTATCATATCTCCGGAGGCAATAATATGATTGGCTTAATCGACTGCGGCGGTGGAATGCGCGGCGTTTATACCGCCGGCGTCTATGACCGCATGCTGGATGAAAATGCGAAAATTGATTACGGGATCGGCGTTTCCGCCGGAGCCGCCAACATGATTACCTATTTGGCGGGCCAGCACGGACGGACGCTCACCTTTTTTGCGGATTACACCTTCCGCCGTGAATACATGGGGATCGGCAACTGGCTGAAAAGCCGCAATTACCTGAATCTCGATTACATTTACACCACGCTTACCAACCGCGGCGGGGAATATCCGCTTAATTATGAGGCTTTTTCCAAAACCGCCTGTCCTTTTTTTGTGGTGGCGACGGATGCGCAAACGGGGGAACCGCATTATTTTACGCGCAGCGATATCACGCAGGACAGCTATGACGTTTTGAAGGCTTCGTGCGCGATCCCCGCCGCATGCAGGCCATATCCCGTGGGCGGGAGGCTGTATTTCGACGGCGGCGTTTCCGAGCCGATTCCCTACCAAAAAGCCTTTGACGACGGCTGTGATAAAATTATCGTGCTGATTACGCGGCAGGAAGATTATGTGAAGCCGAAGCAAAAAAACATGTGGCTGCTCGGCCGGATGCTGAAAAAATACCCGGAGATCGTGCGCCGGATCGCACACCGCCACGAAGCATATAACCGTTCCCTGGAAGAAGTCAAAAACCTCGCAATGCAAGGCCGGGCGCTTCTTATCGCGCCCGGGGACGACTGCGGCGTCAATACCTTCACCAAAAACAGGGAGGCTTTTTTACGGCTTTATGATAAGGGCTATGCGGATGGCCAAAGGGCCGCGGCTTTCCTGCGGGAAAACAGCTGAAGTTATGATTTCTACCCCTTTTCTATCACATAGCTCTCGCAATATTTTTCCTATATCTGTGCGTAGTCTCCCATATATTACTTGTCGCCTGAACTTTTTTGCTTCAAATACGATGTGGTATTTGCATTCCCATGTTGTATGTGCTAATGTGTTTTTATCCATTTTGGATACCTCCTTTGCTTTTGGATGCAGTTGGCTAGACTGCTTCCATTTTAGCATTGGAGGTTTTTTCTTGTAGCTAAAGCTTTCTTATTC
>NZ_MAIQ01000012.1:10866-51344 GCF_001678845.1 Christensenella intestinihominis
ATTCCCCCGGCACAGCCGGGGGATTTTTTCGCGCTTAAGCACACATAAAAAAGAACCCTGCGAAGGGTTCTTTTTTGGTTCGGGGGGCTGTTACTGGAAAAGCGCAACCAGCCGGTCCCAGAAGGTCTCAGGTTTTTCTTCCGCTTCCTGCGGCTCCGGTTCCTCGGGTTTTTCGATTCCGCCGCATTGGAGCACAAACTGTACGAACTCCGTATTCGCATTTTGGGCCGAGGTAAAGGAAACCGGCGTAAATTCCGAAGGCATATAGTCTTCCTTCATTTTATCGATTTCCTCCTGTATCATATCGGGCAGGCCCGCAATTTCGCGGCTCATTGCGCCGGTGCCGTCGTGCAGTTCCCCCACGCCCCGGTCGAGTTCTTCCACACCGCCGCGATAGGCTGCAAGCCCGGCATGGAACGAGCCATAGCCCGAAGAAAGCTCTTTTACGCCGTCCAGGTACGTGGTGAGCCCGGCATGAAAATCCGCATAATTTTCCGCCAATGTTTTAAGCCCCGCCGTCAGTTCGCCGAGCTGCCCCAGGCCATCCAACTGCGAAAGGGCGCCGCCGATTTGGGCGGACATCGCATCCAGCGTATCCGCTATCGTGCCGGTTGACGCGGCCAGGGTGTCCGAGGTGGTTCCCACCGCGTCAAACGCCGCTTTCACCTGGTTATAAGTTCCTTTCGCGGTCTGTGCCGCCTGGTACTGTGCCGCAAGACGGTTCACAACATCCTTTTGCTGGTCTGTCAGGCCCGAACCGTCCGCGAGCAGGCCGCCGAGTTCTGCCTGTGAAATGTTTGCGTCAGGAATTCCCTGCATTGCGTTATCAAGCGCGGAGGAAGCCGCGGTAAATCCGTTTTTCATTTGCCTAAGGCCGTCCGCCAATCCCCTGAGGCCATCCGACAATTGTGCTAATCCTGAAGGAAGCTGCCCGATATCCCCGAGGTCGATTCCTTCAGCATTAAGCGCGGAAGCAATTTGGGACAGCGCGCCGTTCAGCTGGGAGGAAGCATCCTCAAGCTGTCCCGCATGGTCCCCTAATTGCGCAAGGCCGTCCCTGATTCCGCCGGAGCCTTCCACAAGGCCGTCCGCCCCGGACGTTAACTGCTGCGTCCCGTCTTTAAGCCCGGCAACGCCTTCGTTGAGCTGCTCAATCGCGTCCGGGAGCTGCTCGAGGCCGCTTAACTGTTCCCCCATATCCGGGAACTCCACACTCATGGAATAGGGCACGGCGGAAATCGAAATGCCTGTCATCGTAAAATCCGTCACGTTCGCTTTGAGCGCGAAATCCGCATCTTTCCCCGGAAGGACGGTGTATGTGATTATTTTATCCTTACCGGCGCTCGCGGGCGTTCCTTCCGGCGCGTCAATATCCGTACATTTATCCGTATCGAGGGTCACGGTGACCTGGAGCATATAATTTTCATAAAAGGTTGCGTCGGTCCCATCGTTTTTCGCGGATGTAATCCTTATTTCCAGCGCGCCGGTTTTCCCGGCGATTTCTTCCGGCGCAAGCTTCCTGCCGTCGAGATAATATTCAATCGTAAAATCCCACGGAAGGCCGGTGTCCTTCATATTTCCCTGATAATAAAAATTTCCCTCGCCCGCGGTAAAGGAAACGGCATCCCCTGAAAGCGCCAGGGGATCGCTGTTTGAGAGGTTCACCACCGACCCATAGTCCCCGTAATCCGTCACGGTCCCGCCCTTTGCGATTTCAAAGTGATTGACCGTATAAATCGCGCTGGCGTCTCCGTTTGCGGAAAGCGTGGCATAGACCACCTCGTCCTTCCCTGTGATTTCGGCAGTTCCGCTTGCGCCCGCCTCCGCCGCCCGGGCGGATTCCTGTTCCTGCGCGCCGTCGGTACCGCCGGACGCCGAGGCCAGCCCGGCCGTCGTGGCGGCAATCAGGCACGCGGCCAACACAAGCGCAACCAGGTGCCTTAATTTCATTTTTCTCATTTTCGGGTTGTCTTTCATTTTGCTTTACTCCTATCGATCAGAAAACCGGCCTTATAGGTCGTCTTTGCAATTGCCTTGTCAAACACCTTTAGAAGCGCGGGCAGGAAGCATACCACCATGAAAAGGGACAACAGCGTTCCGCGCCCCAGCAAAAGCCCGATATCGGACACCGCCGGATTGGAGGAGGTCGCGTACAGGGTGAAGCCCGCCGTTGCAAGCGTCGCCGCGGACACCAGAATCGATTTGAACGAATCCCCCATGGCCCGATGCATCGCCTCTTTTTGCGGCATGTTTTTTCGGTTCCTCATATAGGTGGTGGTCAGCAGGATGGCATAATCCACCGTCGCCCCCAGCTGCACCGTGTTGAGCACCAGGTAACCGATAAAATTGATGGACGTTCCCGTAAAATACGGGATCGCCAGGTTGATCCAGATGCCCGCCTCGATGGTCAGCAAAAGGATAAACGGCAGGGTCCCTGATTTGAAGGTGACCAGCAGCACGAGGAAAATCGCAATAACCGCTAATATGGTGACAAACCGGTTATCCTCCTGCACCACATTTTTCATATCGTAAAGATTGGCGCTTTCCCCGGCCGAATATACCGTATCCCCATAATAAGACCGGGCAATTTCGTTGATTTCCTCCACTACGCCAAAGGCGAGGTCGCCCTCCGCCGGCGTGTTTGTATACACGATAATGCGGGCATAGTTGTCCGAATAGAACTGCCCGGTCACGTCCTCCCCCAAAAATTCCGGGGGATATACCGTTCCCGCCATATTGGCATAGGATACGACCGCCGTTACATGGCCTATGCCTTCGATCTCCTGCCCAAGCGCGAGCTCCTTCGATACGTCCCCCCGCGGCACAAGCAGCGCCATAATGGTGGACTGTCCAAACTCCTCCCGGATATCCTCTTTTGCACGACCGCTCTCGCTTGCCTGGGCGGCGCTTCCGTTCCCGTATACAAAACCGGTCTGGCCCTGTCCGAGGAAGGCGGGTACGATCACCAGAAGCACTAAAACCAGCGCCGGAACCGCAAGCTTCGAGAATACCTTGTTTATATTTTTGAAGTTCGGCATCAGCCGCCGGTGCTGTGTTTTGTCGATCAGCTTATAGGTGCACAGCGTAAGCGCGGGCAGGAAAACCATGGTTGTTACAAAGCTCAGGATAATCCCTTTTGCCAGGTTCCAGCCAAGGTCCGCCCCGATCTGGAAATTCATAAACGTAAGCGCCAGGAACCCGAACAGGGTGGTTGCCGCACTGGCCGCAATCGTAGAGGCCGACTCTTTGATCGCATGCCGCACGGCTTCGTTTACATCGCCGTATTTTTTCCGGTTATCGGCAAAGCTATGCAGGAAAAAAATGGCATAATCCAATGAAACCGCAAGCTGCAGGATCGGGCTCACGGAATTTGTCATAAAGGAGACTTCCCCGGCAAAGATATTGGTTCCCATATTAATCAGGATGGAAATGCCGATGGTCAGGATAAAGAGCAGCGGCTCTATCCACGAGGAAGAGGATAAAATCAGGATTGCAATAATGATGGGAAGCAGGATTGCCATTGCGTTCCCGACTTCCGCACCCGTCGCCTGCTGCATGGTTGCAAGGTCGGGCGCTTCCCCGGCGAGCGCGCCGTCTTCCCCGATCAGTCTCCGGATTCCATCCGAGGCTTCCTGCTCCATTCCCTCTTCGATCGTAACGGTGTAAAGGGCGTTTCCGTCCTTGTAATAACCCCGGACCGTATCCGCGTCCGCCGTTTCAATGGGCTTTTTGAGGTCTGCCACATCGTCAAGCCACATCACGCTGCCAACCCCGGGAACCCCGGCAAGCTCCCGCTTAACCTCCAGCGCTTCCTCGATAGACACATCCTTTACCATGACGCTGGCGTTCGGCATATCCGCGTCGAACTCCCCTTCCATGATCTCCAGCGCCTTTGTCGACTGCGCATCCGGCGGCAGGTAATCCGCCATATTGTAATTGACCGCTACAAACGACTGCAAAACCGCACATACCGCCGCCGCTGCAATAAACAGCGCAAGAATCATTCGTTTATGTTTAATCGTCAGGTTTGCCAATCCGCTCATGAAGTCCTCCACAACGCTATGTTGCAATATCGTATGTTTTGTATTATAATCAACACAATGTTGGATTACAACCGACAATCCCCTGGGAAATGTCGATTGTACAACACAAAACAGAAAAGCGTTGGACTTTTACAAATTTTTTAAAAATCAGGACCGGGCAGGATGATGGAAACAAAAAAAGTTGACAGAAGGGTAAAATATACGATTGAAATGCTGAAGAATGCGCTCGTCGAGGCGATGCAGAAGGAGCACATCTCCAAAATCTCCGTAAAATCCCTGTGCGAGCTTGCCGACATCAACCGCAGCACATTTTACGCGCACTTCCACGACCAATACGACCTGCTGCACTATATCGAACAGGAAGTGCTCGGCAACATTACAAAGCAATTGGAACGCCAGGATTTCAGCGGGAAGGGCCCAATTTCCTTCCAGGTACTGAACCTTATTTTAGAATATGTACAGCAAAACGCTCCCCTATTCAACGCGCTTTTGAGCGACAACTGCGAACCGGGCATCCAGCGTGAAATTATGAAGCTGCCCGATATTATTTCCGCCCAGATTTATGAAAACCTCGACGAGCGGGCGCGGGACTATCTTTCCGTTTTTGGCGTAACGGGCTGCATCAGCATCCTGCAGAAATGGCTGCAGGACGGGATGCCGGAATCCACAAAGCAAATTTCCGGGCTGATCCTGCAAATATTGTACCACGGCGTTGCCGATTTCAAATGGGAAAGGCACGAGGCATAATCCCCGGTGCGGTTCATTTCCCGTCTTTTCCCGCGGTTTACGGCAAATATTTCCGTTGATTAAAAAAACGCAAAACATTTACACTTCACAATAAATCCGTTATAATATTTACATAATTAATATAACGCTTTCTTGGTATTATATCGCCGGAAAAGAGCATCTATGCGAAAGCCGAAAAAGGTATTTGTCGTTTCACTCATTATTATTGTTATTATCGCTATTGTAGCGGTTTCTTTGATGTTCTTTTACGCCAACACCGTCAGTGAAATCCTGGATGAAGAAAACACGACCTATCTGCAGGAGGTCGCCCAGCAGGAGGCCTCCATTATTGAAACGCAGGTGAACGGCGACCTCGCCACCCTCCAATCCATCGCGATGGTATTCGGCAGCGAATATACGCCCAGCCTGCTTTCCGACGAGGCCATGGAAATCCTCAAAACACTTCAAAAGCAAAACCAGTTTAAACGCATGGGGATTATCTATCCCAACGGAAGCGCCTTCACGACCGACGGCGGCCAATATGATTTCTCCAACCGCGAATACTTTAAAAAAGCCCTTGCGGAAATTCCCAATATATCCGACACGTTTTTCGATGCCGTGGACGGCGGCAACATCAACGTATATGCTGTCCCGGTGTACAATGGAGCGAAAGTCGAATGCGTGCTGTTTGCCACGAATGAAACCAACCTGTTTGAAAATAAAATTTCCGTTTCCACCTTTGGCGGGCGCGGCTATTCTTACGTCGTCGACCAGGCGGGCAACAAAATTGCCGCATCCCATCACGAAGACAGCATTACATTTGATAACATTTTCAACCTGCAGGGCAACGTTGTTGAAGACCCTGACGGAAATTTTGCCGTCATGCAGGAAAATATGAAGAAAGGCGAAAGCGGGGTTGTGCGCTATCTCAAGCACGGGGAACCCTACTATATCAGTTACGCCCCCATCGGGGTGAATACCTGGTATGTGGTTTCCGCGGTGCCGGCGTCCGTCGCCACTGCAAAAAGCTCCTACCTTATTACGCTTACCGGCTGGATGACCGGGATCATCGCATGTACGGTGGTCATTTTCCTGGTGTATATCGTATTATCGCAAAACAGGTCCCGCCGCAGCCTGGAGCGTGTTGTCTACGAAGACGAGCTGACCGGCTCTTTAAGCTGGATGAAATTCCGCGAGGAAGCAAAAAACATCCTGCGCGAACATCCCGGTCATTCCTTTGCGATGATTAATTTCGACGTAAATAAGTTCAAGATTTTCAACCAGCTGTACGATTACCAAAGCGGAAATATGCTGCTGCGGCACATCGCGTTCGTCCTGAAAAAAGATATGCGGGAAAACGAGCTTTATACCCATACGGGCTCGGATGATTTTGACGTTTTAATCGAATATTCCTCCGATGAAGACATTATCGGCCGTATCCTTAAATGGAACCAGCAAATCCGTGATTACAGCTTCGCCCGCAAGCGGAAATATAACCTGCTTCTTTCCTATGGAATTTATAAGATACAGGAAAACGACACTTATATAACACGGATGAACGACCGCAGTAAAATTGCCAAAAACAGTGTGAAAAACAATGCGCACACCTTTTACGCGTTTTACGATGATATGATGAACCACGAAATGCTGCGCGAGAAAGAGCTTGAAAACGATATGGAAACCGCGCTTTTGAACCGTGAGTTTGAAGTCTATTACCAGCCGAAATTTGACCTCGAGACGCAAAAGCCAATCGCCGTGGAGGCGCTGGTGCGCTGGAAATCCCCGAAAAAGGGCTTCATGAGCCCCGGCGCATTTATTCCCGTATTTGAACGCAACGGCTTCATCACAAAGCTTGACCTGTATGTATTTGAAGAAACCTGCGCCGCCCTGCGCCGCTGGTCGGAGCTTGGACGCGCGCAGATTCCCGTCTCGGTGAATTTTTCGCGGCTTAATATGTATGACGATAATTTTGTCCAAAGCTTAAAGGATATTGTTCAAAAATATAATATTTCCACCGATTTGCTTGAAATCGAGCTTACGGAAAGCGCCCTTGCCTATAATGATGAATTGATTATACGGCGGATGAACGAGCTGCGTGAGGCCGGTTTCTGCCTCTCAATCGATGATTTCGGCACCGGATATTCTTCCCTGAACCTGCTCCGCACCCTTCCGGTCAATGTAATCAAGCTGGATAAGCGCTTCTTTACGCTGAAGTTTGATTCCGAGCGGGAGCGCGTCATTATCACAAGCATTGTAGGGATGGCGCAGCAGCTTGGTATAACGGTTGTCGCGGAGGGCGTCGAGACAAAGGCGCAGGCGGACTTTTTAAAAGGAATCGGGAAAAGCATCATCGTACAGGGTTTCCTGTATGCGCGGCCGATGTCGGAGGAAGACCTGCTGCGGTGGCTCTCCGAAGTAGAATAAGCTGCCGGCAGCAAAAGCGGGAGTGGGCGATAAAGCCGTTCTTTGGAAGCCTTTCATATTATTCAAATTAAATACGCGACTTATAGCGTATTGTTTTATTAAGATAAGAAGAGGCTAATGAATGAATCAAGAAAAAGAAGATGCGTCCAGGATAACAAAACGGCACAGCTGGGTCATTGTTTTGGTGTCGTGTTTGATTGCCGTTGTTTTTTCCGTCGTAACAATCGTGGGTGCGGGCAGCCTGAACCAAAACCTGGATACGCTTTCCGAGCACCCGTTCGCGGTTTCCGGATCGCTGTATAAAATCCGCCGGTATATGTCGGACAGCCAGATTCGTATGGGGCGTCTGCTGCAATACAACGATACGGCCGATGTGGAGATTGTAAAGAATGCTCTTATGGAGATATACGGGCAAATCGATGAAAACGCGGCTTACGTTGTAGAGAATTATTTGGGGAAGGACCTTGGAAACGACGATGAGCTGGTGGAGCTGATTGGGCAAATCAGGGAGCAGGAAAATATCCTTCTCGATCATTCGGCTGCATGGACTGCGGAGCAAAACGAGGAATTTACCGCGCAACACCTCACGCCGCTTTACGAACAGCTTGACGAGCTTACAAACCAAATGATCCAATATACGGAAAACACAGTGGTGGAATTGTCCCGAAAATCCGACGGAATACTGACGACAACCATCCTGTTTACCTGTATTTTGTGCGCGGCGATTGTAATCGTATCGATCCTGTACCGGCATTCCGTCAATAAGGAACTGCGGGCGCAGGCGGCTTATTATAACGATATCCACTATAGGGAGTTTTTGTTTAATATTCTTTCCGGAAATATCGACGATGTGTACCTGATCTATAATTTTACGGGTAAAAATATGGATTTCGTTTCCACGAATATGGAGCGTATTTTTGGCGTTGATTGCGATAAGGTAAACGGAGACATGGAAACGTTATTCGCTTACTGTGATTTTGGAGAACAAAATGACGAGGTGAAAACGGCGCTTGAACGCGAGACCCTTATCCATGCCGAGTGGGAGGGAACGCTTAAAAATCCCCGGAGTGGAAAAACGACCGATATCCGGTTTGGAATCTATCCTGCTATGGAACAAAACGGGGTCGTCCGGTATATCGTAGAAATCTCGGATTTAACGAAAATCAAAAAAACGCAGCAAACGCTTATGGACGCCCTTGCCAACGCACAACAGGCAAATGAGGCAAAAAGCGAGTTTTTATCACGTATGAGCCATGAAATCCGTACTCCCATGAACGCGATTATCGGGATGTCAACGATCGCCGCGGCAAAGATAGACGACCGCGTCCGCGTGGAGGATTGCCTGGCGAAGATCGGATATGCGTCCAAGCACCTGCTTATGCTGATTAACGATATCCTGGATATGTCGAAAATCGAAAGCAACAAGCTGACGCTTACAAACGAACCGTTTGATATCTACCAGTTTCTGAACACGTTTATGTCAATCGTATACCAGCAGGCGTGTGAAAAAGGCGTAGAACTGACGGAAAAAATTACCGGATTTGACGATCACTCATCGACCCTGGCGGGCGATTCTCTGCGCCTGAACCAGGTGCTGCTGAATTTGACCTCCAACGCGATCAAGTTCACGCAAAAAGGAGGGCATATCTCCATTTCCGTCCAGCGCTTTTTGAGGCAGGGAAAAAATCAGCGCGTTCGTTTTATTGTAGAGGATACGGGCGTTGGCATGGACGCGGATACGCTCGAAAGAATATTCGACCCGTTCGAGCAGGCCAATGCGGGCATTGCGAAAAAGTATGGCGGCTCCGGGCTTGGGCTTTCCATTACGAAAAACCTCGTTACCCTGATGGGAGGCACAATCGATATCGAAAGCGCGCCGGGAAAAGGAACGGTATGCACAGTGGAACTGCCGTTTGAAATGAGCGATGTAGAGCTGTCCTATGTAAAAGAGGAGGAACTCAAGTCGTTGCACGTATTGGTTGTGGACGACGAAAAAGACGTGTGCGAGCATACAGCGATTCTGCTGGAACGGATGAGTATCAACGCCAGTTGGGTGCTGAGCGGCCGTGAGGCGGTAGAAGCGGTTGAACGGGCATACCGGCAGGAAAAGATGTTTGACGTATGCTTTATCGACTGGAAGATGCCTGAAATGAACGGGCTTGAGACAACGCGGCGGATTCGCCGGACGGTTGGCGGGGATATTCCCATCATTATTATTTCCGCTTACGACTGGACGGATATCGAGCAGGAGGCGCGGGCGGCGGGCGCGAACGGCTTTATTTCAAAACCGCTCTTTGGTTCCTCGCTTTATAACACGCTGGTCAGCGTAACAGGCGGATCGTTTGGACACAGCGGCGCCATAGGCCAGCCCGAAGACTATACGCTTGAGGGGAAAACATTCCTGGCGGTCGAGGATAACGAAGTGAATATGGAAATCCTGAAGGAGATGCTGGAGCTCAATAACGCGCAGGAGGTTGTGTGCGCTTACGATGGCACAGAAGCGGTGGAGCGTTTCAGGGAATCGGAGCCGGGAACCTTTGACGCAATCCTGATGGATATCCAGATGCCCGAAATGGACGGCTATGAAGCGACCCGCATTATCCGCGCGCTGGACCGTCCTGACGCGGCGGGCATACCGATCATCGCCACAACGGCCAATGCGTTTTCCGAGGATGTATCCGCGGTGCTCGCGGCGGGAATGGACGCGCACACCAGCAAGCCGATCAATATGCACGAATTGTGCAAATTGCTGCGGAAGCTGACTACAAAGCATCCCGGCGATTGATATCCACACCCGCGCCGGCGGCCGTCCTGCAAACAGGTAAACCAAAAGGGGCTGCTGCACCAGGAAAAATAATCCTGATGCAGCAGCCTCCTTTTTTATCAGGCCTTTTTACCATTTTCCGGTATTTACGCAAGAATTTCACCCTGCGCCCGGGGCCGCTTACAGCGTTTCACGGAATACCGTCCCGCCGAGCGGCTTACGCATTTTTTCATGCCTGTCCGGGCTCTGCGGCTCGCCGTCCGCATACCCGATTGCCAGCAGGTTCACAATTTCAAGCTGGTCCGGAATATCAAATTCCGCGCGCAGCACCTTGGGATCGAACCAGCATATCCACAACGTCCCGAGCCCGAGCTCCGTTGCCTGCAGCATCATATGGTCCGTCACAATGCTTGCATCGATGTCCGTCAGCTTCTTTCCATCATATGGACGTTCCCACGTTTCAGCCGTATCGCTGCATACGATAACGACACAAGGCGCGCCGTAAAACCGCGCCGCCTTACCCAGCTTTTCAAGCCCCTCTCTGCTTTGGACCACAATCAGGCGCTGCGGCTGTTTATTGGCCCCGGTGGGCGCGACCCGGCCCGCCTCAAGGATTTGTTCCAGTTTCTCCGGTTCCACCGGTATATCCTTATATTTACGTACGGAATATCTCTTTTTTGCCAATTCAAGAAAACCCATTTCATATGCCTCCCCGGTTTATTTTTACAGTTTTAACTCTTCCCGTTTTCGTGCTTCACAGGCTTCTGTTTTCTTCCAGTATCTCTTTTGCAAAGGCTTCCGCCCGCACGGCCGCTCCTTCGCTTTTTGCTTCCCCGCCTGTGCAGTGGAATTCATGCTCCAGCACACGCAGGCCTTGCTTATCCAGCGCCTTTTTGATTTTTTCATACGCGCCGTTTGGGTTCGCCGTTGTGCTGAATACCGCCACGCACCCGACCTTTTCCGGCGAAAGCGTTTTGATAAACTTTTTCAGTTTTCCCGCGATGCCGCCCGCATACAGCGCCCCGCCGACAAATAAAATATCCGCGTCCGATACTCCGGCCGCATCCGCGCTTTCAGCCTTTACTCCGGCTGCCGAAGCGATTACGTCCGCAATTGCCTTCGTATTTCCCGACCGGGAAAAATACCGCACCTCTACCATGGCCACTACCTCCTGTTTTTTTCATTATACCACTCTTTCCGCCATTTCAAGTTGAATTATATGTGAATTTTAAACAAAAAACAGACCGGGCCGAAAAAATCCGGGCCGGTCTGCGTCGTTTCCTTCAGGAATACGGGGCTTAATAGGATTTCGCGAAATACATCATTTTCTTTGCGGGCTTGCCGCAGTGTACGCACACGTCGCCAAGGTTTTTCTGGTCAAACGGAGCGCACCGCGTCGTCACGCCCGTTTTTTCCTTGATCGCTTCCTCGCACTCCGTCTCGCCGCACCACATCGCGCGTACGAAGCCATGCCCTTCCTCGATGCCCTGCATGAATTCTTCCCAGCTGCGCGCGTCGAACGTGCGTTCCTCACGGTATTTAAGCGCGGTTGCGAGCATATTATCATGAATATGATCCAGCAATTCCCGCACGGTTTCCTGGATATTTTCAAGCGGATAAGACGCCTTTTCACACGTATCCCTGCGCGCAAGCATGCACGCGCCCTTTTCGATATCGCGCGGGCCGATTTCCAGCCGCACCGGGACGCCCTTCAACTCCCATTCGTTGAACTTCCAACCCGGGCTTTGGTCGCGGTCGTCAAGTTCCACGCGGATTCCCGCGCCTTTCAGCGTATCGAAAAGCTCCTGCGCCTTTTCAAGCACCCCTTCCTTATGGGCCGCCACCGGCACGATCACGCACTGGACCGGCGCAACGCGCGGCGGAAGCTTCAGGCCGCGTTCGTCGCCATGCACCATGATAATCCCGCCGATCATGCGGGTCGACGTTCCCCACGAGGTCTGCCACGCATACTTGAGCTGCCCGTCCTTATCCAGGAACTGGATATCGAACCCCTTCGCAAAATTCTGGCCCAAATTATGCGACGTGCCCATTTGAAGCGCCTTTCCATCCAGCATCATCGCTTCCACGGTATAGGTATGGTCCGCCCCCGCAAACTTTTCCTTTTCGCTTTTTTGCCCGGAAATGACGGGGATCGCCAATACCTCATGCATAAAATCGCTGTAAACGCCCAGCATGCGCACCGTTTCTTCCTCCGCTTCTTCCCGGGTGGCGTGAACGGTGTGCCCTTCCTGCCACAGGAATTCGGACGTCCGCAAAAACGGTCGCGTGCTCTTTTCCCAGCGCAGCACATTACACCACTGGTTCAGCAGCACGGGCAAATCGCGGTAGCTCTGCACCCATTTGGAATACATGGAACAAATGATCGTCTCGGACGTGGGGCGGATGCACAGCGGTTCCGCCAGCTTTTCCATTCCGCCCTGCGTGACCCACGCCACCTCGGGCGCGAACCCTTCCACATGCTCCGCCTCTTTTTCCAGCAGGTGCTTGGGGATCAAAAGCGGGAAATAGGCATTCTTGTGGCCGGTTTCTTTAAAACGCTCGTCCATTTGCTGCTGGATCAGCTCCCAAATTCCGTAGCCGTACTGCTTGATGACCATGCAGCCCTTGACCTCGGAATAATCGATCATATCCGCCATCTTGATGACATCCGTATACCACCGTGAAAAATCTTCATTCTGCGGTGTAATATGTTCCACAAATCCGCCTGCTTGCTTTGCCATAATCGTCTCCTTCAAATATGTACTGAAACTCTATTAGTTTATCATCATGCCATGCTTTTTTCAAGCATCGCCCCTTACGCAAAATTTCTATTTCCTGCCCTTCCTCCGCACAAACAGGACCGCTCCCGCAGCGATCGCTGCCGCCGCTGCAACGGCAAGGACAATCCACGGGGTCATATCTTTCGTATCCCCGGTCCGCGGCCCGCTCTGCGGCTCGTTCTCCGGTCCTGCCGCGTCTCCGCTGCCCGCAGGGCCGGGCCCGGCGCTTTCGGCCTGCTTCCGGTCCGCAAGCACATATTCCGAGCAATGTTCGAGGGTAAACGCCGCATAGCCCGCGCTGTCCACATCCTGCGAGCTGATATAGTCGTACCCTGTTCCGTTGAAGTAATAAAGATGCGTTTCCGTTCCAGTCCCAAACGGCGGCACGGCAAGCACGGATACGGTTGCCTTGCCCGGAAGCGCCCCGCTGTGCCCGAAATTCAGGAACAGCAGCTTCGTTCCCTGCGGGAATACGGCGGCCTCCTTTGCCGCTTCGCCGGGCGTATTGGAGAATGCAAGGCTCACGTCCATTCCCTCCGCAATATCCATACCATGGAATACGAACCGCGCGAGCACATTACCCGCACCATCCACAACCGCAAAAATAACCGTCTTATCCTGCCCCTTGATTTGCTCAAAAATTTCTTTGGGGACGGTCGTTCCTTCTTTCACGGGAACGAGCAGCGCCTGCTGCGCGCCAAGCCCGGACAAGGCTTCTTTTATTTTTTCGGTATCGAGGCCGTTTTCCATCAGCGGCAGGGAAACAATCTCCTTGCCCTCCGCTCCCGGAATCTGCGCCTCCTGCAAAATCGTAACCGTTTTGCTTACCGATTTCGTATCGTCCGCCGTGCTCCGCGCCGTAACCGTAACGGTGCCCGTCGCTTTTGCCGTAAACAGCACCGCCCGCTCTCCGCTGCGCCCGGTTTCCGTCTTGATATCGATGCTGTCAAGGTCGCCCGCATAGCTCCACTCAATTCCTGAAAATTCTTCCCTGTCCGGCGTAACCAGCGCCGCAGCGGAAAAATCGGCCGTCTTGCCGATTTCCAGGCGAAGCGAATCCGCACTGTCGATCCCGACGCTTTCCACGCCCATCTGTTCTGCAATATTATTCTGCCGCAGCAGGATGCTCTCCGCGCTGCTCATTGCTGCAAACGTCCAACAGGATGGAATCCAGCCCTGGTTTTTGACCGGGGTCACCGCGCCGATATCCCGCAGGTCAAATTTTTCGGGAAGGCTTGTTACCGGCGCGGCAGTCCGTCCCTGCGGAAGGATGCTTGTCTTATTCTGGCCGCTGTCCGACGCGCTGTCCGGCACCGCCGCCGGAGAGGAAAACCCGTCTGTTCCTTCAAGCTGGGCCGTGCTGAACGCGCGGCCCGCATTTCCCTGGGAGGAATCGTCCGTTCCGCCGCCCGCGCCGTCCGTAAACGCCTTGATGCAGTTATTTGCGGAATATTCCCGGGAAATATCGGTCCAGTCCCGCCCGTCGGCGCTGGTGAAGCTTTGCCCGGCCTGCGCCCTGGCACGGTCCGAACGCCCGGCAATGGGCATTTCGACCGCCGCGACAACGTCGCTCCCATCCCGGTTTTGCAGGCGTACGGTCACGCCGAATTCCTCACCGGCGGCAACGGGAATGCCTTCCCCGAGCCCTACCGTATAATATCCCTTGTATTTATGGGTGCCGCTTGCCGCATGGCGCGTCTCTCCCCCTGTTTCAATATAAACATCGTAATCCTGGTCCTCATGCATGGAATAGAACGATACGGCCTTTATAACCTGCCCCCCCGCCGCGGTGAACACATTTTTGGTATACAGCACCTTCCCCCGCGAATACTGGCTGGGTTCGTAAAGGTTCGTATAGCCGAGCGGGTCGTATTGGTAAATATTATCGTAATCGTTCGCCGGATCGTCTACGAATATAGCGGCCGCAGGATTGGAGGACAGGTCCGCACTGTAATAGGAAATATAGAAAAAGCCGTTCTGCCCCTTTTCCGTCCCATAGTTGTTTTTGGCGATAAACGCGCCGTCGCCCGCGGGCGTATAGGAATTGCCGTCCACCATTACCGTAAATTTTTCCGCCGGCACCGTATCGTCCCATCCGACAAGCGAAATCGCATGCCCGCCGCCGGGCATGCCCGCATCCGGTTTACAGTAGTACGAGCCGGTTTCATCGTAATAACCGCCCTCGCCTTCCTGGTGGCGGATTCCGCAGTAAATCGCCCCATAGGTATAAATCGCGTTTTTATAATGGAGCGTATCCTCCGCTGTTTTTTCCCGGTCGGGCAGCAGGATCGCCTGCCGCAGGTGATAGCGGGCGGGCAGCTCATGGTAGGCGAATTCGCTTACGTCCCCTCCGTATTCATCCAGCATATACGGGTCGTCCGCTTCCATGACAGGACCGCTCCACCGCGCAAGATAAGCAAGCGCCATATAAATATCCCCGCCGGAAAGCACGCCGCCGCGCCCTTCGTCCGGCGTATAACACTCCTCGGAGGAATCCGCATTCAGCATCGCGTTAAGCATATTGTATTCGGATAAATCAAGGCCCTCCACGGCCTGTTTGGAAATTGAAAGCGTATATTCCCCGGCGGAAAAACGCCCGTCCGGGCTTTGTACCACGGCATAGTAGTCTCCTTCGCCAAGCCCTGCCGTAATCCGCTGGTCCCCTGAAAGCGCGCTTTGCGCAACCTCGGTTCCATCGCTGCCAAGAAGCGTAAGCGAATAAGCCGCGCCGTCCCCGTCCGGCTGGAACAGCAGCAGCTCTGCGGGGGTGGCATAGTTATAATGGAATTTATAATAGTCCACATCCGCGGCGCTGTGAATCGTGGCCCGGATTTTAGAGGGGAAGGAAACGTCCGTCGCCGCCGTCCGGCTGTCATTGGGCTCGTACGCGTCGCCCACGCCCCCTACCGTATAGGAAAACCGCTGCACATCCCCCGGCGCAACCCCTTCCTGATAGGTGCGCGCACTGATGACCATATCCCCATTGACCGTAACCGTCGCCGTATTGCTGCCGGAATCCACGGTGCCTGCCGCGCCCTGCGCCGGTGCGGTCCCGTCCGTCGTGTAGAGGATTTTTTCTGCATCCGCCGCCGCGCGGAGTGTGACCTGCGTGCCAGCCGGAACCGTGCCCGGCGCGGGATCGGCCGTCACCATGCCGCTCTTTTGCACGGTATAGGCCGCCGTCGTGGGTTCGCTGCCCTTAAGCCCCGGCTTCCGCGCGCTTGCCAGAATCCTGCTGTCCCCCGTCAGCGCCAGCCCGCCCGTCGGATCATACGGCAAAGCGCTCGCAAGTCTCGGCGAGGTGCCGTCCAGCGTATAATAGATTTCAGCCCCCGGCGTTTCGCTTGAAAGCCCGATCAGCGTTCCCGCCGGATATTCTCCCTCCGCGGTATCAAAAGCTACGGGTTTGCAGGCTGCCGGGAGGAAACGCGCATTACCGGCCGCAACCGGGTCATACTCGTCGCCCGCCGCCATATCGATAAACGCTACCCCTACACCATCCAGTTCTTCCCGCGAAAGCACTCCGTCCGCCACCGCCTGTGCAATTGCTTCCCGCAGCGATACCGGCCCCGTATACAGGATGCGTTCCGTAGCTCTCGCTTCCTTGTTTTTCAAAGTAAACGTCAGTATATAATAAATCGGTTCCCCGCCCGCCGGCGCAATATCGGCGATTTCGACCGTCGTATCCTCGCCTGCCGCATAAAGGTCCCCCTCTTCCGGCGGATCGCAATTTTTAAACACAAGCGAAAGCTCTGCGGGGCCTTCCTGCGCAAAAGCGAACGACGCGCAGGAAAATACCGCGGCCGCCGCCAAAATCACTGCCAAAAATATACAAACTGTTCTTTTCATTTAACCCGCCTTGCCTCCATGCCTGCATCCGTGGCACACGCCATCAATTTTCATATCAAATATTATACCATGATCGCGGCGCGTCCGCATCATACGGGTAAATAAAAATAAGGCCGTGCCCCGCGGCACAGCCCGTTCCTTTTTCTTTTTCGCTATTGCATTTCCGGGAGGATATAGGTGGAACCGTCTTCCGCCCGTATCATGCAGATTTTCGTGTCATACACCGCCTCGAGGATATCCTTTTTCAGGATGTTTTCCGTAAGCCCATATTTCACGATTCGTCCTTTTTCCATCAGCACAATCTGGTCGCAGTAATGGCTTGCAAGGTTCAAATCATGCAGGACGCACACGCACAACAGCCCGCTTCCCGCGACTAAATCCCGCACCAGGGAAAGGATGCCCACCTGATGCTTAATGTCGAGGTTTGATACCGGTTCGTCAAGCAGCAGGATGCTCGATTGCTGGACGAGGGCGCGCGCGATAATCATCCGCTGCCATTCCCCGCCCGAAAGCCCGATTACCGTCCTGTTTTCAAGGGAAGCAATTCCCGTTTTTTCAAGCGCTTCCCGGGCAAGGCGGATGTCCCCGGGGCTGTCGCCTTCAAAGGTTCTTTTGTGCGGATTGCGTCCCATCAAAACCGTTTCCAGCACCGTAAAGTCGTATTCCAGGGCATAGTTCTGCGGAACAAGCGCCATTTTTTTAGCCAGCGCCTTCACCCCGATTTTCCGCACATCCGCGCCGTCGATTTCCACGCTTCCGCTTTCCGGCTTCAAATATCCGGAAACCGTACGCAAAAGCGTCGTCTTGCCAGCGCCGTTCGGGCCGATGACCCCAACCATTCCCGAAGCAAGGTCGAGCGAGATATCGTGCAGGATCGGCGTATCGTTGATCGAGCAGTTCAAATTTCGGATTAAAATTCCCATCAGGCCGCCCCCTTCCTTCCGCGCCGCAGCAGGAAAATAAAGAAGGGCACGCCGAGGATAGAGGTCACGATTCCCACAGGCATTTCCTGCCCGTTTAAAACGGTACGGGCAATCACGTCGCAGAAAAGCAGGTACATTCCCCCGCCCACAAAGCACAGCGGCAGGAGTTTTTTATTGTCCGGCCCGGCAACCATGCGCAGCAAATGCGGCACCATCAGCCCCACAAAGCCAATGATCCCGCTGACCGACACCGCCACCGCGGAGAGCAGGGAGGTCAAAATCAGCATATTCCGGCGCGTCTTATGCGTATCGACGCCAAGGCTCTGCGATACCTCGTCCCCGTTCAACATAATATTGAGCGGTGTTGCATAGAACATCAGCAGCGTTGCGCATATGATAATCGCCGGAAGGGCAATCCATATTTTATCCCATGTCATGTTCGCAAGGCTGCCCATGTTCCACATGACCACATTTTCCATCTTATCGCGGTTCAGCAGCATAATCAGGTAGATGATTGCCGAAAACATAGCGCTCATGGAAAAGCCGGAGAGCAGGAGCGAAAAGGTCGATACCTTGCCGCGTATACGCGAAATATTATATACCACAAAGACCGCGGCAAGCGCCCCCACAAAGCTGAATACCGCAATGGTTCCCGCCCCGAGCAGGGTCATGCCCGACATAAACGTCATGGCAACGGTCGCCCCGAGGGCCGCGCCCGACGAAATTCCAAGGACAAAGGAGTCTGCCATCGGGTTTTTGAACACCCCCTGCAGGCAGCAGCCCGAAACCGCAAGCGCCGCCCCCACGAGGAACGCGCCGATCGCCCGGGGCAGGCGGATGTTCAGGAAAATATTATAGATCGTGTTGGAAGCCGTCCCGTCCAGTATTTTTGCAAATTCCGCGACCGAAAAACCGGAACTCCCCACAAAAAAAGCGCACACAAAGGCGGCAACGCCGCCTAAGATGAGCGCCAGTAAAAGCGTATGGAATTGAACAGGCCCTTTTTTCATAGGCCCTCCTTGCCGCTATTTATTGAGGATTTCGCTGATTTGCGTAATTGCTTCCGCAATGCGGGGGCCGGGCCGCGTGAATACGTTTGCGTCCACTTCATATACGTTCCCGTTTTTCACAGCGTCAAGGTCCTGATAGCCCTGCGCGTCAGCAAGGCCTTCCGCCGTGTTGCCCATGCTGGTATCCAGCAGGATGATGTCCGGGTTCGCGAGCACCAGGTCTTCAACCGGGTATTCAACCCAGGAATATTCCGCATTTTCCGTGACGCATTTTCCGCCCGCAAGTTCGATCATTGTATTCATGAAGCTGCCGGGGCCGCTGGTCCAGTTCCCGTTATCCCCATAGCTCATAACGTAATAAACGGTCTTTTCCCCTTCCGGTTTATTCGCCTCTGCCGCGCTGACCGCCGCATCGATTTCGCCGACTACCGCCTCTGCTTCATCCTGCGCACCCAATACCTCGCCGACAAGCCGGATGGCCTTGGAAATATCGTCAAAGGTGGTCGCTTCCACACTCACAACCGTAATTCCAAGATTTTTCAGCTGGTCGATCGCTTCCTGCTGCAACCCGTTTCCCGCAAATACAACATCCGGTTCAAGGGCCGCAACCTTCTCCACATCCGGGCCGTTGAAATCCCCGACCACTTCGATCGATTTCGTAATCTCCGGGTAATCGGAGCTTGCGTCGATGCCTACAAGCTGCTTTGACGCGCCGAGGGCGCACACGATTTCCGTGCCCGCAGGGGTAAGGGAAACAATTTTATCCGTCTTCCCCACCGTGACCTCGCTGCCGAGCATATCGGTTACGGTAACGCCGCCGACCGCGGAAGACGCTTCCGCCGATTCCGTTGCTTCGGCAGAAACGCTCGCTGAAGGCGCCACTGCCTGGGCCGCGGAGCTTGTTTCCGCAGGCGCGGGTTGTGCGCAGCCCGCAAATACCGCGATACATAGTACGATGCATGCAAATAATGCAATTCTTTTCCTGTTCATTTAAAAAACTCCTTTTTATAATCCGGTCCGCAGGGGCGGGGCCGGTTATTTACATATAAAAAACACCTTTTCGGCATATGCAAAAAAGGCGTTAAGCACTTTTTTCCTTCCCGCCGAAGAAAAAAACGTCCCCAATCCGGCAGGTTTTCCGACTTGACTTCATCACATCCTGCGTACCTTCCCGGCTTTCGCCAGTGGCCTTTTGCGGTTTCCCGCAAGCTTCCGGACGGTTTCCCGTCCGGCGCAGGCGCTCCGTCACACGGCAGCGGTGGGCTGTAGCGGCATACGCTTTCCCTTTTACCCGGTTTCCCGGCACCAGATTGGTTCAATTTCAATTACAAATATTAATATATCACAAGACGCTCCATAACACAATGAAGTTTATTTTGCCTGGCTGCATTCCCGGTTTGTATACACCCATATATCAAATATTTCCCGCAAACAGCTATTGCATAATTATTCATTTCAATGTATAATTATTAATATTAATTGAAGTTTGGAGCGTTTCGCGGCGCCCCTGCATAAAAAAGGAGCTGTTTAAAACCATGGTAAATGTCAGTGTAATCGGCGCAACGGGCTATGTCGGCGCGGAGCTTTTACGCCTCCTCGCGGCCCATCCCTGCGTACAGATCAATAAGGCCGTATCAAAAAGCTTCGCCGGGAAAAAGCTTCACGATATCTATGCAAATTTCCTGCCGGAAAAAGAGCTGGAGCTCCAGGATATGGACGGCAAATTCGGCGCGGACGATTTCGTGTTTTTATGCCTTCCCCACGGGCAATCCCTGGCGGCGGCGCCTTCTTTGCTGAAAAAGGGGCATAAGGTGATCGACCTTTCCGGCGATTTCCGTTACGAAAATACGGATATTTATGAAAAATGGTATGGAATTACCCATTCCGCAAAAAAGGAAAACAGCGAGGCTGTCTACGGCCTCCCCGAATTTTTCAGCGAGCAGGTGAAGAAAACGAACTTTACCTCGAACCCGGGATGTTACACCACAACCAGCATCCTCGCGCTGGCCCCGCTTTTAAGGGAGGGCCTTATCAGCGAAAAGGGAATTGTGATTGATGCGAAATCCGGCGTTACCGGTGCGGGCAGGAAAGAAAAACTCGCATTTTCCTACTGTGAAACCGCCGATAATTTCAAGGCATATTCCGTGCCCATGCACAGGCATACCTCGGAGATTGAGGAACAGCTTACCAGACTATCCGGCAAAGACGTCTGCCTGCTCTTTACGCCGCACCTGCTGCCCGTAAAGCGCGGAATCCTCGCAACGATCTACGCGGACCTTGCGGAAGGCGTTACGCCCGAAGCGGTTGCCGCAGCATACGAAAAATATTATGCAAATACCCCGTTTACGCACATACTGCCCCACGGTAAGCTTCCGGAGCTGAAGTACGTGGTGGGCTCCAACAATTGCATGATTGGGTTCGAGGTCTCGCCGCGGACAGGAAAAATTATCCTTGTTTCGTGCACCGATAACCTCATCAAAGGGGCGGCAGGCCAGGCGGTGCAGAACTTCAACCTGATGAACGGCTTTGACGAGACGCTGGGCCTGCCCCGCACCGCATGGTATCTGTAGTGAAGAAGGAACGATAAGCTTGCATCGGTTTTGCCGGTCATCATAGGCCGTATACCGGAGGCATACTCGCTGCCCGTTGCATATTATCTGTTATCTATTAATTTAAAAGGTGGAAATTATGGAAGATCAAAAAATGGAACAATACCTGGAACGCGCACATATGCTGGTGGAGGCGCTGCCTTATATCCAGCGCCTGTTCGGTAAGACCATCGTTATCAAATACGGCGGGGCCGCCATGATGCATGACGACCTCACGCAGAAAATCATGGAGGATATCACCCTCCTGAAGTTCGTCGGGATGAACCCGATTCTGGTGCACGGCGGCGGCCCCGATATCAACCATATGCTCGATTCCCTCGATATCAAGCCGAATTTTGTGGACGGGCTGCGCGTGACCGACGACGCCACTATGGAAGTCGTGCAGATGGTGCTCACCGGGAAAATCAACAAGGAAATTGTCGCCAAGCTGAACGGCATGGGCGCGTCGGCAATCGGCCTGTGCGGCATCGACGGAAACATTATCAAGGCAGTCAAAGCCCCGCCGAAAAACGGTGTGGACCTTGGCAATGTCGGGCAGATTACGTCCATCAATACGACGCTCCTCAACACCCTCGCGCACGACCAGTATATCCCGGTCATCGCCCCTGTCGGCACGGGCGACCACGGGGAAAGTTATAATATCAACGCGGACACGGTCGCAGGCGCAATCGCGACGGCCCTCAAGGCGGAAAAGCTGATTTTCCTGACCGATACGGACGGCATCCGCACAAAGGAAGATGATCCCGAATCCCTCTTGTATGTAGCTTCCAAAACGGATATACTAAATATGATTGACGAGGGCAAGATTACGGGCGGAATGCTTCCCAAGGTGCAAAGCTGCCTTTCCGCAATCGAGAAGGGCGTTGGGCGGACCCATATTTTAAACGGCACGATTCCGCACCCGATCATCCTTGAAATCTTTACGGATTCCGGTATCGGAACGATGGTAACCGGCTAAAGCGGCCCCTGGCGGCTTATTATGGCGGCGCTTATGAAATCGGAGATATAGAATGACTTACAACGAACTGAAAGAACTGGATTCGCAATACCATATGAAAACCTTCGGCACACGCCTGCCCGCCGTATTTACCGGCGGCAGCGGCGCGGTCCTTACCGATTCCGCGGGGAAAGAATATATCGATTTTCTCGCCGGAATTGCCGTTAATTGCCTCGGCTATTCGGATGAAGGATTTAAGGCCGCACTCGAGGGCCAGGTCGATACCGGCATCGTCCATATTTGCAATTATTTTTACAACGAGCCCCAGGCGCGGCTGGCGCGGCTTTTATGTGAAAAAACGGGGTTCGACCGTGTGTTTTTCGGAAACAGCGGCGCGGAAGCAAACGAATGTGCCCTTAAGCTGGCAAAGAAGTACGCATACGGCAAGGGAAAGGATTCCGATAAGTTCGTCGCGCTCAAAAAAAGCTTCCACGGACGGACGCTTCTTGCGCTTTCCGCAACCGGGCAGGAAAAATTCCACGAGCCCTTCCGTCCCACGGCTTATGATTTTACTTATATTGACGCAAACGACATGGAGGCCGCAAAAGCCGCTGTTACAGCGGATAAATGCGGTGTAATACTCGAAGTAATACAGGGTGAAAGCGGCGTTCTTCCCCTGCACGGGGAGTTTGTTTCCCTCCTTCGCGCCCTGTGCACAGAGGCGGATGTTCCCCTCATCATCGACGAGGTGCAAACGGGCATGGGCCGTACGGGCAGGCTGCTTGCGCAGGAGCATTATGGCATCAAGGCAGACGTCGTCACGCTGGCAAAAGCGCTCGGGAACGGTATCCCCATTGGGGCCTGCCTCGCCTCCGCGCCTTTTGCGGATGCTTTCGGCCCGGGCGATCATGGTTCCACCTTTGGCGGGAACCCCCTCGCATGTGCGGCAGGGCTTTACGTAACGAACAAAATCGACGATAAAATGCTTTCCCATGTCGAGCGTATGGGCGCGTATTTCAGTCAGCAGCTTGAAGCCCTGATGCAAAAACATCCGGATACGATCATCGACGTGCGCGGCAAGGGGCTTTTGCTCGGCGCGGAGCTCTCGGGCAAAGCCGATGCGCACGAAATGCAGCGTGCGCTACTCTCGCAGGGCTTTGTGATCGGGACGGCCGGGGCGAATACGCTTCGTTTTGCGCCGCCCTACATCATCATGCAAAAGCAAATCGATCTTTTGATCGAAGCGCTCGACCGGCTATTCCAATGATTGATAAGCAGGCGCAAGCGTCTGCTTTTTTTAAAAGATTTTAACACCGCAGGAGGAAACCATGCCAAAACTTACAGACATTGAGAAAATACTCGTAATCGGTTCCGGCCCGATCATCATCGGGCAGGCCGCTGAATTTGACTACAGCGGCACGCAGGCGTGCAAGGCCCTGAAGGAAGAAGGCTACGAGGTTGTGCTCATTAATTCCAACCCCGCTACGATAATGACGGACCTTGATATGGCGGATAAGGTCTATATCGAACCGATTACCCTCGATACGGTTATCCGCATCCTGAAAAAGGAGAAACCGCAGGGAATCATCGCGACCCTCGGCGGCCAGACGGGCCTTAATATGGCCATCGAGCTGGATAACAGCGGTATCCTGCCCAAGCTTGGCGTCCGCCTCCTCGGTACGCAGCTCGATTCCATCAAGCTGGCCGAAGACCGCGAGCTATTCAAGGACCTGATGGTGAAAACCGGACAGAAAACGACCCACTCCACCATCGTTACCTCCCTTGAGGAAGCGGAAGCATTTTCGCAGGAATGCCCTTTCCCGCTGATCGTGCGGCCCGCCTATACGCTCGGCGGAACCGGGGGCGGCGTTGCGCACAATATGGACGAGCTTCGGGATATCACCGCGCGCGGCCTTAAAATGAGCCTCATCCACCAGGTGCTTCTCGAACAGAGTGTCGCCGGCTGGAAGGAAATTGAATACGAGGTGATCCGCGACAATGCCGATAACTGCATCATCGTGTGCAACATGGAAAACATAGACCCCGTGGGAGTGCATACGGGCGACAGTATTGTCGTCGCGCCCTCCCAGACGCTTACGGACCGCGAGTACCAGATGCTGCGCACCTCGGCGCTGAAAATCATCCGCGCGCTCGACATCAGGGGCGGCTGCAACATCCAGTATGCGCTCGATCCGAATTCCTACGATTACGTGGTCATCGAGGTCAACCCGCGCGTATCGCGTTCCTCCGCGCTCGCCTCCAAGGCGACAGGCTATCCGATCGCCCGTGTCGCGGCAAAAATCGCGGTGGGCTACAACCTCGATGAAATCAAAAATTCCGTTACCGGGAAGACATACGCATGCTTTGAGCCGACGCTCGACTATGTAGTCACCAAGGTTCCCCGCTGGCCTTTCGATAAGTTCACGGGCGCAGACAGGATTCTCGGCACGCAGATGAAGGCCACGGGCGAGGTCATGGCCATTGGCCGCAGCATCGAGGAATCCCTGCTGAAGGCAATCGACTGCCTCGACGTAAAACTCAACTATAACCTCGGCATGAAAAACATCGACGACTGGACGCTGAACGAGCTCCACGAATCGCTCCGCAACCCGGACGACGAACGAATTTTCGTGCTCTCAAAGGCGCTCGAACGCGGCTATACGGTTGAAAAGCTGCATGAAATCACCCAGATTGACGAATTCTTTATCAATAAGCTGAAAAACATCGTCGACCTTTCAAGCCGCCTTAGGAGCTACACCATCGAAGACCTGCCCGAATGGGTGCTTCGGAAGTGCAAAAAGGCGGGCTTCGGCGACGGCTACATCGCGGACTGCATCGGCGCGCACGAATCGCAGATCACCTATATGCGCAATTCGATGGGCATCCATCCGTCCTTCAAGAAGGTGGATACCTGCGCGGGCGAGTTCAAGGCCGTCACGCCCTATTATTATTCGACCTACGACAATGAGGACGAGGTCGAGCGCACCGACCGCAAAAAGGTCATCGTGCTCGGTTCCGGCCCCATCCGCATCGGCCAGGGCATCGAGTTTGACTACTGCTCCGTGCATTCCGTCAACACCTTAAAGGAAATGGGCTACGAGTCCATCATCATCAACTCCAACCCGGAGACGGTCTCCACGGACTTCGATACGTCCGATAAGCTGTACTTCGAGCCGCTCACCAAAGAATGCGTGCTCGATATCATCGATAAGGAGAAGCCGGAAGGCGTCATCGTCCAGTTCGGCGGCCAGACGGCGATCAACCTTGCCAAGCCCATTGTGGATACGGGTAAATCGGTGCTCGGCACCTCGGTGGAAGACATCGACCGCGCGGAGGATCGGGACAAATTCCTGCATGTGCTGCAGGAGCTCGATATCCCGCTTCCCAAGGGCGATACAACCTTTTCCCTCGAGCACGCGCTCGAGGCGGCGGCGGATATCGGTTACCCGGTGCTCGTGCGTCCCTCCTATGTGCTCGGCGGCCGCGCCATGGAAATCGTGTACAACGACGCGGAGCTCACCGAATATATGACGATGGCGGCGGAGGTTTCCCCGGATAAGCCCGTTTTGGTGGACAAATATGTCGTCGGCAAGGAAATTGAGCTCGACGCGGTATGCGACGGCGAGGACGTCCTCGTCGTGGGGATCATGGAGCACCTCGAGCGTGCAGGCGTGCATTCGGGCGACAGCTTCGCAGTCTATCCCACGCAGACCATCTCCAAGGAAGCGAAAAAGAAGGTTGCGGAATACGGCATTGCCCTCGGACGGGCGCTCAACGTCAAGGGGCTTTTCAACATCCAGTTCGTTATGGATGAAAAAGAAAACGTATATGTCATTGAAGTAAACCCGCGCGCGAGCCGCACCGTCCCGATCCTGTCCAAAGTGACGGGCGTGCCGATGGTCGGCCTTGCGACGCGCATCATGCTCGGTGAAACGCTTAAGGGTATGGGGTATGAAACGGGCGTTCACAAGGAATCGCGGCTTGTCACCGTCAAGGCCCCGGTGTTCTCCTTCTCCAAGCTTGCCACGGTGGACACCTTCCTCGGACCGGAGATGAAATCCACGGGCGAGGTGATGGGAACGGACCGTACGTTCATCAAAGCGCTGAAAAAGGCGTTCCTGGCCTCCGGGAGCAGCATCCCGGCTAAGGAAGGCACGATACTCGTCAGCGTCGCCAACCGCGATAAAGAAGAAGCGCTTGGCATCGCAAAGCAAATGAAGGAATGCGGCTTCGAGCTCGCGGCAACGCCGGGAACACATCAATATTTCAGCGAGCACGGCTTTGAAACGGAGCTTGTGCCCAATGAAAATGTGCTCGAGCGCATCAAATCCGGGGATTTCGTGCTGATTGTCAATACGCCCACGCGCGGTAAGCAAAAAACGCGCAGCGGCTTCCGCCTGCGCCGTACGGCGGTTGGCTTCAACGTTCCGTGCATTACGTCCATGGATACGGTGAATTCCATGCTTAAGGTGCTCCAGTCGGACGACAAGCTGAGCATTATTCCGCTCGGCGATTACAAATAAGGGGGCGGCGCATCATGATGGATCAGATTTTACTGGTAAAGGCCACGGAAGCCGATGCAAAAGACGTCCTTGAAATTACCAAGCGTGCTTTTGACCTTTATGCAAAGGAAATCCGCAAACGCGAAAGCGTCGCGGCACTGTATGAAACGCTTGACGACGTGCTTTCGGATATCCGCAGCAAAAATGTTTATATCGCCAAGATCGATGGTGAAATCGTGGGCAGCGTTCGTTTCGAGCTGCTTGCGGACGGCATTGCCTACCTGAGCCGCTTTTCCATCGACCCCGAGGCGCAGAACCTTGGCATCGGCGGCCTGCTGCTCGAGAAGGTGCGCATTGAATGCCTTTCCATGGGCGTGCGCGCCATCGCCCTGCATACGGCGTCCAAAATGCGCTCTACAGTGGCGTTTTACCTCAAAAACGGCTATTACATCCATTCCATCTCCAAGGACAGCGACTATATTCGGGCGCTCATGGTGAATGAAATTTGCGAGATGGATGAAATGTTTGATTACGAAACGGTGTGTGCCAGGGCCAAGCATTAGGCGCACGGGAGGAGCGGTTATGAAAAAGCTTTCGGCAATCATTTTAAGCGCGGTTGTTTTGTTCGCCGCGCTTTTTTCCGCCTGTTCGGCAGCGCCGGAGCCTTCCACGCCGCCTGTCGTCTCTGCGGCCCCGTCCGCAGCACCGTCGCCGGAGCCTTCCCCGTCGCCCACGCCGCCGCCTGCTTCCGTAACGCTCATGGCGGTGCCGGAGACCTTCACGGATATTCCCGAACTTTTTTTCATTATATCCCCGCAATTGGATGTCAATATCCCGGCCGATCTCGGTTTCCCCGTCTACCTTGACGCGGGAAACGCTGATAATGAATATTTTGCCTTTGGCCAAAAGCTCGACCCGGCGGATGGCTCTGTGATCGAACAGGGTTTTTACATCGTCTCTTTCCACGAGGAGCCCGTGACGGCAGAATCCGCAAAATTCCTTTCCGAGGGTGAACAGCTTGTCTGCCGCACAAGGTCGGAAAACAACCTGGCGGAGGTTTTTACAATTGGCGACCGGGAAAATCCTTATGATGATTCGATTTTTACGGATTATAAGGTCGTGCGCATGGCGCTCGATTTCGATCCGCTGACGGCTGTACCGGTTGACCTTGCCGCCCGCGCGGCCGCAGCAACGCCCGCGCCAACCTCAACGCCCGTGCCCGATGGCGATAACGATGCGGGGCCGGAAACGCCCGGGACGCCTGTGCCCACGGAAGCCTCCGAGCCCGGGCCTACGCTCGTTCCCATGGAAGAAAACGAGGCTTACCAGGCCGAATACGACCAATTATGGGCGGAATATGAAGCGAAATTTGCCCCGTTATCTGCTAAAATCAAGGAAGCGCAGGAGAAGCTTGACAGCGGGGAATATACGCAGGAACAATATGACGAGGAGTACCATCGGTGGGATCGGGAAATCCGCTCACTGGATTTTGATTTTATGATGGCACATGCGGAGCTTGCGGAAAAATACGGCTATCACATTACGATTTCTTAAAGGCTGAAATCTACGGAAAAGGAAGGGAATTGCCGTTTCCCGTATTGTTTTTTGTTTATTAAATAAAATAGTTCAGGGAGGAAATTTATTATGGTATCATTGATTTTAGGACTTTTGGCTCTTTTGTGCGATATCCTCGCATGGATTCCCACGCTCCATCTCAGCTATCTTTCGTTTATCGGTTTTGTGCTGGCCATTGTCGCCGTTGCGACGGGCAGTAAGATCATCAAGGTCGATCCCGCGGATAAGAACGCGCGCGCAGGGAAAGCCATCGGCACAGTGTGTATCGTGCTCGCTCTGCTCGCCGTTATTTTTTGGGTCATCCTGCTGCCCATTGGCTGTATTGCGGCAATCTTTTAAAAAGAATCCTGGCAGGAGGAATATACGGGCTGTATATTCCTCTTTTTAGTTCCGTTTTTATCGAAAATCGATAAATTTTTATTGACATATAATAATGCGCACGATATACTGATTCATGAAAGCGAATGGACGGAGGGCTTTTTATGAAAATTTCAGGTAAAAAAATAGCGGGCGCCCTGAACGTGATCCTGCTGGTATGTATGGTGGTAATATTCGTGCTTTTTATGGACCTTCCCTTTTTGACGGAACAGGTCTCCCGTTACTTTATCTATCTGGTGCCGAGTATGTTCTTTTTCTACACGGCTGGCTCGATCTCCCTGTGGTTCCTGTGGGAGCTGCGTAAGCTGATCCTCAGCGTCAGGGAGGGCAATCCGTTTGTACGGCGCAATGTCAAAAGTTTAAAGCGCCTGTCCGTCGCCCTTGCGCTCCTGCTGGCGGATTTCATATTCATATTCTGTTTTGTGCCTTCCATCTCGAAACTGCTGTGTATTGCCGTCCTGCTCCTCGGCGTGTTGTGCGCGCAGGTGCTTGCCCACCTGATTGAGCGGGCCGCGGAATACCGCGAAGAGATCGACCTGACTGTGTGAGGTGATAATGTGGCAATCCTTGTAAACCTCGACGTAATGATGGCAAAACGGAAAATCAGCTTAAACGAGCTCTCGTCCATAGTAGATATCTCACTCGCGAACCTGTCTATCCTTAAAAACAATAAATGCCGCGCGGTGCGCTTCTCTACCCTGAACGCGCTGTGCAGGGCGCTCGACTGCCAGCCGTCCGACTTGCTGGAGTATATCCCGGACGAGGACGCCTGAACCGTAAAACCATAGCGGAAACACAATAAGGAATATCCCGCACCGCATCTTTCCCATGCGCATTGCGGCTGGTTTGTTATACCCAAAAACAGGCCGGCCGGAGCCGTTTGCCCTCCGTCCGGTGCAAAATATTTAATAATTAATTGCCGTATATTCTCTCCTGCCTGTCCGGGCAGGTAACCAAAAGGAGGTTTTCCCATGAATATTGAATCCACGCAGGCCGGGGTCCGTACCCCGCGCCTTGCCCTCGCGGGCACCGTGCTTGCCATATTGTTCTGCATCCTGCTTTACGATAACCTGGCGGGCCTCATCCCCCCGGGCCTCAACATTCCGCTCTATCTTGCCGCTTTTTACCTGTGCCTCGGTATGCTGTTCGGCAAACGTTTTTGGCAGGGATGCCGCCGCACGGTTTTCCACCTGGTTTTTACCGCCCTTCTGGCGGTTACGTTCCTGTTGTTCAATAACCCGGTATTGCTTACGATCAACGCCATCCTGATTGTTCTGCTCACGGGGGAGCAGGTCATGCTGTGTATGAGCCATGCGCTCTATGACCCATATTCCGTCCTATTTGTCGGCGACAGCCTGGCGCTGTGGTTCTCCTTTTCCTTCGGCGGCATAAAAAACTCTTTCTCCCAATACAGGAGCGGCGGGAAGGGACGTTTTACCGGAATCCTGATCGGCATCGCCGTCACGATTCCCGTCCTGCTTGCCGTGATTCCGCTTCTCCTTTCCGGCGATGCGGTATTCAGCAAATTCTTTGCCGACCTGTTCGGGAACCTCAAATGGGGCGATATTGTGGGCAAGGTGCTCTGCGCGCTTGTTTTATTCGCGCTTT
This sequence comes from Christensenella intestinihominis, assembly GCF_001678845.1. Classification (GTDB taxonomy): domain Bacteria; phylum Bacillota; class Clostridia; order Christensenellales; family Christensenellaceae; genus Christensenella; species Christensenella intestinihominis. The sequence continues at coordinate 40,995 of NZ_MAIQ01000012.1, forward strand.
TCTCCGGATTATTCTGGTCGCTTGGAAATAAAATTCGTGCGCGGGGCACGGTTCCTCCTGTACACAAGGATAAGGCCGCCGCCTTTAACCAGGCCGCTTCCTTTGTCCTGCTTTTTGCACTGTGCGCGGTTCTTGCCATCTTTTGCAGCATCCAGTTCCTTTACCTGTTCTCCGGGCGTGTCCCGGAAGGCATCACCTACAGCGAATATGCGCGCAGCGGATTTTGGCAGCTTCTCGCGGCCGCCGCGATTGTGATGACCATCGTGTTCCTGCTGCTCCGCTTTGCGGCTCCCTGCCCGCACGCGGCTTTCAACCTGCGGCGCGTCCTTATGTCGCTTCTCCTCGTCTGTACAATCATTCTCCTTGTTTCATCCTTTTCACGCATGACCCTGTACGAACAAAGCTTTGGCTTTTCCCAGCTGCGCCTGTTCACCCAATTCTTTATGGCAGCATTGTTTTTATTCCTAGCCGTCAGCATCCTGCGGCTGTGGCTGCCCCGCGTCGACTTGAAAAAATGCGCCTTCTTCTGCTTCCTTTGCTGCTATATGGCGCTCGCTTTCTGGAATATAGACGCATTTATCGCACGGGAAAATATAAAGAACCAGGGCGGGAATGCCGATATCACGTATCTTACGACACTCAGCGCCGATGCGCTTCCCTACTATATCGATTCCCTTGACGCCGACTATTTCACGACAATGATCGTTGATTCCGATCCCTATACGGATATGGACGATTTCAATTACCAATACCTTGGCGACGGCAAGGTATTGCTGTACCGTGATGAACAGGTCATCACACAGGCTTATAACCTGCGCCGCATCATGCGGGACCTCGAGGTGTCGTGCGATTGGCGGTACCTGAACCTGGGACGGGATGCCGCGCGCGCAGCGCTCAAAACGGTTCCGGAGCTGACCGAAAACATCAATACAATCAAGGATGCGTTTACCCTCTCCCAGCCGTAATCCTTCCGGCAGGAAACCGTATATAGCCCCGCAGCGCACCCCGGGGATAAAAAAACGGCAGAACATATGTTCTGCCGTTTTTTTTTAATTCGTTCAGATAAAGCGTACCGGGTTGCACTTCACGCCCGGGCCCATCGTTGCGGAAAGGACCACGCTTTTCAGATACGTACCCTTTGCAGCCGACGGCTTTGCCTTAACAATCGCGTCCATAATCGCCTTGAGGTTTTCACGAAGTTGGTCTTCGCTGAAACTCTTCTTGCCGATCGGAACGTGGATAATCGCCGTTTTGTCTACCCTGTATTCCACTTTACCGGCTTTGATGTCGTTGATCGCTTTTTCGATCTCCATCGTAACCGTTCCGGATTTCGGGTTCGGCATAAGGCCCTTCGGCCCGAGAATTTTACCAATGCGGCCGATCTGTCCCATCATGTCGGGAGTCGCCACGATCACATCGAAATCAAACCAGTTTTCTTTCTGAATCTTTTCGATCATTTCTTCCGCGCCGACAAAATCCGCGCCCGCATCCTGGGCTTCCTTCGCCTTATCGCCCTTGGTGATGACGAGCACGCGTACCGCTTTACCCGTACCATGCGGGAGAACAACCGCGCCCCTTACCTGCTGGTCCGCATGGCGGGGGTCAACGCCCAATTTTACGGAAAGCTCGATGGTTTCATCAAAATTCGCCTTAGCGGTTTCTTTGCAAACCTTCACCGCTTCTTCCGGGTCAAACAGGTTCATTTTGTCAAAGGACTTTACACTGTCCTGGTATTTTTTTCCTCTTTTCATCGCTTAGCCCTCCACTTCTACGCCCATGCTTCTCGCCGTGCCGGCAATCATGCTGACCGCCGCATCGAGGCTTGCCGCATTCAGGTCGGGCATTTTCAGAGTCGCAATTTCTTCCAGCTGGGCGCGCGTGATCTTCGCAACCTTCTGCTTGTTCGGAACGCCGGAAGCCTTTTCGATTTTGCAGGCCTTTTTAATCAGCACTGCCGCCGGGGGCGTTTTGGTGATAAAGCTGAACGAACGGTCGGCATACACCGTAATTACGACAGGGATAATCAGCCCCGCCTGCTGCGCCGTTTTTTCGTTGAACGCCTTGGTGAAATCCATAATGTTGACGCCGTGCTGTCCAAGCGCCGGACCTACCGGCGGCGCGGGCGTCGCTTTTCCTGCGGGTATCTGTAATTTGATATACCCTGCAATTTTCTTTGCCATTTTCTTTTCTCCTTCTTTTATATGATGTGGTGTACGGCGTGAGGATTACGCCTCCCACTCTTAAACACTCAGGTTTTTATATCCGTTTTACCTGCACGAAGTCGAGCTCCACAGAGGTGTCGCGCCCAAACATAGAGACAAGCACGCGGACCTTCTGGCGCTCCGTATTCACTTCCTCAACCACGCCGACAAAGCTTTCGAGCGGCCCGGAGGTCACAATCACGTTATTTCCAACCTCAACATCGAGGCTGATCCGTACATTTTCGATTCCCATCGAGCGCACTTCCGCATCCGAAAGCGGAATCGGCTTGGAAGACGGCCCGACAAACCCGGTTACGCCGCGCGTATTCCGCACAACATACCACGATTCATCCGTCAGGAACATCTTTACCATCACGTAACCGGGGAACATTTTCCTCGATACATGGCGCTTCTTTCCGTTTTTAACTTCAACGGATTCCTCCATCGGCACCTTTACATCCATAATCGTGTCATGCAAATTGTGATTTTCCACCGTCTTTAAAAGGTTGTCCATCACCTTGTTTTCATAACCCGAATAGGTATATACAACATACCAATAAGGCTTATCCGTTTTTTCCTGCTTTAAGAATTTCGGTTTTTCCTCTTTCTCTTCCGCAGGCTTTTCAATGTTCGCGTTTTCCTCAGGAATCTGAACATCTTCGGGTCCATTTTTATCCATACTCATATGAGAATAACTCCTAAGACAGCAGGAACGTCTTGAACAGGGAACCAAAGCCCCAGTCCATCAGTCCAACGATTACTGCGAAAATAATGATGAAAACAATGACCGCAAACGTTGTCTTGAACAAATCCTTGCGCGTCGGCCATGTCACCTTTTTAACTTCGCCCCAAACGTCCTTAAAGAAACGGGCAGGGCTCCTCTTTTGTTTTTTATTCTTCTTCTTGGCGAGCTTCTTTTGCTCTTTCAGGTGCTTTTCCCGTTCCTCGCCGAGTAGTTTGGTCTTAGCCATCGTAACGCCACCTCAAAAAATTATTTGGTTTCCTTATGTACGGTATGCTTTTTGCAAAATTTGCAATACTTGGACATTTCAATCCTGTCCGGGTCGTTCTTTTTGTTTTTCATCGTATCATAGTTTCTTTGTTTGCATTCCGTGCAAGCAAGCGTAATCTTCGTGCGCATTTCCTTCCCTCCGGTCCATTGTTTTTGAGCAATCTAAAAAAAGGCACTCTCTGCCTTTTATCAAAGATGCTTTTATATGTTACCATTAAACCCTGTTGTTGTCAATGTTTTTACGCGTTTTTTTCGTATTCTTTCGCCAAAAGGAGCGGCCTTCCCGGCCGCCCCTTTTATTCGTCCCGGAGCACGGTCTCAATGATGTACTTCGGCCGCTTTTTCGTTTCCATATATGCCTTGCCGACATATTCGCCGATAATGCCGATTGCCATCAGCTGGAGGCCGCCCAGAAGCCAGATCGACATCATCATGCTCGTCCATCCCGCCTGCGTATGCCCCATGGCGTTCACGACCAGCGAATAGATCAGCATTACGAGGCTCACCAAAAAAATCACCAGCCCCACCGTCGTAATCATACGAATCGGTTTTACCGAAAACGAGGTGATTCCGTCGAATGCAAAGCCGACCATCTTTTTCAGCGGATACTTGGATTCCCCCGCGAAGCGCTCGCCGCGCGAATATTCAACCGTCGCTGTTTTATAGCCGATTTGCGGCACGATCCCGCGCAGGAACAGGTTGACTTCCCCGAATTCGGCAAGCCCTTCAAGCGCGCGCCTTGACATCAGCCGGTAGTCCGCGTGGTTGTATACGGAATCCACGCCGAAAAATTTCAGCAATTTATAGAAAGCCTGCGCCGTATTACGTTTGAACCCGGTATCCGTATCACGGTTGTTGCGTACTCCATAGACAATATCGCAGCCGTCCTTGTATTTCTGCATGAACTCGTCCAGCACCTCGATATCGTCCTGCAAATCCGCATCCATGGAAATTGTCACGTCGCACAGGTCCTTTGCGGTCATAAGGCCTGCGAGCAGCGCGTTCTGGTGCCCACGGTTCCGGGACAGCTTCACGCCCAGCACACGCGAATCCTGCTTATGCAGTTCCTCAATGACCTGCCATGTCTTATCCTTCGAGCCGTCGTCCACATACATGATGCGGCTGTCCGGCGAAACCAGCCCGTCCGCTTCCATCCTGCTCAATTTATCAGTCAACCGTTTTGTCGTTTCGTGCAGCACCTCTTCTTCGTTATAGCACGGCACAACGATATATAATTTGTCCATTTGATTACCTGCTTTTCCAGATAGATTTCTCATTTCATGTTACTGTATTTTGCCCGCATAGTCAATCGGCTGTACGGCTTTTTTTGCCCGCCATTCGGATGTAAAACAGGCCAGTACAGCCATGCCCGCGGCAAGCGGCAGGCGTACCAGTACATCCTGTACAAAGGAACTGATCGCCAGCAGGTTCATCACATTGGACATCAGCGCCCACAAAAAAGCCAGCAACAGCACATACAGCACAGGCAATAAGCCGTTATCAAACGCCCTGCTTGCATAAATGGCCGCAGCCACGAACACGATATACAGGGTAGTATCCGCTGATACGGTAACAATCGCCGCACCCAGGCGCGACGCCAGGAAAAACGCCGCAAGCGCGCCGAGCACGGACGACACAACATAGGCAAGCAGGTAGGAAAGCTCCTTTCCGCCCTTTTGCCTCCTGTTAAACGGCGTTTTCAGCCGTGTAAAGAATACGAACAAAAACACAGCCGTAACCACGGCCGCAAGGAAAACCGCCGCCGCAAGCGCCGACCGCCCAAAACGGGGAATATCTTCCATCGCCTCCGGCCGCGCCGGGATCACGCCCAGCAATACCCGCAAGCCCACAAGCACAATGAGCGTTATTGCCGGGGCAGGTACTGGCGTATACAGCGCAACCGCACCGTTCAGCGCCCCGATTCCCGCCGCGACCAGCAAGGCCACCACAAGTCCGGCCGCCCATCCGTAGCCCTGCGCACTGAACTGTCCGACTACGAGCATCGTCAGCCCCATTACCGCTGCAATCGAAAAGTCCGGTCCTTTTGCGCGCACCGATACGCAGACCGCACAACCGACGACTGTCAGCTGTACCACCTGCATCCACACATTCTGTGCATTCGTCCCGCTGAAAAACATAGGTATAAAGGCCGTACAGCCAAACATCGCGATCATGGTCGCCGCAACAGGCAGGAGGCCTGCCCCTGTGTTGAAAAAAGTCATCTTTTGTTCCATGCCCGATCCCCTTCCTGTATGTTCATCTTCATCGTATCATAGTATCATAAATGCCTTACATAAAAAAGAGGACATTTATAAATGTCCTCTCTTGCTTTACCGCTATTCCTATCCTCTTTTCCTGCGCCTGTGCACCAGGCCAGCGCCCACCGCAGCCACACTGCCCATCAGTGCGGCCAGGAACAGATATGGCAGCAAATCCTGCCCGTCGTCTGTTTTGGGCGCCGTCGCGGGTTCGGAATCGCCCGCGTTTAGGTCCACCGGCTTCGTATCACCGCCGGTAACGCCCGGGCTGTCTCCCCCGTTATTGTCCGGCCTGCCTGTGCCCGGATCGTCCGGTTCCTGCGTTCCCGTGCCGCCCGGGTTGTCGCTGCCGCCTGCCGTCGGGGGCGCAATCGTGGCCGCCTCCATCCTGCGGCTGGAAACCGCGTAGGGCGAGGCGTGCGATATTGTATAGGTAATATAGCCGTTTTCATCCACCGCAAGCTCCTGCTCCTCGCAAAGCCCCCCTGTGGGATCGATCCAATACAGATATACGTTACTTCCCGGAGCAAAATTCCCGCCGACATAATCCATCCGCGTCACCGGGCAGGGGAACTCCCCGTCGTGCGCCAACTGGATAAACAGGATGCTCGCTCCCTCCGGCACGGAGTTTTTAGCTTGCTCCGCTACTTCGGTGCTTACCTCGTTGGTAAATCCAAGGTTGATGTCTTTTAGTTCTTCGGGCGCCACTCCAAGGGATAAATCAAGCGTAACCGTGGCTAAAATCTTTCCGTCTTCCCCTGTTGTTGCAAAAACCACGGCCTGTGAACCGTTGGCCACTGCGTCCACTATGCTTGCATCCACGTTTGCATTCACAGAATCTTTCGCATCCACTTTTATTACAACCACTTCTTCGGGTTTTGCACTTGAAATTGCTTCCCTGACTGTGTCGGAATCAATTTTCCCATTCTTCATTTCGGGTTCCACCACAACCTGCTCTTTTCCGCCCATACCCGGCACGACAGGTTTTGTCTCCGGCTGCGCCATTACCGTGACGGTGCAGGAAGCCATTTTTTCGTTCGCTGACCGGGCAGTAACTGTCGCCGTACCCGGTGCAACGGGAAGCAATAAACCCGTTTGGTCAACCTCCAGCACCTGAGGATCGGAAGAGCTCCATGTAAGCCCCTTGTCCGTTGCCGCATCCGGCTTAACAAATGCAACCAAGCGTCCTTTGCTCCCCATATCAAGGGAAATTGCTGAATTGCTCAAGGTTACGCTTGTCACCGCCACCGAGGCACTTGGAACGCTGACCGTCACTTCACATATCGCCTTCTTGCCTCCGGCTTCCGCCGTGATCGTCGCCGCACCGCTGCCAACCGCGGTTACTTTGCCGTTTTCAACCGCTGCCACTGCCGCGTTTGACGTACTCCAGGCGACCGTCTTATTTGCCGCGTCCTCTGGCAGTACCGTTGCCGTCAGCTGTGCATCCGCGCCTTTTTCCAGCACCAGCGCGGCCCGGTCAAGGCTCACGCTTTCCACACCGGGAACAATCCGGAAGGAATACGCGGTATCGTCCACACTTTCGCCGTAATAATAGCTCGCGTTGCCGTCATATTTCGCGCGAACCCAGTAGGTTCCCTTTTCCGACGGTACCGCGATTTGAGTGCCGGGCTGTCCGTTGTCGTCCGTATAATACAGCAGGGTGACTGCCGCTCCCGGAATTACCGTCCCGTCCGTCTTTTTAACGGTAAGACCTTGTAATTCCACCGTCGGGGCAGTTCCCGCAATAAATACATCTTTTTCCAGTCCGTCGGCGCTTACGGTAGTGGGAATGCCTACCACAGCCTTCCCGCTAAGGCCGATGAATGAAACCTCCGTTCCATCCGGCACAAAATTTTCCATATTCATTGACTGTCCGTCATCCGCGGTTGCAACCAGCGTTCCCGCCGTTGTCCGGTAGGGCGTCACGCCGATTCTTGCGGCACTTCCGATCCCCGTCACGTCGATCGATTTGCCTGAAGTCAGCACAACATTGCTCGGGGCCCCGTTTTTCGTGTTTCCCGTTACCTGTGCATTTCCGGAAATATTCAGGCTGCCGTTTGACATATAAATTCCGCCTGCGCCCGTATCAAACGGCATGGTGTTTTCCGTCACCTGCGCCTGGTCGGTAACCGTAAGGCTGCCGCCCGTCATGTAAATTCCCGCAACCGGCATCCTGGCAGTAGTATCGTTTGATACGTTGCCTGTTATCTTTGCATTTCCTTTAAGGACCACAGTTCCCTTGGTCATGTAGAAAGCCGCCGCCCGGTTATTCCTGCCCGATGTATTTCCTGAAATTTCCCCACCGTTCATGGTGAAAACGCCTTCTCCTGTGACAGAAACGCCGGGAGTCGCCTGGTTGCTGCCGCCGGTATTTCCGGTGATGGCGCCGCCGTTTATGGTAACGCTGCAGCCGTCTCCCTGGAGGCAAACGCTCGCGCTCGTCGTGCCGTTTCCGGAATTTCCGGTAATGGTTCCCCCGTTCATCACGAACGTCGCCGGTTCCGTCGCCCAGATGCTGCTTGTAACCTGTACGCCCCCGCCCGCAAATCCGGAATTCCCGGAAATCGTTCCGCCGTTCATGGTAAAATGGCCGCCGGCAACCGTTACGCCATAGCCGGAGCCGCCTTGGTTGGTCGTAACGCCGTTGCAGTTAGAAATTTCCCCGCCGTCCATGATAAGCGTGCCGTTTCCCATCAGCTTCACGCCGTCTTTTGCATTTCCCATCACGGCGGACCCTTCTTTCATGACCAGCGTTCCGGACGTGGCCATATTTTCGCCCACCTGCACGCCGGAGGAACCAAGATGCTGCAGCACCGCGCCGCCCTCAAGCGTCAGCGTCGAATTTTCCTTTATCACAAAGCTGTTGCTCTTTCCGCCTTCCACAACCACGTTTGCAAATGTGGTATCGGCGGTTACGGTCAGCATGCTGGTCATCGTAACGGTGTGCGCCCCTTCGTCGCTGCGAATCGTGAGGGGCTTATAAAATTTTCCGTAAAGACCGTATCCCACGCCGTCTTCATCATACCCTGTCTGCGTGGTCGTTCCAAATTCGCAGTCTTTTCCAAGGAGGATCGTATCGCCCGCCTCCGCCTTGTTGATCGCCTTCTGGAGGGATTCATACTCTTCCCCGGTTCGTTCGTTTTTCGCTGCAAATTTCGTTTTGGAATATACGGTTCCCACCGGGATCAGGCCGCTGAATGCGCCCGCCGTTTCCCCCGCGGCTTTCCGGTACGCATAATTTCCCTGGCTGGTAAGCGTTCCATCCGCGCCAACCGTAAAATAAGCGTTTACGCCATACCCTACCTTCAGCGTAACGACCAGGCTTCCGTTTCCGTCAAAAGAAGACGACGCCGAAACACCGCTTTCCGCCTGTGTCCCATCCGCCTGCAATTCCCCGACGATCCTGCCCCTCACCGCGCTGCCGCTTTGATAGATTTCAATTGCAGGTGCGTCCGGATTTTCGCTGCCGTAAGTTCCGATATAGTCTGTCAATACAACTGTTTTTCCCGGCTGTTCCGACGGTTGGAATAAGTTTTTCAAATATCCCTTATAGGTGTAGTTCCCGTCCATCTGTTCCCAGGTCAAGGCGCCGTCCACAAGCCTTTGCGCCCATACTCCCGCATAGGAAACGGTGAACTGGAGCAAATCATAATCGCCATATGCCACGCTCCTGAAAAACGCCGCGTCCAGCGCCAAAACCTCGCCCAGCCTTACGGTCGCGTCATAGCTGTCGTCCCCTACCTGAAAGCCTACCGCTGCGTCACCCCGGACGTTTCCCGCATAATCGTCTTTTGCGGTGATTTTCAGGTAGACCTTCTCTTGTTCGGCGGACATCACAGAAGCGGCCCTGAACTCATAAAAAATATTCGAACCCGTATTCCCGTTAAAAGAAGAATCCATTTTCTCGAGATGATCCGGGGCCGTTCCCACCCAAACATCCAGCACGTCCGGATTTGTATGGTCCTCTGCAATCGCATTGCTTTCAGTCTGCGGAATTTCCCTTGCCGATTCTTCCTGTATTGGTTGCTGGTCCCGTTCCACCGGCAGCACAGCCTGAGATGCGAATGTTTGTTCTGTATCCGGCTGCAGCGAAGGCTCCACCGTCGCTTCCGCGCTTACGCTTTCCTGCGGCTGGGCCATTTCCCCGGCCCCTCCCTCTTGTTCGCCGCTTTCCTCCGGCATCCCGGATTCTTCCGGCTGCAGTGCATTGGGCTCTGCCGTTTCCTCCGGTACTTCTGCCTGCTCCGCCGTCGTTTCTGCATCTGTCGCGCCCGTCGCGTCCGGCTGGGCGTTTGATATCCCAAATATGCCAAAAATAAGTGCGGACGCCAATAAGACCGCAATCCACCTCTTTGTTTTGCTGCCTGCTTTTTTTGTTTGTTTTCTCATGATTTGCTTCCCCATCTGTTTCTGGATCAGTTTGGTCCGCAGAGATGGTTTTGCAGAAGTGTAATTAAAATACCTTACCGATCTGGTATTTTATAAGGAAATAACATCACTTAACCTGCAACCCGGCCATCCTGCTTTCCGTTTAGACCCGTTGGCTTTGCGTCCCCGCCTTTCGACAGGTTTGCCTTTATAGATTATCTTACTTTTATTGTACTCCTTTTTCCCTAAAGGTCAACAAAATAATCATGAAAATACGCTTTGTAAAGGCAATTTTAAGCATTGGAGCAAAAAATGTATGATTTACCTCCCGCAATTTGCCAAATTCCGGCCAATACATTTTAACGAAAGCAAAAAAGGAATGGCAGCCTGCCATTCCTTTTTGTTTCTTTTGTTCCTTGGCCTGCGCTTACTCGATAACCCCGGATACAACCCCGGAGCCTACCGTGCGTCCGCCTTCGCGAATTGCGAACCGCAGTCCTTCTTCGATTGC
>NZ_MAIQ01000013.1 GCF_001678845.1 Christensenella intestinihominis
TTTCTCTTTCATGACTGCTATTCAGTTTTGAATGTGCTTGGCACTTTTAAAACAAGTTTATAAAATTTCCGGCGGCGACGCTGTGAGCATGAGGCGAAAACAAGCCGCAGGCGCAGTTTAAGCCCATAGCGAATGTGTTTCGCGCTTGACAGCCGGGAAGAAGCAGGAAGCATAGCGACCTGTACAATTAAATAGTTTTCAAAATTTCCGGTGGCGATAGCTAGAGGGACCCACCTGTTCCCATTCCGAACACAGAAGTTAAGCCTCTATACGCCTAAAGTACTGCACTGGTGACGGTGTGGGAGGATTGGTAGCTGCCGGATTCAATTTTTTCAATATCCTATGTAGAGGGTCCTTTTGCCTAGAGCTTAAGGGCTTTTTACTTTGCAGTATTTAATTATTTGCAGATATACACTTCGTTGACCGCGACATGCGGATATGCTAAACTTTTAATGGCGGATGAAAAGAGCGGCATATTTTGAGACGGTCCCTTGCTTTCCTGATCGTGATCGCATTGCCCGGGTCATCTGCCTTGTTGCAAATTTGACAGAAATAATATATATGGAAGGAAAATCAATGGATAAAATTGCAGTATTGATCCCTTGCTATAATGAAAGCAAAACGATCGGGAAAGTAGTTCGTGACTATAAAGCGGCATTGCCGGAAGCGACGATCTATGTTTATGACAATAATTCCGCCGACCATACGGATGAAATCGCGCGGGAAGCGGGCGCGGTAGTCCGCTACGAATATCAGCAGGGGAAAGGCAACGTAATCCGGCGCATGTTCCGCGAAATCGAAGCGGAATGCTACCTGATGATAGACGGCGACGATACCTACCCTGCGGAATACGCGCGGCAGATGGTCTCGGAGGTGCTTGAGAAACAGGCGGATATGGCCGTGGGAGACAGGCTTTCATCAACCTATTTTACGGAAAACAAACGGCCTTTCCACAATATGGGAAATTCTCTTGTACGTAAGTCGATCAATGCGCTTTTCAAAAGCGATATCAAAGATGTTATGACGGGCTATCGCGCGTTCAGCTATTTATTTGTAAAAACGTTCCCGGTTCTGTCCAAGGGGTTTGAAATAGAAACGGAGATGACGATCCATGCCGTGGATAAGAATATGCGCGTCTCTAATGTAATCATAGAGTACCGAGACAGACCAGAAGGCAGCGAATCAAAGCTTAACACCTATTCGGATGGAATCAAGGTGCTCAAAACCATTTTTAAATTCTATAAGAACTATAAGCCGCTGGCCTTCTTTTCAATCATTGGTCTGATTTTGTTCATAATCGGAGCATGCTTCTTCCTGCCTGTTCTAATCACTTACATTGGGACCGGCCTGGTCCCGCAATTCCCATCCTTCATTGCAAGCGGATTTTTCGTGCTTGCCGCGCTTCAATCGATATTTGTCGGCCTGACGCTCGATGTTTTGCGGCAGAAGGACCGTCATGATTTCGAGATGCGTCTTAACGATATGCAGGCGCGGTTTGGAAAGGAAAAAGAACAGTGAGTATGGGGGAGTCCTTTGCGAAAAACAAAAAAGGGATTGTTCTGATGATCCTGTCTTCGATATGCGTCTGTATCGGGCAGCTTTTTTGGAAGCTCTCTGTAACGGACGGAATATCTTTCATGATCGTAGGCTTTGCGTTTTATGCGTTTGGCGCCCTTATTATGCTTGTCGCATATAAATATGGAAGCCTTTCCGTACTTCAGCCGATGCTGAGCCTAAATTACATTTTTACAATCTTCCTTGCGGCTTTTGTATTGGGGGAAGTTATCACGCCGATGAAACTTGCCGGAATCCTGGTGATCACGGCAAGCGTTGTATTGATCGGGGGTGGAGACCGTTAAGCCGTTTTATATTTTGATTTTAATCGTTATGACCATATTTGGATCGGTCGCCGCATTGTTCCTGAAAAAGGCCTCGTCCTTTCAGAATTTCAGGGAGCTTCTGCGCAACCGCAATCTTTATATTGGCGGCTTTCTATATCTCGCCGCTGCACTGCTCAATATTTATATTTTACGCTTTCTCGATTATTCCGTTGTATTGCCGCTTACCTCCATTACCTATATTTGGACGATGATCCTATCTTATCTTATTTTAAAGGAGAAGATCACGGTGAAAAAAGTAATTGGAACGGTTGGAATATTGATCGGTGCTTTATTGATTACGTTGTAAAATTGGAAGAAAGGTGCGGCATGGCATGGAAATTAATTTAAAAAATACTTACAGAGTAAAAACTCCGGCGCTTTGGCTCGCATTGGGTATAGGGATATGTATCATCGCGGCCTACGGACTAGAGGCGCTTTATGTACGCATATTTCCATATGTCGTGACTGAAAAACAGATTCTATTACAGAGCCCTGAGAGATGGGTTGCCTTTTTTATATTTTGTTACTATATTTTCCTGCATTTTGTGATCCAACCTAAAAAGATTTACCATTTTATTTATAAATATCGGTTTTTGCTTGCTTTTGCGGTGTTTATTTTATGCGTCCTGTTGCAGTTGCATGGTTCCTCTATGAGCATTTGGAATACTTATCTTTCTAAGGGGGATGATCCAAGCCGGTTTCAAGAACCAATATTCGGGCTGACACGCGGCATCCGCTCAGATGAATGGAATGTATTTACACCGCTTGCCATGTCGCAGGAATTCAATGATTATGGGATCGTCAATTCGATCTCCCGTGCATGGCCGACCGATATGCTGACGATCTATAACCAGCCGGTATGGGATATAACGCTGATTGCGAAACCTTTCTACTGGGGATATCTCCTGCTTGGATCAAGCTACGGCCTTTCGTGGTTCTGGGCAGGCAGGATGATCGCGTTGTTTCTTGTTACCTTTGAATTGTTTATGTTACTGACCAAAGGAAAAAAGGGTTATTCCGTCATGGCGGCGTTCCTGATCTCGTTTGCGCCGGTGGTGCAATGGTGGTTTGCCATTAACTTTTTTGTGGAAATGCTGGTGGCAGGACAGCTTGCAATTTTAATGATCTATCATTTTATGAATACAAGTAGTTTGCTGAAAAAGGCGCTTTACGCATTTGTATTTGCACTGTGCGGATTGGCTTATATTTTTGCGCTGTATCCGGCCTGGATGATTCCGCTTCTGTATGTATTTGCTGCGCTTGCGGTATGGGTGATCATCTCAAATTTCAAAAATGGGAAGCGGAGAAAAGCGGAATGGTTTTATATTGCCGGTGCGTTGCTCATGATCGGTGGGATCGCCGCTTTTTGGTACCTGCGGTCTGAAGAAGCATTTACGCTCACCATGAATACAGTGTATCCGGGAAGCCGTGTATATACGGGCGGTGACGGTATCGATTGGATATTTGCTTATACAACAAATCTGGCCACCCCCTATCTTAGTACACAAAATCCATGTGAAGGGGCAATGATGTATGGATTCTTCCCATTAACGGAAATACTCGCCTGCATTTATCTGTTTAAAAGAAAGTTTAAAGATTTATTTGTCATATTATTGATGGCATTGGATATATTTTTTCTGCTTTTCGTGATATTGGGAGCGCCTGTATGGCTTGCCAAGGCAACGTTGCTTTCCAATACGACAGCGCGTATCATGCCAATCATATGCTTTATTGAGATATTGATTTTTATTAAGATATTGTCATCGGATGATGAACCGCTAATTTCCGCTAAGTTGCCAAGGGCAATTTTTATATTGGCTGGCATAGGTCTTTCGGTTTTAGCGGTTTATACAGCGGCACATTCCTACTATACGTCGATTCTTCCAACCAATAATACGCCTACGGTATATTGGATTGCTTTTGCCGCAGTAATGAGCGCATTTATGGCGTATTTTTTCCTGAATCGCAAAGGAAAGTTAAAGACTGTGTTTACTCTATGTATGTGTTTGCTTGCATTTCTATCGGGGGTGTTCGTCAATCCGGTTATGCGGACGACGGATGCGATCTATGATAAGCCACTGGCAGAAGCGGTACAGGAAATACAGCAGAAAGAGCCAGGGATATGGATTGGCGCAGATATGACCTCTAACTTCTTAATTGCAAACGGGGCGCCAACCATTACTTCTACTAATATTTTCCCGGCGCTCGAGCGATGGAAAGTATTTGATGAAACTGGAGAGAAACAAGATATTTATAATCGCTATGCGCATATATTCCTCTATTTTACAGAAGAAGAAACGGAATTAGCGCCGGGGCCATCCGGGGATACGTTCGCTCTATACTTGAATCCGAACGATTTGTTCACATTAGGTGTGGATTATATTTGCACTTCAATAGGAACCGAAATCCCAACAGGGGGTTTCCAAGGAGCGCTGACACCAATCTATGAGGACGGCAACGCAAGAATCTACCGCGTTGACCCCATAGAATAGAAAAGTGGCCGCCGCTTCCCTAAAAAACTATTTTCATAGCGAAACAAAAAAGCATTTCCTGTCAGGTGTCAGGAAATGCTTTTTTGAAAAGAGCTGCAATTTGCAGCATAACCACGGCGCTTTCCAAGAGTTGCAAAAAATTTAGATTTCACCTTCAAATACGGTTTTTGAGTCCCGGCATAAATATTGCACGGCGGTCCTGCCTGTGGAAACCGCCACGGGCAGCCCGCCGGGAGCAAGCATACGCTGTCCCGCAAAGTACAGGCCGGAAACCTCTGCTTTGAGGGGATAGGAGGCCTGGGGAACCCCGGGCTCCATTACAGTCATCCATGAGCCCTTATAAGTCCCGCAGTAACGTTCGTAGGTGAGCGGCGTTGCGACGTCCCATACGGCAAACCTGCCGCGCATTTGCGGGAATTGTTCCCCGAGGATATCCATCATATCGCTTGCCAGCCTTTCCTTTTTGGACTGGTAGGAGCCGTCCTCCTTTGCCCTTTTCCAGTAATCGTAGGAATCCCCCATGAGCGCGCTCGTGACGGCGGTGCAGCCCTTCGGCGCATATCCCGCGAAAGAGGCGTAATTGTTGATGCCAAGGCAAGGAAAGCTTTCCCCTGCAAACATCAGGGGTTTTTTGGGGGAAAACAGCAAATTTTCCGGAAGCTCCGAAAGATCGGCCTCGACACCGAAACACAGGAAGGTATTGAGCAGGGGCTTCACTGCCCGGCGCATTTCGTCCATCCATGGCTCGTGGAGCGGCGGATCGAACAATGCGTCTACGGCAGCCAGGGCGTCTGCCGTGACAATCACCGCATCCGCAGGTATGAATTCACCGCCTGCAACAACGCCGGTTACACGGCCATCCTGAAGTATGACCTTTTCTGCGCGCGTGCTATAACGGATTGTTCCGTCCAGCTCTTCAAAACGGCTTGCCATATTACGTGCCATTGCGAGGGAACCACCCACAGGGTAACCGCCGTCGCCTGCGGCAAGCGTACCCAGTGTAAAATGAATTGAATTCGCGGTAAAATCATTGGAACCGATCATGCTTCCAAACAGCTTGCGCAGCGTAGGATTTTTGAACTTTGCAACATATTCGCCGCAGCTGGTCTTTCCGAGTGCGTTCATACGCGGGAGCACTGACAGCATGGAAAACATCAGAGAGAGCGGTGGAGTGCTTTTATGTTTCACCTCGACGCCCTTTATATCCATCACAGGCATTGCCATTTTACGGAATTTTTTGATATCCCGGCACAAAGAATGGATCATTTTGGCATCCTCGGGGGCAATATCCCGCAGGTGGCGCTCAAGGCGGTCGGGATCGCGGTACAGGCAAACGCTCCGGCTGCCTTCAAGGCAGGTGAAAAAGGGGTCGCGGTTATAAATTTCCGTATCCTCCCGCAGCGCACCCGTTTCCTGCCACAGCCTGTGGAGCGGGCTCCCGGAAGAAGAACCGGTGAGCCAGTGCATACCTCCCTCAAATAAATAGCCGCCGCGCCGCCAGCTTGTGCTGTTGCCGCCCGGAATCGTGTGCATCTCAAGGATTTCCGCGTCAAAGCCGCTGCGCCGCGCATAAACGCCGGCGGAAAGCCCCGCGATTCCCGCGCCGATAATCAATACTTTTTTCATGGTTTTCTCCTCGTATTATAAAGTAGTAGTTATTAAAGTCCCTCTCCAAGGGCTGTGCTACACTGTAAGGGATGCTGTGGATTGGTTTGTTTCTCCTACCACCAGATGGTTCTCATAAGGCTCCAACCACAGCCCTTTACCAGTTTGTTGATTAGTTAGATACCGCCAGACGGTTTATGTAGAGCGAGGTTACAAGCGTAAAGTGTTCTGTGGTACAGCAGCATCAAATATATTTCCCCGGAGGTTCGTTATGATTTATGTTGGTATTGATGTTGCAAAGGATAAGCATGATTGTTTTATCATGAATTCCGAGGGTATTATCATCGCGGATGGGTTCACCATTTCCAATAACATGGAGGGCTTCAACACCCTGCTGGATAGGATTCGCTGCTGTTCCTCGCGCCAAGATAAAATAAAAGTAGGACTTGAGGCTACCGGACACTACAGCTACAATATCCTCGGATTCCTTCTTGACAATGGTCTGCCAACCTACGTCTTGAATCCCCTGCACACCAACCTCTACCGGAAAAGCCTTAGCCTTAGAAAGACCAAGACCGACCGTGTCGACGCACGTTCCATTGCGGCTATGCTCATGTCTGATGTGGGCCTCAAACCCTACACAGATACAGCTTACCACAACGAGGAATTAAAATCACTCACCAGATACCGTTTCGACAAGGTGAAGGAACGCGGTCAGCTCAAACAGTCCATTGCTCGCTTGGTTTGCATTCTGTTTCCCGAACTGGAAAACCTTGTTTCAACACTCCATATGGCCTCTGTCTATGCCTTGCTGGAAGAGCTTCCCGGAGCAAGGCAAATTTCCGAGGCGCACCTCACACACCTCAAGACGCTTCTATCCACCGCCTCCAAAGGCCATTACAAGCGGGATATGGCACTGCTGATCCGCGAGACCGCTCAATCCTCCATTGGCTCCCATAGGCCCGCTAAATCACTGGAGCTGAAGCATACCATCCACCTCATCCGGGAATTGGATACGGAGATTCAAGAAATTGAGACGGCTATCCAAGCTATCATGGACAAGCTCCATTCTCCCATCACCACCATTCCCGGTATCAGCTACCGCATGGGCGCTATGATACTGGCTGAGGTAGGCGATTTCTCCCGCTTTGATTCTCCGGATAAGGTGCTTGCATACGCCGGTCTTTCGCCCTCTACCTACCAATCCGGAAAACTGGCAAATTGTTATCCCCACATGGAGAAACGTGGCTCCCGATACTTACGGTATGCTCTTTTCAATGCCGCCAAGTATGTCTGCCATTGGGATGCTGCCTTTGCAGCATACCTTGCCAAAAAGCGTTCGGAAGGCAAGCATTACAATGTCGCTGTTTCCCATGCGGCCAAGAAACTCGTACGGCTCATCTTTGCCCTGGAAAAATCCGGCGAGCCGTACCATTTGGCGGCATAATATTCTGCTTTGTTGATAATCCGTCTTATCTGACGCTTGCTTTTTGTACCTTTTTTGACCCATCTGGTTTTTTACATCACTCCCAACTTTCAGACTTGACTTTTAATAGTTAGTCTTATAATATCTATGATCCAGTCACTTTCCGGGCATGGCATGTGGAAAAGCGCGACAGCCTGCGCGCATCCCTGGATCGCCGTCCAATAAGCGACGGAGAGCGCCAGGGGATCGCCCGCGCGGATCGTTCCTTCTTCCTGCCCCTTTTGAATTAGGGGGACTGATTTTTCATAATAGTTGACACGTTGGATGATTTGATGGATATGTTCCGGCGTCGCGTCGCTGTAAAAGGCCTGGTTCATGAGTACGAACATTTTTGCGGCGAAGGGCTCCCTGCGGATCATGGAAAAAATAAATTCACAGGCCCTTTCAAAAAAGGCGAGGGGCGCAAGCCCGGAAAGGCCCGCAGACATGTTTTCCGGACCGCTGATTCCAAGACCAATCAATTCCTCATACAATTCTTCCTTAGAGGAAAAATAGTGGAATAAAAGCCCCGTGCTCATATCCGCCGCAGCGGCAATATCGCTGATTTTAGTTGCGGAATAGCCCTTGCGTATAAAAAGGTCGAGGCCTGTTTCGAGTATCTGGCTGCGCCGTTTTTCCTTTTGGTCCGATCGTTTGCCCATTTATTGACTCCGCGTTCATTGAATAATAATTCAATTATATGTTTTATTCCTTGAGAAGTCAAACAAAAAGCACCTTCCTTTCGGAAGATGCTTTCCGGTTCCGTCAATTAAAATCTCCGCGGGCGTCTCCTGCGGTTGCGGCGCCGTGCAATACGGAAATGACGAATGGTCCGCATTACGACTACAAACACCGCAAAACAAATTCCAATCCAGATCAGCACCCAAATCAGGATATAAGTGTAACTGCGCTCAAACAGCGCGCCCAATGTACGGTTTTCATCGAGGTTAAACGAATATTCGGGATTTGTGCTGATTATTTTCCCGGGGATTGCCGCGTCATACCAGCCGGAAAAACGCCAGTCTTTCTCAGGCGACGCCCCGATGGTCACGACGCTGCCGCCGGGAAATGCGCCCGCACCCGTTACGGAGCCTGTGCCCTCCGGGCTGACCGTAAGGTCAAGCTGATAGGTCGCCGCAAATTTTGCGGTCAACGTTGCGGGAGTATCCTCTGTGATCGTAAACGTATAGCTCTGGTCCGTGCTGACCGGGTCCTCTGCGGACGGGTCGGTAAACCAGCCGATAAAATTATAACTATCCACAGCGTTTGCCGTTACGGTAACGCTGTCTCCCAGTCCATATTCCGTACCGCTCTGGGAAACGGAGCCACCCTCCTGCGGCGAGGCGTCTACCGTAACCGTATACTTTTTCTCGAATTTTGCGACATAAGAACGGTTTTCTTCCAGCGTATAAGTAAACTCGGCGCCGGATTCATCCACCGGGGTTCCGTCTGCCCGGAACCATCCTGCAAAAATATAGCCGTCCCTGGCAACGGCTTTTATCGTGGCATTTGTTCCGGCCGGGATTTCTCCGCCGCCGGCAACATCATTTACAGATACGTCGCCGCCCTCCGCGGGCTCGGCGGTTACATCCACTGTATAAGCAAATGCAGGGACCGCACATGCAACGATCAGCAGTATGGTCACAAGGAAAACAACAATTTTCTTCATAAAACTCTCCTAACTAATACATAATATTCTATCCAGAATCTGAAAAAGTGTCAATCTTTTGGGGTAAGTTTCAAAAAAAGTTAATAATATACATTAATTTATGTAAAAAATGATTATACACTATGGCGCACGGGGTACATATAAATGCGAAAGGGCTGGCTTAAGGAAAGACAACTTAAAATTTTATGCCTGCGAAAATAAAAAATACGTTGAATGTCTCTAATTATTTTATTTTGAATTAAGAACGGAAAAAGGAGGCCTGTAGATGAGAGAAATTTTTTTAGCCGGCGGCTGCTTCTGGGGAATGCAAAAATATTTTGACCGGGTGGTTGGCGTAATTACAACCCAGGTAGGCTATGCCAACGGCAGGACCGTGAACCCGACCTATGAAGAAGTGTGCTGCGGCAATTCGAATTTTACGGAAACCGTATGGGTACGCTATAACGAAAATATAATTGATTTCAGGGGAATACTGGATTTGTTTTTCAAGGTGATTGACCCGACGGCGCGCAACCGGCAGGGAAGTGATTTTGGAACGCAATACCGGAGCGGAATTTATTATACCAACGCCGCGGAAGGCGCGGTGGCCAGGGAATACATTGAAAAACTCCAGCAGCAGTATGCCCGTCCGATTGTGACGGAGGTGGAAAAGCTGCGGAATTATTATACGGCGGAACCTTATCACCAGAATTACCTGGAAAAGAATCCGGGAGGCTACTGCCACATTGGAAAGGAGGCGTTCCAGTATGCCGGAACGTATACACCGTTACAAACGGCCCGGTGACGACGCCTTAAAGCAGGAGCTTCCGGCGGAACGGTATAATGTCATGGTGTCGGACGGAACGGAACGGCCCTTTTCAAGCGAATATTGGGATTATGAAAATGAGGGCATTTACGTGGACGCCATAACGGGTGAACCGCTTTTTTCTTCCTATGATAAATTCACATCGGGGTGCGGATGGCCAAGCTTTTCAAGACCGCTGCCAGGCGGACATATTACCACGCGTAGGGATATTTCACATGGAATGATCCGCACGGAGGTAAGGAGTGCGGAAGGGGATTTCCATCTGGGCCATGTGTTTGACGACGGTCCGGCGGAAATGGGCAGCCAGCGTTATTGCATTAACGGCGCGGCGCTTCGTTTTATTCCGGCGGAGCGCCTTGGCGCCGAAGGGTATGAGTACCTGCTGCCTTACATGGAAGACAGGCGAAAGGAAGAAAAATAGCTCCGCATGTGGGATTGACACACATGCGCCGTATGAATACAATGGAGATGCAAAGATAAAAACACAGCCCCGGTTGGTAGTCCGGGCGCGGACTGATCCGTCAGTAACCTGCCTCCTTGGTTGTCCCTTCTTTGTGCAGTAAACTGGAAAGGAGGGAACCATTATGGACAGCGCGGCGCTCAGCCTGACGGTGTTTTTTGAAGAACCGTTCTGGATAGGCGTGTTCGAGCGGCGGTCTGCGGGCATGCTCTCCGTGTGCAAGGTAACCTTTGGGGCGGAACCCAGGGATTACGAGGTGTACGCGGCATGGCTCGGGCATTGGAACGAGCTTTGTTTCAGTCCGCCGGTGAAAGCGGAAAAATATCCGGCGCGGACGGCATTGAATCCCAAGCGCATGCAGCGTGCGGCAACCCGTGAGCTGCGGCGGCCGGGAACGGGAACCAAAGCGCAGGAAGCCCTGAAACTGCAGCATGAGCAGGGGAAACGGGAGCGGAAAACGTTCAGCCGCGGGCAGGCAGAGCAGGAAAAGGAGCGCAGGTACGAGCTGCGGCAGCAGAAGAGAAAAGAAAAGCACCGGGGGAGGTAAACCCCGGTGCTTTTTGCTTCTGCCTTGCTTAAGCCCACTCAAAGCTGTAGGCGATTGACCTTGCCGTTTCCTGAAGATCGGGAATGGCCTCGTCATAAAAATCGGTGGCATGGACCATCACATATTGTTTATCTCCCACGATGTAATATTGAATGGTTGTCGTGCCGTCGCTGTTTTCAATGGTAAAAACATAGAGGACATCGCCCGCGTCCGTAGAAGTTCCCGTTCCGGTCATGGAAGTGGAACCGGCGGCGCTTGTTTGCTGGGCGAGCTGCGAAACGATTGCCTGGCGGAATGCTTCATGCTGGTCTGCGGAATAACGGTTGGTGCCGCATTCCACGGAAATATTACTGGTTGGGGAGGAAAGGTCCGTGCCGTCCTTGACATAGAACCATTTTTCGTCGGTAGAAAATT
Source organism: Christensenella intestinihominis (assembly GCF_001678845.1). Classification (GTDB taxonomy): domain Bacteria; phylum Bacillota; class Clostridia; order Christensenellales; family Christensenellaceae; genus Christensenella; species Christensenella intestinihominis. The sequence goes on from NZ_MAIQ01000013.1 coordinate 11,338, forward strand.
CCGGCGCTTCGGTCCATCCGGCAGGAATGGTATACGTGCCGAAAAAACGCGTTTCCCGTATATTTCCGTCCGCATCCACCACAGAAGAAGCCTCCGAGTTTTCCGCCCTGGCCTTTTGTGAGGATTGGCGCATCAGCGCCCCCATGCTGCACGAGGTAAAAAGCAGGATACACAGCGCGGCGGAAATGACCGCCCATATTTTCGTCTTCATAAAGTCGTCCTTTCGCAGCCGGTTATTTTCCTTTTTTGGGTTTGAGGCGGATAAAGGCATGCCTGATATGCGGATTGCTTGTGGGGCGGCGGTCAATATCGAACTGCTTTAAAGATTCCACCAGCTGCGACAGCTTGGGATAACCATAGTTGCGCGAGTCGAAATCCGGGTAGCGCTTGTTCAGCAGGTTGCCAACCGCGCCGAGGAACGCCCAGCCGTCGTCGTCTGAAATATCCTTAACGATGGCTTCCATTGCCCGCGTAACCTGCATAAGGCTCGCCATGGAAGACTTTTGCGCGGCTTTCCCCGTCGCTGGCCGTTCGGCGGGAACCTTCTGCACGTCCTCCGTGCTGGAGGCGAGGACCTCGAGGTATTTGAATTTTTCACATGCCGCAATAAAGGGCGACGGGGTTTTTTGCTCGCCCATGCCGACCACAAACATTCCCGCCTCCCGCAGCCGCGCCGCGAGGCGTGTGAAATCGCTGTCCGAGGACACAATGCAAAAACCGTCCACGTTCCCGGAATAGAGGATATCCATCGCATCGATGATAAGCGCCGAATCGGTTGCGTTTTTGCCCTTGGTATAGCTGTATTGCTGGATCGGGGCAATCGAATAGTTCAGCAGCACCTTTTTCCAGGCCGCGTTTTGCGGCGTCGTCCAGTCCCCGTAAATGCGCTTATACGTGGGGATTCCATAGTTGGATATCTCGTCGAAAATAAAAGAAATATATTTATCGGAGACATTATCCGCGTCGATCAATACCGCAATCCTTTTATCATTTTCACTTTCCATAAAATTCTTCTTTCCTGATGATTAAAATAATATAATCTTATTATAACACAAAGAGGGGCCGCTATGCGTATTTCGTTTACAAAAGTGCGCCTTTTTTGTATAATAGAAAGAGTTTTTGCTGGAGCCATAAGGAGGCAATTTTGGAATTATTAATGGGGAATGAAGCAATCGCGCTCGGGGCCATTCGCGCAGGGGTCAACCTTGTGTGCGGATATCCGGGCACACCCTCTACAGAGGTGCTGGAAACGGTTGCAAAACATAATCCGGGCGACATCCATGTGGAGTGGGCGTCCAACGAAAAAGCGGCGATGGAGGTCGGCGGGGGCGCAAGCTTTACCGGGGCGCGCGTGATGGTGACGATGAAGCAGATGGGGCTTAACGTGGCGGCGGACCCGCTGATGTGCCTTTCCTACCTTGGGGTGAAAGGCGGGCTGGTGGTTCTTGTGGCGGACGACCCGGGCCCGATTTCCTCGCAGACGGAGCAGGACACGCGGCATTTCGCAAAATTTGCCAACCTGCCTGTGCTCGATCCGGCAACGCCCGAAGAGGCTTACCAAATGGTGCAGGAAGCGTTCGGGCTTTCGGAACGGTGGGGTCTGCCGGTGATCCTGCGGCCGACGACGCGCATCTGCCATGCGTCCGCGTCGATCGCGGCGGAGCCGCGCAGTGGAAAGCATGAATACCCGGGCTTTGAAAAGGACCCGCGCTGGGTCATTTTCCCGAGCCTGTCCCTGAAAAACCACGGGGAACTGGAACGCAAGCAAAAGGAGATTGGAAAAGAGTTTTCGCACAGCGTGTTCAATGATGTGGAGGGAAACGGCAGCATCGGCATCGTGGCATCCGGCGCCGCCTATACCTATGCGAAGGAAGCGGTGGAAGAGCTTGGGGCGAACGTAACGCTTGTGAAGATCGGTACGCCATATCCCTTCCCGGAAGACTTTGCGCTGGAATTTATGAAGGAGCTCGATAAGGTGCTGGTGGTCGAGGAGCTTGACGCGGTGATCGAACGCAGCCTGGCGGAGGCTCTGGGGAAGCATAACATAAAGCTTGGCGTTTACGGGAAAGAGACGGGGAACCTTCCCGCGGCGGGCGAATATACGCATGAAATTGTGCGCGGCGCAATTGCGGAGTTCCTCGGCGGCGGTGAAAGGGAAACGGCGGCGGAAGCGCCGCCCGTGCTTCCTGTCCGTCCGCCCGTGCTGTGCGCGGGCTGCCCGCACCGGGCGTCATTCTATGCCGTTAAGACGGCGATGAAGGGCATTCCGGCGGTGTTTACGGGCGACATCGGATGCTATACGCTGGGAAACGCGAAGCCGCTTGACATGGTGGATACCTGCCTGTGCATGGGCGCGGGCGTTACCGTGGCTCAGGGGCTTTACCACATGGAACCGGACAAAAAGTATTTTGCCTTTATCGGCGATTCGACGTTTTTCCACACGGGCATTCCGGGAGTGGTGAACGCCGCCTATAACCAGGCGAAAATTACGGTGGCGGTGCTCGACAACAGCACGACGGCAATGACGGGACAGCAGCCCCATCCGGGAACCGGACGCACGATGATGGGAACGGACTCGCCGAAAATCGATATTGAAGCGATGCTCCGCGCGAGCGGCGCGGGCTGGGTGAAAACCGTCGATCCGTTCGACTTCGGCGCGGCGGTCGCGGCGGCAAAAGAGGCGGCGGAATTTGACGGCGTATCGGCGATTATCTTTAAAGCGCCGTGCATTGCGCTGCACAAACCGCAGGGGGCGTACGAAATTCATGAAAGCTGTATCGGCTGTAAAAAATGCATCCGCGAGATTGGCTGCCCCGCCATTTCCGTAACGGGCGGCGCCGTGCGGATCGAGCCGTCGCTGTGCTATGGCTGCGGCCTGTGCGCCTACGTGTGCCCGGCAGCGGCAATCGGGGAGGTGCGGAAATGAAATACGATATCCTGATTGCGGGCGTCGGCGGGCAGGGAACGATACTTGCTTCAAAGCTGATCGCGCAGGCGGCGATGGAAGAGGGACGGTTCGTACGCACCTCCGAAACAATCGGCATGGCGCAGCGGGGCGGCTGCGTGGTGAGCCATGTGCGCATCGGCTCCCGGGACGAAAGCAGCGTGATTCCCATGCACGGGGCAGACCTGCTGCTGGGCTTTGAACCAGCAGAAGCGGCGCGCAGCCTTGGACGCCTCCGGAAGGGCGGGAAAGCGGTTGTCAATACGGCAAGGGTTGTCCCGGTGACGGCGTCCCTTTCCGGCAAGGCCTATGAAACGGAAGAAATCTTTGAATATATCAGGCGCGGCGCGCAGGTATGGACGCTCGATGCGACGGCAATTGCGGAAGCATGCGGCAGCGCGAAGGCGGCGAATGTGGTAATGCTCGGCGCGGGAATCGGCGTAGGCGCGCTGCCATTCAGCGTGGAGTGCATGGAAGGGCTGCTGGCCCGGCGGCTCCCGGAAAAATTGTTTGCTGCCAACCGGAAGGCGCTCTATGCGGGGTACGATTGCGTAGGCGGGGCAAAAGGAGAGACGGAGTGACGGAGACACAGTACAAGCTGTTTTTGAAGCAGCTGAAAAACGTGTATGAAAACAGCGCGTTTTATAAACAGAAATTTGCGGAATGCGGGCTTTTGCCGGAGGATATCAAATCGCCGGAGGACATTAAAAAGATTCCCTTTACGGATAAAACAGACCTTCGCAGGGCATATCCGCTGGGGCTGATGGCCGTGCCGGAGGAGCGGGTTGTGCGCATCCATTCCACCTCGGGAACAACGGGCGACCCGGTGATTATCCCTTATACGGCGCAGGACGTCGCCGACTGGTGCGGGATGTTCAAACGCTGCTACGAGATTGCCGGCGTGACGGCGGCCGACCGGGTACAGATTACGCCGGGCTTTGGCCTGTGGACGGCGGGCATCGGGTTCCAGGCGGGCTGCGAGGCGCTGGGGGCGATGGCGGTGCCTATGGGGCCGGGCAACACGGAAAAACAGCTGAAGATGATGACGGACCTTAAAACAACGGTAATCGGCTCCACCTCGTCTTATGCCCTGCTGCTTGCAGAGCAGGTGCAGGAGCTGGGACTCCGGGACGGGTTGGCGCTTAAAAAGGGCATCATCGGCTCGGAACGGTGGAGCGACAAGATGCGCAAGCGCATCCGCGAGGGCCTCGGCATCGAGCTTTTTGACATCTACGGCCTGACCGAAATTTATGGCCCGGGGATTTCCATTGACTGTGAATATCATACGGGGCTCCATTATTTCGACGATTTCCTGTATTTCGAGATCATAGACCCGGAAACGGGTGAAAATGTGCCGGACGGGGCATACGGGGAAATCGTTATCACGACGCTCCGCAAGGAGGGCGCGCCGCTGCTGCGCTACCGCACGCACGATATGTCCCGCCTGATTCCGGGAAAATGCGCCTGCGGGCGGAGTTATCCCCGCCACGACCGGATTCTCGGGCGTACGGACGATGTGGTCAAGGTGAAGGGCGTCAATATCCACCCGAGCCAGATCGATATTTTGCTGAAGGGCGTGGAAGGCGTGAGCAGCGAATATATGGTGTCGCTTACCAAAGAGGGAAGCAAGGATAAAATGATCCTGCGGTTTGAGGCGGAGGAAGGCGCGGACCTGCGGGAGCTGGAGCAATTTGTCGGCCATGCGTTCAAGCAGAAGATCGGCATCCGCATCAATGTGGAGGCCGTGCCCGTGGGGGTGCTTCCGCGCAGCGAGAAAAAGACGAAACGAATCCATGATTTACGGTATCAGTAAATTGGAATAAAGGGACGCTCACTCAAATGAATACGGAGGCCTTGGAATGGGGAAAAAAGCGGTTATTCTGGTAGATATGCTGAACGATTTTGTAACCGGCGCGCTTACGTGCGACCGGGCGAAGGCAATTGTTCCGCATCTTGAAAAGCTTGTGCGGGAAGCGCGGAAAAAGGGCGTATATGTCATTTATGCGAACGATGCGCACATCAAGGGAATCGACAGGGAGCTCGAGCTGTGGGGCGACCACGCGATTATCGGCACCGAGGGCGCGGAGGTAATCCCCGAGCTTGCGCCGCAGGAAGGGGATTTTGTGATCCCCAAGCGCCGGTACAGCGGATTTTTCGGGACGGATATGCACCTTCTCCTTACCGAGCTCGGGGTGGACACGGTGATTATGACCGGCCTGCACGCGCATATGTGTGTGCGGCACACGACGGCGGACGCGTACTACTGGGGCTACAAAATCATCGTGCCCACGGATGCCACGGATTCCTTCACCAGAGAGGATTACGAATACGGCATCCAATATTTGAAGGATATTTACGGCGCGAAGCTTACAACGGTGGACGAGCTTATCAAAACATTCTGAAAAACGGCGGTCGCTTTCCCGGACGGGAAGGCGGCTGTTTTTTTACAGACGGGCGGGAAATATTTGCGCCGGGGAAAATGGTGAAAAAGGGAATCCGCAAAATAGGCGCGGCGCATTGTCATGTACGCGGAAATGGGGTAAAATAGAAGTAATATTGGAGGGTGCGTGAAATGAAACGTTATATCATTGCCCTTGACCAGGGAACAACCAGTTCCCGGTGTATCATCTTCGACCAGGATTGCAACATCATATGTGTAAAGCAGCGCGAATTTACGCAGTATTTCCCGCAGGACGGATGGGTGGAGCACGACCCGATGGAAATTGTGTCGACCCAGCTCGGCGTGCTCGAGGAAGCTGTGGATACGGCGGGAATTTTTTTAGACGAGGTAGCCGGGATCGGCATTACCAACCAGCGCGAAACCACGATTGTATGGGAAAAGGAAACGGGAAAGCCTATTTATAACGCCATTGTATGGCAGTGCAGGCGCACCGCGTCCATCTGCGAGCAATTGAAGCGGGACGGAATGGCGGAGTATATCAAAGAAACGACGGGACTTGTGGTCGACGCGTATTTTTCCGCGACCAAGGTAAAGTGGATTCTCGACCATGTGGACGGCGCGCGCGCGCGTGCGGAAAAAGGAGAGCTTCTGTTCGGCACGGTGGATACGTGGCTGCTGTGGAACCTGACGAAAGGCAAGGCGCATGTGACGGATTATACCAATGCGTCGCGCACCATGATGTTCAACATCAAAACGCTCGAGTGGGACGGGACAATTTTGAAAGCGCTCGGGATTCCGCGCGCCATGCTGCCCGAGGTAAAAAGCTCGAGCGAGCTTTACGGATACGCGGAGGTCTATGGAAAAAAGATTCCCGTTGCCGGTATTGCCGGGGACCAGCAGTCCGCACTGTTCGGTCAGGCGTGCTTTGGCGCGGGGCAGGCGAAAAACACCTATGGAACGGGCTGCTTTATGCTGATGAACACGGGCGAAAGGCTGTGCCGCAGCAAAAACGGGCTTCTTACGACCATCGCGGCTACGCCCAAAGGCACGGTGCATTATGCGATCGAAGGCAGCGTGTTTATGGGCGGCGCGGTGATCCAATGGCTGCGCGATGAAATGCGGCTGATCCAGTCAAGCGCCGACAGCGAATATTTTGCGCAGAAGGTGCCGGACAACGGCGGGGTCTATCTTGTGCCCGCGTTTACGGGCCTTGGCGCGCCCTATTGGGATATGTATGCGCGGGGCACGATTATCGGCCTCACGCGCGGGGCGACGGCGGAGCACATTATCCGCGCGGCGCTCGAGTCCATCGCCTACCAGACGAAGGATGTGCTGGATGCGATGCAGGCGGATACGAAAATAGAGCTTGGCAGGCTGAAGGTGGACGGCGGCGCTTCGGCAAACAATTTCCTGATGCAGTTCCAGGCCGATATCACCGGGACTCCGGTTATGCGGCCACGGGTGCGCGAAACGACGGCGCTTGGCGCGGCGTACCTCGCCGGGCTTGCGACGGGCGTATGGGAAAACACGGAGGAAATTGCGGGAAAATGGACGCTCGACAAGCGGTTCACCCCGGCGATGCCCGGCGAAAAACGGGATAAGCTGGTGGCGCACTGGTATAAGGCGGTGTCCCGCGCGAAAGACTGGCAGGCGCATTAGGCAGGTAATAACTAAAAATAATAAGTAATAGGTAATAAGTAATAAGCAATGAAGGGAAATGATTTATAAACCGTTGCCGTGCCGCCCGGCAGGTGACGGGCAGGCTCCCATGAAAGAGGAATTTTTATGCAGTATGACGTAATTATCATCGGCGGCGGTATCACGGGCTGCGCCGCCGCGTATGAATTTTCAAAATACGATTTTAAAACGGCGCTTCTTGAAAAGGAAAACGACGTGGCCTGCGGAAGCACGAAGGCAAACAGCGCCATTATCCATGCGGGTTACGATCCCGAGCCGGGGACGCTGATGGCAAAATACAACGCGCGCGGAAACGAGCTTGCGCATGAGCTTGCCAAAAAGCTCGATATCCCCTTCCGGGAAACAGGCTCGCTGGTGCTTGCCTTTTCGGACGAGGAAGTGCGCGAGGTGCGCAGGCTCTATGAGAACGGCGTGGCCAACGGCGTACCGGTGGAAATTATTTCCGGGGAAGAGGTTCTGCGGCGGGAGCCGAATATTTCAGACCGGGTGAGGTGCGCGCTGTGGGCGCCCACCGGCGCGATCATCAGTCCGTGGGAGTTTGCCGCCGCGCTGGTTGAAACGGCGGTCCAAAACGGCGTCGACTGTTACCTTTCAAGCGGCGTGAAGCGTTTAAGCCGAAAGGACGGCATGTTTGAAATTACGGCGGGCGGCGAAAAATACCGCGCGAAATATATTATCAACGCCGCCGGGCTGTATGCGGACAAGGTCTATGAAATGGCGGGCGGCACGGGCCTTCATATTACGCCCGTGCGGGGGGAATATTTCCTGTTCGACAAAACAATGGGCGGCATTGTTTCCACCGTGGTGTTCCAGTGCCCGACCAAGCTTGGAAAAGGGGTTGTGGTCGCGCCCACCGTGCACGGGAACCTGTATGCCGGGCCGGACAGCAGGAATGCGGACGCCCGCGACGATACGGCGACCCATACGGAAGACCTCGCGTATGTCCGGCAGATGGCGGTAAAATCCGTGCCGACCATCGATTTTTCACAGAACATCCGTAATTTCGCGGGCCTTCGCGCCGTGGCGGGGGACGATTTTGTGGTGGGGGAATCCGAAATTCCCAATTTCATCAATGCCGCGGGAATCAAATCGCCCGGGCTATCCTCCGCTCCGGCGATTGCGGAAGACCTTGTGCGGATACTCGAAGGCTGCGGGCTCGCCCTGCACAGGAAAGAAGCGTTCCGCGGGGAACGCAGGGTGCTGCGGATCAATGAAATGTCTTACGAGGCGCAGGACGCGCTGATTAAGGAAAATCCGGCTTACGGACGGGTGGTGTGCCGCTGCCAGACCATCACGGAAGGCGAAATTGTGGATATCCTGAAACGTCCCGTCGTGCCGCGCAGCATCGACGGCATCAAACGGCGGTGCGCGGCGGGAATGGGAAGGTGCCAGGGCGGTTTTTGCGAACCGCGCATCCATGATATCATGGCGCGGACCCTGGGGGTGCCTATGAAGGATATTTTGCAGGATACGGAAGGAAGCTATATTGTGACCGGGGAAACGAAAGAGGACTGACAAGCGCATGCAGTATGGCGCATTTCTGCGTTAAGCCATCGTCTCCCCTTGTGCGGCGTATGTCAGAATACGCCTCCGCGGGTCGCTCGGCTTGCCTTGAACTGCATCCATCCTGCACACGCTTGGTGAAATGGGATTTTTAAAGAAACAAAGGAAGACGGAAAAACGATGGAAAAATATTACGACGTAGCGGTGATCGGCGCGGGCCCGGCGGGGCTGGCGGCGGCCCTCGAGGCCAGGAAAACCGGCGCGGAAAAGGTTGTGGTTCTGGAGCGCGATTTTGAAGCGGGCGGAATCCTCAACCAGTGTATCCATAACGGGTTTGGGCTGCACTATTTTAAAGAGGAACTGACCGGGCCGGAATATGCGGAGCGTTTTATATGCGAGCTCCACAAAACGGATATTGAGTTGAAGCTCAACACAATGGTGCTCGGTATTTCACGTGCAAAGCATATTACGGCGGTAAACCCGCAGGAGGGTGTGCTCGGGATTGATGCGGGCGCGGTCGTTTTGGCAATGGGATGCAGGGAGCGCCCGCGCGGCTCGCTCGGCATTCCGGGAACGCGCCCGGCGGGAATTTTCACCGCGGGCACGGCGCAGCGCTATGTCAACATGGAAGGATGCATGGTGGGCCGGAAGGTGCTGATCCTCGGGTCGGGCGATATCGGCCTGATTATGGCCCGGCGCATGGTGCTCGAGGGCGCGGAGGTCGTGGCGTGCGTAGAGCTGATGCCGTATTCGGCGGGACTTCGGCGCAACATTGTACAGTGCCTCGACGATTTCGATATCCCGCTGTACCTTTCCAGCACGATCACGGAAATCAGGGGAAAGCACCGTGTGGAAGGCGTGGTGATCTCGCGGGTGGATAAGGACAGGAAGCCTATTCCGGGCACGGAAAAGGAGATCGGGTGCGATACGGTCTTGCTTTCGGTGGGCCTGATCCCGGAAAACGAGCTTTCCCAAAACGCGGGCGTGGAGATGGATATGCGCACAAAGGGGCCGGTCGTCTATGAAAATATGGAGACGAGCGTGCCGGGAATTTTTGCGTGCGGCAATGTGGCGCAGGTTCACGACCTTGTGGACTTTGTGACAATGGAAAGCATCCGGGCCGGCAGGGCGGCGGCGGAATTTGCGGCGCACGGCGAAAAAGAGGCTCCCTTTTTTGAACTGTATGCAAGCCGGGGGCTTAACTATATCCTGCCCCAGCGGGCGCGTATGGACCGCATCGACCAGTTTTTGGACGTGTTTTTCCGTGTGAACGATATCTATAAGAATATCAGCATTGTGGTGAAATCAAACGGCGGCGAAATCGCGCGCTTCAAACGCGATTATGCGGTGCCCGGGGAAATGGAAAGAATCCGTATCCCGAAAAAATTGCTGACAGGAAATGAAATCGAGGTTTCGCTGAAAGGGGGCGAACAGGAATGAGGGAATTTACCTGTATTGTATGCCCGAAGGGCTGCCGTATTTTTGCAGACGATAACGGAAAGCTTACGGGCGCGGGATGCGAACGGGGAATCAGTTATGTGGAATCCGAAATGGAAAACCCGACGCGCATGATTACCTCTACGGTAAGGCTGCGCGGCGCACAGCTTCCGCGGCTGCCCGTCAAAACGAGCGCGCCCGTCCCCAAAAAGATAATGATGCGCGCGGTTGCGCTCCTCAACGATATAACAGTGGAGGCGCCCGTCCGGTGCGGGGATGTGGTTTTGAAAAACGTGCTCGACACGGGTGTGGACTTTGTTGCGACAAAAAGCACGGGAGAAACGGCAGGAAATCGGGAATAAGCCGGTTATGGCGGATATATCCATGATTCCAGGGTGCTTACGGTCTATTATTCGGGAGGCTTGGAAATGGCGTTTATAAGCGAAGAACTGGACTTTTTATCGGCGGACGGGAAGAGCAGGGTGTTTGCGCGCGTGTGGCGGGACAGCGGTGTGCAGCCAAAATTTATCCTGCAAATCTGCCACGGGATGTGCGAGTATATTGACCGTTATGCGGAGTTTGCGGAATATATCGCAGGGTGCGGCGGTGTTGTGTGCGGGAACGACCACCTTGGGCATGGTTTTACCAAGCAGCGCAACGAAAACAGCTTTTACGGATATTTTGCCGATAAGGACGGCGAGAAGCTTGTGGTCCGGGATGTTTATTCCCTGACGGGGCTGATCCGCGGGCGCTATCCGGGGCTTCCCCTTGTGCTGATGGGGCACAGTATGGGCAGTATGGTGGCGCGCAGCTATATGACGGAATATGGAGACGAGCCCGCGTGCGCGGTGTTTATGGGGACGTCGGGCGCGAATAAACTGACGGGCCTCATTCGTTTCCTTGCGAACGTGGGGATGTTTTTCGGCCGGGCGAAAAAGCCCGCCACCCTTCTTTCCCACCTTGCGTTCTCAAAATATAACGACAGGTATGAGGACGTGCGTTCCAAAAACGACTGGATCACGCGTGACCGTGTGCGGGTGGATCAATATAACGCGGACCCGCAGTGCACCTTCCTGTTCACAGACCGCGCGGCCTACGATTTTGCCAACCTGGTGGACGAGGTTTCGGGAATGCAGTGGGCGCGGCGTATGCCGAAGGATAAGCCCTGCCTGCTTGTTTCGGGCGGCATGGACCCGGTGGGAAACTACGGCGGGGGCGTGGAAGAGGTATTCGGCTGGATGAAGGAAGCGGGCCTTCCCGTGGAAATGAAGCTTTACGAGGGGGCGCGGCACGAGCTTTTGAATGAAACCAACCGGGACGAGGTCTTTTCCGGGCTTGCCGGATGGATCGAAGCCCACATCTGAAAAAAGCAAAACGCGCGGCCGCCCTCCGGTTCCCGCGCGTTTTTTGTGCGCAAAGGTTGAAGAACCCGGCGCGGGCATGCTATAATGACTGTCACGGCAATTCATCGAAAGTGACGCGTGCTGCCGAAATAATGTATGCCGTGCAGCCTTTTGAGGAATTGCGATAATTGCGAAATATTGGGCGCGGAATGTGCGCCCGCATAACCGGAACTCGCCGACAGGGAGGCTTATTATGGAAAACGATTTAAAACTGGAAATCCTCGATATACTGGAAGACAACGCCAAAACCACGGCGGAAGAAATGTCGCTGATGCTGAACGTTCCCGCCGCCACAATAGAAAAAACGGTAAAGGAACTTGAGGACGAAAAGGCGATCATCAAATACAGCGCGCTTGTGAACCGCGACGTTGTGGACGAGGACGGGGACGCGGAGGCGCTGATCGAGGTGGAAATCACCCCCCAGCGCGATTACGGCTACGACGATATGGCAAAGCGTATTTACCGCTTTGAAGAGGTGCGCGCGGTTTACCTGATGGCGGGCACCTATGATTTGTGCGTGCGCATCAAAAGCCGCAGCATGAAGGATATATCCAAATTCGTATTTGAAAAGCTCTCGGTGATCGACGGGGTCACGAAAACGGTTACCGTGTTCATTATGCGCAAGTATAAGGAACAGGGCGTGATCCTGGTGGGCGATGAAACGGATGAAAGATTGGTGGTTACCCCGTGAGAAATTTTATTGCGAAAACAGTGGAGGATATGCCGCCTTCGGGAATCCGGAAGTTCTTTGATATCGCGAGCGAGATGAAGGACATTATTTCCCTTTCCGTGGGCGAGCCCGATTTTGTAACGCCGTGGAACGTGCGCGAGGCGGCGATCGCCTCCATAGAGCGCGGTTATACGCACTATACGTCCAACCACGGCAACCCGGCGCTCAGGAAGCTGATTGCGCGATACCTGCGCGAGCGTTACGATGTGGACTACGACTGGAAGACGCAAACGATTGTCACGGTCGGCGCGAGCGAGGCGCTTGACCTTGCGTTCCGCTCGGTGATCGAGCCGGGAGACGAAATCCTCGTGCCCGCGCCGTCGTATGTTTCGTATATGCCGGGGGTTACATTTGCGGGCGGCGTTGCGGTGCCCATCGAAACGAAGGAATGCGATAATTTTACGGTCACGCCCGAGGCGCTTAAAGCGGCGGTCACGCCGAAAACAAAGGCGATTATCCTGCCGTACCCGAACAACCCGACGGGCGCGATCATGACACAGGAACAGCTTGCGGCCATCGTTCCGGTGATCGAAGCGCACGACCTGTTTGTGATTTCAGACGAAATTTATTCCGAGCTTACCTATGGCGAACGGCACCGGTCAATTGCCTCGTTCCCGGAAATATATCCGCGCACGGTGGTTATCAACGGCTTTTCCAAGGCGTTTGCCATGACCGGCTTCCGCCTCGGCTATGCGGCGGGCCCGGAAGACATGATTGCCGCGATGGTAAAGCTGCACCAGTATTTTATGCTGTGCGCGCCCACGGCCAGCCAGCATGCGGGCGAGGAAGCGCTCCGGCACGAGATGGACACGGATTTTACGCAGGTGGGCAAAATGGTGTCGGATTATAACCGCCGCCGGACGTTTGTTTATAACGCTTTCAAAAAAATGGGGCTCTCCTGCTTTGAACCCCGCGGCGCATTCTATGTATTCCCCAACATTTCGGGAATGGGAATGACGTCCGAGGAATTCTGCCACAAGCTGATTAACGAAAAGCATGTTGCGTGTGTGCCGGGTACGGCGTTCGGAGCCGCGGGCGAGGGCTTCATGCGGTGCTCGTATGCATCGTCGATGGACAATTTGAAGGAAGCGCTGAAACGGATTGCGGAGTTTGTAGACGAATGCAGGAAATAAAATTACTGGCGCTGGATATTGACGGAACGCTGATTGCGGACATGGGGATGAACGTCGCGCCCCGGGATATGGACGCAATCGAACGGGCGCGGGCGGCGGGCGTGTATGTAACAATCGCGACGGGGCGCATCCTTGAGACGGCAAAGCGGTGGATTCATGCCCTGCGGATCGATATTCCCGTTATCATATGCAACGGCGCGGATATCCGTGACGAGGAAAAGTCGTGGTTTCGCGACAGCATCCCGAAGGACGCAACGCGGGACATCATGGCCGCATACCGCGGAACCGGGCAGAAACGCTATATTTTCAGCGATAATAAAATTTATTGTACGCGGGACGATTATTACCAGGTTTTGTTCGATAAATGGCAGCAGGGGGAGGAAGCGGTATTCCCGGTGGTCATCAGGGACACGGAGGAAGAGATGTACCGGGCGATGTATACGGACGCGGAAAAGGTGCTGGTCTGGTCCCCTTCCACGGAACTGGAGCCGGAGCTGCGTGAAATTGCGCGGACGTTCGCGGGAAAATATAATATTGTGCGCGGCGAGGCGCGCAATGTGGAGTTTAACAAGCTTGGCGTATCCAAAGGTTCGGGCCTGAAAAAGCTGGCGGAGCTTCTCCGCGTGCCGCCGGAGCAGGTGATGGCGGTCGGCGACGGCGGGAACGACGTGGAAATGCTGCGCGCGGCAGGCGTGGGCGTTGCGATGGAAAATGCGATGGAAGAGGCAAAGGACGCGGCGGATTATATCACCGCGGACGTAAGGGAATGCGGTGTCGCGCAGGCGATCGACCGGTTTGTTTTCGGGAAATAAGGGGATGCGCGGGCGGCATCCGCGGGGTTTGCCTGATGATAGCGGGGCCTGAAAAGGGTCTGCAGCAGGGCAAAAACATACCGGAAAATTAAAGCGGCTATTTGAAAGGATAACAAAAAGTATTTTACCGGGAGGTAAAATGCTTTTTTGTTGCCCGTGTTCTCAATGCGGCGGTAAATCAGGCCCCGGCGCCGGTGTTCCCGATTTGTTTCCCGGCGATAAGGCGCACCGTGCAGCCCTTGCCCGGCGCGGAATGAATTTCCACGCCGCAGCCTGCGCCGTAATAAAGCCGGAGGCGCTCGTCCACATTCCGCAGGCCCACGCTGCCCGGACGGCTTTGCCCGGCGGCAGGCTGTGTGGAAGGGTCGAAGCCCACGCCGTTATCCGTCACGGTAAAAACCAACCGTTCGCCCTCTTCACGGACAGTTATGGAAATTTTTCCGGAACCGTCCAACGGCTTGATGCCGTGATAGATGCTGTTTTCCACAATGGGCTGGAGGATGATTTTTGGGACCGTGTAATCAAGCAGCGCCTCCGGCGCGCTGATCTCATAGCTCAGCTTTTCCTCATACCGTTCCTTCTGGATGTAAAGGTACTGCCGCACATGCTCAAGCTCGTCGGCAACGGTAATAAGCTCCCGTCCGCCGCTGAGGGACAGGCGAAAGAAGGAAGCGAGGGACTTTGTGAGGGCGATGACCCTGGCGCTGTCGTTGAATTCCGCCATCCATACGATGGTGTCCAGGGTGTTGTAGAGAAAATGGGGATTGATCTGGCTGACCAGGGTGCTGAGCTCTGCCTGGCGCAGGGTCTCTTCCTTTTTTGTTATTTCAGACATCAGCGCCCGGATGCGGTGGATCATCCGGTTATAATTTCCGGCCAGCAGTTCTACCTCGTAAAAGCTGTTTTTCCGTACGCTGATTTCCGCAAGCTTTTCAATTTCGCCCATACCCCGCTCGAGGTCGGCCATCGGGGTCGCCAAACGACGGGTGAAGAGGAGGCCCAGGAGCAGCACGGCGCAAAAAAGCAGGCTCCCGGTGAGCAGCACCGCTTCAAAAAGCTGCCGCTTGAGCATGGTAAGCGTATCGAGGGAAACCACGCCTACCATAGTCCAGCCGGTATTTGGAATTTCCGTCTGGTAGGTAAGCAGGTTTCGGCGTTCGTCATAGCCGTCCCCCGCGCGTGCGGTTGCATGCAGCTCTTCCAGCTTGGCGGGGTCGGAAAAATAGCTGGTATCCTGGTGATATACCGGCGCTCCCTTGTCGTTGAGGAGAAAAACATAGCCCTCCATTCCAAGGTCAAGGCTGCGCAGATAGTTTTCAATGACGCTGTAATCCATATCGATCAAAAGGACGCCGAGGTTTTCGCCGGAATCGTCCGTGATTTCCGTACTGACCGAAACGACCCAATTGTCCTTGTCGGCGGAAAAACTCTGCATCCGCGCGCCGGTAAGGACGGGCATGGTGTTATGGATGGATTCCATATACCAGTCCTCCTTCATCATATCTTCCGAAACCGACATATCGAGGCCTTCCTCGTTGGAAAGGATGCGTCCATCCTTGGATACGACGACAACAGACTTAATGGACGGGTCGTATTCGAGCATCGCGCCGATGCGGGAAAGCAAATCCGCCTGCAGGCCTTCATCGTCCCCCGCAAGGTACTGACGGAGGGTGGGGTCGCTGGCAAAGACGTTGGATTCGCCTTTAACACGGGCAATATAGGTGGAGATGTTAATGCCGCTCATTTCGAGCTGGTCGTGGGTATTTGAGACCGTTTCATCCATCAGCAGGTCCGCCGCGAAAAAATAGACCGCCCCGCTGAGCACCAGGATGACCACCAGCCCGGCGACGAGAAAAAAAAGGGATAACTGTACGCCGAAACGCCGCAGCCAGCCCCGGAGCCTAGAATTTTTCTTCACGTCCCGCCTCCGCTCTGAACTCCCTGGGCGACTTCCGGTATTTGCGCCGGAAACACACGCTGAAATAGTTGGGGTCGTCGATTCCTACCGCCGCGGCAATCTCGTAATTTTTCATCCGCGTTGAAAGGAGAAGTATTTTGGCCCGTTCCAGCCGCAGGCCCAGCAGGTAATCCCTGAAATTTTCGCCGAAGCATTTTTTGAAAAGGGTGCTTAGGTAGCTGGTGCTGTAACCCAGTAGGGCGGCCATGGAATTGAGCGAAAAGCCGGTGTCGGACAGATGTTCTTCCAGCATATCCGCCATCCTTGAACGGATGCTTTCGTCGCCGTCCGCGCCTGCGTCCCCGGCCAGCCGGTCAACCGCCTGCCGCACGGCGGCGAAGCTGTCCGCTTCCTTCTTCTTTTCCACAAGCCGGAAAAGCAGCTTTTGCACATCGTCCCGGGAGAGGGGTTTTAAGGCGTAGTCGTCCACGCCGAGCTTTATGGCGCGGATGGCGTAATCCAGGTAATCGTAGCCGGTGAGGATGGCAATTTTTAGGGAAGGGTCCCGCTCCTTCGCCCGCCTGCAAAATTCAAGGCCGTCCATCCTCGGCATGTTGATGTCGGCAAGAACCAGGTCGATTTGCTGTGCTTCCATAACTTCCATGGCCTGTTCGCCGTTTTCGGCTTCAAAGCACGCGCCGATCCCCAGGGTTTTTAAATCGACCAAAGAGCGGATTCCCGAACGGATGATGCTTTCGTCGTCCACTACCAGCAAACTGTACATATTCCCGCCCCCCTTTGCAACAATTATATATTATCGGGACCCGCGGGGCAAGCGCCCGCGGGCCCGGGAAGGCGGGTTAGTCAAAGATTTGCTTGAGGAAGCCGTAGCCCCCGGCATCGAGGTCGCCGTAGGGGATGAAGCGGATGGAGGCGCTGTTGATGCAGTAGCGCAGCCCGCCCAATTCCTTGGGGCCGTCGTCAAAGACGTGGCCGAGGTGGGTGTCGCCCGCGCGGCTGCGTACCTCCGTGCGCAGCATATTGAAGCTGCTGCCCGCCTTCTCGACCACAACCTCCGGGACAATAGGCTTTGAAAAGCTGGGCCAGCCGCAGCCGGACTCGAACTTGTCCTCCGAGCTGAAAAGGGGTTCCCCGGTGACCACGTCCACATAGACGCCCTTTTCAAAATTACCGGCGTATTCGTTGCTGTAAGGGCTTTCGGTGTCGCCCTGCCGGGCGACCCTGTACTGGATATCGGTCAGCCTTTCCTTCAGCTCCTCATCACTGGGAACGGGATAGTCCTCGGGCCTGATAAGACTGGAAAATTTGGATGTATCGAGGCCCTCCTCCTCAATAAATTCAGCGGCGTCATTCAGGTTGATGTGGCAGTAGCCGCCCGGGTTTTTATCCAGGTAATCCTGGTGGTATTCCTCCGCCGTATAGAAGTTATCGAGGGGCAGGATTTCGGTAACGATGGGGCTGGCGTACCTGGCCTGCTGCTTTTCTGCCACGGATTGGGCGACGGCCTTGTCAGCCTCGTCCTCGTAATAGATGCCGGAACGGTATTGGCTGCCGTGGTCGTTGCCCTGCTGGTTGACGCTGGTGGGGTCCACGACCTTGAAAAAGCCGTCCAGAAGCTGTTCTGTCGAAATGTGGGAAGGGTCGTAAACCACCTTAACGGTTTCGGCATGGCCGGTGTTGTCGTAACATACCTGCTCGTAGGTCGGGTTTTCCGTGTTTCCGTTGGCGTAGCCCACGTCGGTGTCGTATACGCCGGGAAGTTCCTTCATGTAGGCCTCGAGCCCCCAAAAGCATCCGCCCGCCAGGTAAATCGTGTGCAAACCTTTTTCGGCGGGCATTTCCGCCTCCGCAGATACATTTGCTGCGCTTTCCGCCTCCGCCGCTTTGCCCGCCGGGACGGCGGAGCATCCCGTAAGGAACGCCAGCGTAACGGCAAGCAGTCCTGTGCTTACCAGTGTAATGAATTTTTTCATAATATGTACTCCTTTCCGTAGGTTTAACTGATGGCCTCGAAGGTGGCCCTGATGGTATCGTTGTCCGCATGGCCGGGGACCTGGCTGACCAGGATGCCGTCGGAACCGATATATGCGGAGGTAGGATAGCCCCGGACGCCTGCCTGCGTGCCGTAAGCGCCGTCCGTATCGAACAGCACCGTGATATGTTCCGTGTGCTCCACGCCCGCAAACCAGGCCTTAAAATTCTCCATGCTTTTCTCGCCCCTTTGACCGGGAGCCACAATGGTCAGCACACGGAAATCGTTATCTTCGGAGGAGAGGGTGTTGATATCCTCGAGGCCGCCCAGGCAGACGGGGCACCAGGAAGCCCAGTATTTGAGGTATACCTTTTCCCCGGAAAAATCTGAAAGCTTTACGGTGTTGCCGTCAAGGTCCGTCATTTCAAAATCGGGCGCGGGTTCGCCGCGGTTCATCTTTTCCATGCCTGCCGTCGCGCTTTCCTGCCCTCCAGCAGCACCGGGGACGGCGCCGCATGCGGACAGGAACAGGAGCAGGAGGCCGACGGCGGCGAATAAATAGCTGCGTTTCATAATGCATCTCCTTTCATGGTTCAGGGAAAGACCGTAAAAATACTGTTCAGGGTGCCCGTCATTAAAAGCACGCCCATCAGGATGATTACGACGCCCCCGGCAATTTCGATTTTTCGCAGGTGTTTATTGAATTTCCGCACCTTGGCCAGCAATACGTCGGAAAAGAGGGCCAGCACAAGGAAGGGCACCAGGAACCCGAGGGAGTAAACACCCATCAGGAATCCGCCGTACAGCGGCTGGCTGCTGGCCGCTGAAAGCCCCAGGATAGCGCCCAGGACGGGGCCGATGCAGGGCGTCCAGCCAAAGCTGAACGTGAGGCCCAGCAGGAAGGAGCCGAGGCAATCACCCTTGCGGGAACGCTCAAAGTCTGCTTTTTTCTGGTAAGACAGCCATTTGATGCGGACCAGCCCCGTCTGGTGCAGGCCGAGGATAATTACAATAATCCCCATTGCGATCATAAAGGGTGTGCTGCCGATGACCGAGCCAAGCGCACCCGCGCCGAACCCCAGCAGGATAAAGCATACCGAAATGCCCGCCACGAAGAGCACGCTTTTGAGGATGACGCGCAGCCTGCGCCGGGCGGCGCTTTCTTCCGCGGAAGTCATGCCGGAGGAAAACTGCACGACATACACGGGGAGCAGCGGCAGGATGCATGGAGAGAAAAAGGACAGCAGGCCCGCCGCCAGCACCGTGCCTAAATAGAGTGTTTGAGGACCCATATGCGTCGCCCCTTTCCTGTTTGATGTACCAATTGTACCGTTATACCGGTGAAATGGTAATGGAATTGCTTTCGCTGTTTCTTTGATTTTTTGCGGTAGGATGAAAAAAGCGGGCCGGGGACCTGCGCAGGATTTCCAATCATCCGCGGGGGGCGGACAAAGCGGCTGGATTACCGGAGGAATGGAGGGAACAAAAAACGGCACGACGGGAAACCGCCGTGCCGTTTAAGGCTTATCGTGCCTTACGCATACTTTTTGTTCAGATCATGTTATACATCATATCCGAAATCGCGTCCATAATTTTGTCGTGACACTGGCCGCAGCCTGTGGAGCAATGCGTCACCTTCTGGACATCCTCGAACGCGGAAGTCACGTCCGTAAATTTTTTAGAGCTCCGCAGGGCGCTTTCGATATCCGCCAGCGTTACCTGCTTACAATTGCAGATCACTTTGTTTTCCATTGCCATAGGGCATACCCTCCATTCATTTGCCTATCAATAATATACCCCTTTCCGGCGTTACTATGCAACAAAATTTTACTGCGGGGGATAACGGTCCCGGATTGCTTTCAGGAAATCTTCAAATGTCTCCGTGGAGGCGGCGATCACGTTGGCGGAGGTCAGTGGAATTCCGGGCCCGATTTCGACAGTAGCAGCCAGTGCGCTGTAAGTCGAAGTTGCCACCTGATATCTTTCCCCGACAGGTTCATCGCTGTCCTTATCATATTTTTGCGCGTAAACCGTATACTGCCCGCCGCCTTGCTCCACGGATGTTTTCCGGATATCGTATTCCCCGAGCGCGGGGTTACTCACTAATTTTGTTACTCCATATCCAGGGGGCGGGGTTTCATCCTCGAGTACGCTTTCAAACTGCAAATAGTAATCCCGTTCCGTCGAACCAAAAAATTCTACCGTGACACTGGAATCGGGGATATTGCAGTTCACGACCAGTATCATATCGGAATCGTAAGGATTTTTGACCTTGAAATCCGGTCCGCCGGTGGCAATCGCCGCGTCCATTCCCTGCGGGACATAGCTTGCCATAATCGTGTTCGGCACGCGCTCCACGATATCCATTTCCGCTTTCAAGGCGGCGTCATACATGGTAGACGTGACCTGGCAGATGCCGCCGCCCGCCTGTTCCGTATAGACTCCGTTTTCGATGCCCGGCGCAAGCGCCCATCCGTCCTCCGCAGTCCGGTCTCCTACATAATCGTTGACGGAAAACGTCTCGCCCGGATGGATAACGGCGCCGTTCAGTTCGTTGCTGATTTTCCACACGTTAAATTTCCGTGCATGATCGCTTCCGCCGACGGTTGTGGTGGCGGCCCCCATCAGCACGGGCGCGGGTCCCGCCTCCGGTGCGGCGGTTTCCGTTTTTCCCGGCGCGGCGAAGGAGTGGAAATCCTGGTTTCTAATTTGTTTTTTAATCTGCTCCCTGAGCGCGTCCTCGTCCACGCGGAAAAAGGTTTCCGGCTCGTTCACGACAATTTTTCCCGAAGTGGTGAGCGCGTCCTCGTCGGATGCCTTTTCTACGGAATAGGAGGCCGCGGGCCGGTTCCAGCCCGCGCTGTCCCCGGCAATCGCCGCCTTGATCGGGGCGTCGTCAACAGAGAACTCCATCGGGAAGTTTTTGCCTTCGCCGCCGTTTTCCATCGCGTGCGCAAGCGCGGCCTCCATATCGAAGGTAACGCCGAGCACGGAAAGGGGATGCCTGTAAGGCGTATCGATATTTTTCACGGTATACTCAACCTCCCTGGAAAGGAGATCGTCCACCACCGGCTGGAGTGCGCTCTTCCCTTCCTCAAAGGTCATGCCGCCCATATTGATCCCGGCGACGGAGGTTCCCCCGGCAAACTTATCGCGGTCCGTGATGCCGGGGTAGATTTCACGGGCAGGCTGGCATGCGGTGGTAAAGCATACGACGGCGAGCAAGGCCGCCGCAAATACGGAAATAAGTTTAATTCCTTTTTTGGTATTGTTTTTCATAAAAATTCCCCGGATTCGCTTTTCCGCGGTTTTTTTGTTGTTTTGCAAAGACATCCCGAGAACGGGCTGCGGGCACATCCGTCCTGAAAACATTTCCAATATTGTACTGGCATACGCCTTCTTTTCCTCTAAGGGGAGGGGCGCGGTTGCGATATTGTCGCATGCCGTTTCCATATCTGTTTTAATGGGCTTCTGCATCAGCCATACCACCGGATTGAACCAATAGACGGCGCGCAGCGCAAGCATCAGCAGGCAGACGATGTAATCCCCCCGCTTAAAATGTACGAGCTCGTGCCGCACGGCAAAGCGGAGTTTCCCGGGATTCCCAAGGAGGGAGACGGGCAAAATAAGCTTCGGAAAGAAGGAAGCGGTGAGCGCCGGGGAAGAAACGGAATTCTGGACGAATACGCGTAAATTCCGCCGGATTCCAAGCTCGTGCCGTACCTCGTCCACAACCCGCATGACCTCTCCCGGCGGAAGGACGCACGAACGCCTGATTTTCCACGAGAGGGAAATATAGCTTCCGGCTGTTTTTAAAGCTGCGGCCAAAATACCGGCGAGCCAGACGGTTAAAAATATGTTTTCGGGTCTTATATCCGGCGCTGTAGCCGTGCCGCTTCCGGCGGGAATCATGCTGCTTTGCGCTTCCGGTACGTTTTCCGTGCCGCCTGCGGCCGTATTGCCTGTCGGGGTGGAACCGGGCTGCATTCCGGCAGGAACAACCCCGGACTGCGGCGCGGCGGCCGTTGTCCCCGGCACAGCGGCTGCCGGCGCTTCCGCTTCCGCCGCTGCGGCCGGAACGGAAGCCTGCGGGATGGTGATAAACCCGAAACTGCTCTCGGCGGTAAATGGCATCGCCAGCCGCGCAAGCAGCAGGAACCATATAAAGTATTGCAAAGACGGCGAGAATTGTTTCCTGAAGACGCGCTTTAGAAGAAGGATCAGCGCGAACAATACCGCGGAATAAACGGTAACTTCAAGCAACATGCGCAGGATATTCATTTTGATTCCCCCAAACGGTCAATCAGCGATTTAAGCTCGGCCTGGTCCTCGCTGCGGAGGCCGCTTTCCTCGATCATGCACAGCAGCAAATCCTTCCGGCTACGCGAGCTGACTTTTTTAAGCAGGCTGCGGCTTTCCGCACGGATGCAGTCTTCACGCTGCACGAGCGGATAGTAAAACTTATCGCGCCCCTTGGCCTCAAAACCGACAAACCCTTTGTCACAAAGCTTTTTCAGGTAAGAAGCATAGGTGCGGTAACTCCAGTCGACGGTTTCGCCCATGGCCTCGATCACCCCGGAAAGGGGTTGGGGGTCCCTGCCCCAGAGGGCGTTCATAACCATCCATTCACGGTAAGTCAAGGTTTCCGTCATTTGCTGATCCTCCGTTTTTTTTGTTTGATTTACATAAAGAATAATCCAATGATTATAGAAACAAGCTTATGACTATAAGTATAATCATAAAGCGGTACATGTCAATAGGAAAAGAAAAAATAGCCCTTGCGGTAATACAAAAAATAATTTTTCCCGAATTGTTTAAAAAAAGGGCTGAAAACCGGGTTGCGGAGCGGAAAAAATAAATCGCGGTTTTACTGAATTTTTACATTGCGTACATCCGGATTTTACCTTATAATTATCATGGATTGATTTTCGGATTGATATCAATTTTGAATGGCCGGAGGCGCGGAAAAGCCGCTCCCCTATACGTTCAAAAGGCAGAAAAAGGCTAGGTTTAAGATGGCAGTTCAGGTTGTTCTTGTCGAACCCGAAATCCCGCAGAACACGGGAAATATTGCGCGCACCTGTGTCGTTACAGGGAGCGTGCTTCATATTGTCGGGCCGATGGGCTTCTCGCTCGACGAAAAGCACGTGCGCCGTGCGGGCCTTGATTATTGGAAGGACCTTACCTTATATACATATGAAAGTCTTGAGGAGTTATACCAAAAATACCCGGAGGGGGATTTTTGGTATTTTTCTTCCAAGGTTCAAAAAAACTTTGACCGGGCGGAGTATTCAAAGGATTGTTTTCTGGTGTTCGGAAAGGAAACGGCAGGGCTGCCAAAGGAGCTTTTGGATAAAAATGCGGACCGCTGCGTGCGTATTCCGATGCAAAACGGGCAGCGGTGCCTGAACCTTTCCAACGCGGCGTGTGTGGGGGTCTATGAGGCGCTGCGCCAAAACGGCTATTTTCACATGAAATGAAAATTTCTTATGGGGGAAATTTATATGGATTTATGGAATATCTTAATGCTCATCGGGGGTCTCGGGCTGTTTTTGTACGGCATGAAGCTGATGTCGGACGGGCTTGAGGCGGCGGCGGGCGATAAGCTGAGGACGGGCCTTGAGTTGATGACGAAGAACCGCTTTTCGGCGCTTGGCCTCGGCGCGGGCGTAACGGCGGTGATCCAAAGCTCGTCGGCGACTACGGTTATGGTGGTCGGCTTCGTAAACGCCGGGCTGATGTCGCTTACCCAGGCCATCAACGTAGGCATCGGCGCCAACATCGGTACGACGATCACCGCGCAGATTGTTGCGCTCAAGGTAACGGAATTTGCGCCCCTCGTACTCTTTGCCGGCGTAATTATCATGCTCTTTGTGAAAAAGCGTTCGGTACGGCGCATCGGTGAAATTATCGGCGGCCTCGGCATCCTGCTTTTCGGTATGGAGCTGATGTCGGAGGCGGTCGCCCCGCTGCGGGACTACCAGCCCTTTATCGACCTGCTGTCCTCCTTCCAGAACCCGTGGATCGGGCTTCTTGCCGGTCTTGCGGTGACGGCGATCATCCAAAGCTCGTCGGCGACGATGGGCATCATCCAGGCGTTTGCCATGCAGGGAGTCATGGGCCTCGATGCGGCGGTCTATGTGATCCTCGGCCTTAATATCGGCACCTGCGTTACGGCGATCCTGGCAAGCCTTTCGGGAACCAAAACGGCCAAACGCACTGCGCTTGCTTTGTTGTTTTTTAACGTCATCGGGGCGTTTATCTTTATGGGCGCAATGCAGTTCCTGCCCATTGTGGACTGGATCAAATCGTGGACGCCCGGTTCCCCGGTCAACCAGCTTGCAAACTTCCATACGTTCTTCAATGTGGTGAACGCGTTTATCTTTATCGGCATCCCGCAGGTCCTGACAAAAATAGCTTACTTCTTTGTGCGCGGCGAGGACAAGCAGCTCGAGGGCAAAAAGCTCAAATATATTGATAAAAACGCGGACAGCGCGCCTGTTGCGGTCGGCCAGGCGATCCTCGAGGTCTCGCGGATGGAACGCCTTTCCGGCGAAAATTTCAGCCTCGCGATCAAGAGCTTCCTCGAACGGGACGAGAAATTAATCGACGAGGTTGGGGAGAACGAAAAGGTCGTCAATTACCTCAACCATGAAATCACGGACGCCCTTGCGAACGTCAGCCAGACCGGCCTTTCCGAGGTGGATTCTCGTACGGTAACGGGGCTGCTGCACGTCATTATGGATATTGAGCGCATTTCGGATATCGCCCAGAATATCGCCGATATTGCGGCAATCCGGCTGGATAAGAAAATCAAGATGTCGAAGAAGGGCGTGGTGGAAATACAGTTCATGGCCGACAAAATCGGCGAGGCGTTCCGCCTTTTGCGCGAAGCGCTCAAGGAAGGGAACCTCGAGAGCGCCCAGCGCGTAATCGAAATCGAGGACGAGGTCGACCGCTATGAAGCCAAGATCAAGAAAAACCACGTCAAGCGTCTTAAAAAGGGCGAATGCAGCGCACAGGCGAGCACCGTGTTTACGGATGTAATCACCATGTGCGAGCGTGTCGCCGACCATGTGGCCAATATTGCGGCGGTGTACCTGCGCGGCGAAATGCAGTAAACGAAAGCCGCAGGCGGACGCCGTTTGGAAAATTTGCTTTAAAAGCCGCAGGCGGGCGCTGTTATGCCCGTGGCTGCGGCTTTTCCGTTTTTCTGCCAATGGTCCCTTTGCGGCGGCGCGCGGATTTGTACAATCATCAAGTTATGCTTGATTATTAGGGGCTTATTGATTAAAATAAAAGGGTATGTGAATAATCATTCAAAAAGGAGTAAAGATCATGAAAAAGACGATTGAAGATATCGACGTTCAGGGCAAAAAGGTGCTTGTGCGGGTCGATTTTAATGTTCCGCTGAACGAAAACAGGGAAATTACGGACGAGACCCGGATCAGGGCGGCTCTTCCCACGATTCAGTACCTCCTCGACCACGGCGCAAAGGTGATCCTGATGTCCCACCTTGGCCGTCCGAAGGGCGAAGTAAAGCCCGAGTTTTCACTCGCGCCCGTCGCGAAACGGCTTGGCGAACTCCTGGACACCAAAGTGATCTTTGCAAAAGACTGCATCGGCAAGGAAGCGCAGGACGCGGTGGATTCCATGGAAGCGGGGCAGGTTGTGCTGCTTGAAAACCTCCGTTTCCATAAGGAGGAAACGGCAAACGATCCGGAGTTTGCGAAACAGCTTGCGGCACTTGGCGATGTTTTTGTACTCGACGCATTCGGCACGGCCCACCGCGCGCATGCTTCCACGGCGGGCGTCGCGGATTATCTTCCGGCAGTCGCGGGCTTCCTGATCGGCAAAGAGCTTTCCGTGATGGGAAAAGCGCTTGAAGACCCGGCGCGCCCCTTCATCGCGATCCTTGGCGGCGCTAAGGTGTCGGATAAGATCGGCGTGATCGAAAACCTGCTGACCAAGGTAGACGGCCTCATTATTGGCGGCGGCATGGCGAACACGTTCGTTAAGGCGCAGGGCTATGAAATGGGAAAATCCCTCGTGGACGACGAACGCCTCGGTCTCGCGCGTGACCTGATGGAGCAGGCGAAGAAAAAGGGCATTAAAATCATGCTTCCGTCCGACTTTGTCGTAGCAAAGGAATTCAAGGCGGATGCGGAAACGCAGATTGTCGCGGCGGAAAATATTCCGGCGGACGCAATGGCGCTTGATATCGGGCCTTCCTCGCGCATCATTTTCGCCAACGAAATCAAGAGCGCGAAAACGGTCATCTGGAACGGGCCGATGGGCGTTGCGGAAATGCCCGCGTTTGCGAACGGCACCAAGGCCATCGCGGAAGCGCTGGCGGATTCCTCGGCAATCACGATTATCGGCGGCGGCGACAGCGCGGCGGCTGTGAAAAACCTTGGCTTTGCAGATAAGATGTCGCATATTTCCACGGGCGGCGGCGCATCCCTCGAATTCCTTGAGGGGAAAGAGCTGCCGGGCGTAGCGGCTTTGAACGACAAGTAAAAAGGAATAGGGAATAATGAATAAGTTCGGTATCCGCCTGCGGCGGATGGTTTATGCCCGCCAGCTAAACCGGCACAGCCACTGTTCATTATTACTTATTAATTATTAATTTAAAAAAGGACGGAGGCTCTCCGTCCTTTTCAAAAAGATTACAATTTAAAAGGAGTTCCATATTATGAGAAAACCGATTATTGCGGGAAATTGGAAGATGAACAAAACGGCGAGTGAAGCAGTGGCGCTGATTAACGAATTAAAACCCCTCGTTGCGGATGCGAAGGCAGACGTGGTGGTGTGCCCGCCTGCGGCAGACCTTGCGGCGGCGGCCCAGGCGCTCAGCGGTTCCGGAATCGGCCTTGGGGCACAGAACCTCGATTACCACGATTCCGGCGCGTTCACAGGCGAAATTTCAGCGGATATGCTGCTTGACCTTGGCGTGCAATATGTTATCATCGGCCACTCCGAACGCCGCGAATATTATGCGGAAACGGACGAGACCGTAAACCTCAAGGTGAAAAAGGCGCTTGAAAAGGGCCTCATTCCCATCGTATGCGTGGGCGAGAAGCTCGAGGAACGTGAAAGCGGCGTCACGGCGGAAGTGGTGCGCAAGCAAACGAAGCTCGCGCTGCTTGGCGTAGCGGAGGGCGACGTTGCCCGGGTGGTGATCGCGTATGAGCCGATCTGGGCGATTGGCACGGGCAAAACGGCAACGGCGGACGACGCCAACGATACCATCAAAGAGATACGCGCGGCGGTAAAAGAAGTGTTTGGCAGCGTTGCGGACGAGGTAAGAATACAGTATGGCGGCAGCATGAACCCCAAGAACGCTTCCGAGCTTATGGCGATGAGCGACATTGACGGCGGGCTGATTGGCGGCGCTTCGCTGAAGGCGGAGGATTTTTCCAAGGTTGTAAATTATTAAAGGATATTCCTTGGAAGGTATTTCGATTTTCTAATAGAAACAGGTGACATTATATGGCATTTACAGCATTAATTATTATGGACGGCTTTGGCCTTACGGCGCAGACGGAAGGAAACGCCATCTATGCGGAAGGAACGCCGAACATCAAAAAGCTGATGGAAGAGTATCCCACCACGCAGCTCGGCGCGAGCGGCATGTCGGTCGGCCTCCCGGACGGGCAGATGGGGAATTCCGAGGTCGGGCACCTCAACATTGGCGCGGGCAGGATTGTCTACCAGGAACTGACGCGGATCACAAAATCCATCGCGGACGGCGATTTTTACAGCAAACAGGAATTCATGGATGCGGTGAAGAACGTGAAAGAAAAGGGCGGCGCGCTCCATCTCATCGGCCTTATTTCCGACGGCGGCGTGCACAGCCACCAGGAGCACCTTTACGCGCTTCTAAAGCTGGCGAAGGAAAACGGCATCGGCGACCGGACGTATGTGCATTGCCTGATGGACGGCAGGGATGTTCCGCC
The DNA here is from genome assembly GCF_001678845.1 of Christensenella intestinihominis. Lineage (GTDB taxonomy): Bacteria > Bacillota > Clostridia > Christensenellales > Christensenellaceae > Christensenella > Christensenella intestinihominis. Next base: position 39,248 of record NZ_MAIQ01000013.1, read on the forward strand.
GGACAGCGGCAAAGAATTCATCCGGCAGCTTGAAGCGAAGATCAAAGAGATCGGGGCCGGAAAGATCGCCACGGTGATGGGCCGCTATTACGCAATGGACAGGGATAACCGCTGGGAACGCGTAAAGCTTGCCTATGACGCAATCGTAAAGGGCGAAGGCATGAATGCGCCGGATGCGGTAAGCGCAATGCAGGATTCCTATGACAAAAAGGAATTTGACGAATTTGTAAAACCGACGGTCATCACGGAAAATGGCGAACCGGTGGCGAAGCTGAAGGCGAACGACTCGGTGATTTTCTTCAATTTCCGGCCGGACCGTGCGCGGGAGCTTACGCACAGCATCACACAGGAGGATTTTACGGGCTTTGAGCATGAATATTTCCCGACGTTCTTTGTGTCCATGACGCAGTATGATAAGACGTTCAAAAATATCCATGTGGCCTATAAGCCGCAGGTGCTCCAGAATACGCTGGGGGAATACCTGGCAAAGAATAACAAGAAGCAGTTCCGCATCGCGGAAACGGAAAAATATGCGCACGTTACTTTCTTTTTCAACGGCGGCGTAGAACAGCCGAACGAGGGTGAAGAACGGTTCCTGATTCCTTCCCCCAAGGTCGCGACTTATGACCTCCAGCCGGAAATGAGCGCGCCGGAGGTATGCAAAAAAGCGGTTGAGCTGATTGAGTCGCAGGAATACGACGTGATGATCCTCAACTTCGCGAACTGCGACATGGTCGGGCACACGGGCATCTTTGAAGCGGCGGTGAAAGCGGTGAAAGCGGTGGACGAATGCGTGGGCAAGGTAGTGGACGCCATCCTTTCGGTGGGCGGCGAAGTGCTGATTACGGCAGACCACGGCAATGCGGAAATTATGGTTGACCCGGCGACGGGCGGGCCGTTCACGGCGCACAGCACCAATCCCGTTCCCTGCATTCTGGTTTCAAAGCGGCACCAGCTGGATCAGCTGCGGGAGGACGGAATCCTTGCGGACCTCGCGCCGACAATGCTTGACCTGATGGGGCTTCCACAGCCGCTTGAAATGGAAGGCAAGAGCCTGCTTGAAAAATAATCAAGGCTGCTCCGGTATTTTCCGGGGCAGTTTTTTTATGGCCCGTGTCCCGAAAAAATATTTTAAATTGAGATAGTGGAAACGGGTGCTGCGTGTATACCACCTCCCGCTGCGGGCGGGGAAGGAAGCGTGCAGACGTATTTTCCCGCCCGGGGCGGCTTTTCTTCCCAAAAATAATTTTTTGTTGTAGATAAAACAGGACATATATATTATAATGGTCTTAAACGGAACCTATCAAAAAACAAGGGGGTCTTTACCATGATACAATTAATTTATGCAAAAAAGGGCAGTGGGAAAACAAAAAGACTGATCGATCTTGCAAACGCGGAGTTGAACTCCACAAAAGGAGACGTCGTTTTCATCGATGACGACAAGCGCTATATGTACGATGTTGCGCACCAGGCACGCTTCGTGGACGTGAAGGACTTCGGGATCGACTCGGGCGACGCCCTTTATGGCATGTTATGCGGCATGGTATCTCAGAATTACGATATAGAAGCGGTATTTATCGACGCATTCCTCAAGATTGTAAAGATGGAAGTGACGGAGCTTAAGGAGCTTTTGGGAAAGATCGAAGCGCTTTCCGAGAAAAACGGCTTCAAGGCGGTTATCATCGTCAGTGCGGACCCGGCGCAGGCGCCGGACTTCCTCAAGCAGTACATCATCTGAGGATGCGCCTTTTTGTTTTGCCGGATGCGGCTGCAGCCGGTTTATAATGGAAAGAATTGCGTTAAGCCGTTTGGCTTAAGGCGGACAGCATGTGCGGGCGGAAGGGAGCGCCTTTCCGCGGCGAATTCGTGCGGCTGTCCGCTTTTCACGTTTCATATGAAGGAGAAAAAAGACAATGCAGGTTTTAAGCACGCGCGGAAAAATGAATTCCATCCCCGCCACCCAGGCGGTGCTCCAGGGGATTGCGGCGGACGGCGGGCTGTTTGTGCCCGAGGCGTTCCCGCAGATCGACCTTGAAGAGATGAAGGCGTATGCGGCGCACGAGTATGATATTCTCGCGGCGCGCGTATTGCGGTATTTCTTTGACATGGAGGAAGCGGCCCTTGCGGAGATTACCCAGCAGGCCTACGGGACGTTTGACGATTCACGGGTCGTTCCCTTAAAAGAGCTTACCCCTGCGGAATACGTGATGGAGCTTACGCACGGGCCCACGCTTGCGTTCAAGGATATGGCGCTGCAGGTTTTGCCGCGCCTGATCCGCAAGGCGCTCGATATCCATAAGCAGTCGGAAAATGTGCTGATCCTGACCGCGACTTCCGGGGATACGGGCAAGGCTGCGCTCGAGGGCTTCCGGGATGTTCCGCGCACGGCGATCGAGGTGTTTTACCCGGCGGACGGCGTGGCGACGATGCAAAAGCTGCAAATGGTCACACAGGAAGGCGGGAACGTCGCGGTGTGCGGCGTACAGGGGAATTTTGACGACGCGCAGACGGGCGTAAAAGCACTGTTTGCGGACGGGGAACTGAAAGCGTTCCTGAAAGAGGCGGGCTATACGTTCTCTTCCGCCAATTCCATCAATTTCGGACGGCTGATCCCGCAGGTTGCCTACTATATTTATGCGTACGCGAAGCTTGCGGCGGACGGAAAGATCGAAAACGGACAGGAAATTAATTTTGTCGTACCGACCGGCAACTTTGGAAATATCCTCGCGGGGTATTATGCGAAGCGTATGGGCCTTCCCATAAAGAAGCTGGTGTGCGCGTCCAACGGGAATAACGTGCTCACGGATTTCTTCAATAAAAGCGTCTATGACGCGAACCGGCCCTTCCACAAAACGATGTCCCCGTCCATGGATATCCTGATTTCAAGCAACCTCGAACGGCTGCTGTTCGAGGTTTCGGGGCGCGACGACGCGCAGGTGCGCGCATGGATGGAAGCGCTCCGGCAAAACGGGAAATACGAAATTCCGGCCGCCACGCAGGCGGGGCTTAGGCAAACGTTCTGGGCGGATTTCTGCGACGAGGCGGAAACGGCGCAAACCATAAAAAGGGTGTTTGAAACCTACGGCTACCTGATTGACCCGCATACGGCGGTCGCGCAGTGCGTGGGCGAAAAATACCGCCGCCAGACAGGCGACGGAACGCTCTGCGTCGTGGTTTCCACGGCGAACCCCTACAAGTTTACGCAGGATGTGCTCCGCTGCGTATCCGGGCAGGATGTGCCGGACGCGTTCGAGGCGGCCGGGCGGCTTTCCCAGCTTACGGGGACGCAGATTCCGCCGCAGATTGCCGATTTGCGCGAAAAGCCGGTGCTGCATCCGGATTGCGTAGAGCGCACGGGGCTCAAAACGGCGGTGGAAAAATTTATCCATCAGATGGGGGACTGAACCTATGGACGGAAAGAAAACGATATTCAGCGGCATCCAGCCTTCGGGGATTTTAACGCTTGGGAACTATCTCGGGGCGGTTAAAAACTGGGTGGCGCTCCAGAACGAATATGATTGTTATTACTGCGTGGTGGACCTGCACGCGATTACCGTGCGGCAGGACCCGGCCATGCTTCGCAGGCGCACGCTGGACACCATGTCGATCCTGATTGCATCGGGAATCGATCCGAAAGAGAACGTGCTGTATATGCAGTCCCACGTAAGCGCGCATGCGGAGCTTGCATGGCTCCTTAATTGCTTCACTTATATGGGAGAGCTTTCGCGCATGACGCAGTTTAAGGAAAAGAGCGCCCGGGCGGGGGATAACATAAACGCAGGCCTGTTTACCTATCCGGTTTTAATGGCGGCGGATATTTTGCTCTACCAGGCAGACCTTGTGCCCGTAGGGGTCGACCAGAAACAGCACCTGGAATTGACGCGCGATATTGCCATCCGTTTCAACAATATTTACGGCGACGTATTCACGGTTCCGGAGCCGTATATCCCCAAAGCGGGGGCGAAGATCATGAGCCTGCAGGAGCCGGAAAAGAAAATGTCCAAGTCGGACGAAAACGAAAATGCGTTTATTTCACTGCTCGATCCGCCGGACGCAATTGCGCGGAAGCTCCGGCGCGCGGTGACGGACAGCGACGGGGAAATCCGTTTCGCGGAAGAAAAACCGGGGGTTTCCAACCTGCTCACCATTTATTCGGCGCTTACGGGGAAGACGATCGCGGAAAGCGAAAAGGATTTTGCGGGGCAGGGCTACGGCGTATTGAAGCAGGGCGTGATGGACGCCGTAATTGCAGAGCTTGAGCCGCTGCAAAAGCGCTACCGGGAGGTGCGCGCCGACAAGGCGTTCCTTGAAAGCGTGATGACGGAAAATGCGGAAAAGGCGGCCTATGCGGCGCGCAAGACGCTTTCCAAGGCGCAGCGCAAGATCGGGCTTGCGCCAAGGAAGCTGTAAAAAAGAGGAAGCGGGCTCTCTGCCGTATGGGCGGGGAGCTTTTTTCAAGTTGGACAAAATAAACGGGGAATGTTACAATCAAAGCGATTGAAAGGAAACCGGATCAAATGGCAAATAAGCGAATTACAATCAGGGAAGTGGCAAAATATGCGGGCGTTTCGATCGGCACGGTTTCCCGTTTCCTTAATAACAGCGGTTATGTTGGCAAGGATGCGCGGGAGAAAGTCGAGGATGCGGTCAAGCAGCTGAATTACCTTCCCAACAGCGCGGCGCGCAGCATGATTAAACGTAAATCGAATATCGTGGGAATTGCCGTGCCGGAAATCAACAATCCTTTCCTGGCCGACCTGGTGGTAAAGCTGGAGGACCGGCTCACAAAAAATAATTATTCCATGATGCTGTGCAACACGAAATTCAGCCGGGAGAAAATTGCCAATTTTGTGGACGACCTTATTATGCGCAATGCCGAGGGCCTGATCCTTGTTTCCATCAACGTCAAGGAAAAAAAAGTAATCCAGAAAATGGGCGAATATATGCGTACGATCAGCATAGGCGAGCACGTCGCATATTTCGACTGTATCAAATTGACCGATTACAGCGCGGCCTGCAGCCTTACGCAGTACCTGATCGATATGGGGCACCGTAAAATTGCGTTTGTCGGCTTCCATCCCAATTCCACGCAGACTATGGAACGCCTCCAGGGGTATAAGGATACGCTGGAAAAAAATGGACTCCCGCTTATCGACGGCTATATGCTGAAAACGTCAAGCGAGTATGACGAAACCAAGAAGCTGCTGGAGGAAAAGGACCCCCCGACGGCGATCATCAATATCAACGACTTTAACGCGCTGAAATCCTACGACGAGATTGCGAAAAAAGGGCTTACCGTAGGAAAAGAGGTTTCGGTCGTCGGTTTTGACGATATTTCCGTCGCGCGTTTTTTGTCGCCCGCGCTGACGACCGTCGCCTGCGATACGAAAAAAATGGCAGTGGACGCGGTGGCAATGCTTCTTCATAATATCCGGGAGGACAGCAAGGGAAGCGGCCTCGAGGTGGAACTTCCGGCGCAAATGGTGGTCCGCGATTCGGTGGCCGACCTGCGCTGATTTTTGCCGCCGCAAATTCTTTTTTTAAAAAACTTGAAAAAGCACTTGACATTTTAATATGGTTTCATTTATAATTCAATTAATCAATTTATGGAAACGTTCACACAATTATAATTTCATCTTAGGGTAAACACGTGATTATTTTGCGAAGGAAAGTAAGGATAATTCTTTGTTCAGAATGTGGAAACGTTTACACATATAAATCGAATGAATGGAGTGATTACAATGAAATTCGGGACATATTTTGCGTATTGGGAACGGGAGTGGGACGCGGATT
>NZ_MAIQ01000014.1:0-6164 GCF_001678845.1 Christensenella intestinihominis
GGCGGCGCTCTGGTCGCCTGTGTTGGTGGCGGCGCTCCGGTAGCCTGTGTTGGATTCGACTTTTGTATCTTTTTTCGCGCATTCAAGAATGAAACTCACACCCGCTTTGATAATTCCGGACAATCCGATCTCTGCGCCTATTTTGATTTTGGAACAGGCGACCTTGCTGTCATTGCCGTCCTTATCTGTATCGCCGCCCCCCTCCACTTCGTAATATCGGCTATCCGATGGCGGGTAATATCCGAAAACGTCAAACGGTTCTTCGCAGAAGTGAAATCCTGATTCACAGCAGACCGCTTCCCCTGTTTCGTACTCCTTGCCGCTCTCGTATTGAAAACCTCTGCACTTTCCGCCTGCGTCCGTTCCTTTATATCCAGCGATTGTTCTACTCATTGACTTTTCCTCCGTCTGCCCTCATACTGTAGGCAAGAGATTTATTTCTCGGATTATCCGCTTGTGTAGATTCCCGTCTGACAGCGGATTTTTCTTTGCACGGCTTTTCGCCGGGGTCGAGGTTGCGATGATTTTCGCAACCGTCACATACTTTGGAATAACTCACCTTCCAACCCTCCCTTTGACAATTCCCAATTTTGGTATGGGTTTTGGCTTGTGTGCCCGGTTCGCATAGGCCAAAAGGTCGGTTTTCAATTTTCTGCTTTTGTCATATGCTCTTTGGAACGGGGTTACTGGTTCGATTTTCATGCTCCCGGTACCTCCAATCCTAGTTTTTTGATTTTTGTATAGCTTTTCTCGACTGCATCAATATCTATCCCGGCATACTCGTAAGCTATTTTCGTGTCTACATTTTGTGCATTCCAGACTTTTATTTCCTTTTCGTCCATCAGCTTTCGTATTTCTTTTTTAATGATCGCTACCGTTGAATTGGCCGCTACATCAAACAGTTCTTTAAGCTGCGCGTTGCCTATTTCATTCGGATAGGTATAATAGATTCGTAGTGCTGTTTCTGTGTTAAACGGTCGTCGCTTTTTCATTGTCTTGCTCCTTTCTTGTCCTTCCCACTATCCTGTGATAATATTTGGGTAGAAGGGAGGTGGTTGCAGTGGATAAGACTACCGATAAAGAATTAACCGTCGACATCGTTTGCGCCTACGTCGACGCATGGATGTCATCCGGTACACGCGCCCCGATTCAGGGCAAAGACCTCTGTGCGATAATCGATGCAGTTCACAAGACCCTGTCCGAGCTTGAGGACAAATAACTATTCCCATAATTCGGAAATGAATCGTGCAATTTCTATCATTTTTTCTGTTGCAAGCGCGATTTCCGACAAATCATTGGAAATCTCTGAACGCTCGCGGAGTAGCTCAAACTGCCCTTCGAGCGTTTCTTTTAAGTCCTTTGTTTCCATATTTCCTTTCTCCTTTCTTACGCAATTTAGCTTTCTCGCTTATATTTCATTTCTTGATCTGCGAGCAATTCGTCTACTGTGCAATGCAGGGTTTTGGCAAGGAGTGGCAGCTTAGACGCATGGGGCAAAGTCCCCGCAGTCTCCCACATGGAGATCGTTGTTCTTTTCTCATTAATTATTTCGCCTAACCGCTCCTGCGTTAAGCCCTGTTTTTCTCTTAATGTCTTTATTATTGACATCCCTTCACCTCATTGTCGTTTTTCTTGACATTATAATATCATGGCCTCCCCTGTATGTCAATATATTTGACAAATATTTTTTATTTTTTATTGAAACGTCAAATGAATTGACATATACTTTTTAAAAAGGAGGCTATATTATGGATAGATTACGGGTGGCTCGCAAGCAAAAGGGGTATACACAAGATAAATTAGCAGAACTAATTGGTACGTCCCGGAGCACACTGGCCATGTGGGAAACAAACAAGAGCCAACCAAGCAACGAAATGCTCGGGATTCTTTCTCGTACATTGGGGGTGTCTACCGATTATTTGCTTGGCAACGACCCGCAAATATCAAAAGGCGTTAAAATACCCGTTCTTGGCCGCGTACAGGCAGGCATACCCATAGAAGCCATTGAGGATATCCTCGATTATGAAGAAATAGAACCGGAGCTTGCGGAAACAGGAGAGTTCTTTGCATTGCAAATTAAAGGCGATAGCATGGAACCAAAATTTTCAGAAGGCGATGTTGTTATTGTCCGTAGGCAGCCTGATATTGAAAGCGGAGAAATTGCGGTGGTGCTTGTAAACGGCGATTGTGCGACTGTAAAAAAGATTATTAAACACGCAAATGGAATCTCGCTGGTTTCCAGCAACGCCGCATATATGCCGATGTTCTATACTATGCAGGAAATCGAAGATTTGCCTGTTGAGGTCTTAGGTAAAGTTATAGAGTTAAGAGCCAAATTTTAAGGAGGAAGGCGCAATGGGTACAATGGCAATAACGCCAATGCTAATTAAACATCTAATAAAATGCCCAAAAGTAATAGTGAGGCCATTCCCGCGTACATATAAAATTCAGAGTTTCCAAAAACGCAAAAAATTATATGCACAATCGCAGGACGGAACCCTGAATTTTGAAATTCAATTTCATCAGCACATTGAGTTTGGAGATCACTATACTGCTTTACTAATGGGCATTAATTGCATACAAAACGTTCCAAGAATCATACTTTTTAGAGCAAACAGCATGCACGGAGGTACGCGCGGCAACAATAGCCATATAGAACACCACCAAAAACCGCATATTCATATTATGACTGCGGAAGAGGCTAACGCGGGAAACTTTCTCAACCCGAATCCCGACAAAGACGTTGTGCCGCACTACGTTGATTTTGATTCTGCGCTATTGTATTTTTTCCGCGAATGCAATATTATTAATTACGGAGATATGTTTGATTTGTCTACTCAAATAAGTTGGTTTGGGGAGTTAGAAACTTAGAGGTGCAAGATGGATTACAAAGCAATTTTGAAAGCACAGCTCAATAATTCGATTGAGTTCCAGCCCAAAAAAACAGGGGTGGATCAAGTTTTTCTTCCCATATTTCATGAAGACGGCGATATGTATGATGTTTTTATTGAAAAAACAGACAACGCAGAAAAGCCGTTCCGCATCTGTGATTACGGCCTCACGCTTATGCACCTATCCTATCAGTTCGATGTTGACACAGCCAAAAAAAACGATGTATTTGAATCCATCGTGACTAGAAATCTTGGACAAATCGACGATGGGAATATATATATAGATACTACCAGCGATAATTTGTATCAATCACTAATGCAATATTATCAGATTATATCAAAGGTAAGCAATATGTCTATCCTCAAAAACGAGACCATAAAATCACTTTTTTATGATTATCTGTTTGACTACATAGATAGCTCTCTGGGGAAATATAACCCAACGCCGCATTTTTCACCGATCCAAGATTATTCAACGGACTGCAAATTTGATATACCCGAAAAAAAGCCTATATTTTTGTTTGGGGTTAAAGATTCTCTTAAAGCCCGCGACGCAATTTCGTGCTGCATGATGTTCCGAAATGAGAAAATACCATTTGAAAGCCTTATAATATATGAAGATATAGACTCGCCTTCATTGCAAAAAATAGATCGTAGACGACTTACCAATATTGCAGATAAACAATTCTCATCTCTTGACGACTTTGAAGAGCAAGCCCATTCGTACTTTGAATCTAAATGCGGATAAAAGCAACGATTAAACGTCCCTCCATGCTGCCAACATGAGTTGGTGAAGTTAGGCGATTGATAAGGGTTGTGAAGTAATGAATGGAGCGAAAAACAAGTGAAAAAGTTGGAAGAAAGATTGTTAGCAAAATCAACAGAGGCCTTTTTAGTAGCAATAGAATTATACAACAAGCCGACTATCCGATATCGCGTTGAAGGATTTAGTTTGTTTATTTGTAATGCTTGGGAATTGATGTTAAAGTCTCACATGATAAAAAAGTTCGGAGAAAAAAGCGTTTACTATAAAGACAATCCAGAACGCACTATTACGCTAGAAAACTGTATTGCGTCAATATTCACCAATAAAAAGGCTCCTCTGCGATTAAATCTGGAAAAAATAATCGAACTAAGAAACACGAGTACGCACTTTATCACGGAAGAATATGAAATGGTATATATTCCACTTTTTCAGTCGTGCGTATTTAATTTCACTGAAAAAATGCAAGAGTTTCATGGGATCGATATGACCGAGATCATTCCTCAAAATTTTCTCACTCTTACGGTTGGCATGAAAGCGTTTAAGGAGTCCGAAATAAAAGCAAAATATCCAGAGGAAATTGCCACAAAGCTTATTGATACTAATAATAATCTAAAGCCATTGATCGAAAATAATAACAGCGCTTTTGCGATCCGAATCATTCATGAGCATTACATCACCAAAGACAAAGCAAAGGCTACCTCTATCGTTGGGATCGATAACAACTCTACTGCAAAAGTTAAAATTGTTAAGGAATTGAAAGACCCGAACGATACACATAAGTACACAGCGAGAAAATGTATAGAGTTAATCAATAGGAGAGTGAAAACACTAGGAATAAATTTTCCTCATGTTTTTAACAGGTATCATTTTAATTTGTTTGTAAAATATTACGGGATAAAGGCCAATCCAAAATTTTGCTATACCCATAAAATTAACAATCCACCGACGTATAGTTACTCAATGGCGGCTATTGATTTTATTATTGCTGAATTGCAAAAAGACCCAGAGGATATAATAGAAAATATAAAAAAAAGCTAACCCCAGGAGCAAAGGATTCTCGGCTTACGCCTACTCCCATTCGGGAACCCAGCTTTATTCCTTCACGAGTTAACTTAATTATATTATACCTAAAAATATGTAATTGTCAAATTTAAAAACCTCTGCGCTGCCAACACAAGAGGGACGAATGGAAGCGCCGCAGGAGAAAGTAATGCCAATCTATAAAATGAACGGACGGCGCGACGGGAAGCAAAAATACCGTGTGCGGATCAACTTCATAGACGCTCTCGGAAAGGCCCGACAGGTAGATCGGGTTACTTACGGCTCTGATGAAGCGAAAATTCTTGAATTGAAGCTTTTGCAGGAGATACGCCATGAAGCACCTGCAAAGCGCATCACGCTGCGTGAGCTCTTTGACGAGTATTGCGAAGTGCGAAAAAACGAGATCAGAGAATCGACGCTGGATAAATTCAAGCGCATCATGGAATACCACATTATGCCAGAACTTGAACATATTAAGCTGGAAAAATTAGATACGAGGCTTTTAGCACAGTGGAAATTAAACATGGAAAATAAGGATATTTCCCTGCATACCAAGCAGGCGGCATTTTCCGTGTTTCGCACACTCCTTAACTACGCGGTCAAAATGGAGCACATTCCAAAGAATCCATTGGTAAGAATCGGTAATTTTAAAAGCTCCGGTGAAATTAAAAAAGAAATGGACTTCTATACTGCGGAAGAATTTAAGAAGTTTATTTCTATTGCCTGCCAGAACGCACAGGAGGCCGAGAAACGCGGTTTTCTCTACGAATGGGACTACTATGTATTTTTTGCCATAGCCTTTTATACGGGGCTCAGGAAGGGCGAAATACATGGATTGCAATGGAAGGATATCAGCAAAGGTTATTTGTCGGTCAGGCGGAGTGTCACACAGAAGCTTAAGGGCGAAGACCGGGAAACGCCTCCTAAAAATACTGCATCCGTTCGCACCCTGCAAATTCCGAAACCCCTTATGCTTATTCTGAACGAACACAAGAAGCGTTGGAGGAAGTATGATGGCTTTAATTCATCGTTCAAGGTGTGCGGCGGCACGAAATGCCTACGCGACACGTCCATAGAAAACCACAACAAGAGGTTCGCGCAGATGGCCGGAGTGAAAAAAATACGAATTCACGACTTCCGGCACTCCCATGTTTCGTTACTTGCGAACAGTGGCATCAACATTCAGGAGATCGCCCGAAGGCTGGGCCACTCCAAAATAGAAATGACATGGAACACATATTCCCACTTATATCCAAAAGAAGAAGAGAAGGCGGTAGAAATTCTTAACAAAATTAAGTAGCCCTGTACACGATTGGTACACGATTTTTTCCAACTTTGATATTTTGGACTCCTCCATGCAAAAACGAGAATCGTCAAAAATCGCTTTGTTATGCGATTATTCAAATTGCTCTATCTGCCTAAAATCAACAAAAAACGCCCTTTTCAACCCTCCTATGCTCCACCAC
>NZ_MAIQ01000014.1:6174-36580 GCF_001678845.1 Christensenella intestinihominis
CTCCTATGCTCCACCAAATACAGGAATAGCCCGCTATATAAGTGGGTTTTCTTTTTTCCATACACGTTTTTTACACGTTTTATGCGATTGTAAAAGCAAAAGCCGCCCTACTTTTTAGAGCGGCTCAAACGTTCAATAATCAATTCTTCGGCCCATGCAGGCTTGGGTCGCCAGTGCCCTCAAGCTCCTATTAGTTGTTTATATATATTCTTGACTTTTTGCTTTGCTTTCTCAACTTCGCTATCCTTGATTTGGCAACAATAATATCTGGATCGTTTGCTCAACGAATACAACGACTGATAGTCTCTCCAGAACATACGCAACTCCCTATAATCAACTAACGAATCAATTAATTTAGCATGTGTTTGAATATGGATATCATTTATAGCTAAAAAGCTATGTATACTATGCATCGCAGTATAAAATAATATCGTAGCCTTCCAATCATTGAAAGGATCATCTTCGGATATCATCGAATCCAGTTTTGAAAATAGAGCCATATTGTGTTTTGCTTGTATTGCATGTTTTTCACAGTTTGCCATAAAAGCGTTCCGTCTTTCAGTATTTAATTAATATTTTGGCTGCGTTTTTTACTTCCTCATCATAGCACTCTGTCGGCAAAACTAATAAATCACAATTAAGCGAGCCATATTTTTCAATGGTATCTATTAATAAGTCGCTGTACTTATCAATTACATCAATATTTGCATCTTCAACAAATACCCGAAAACAAACATATTCATTGCCTTCATAAACCAATAGTCTTTTGCATTCCTCTTGTTCAACACAATTTTCAATCAAATTCTGCATCCAGGCAGGCTTGCTATATAAGTCCCCATACACAAAATCGCCACATGATGTTCGGGAAGTATAATCCGTCCATTCTGCACTTGGAATGCTAAGCCTAGATTCAATAGTGCTGTTTGCCATCTCTTCCATTATTTTCAATAGATTATCGGCAACACTGGTATTATTTGTAAAATGTTCAAAGTTGTATTTTACTTCTCTAAATTCATTCATTATTATCACCCGGTTCTTCAATGGGCTCAAGATTAAATCCTATATCTTCGTCGTATTTTTGCTGATAAAAAATGCCGCTCTTTAAGTGACTTGCTACTATGCCTCGAAGCAATACAGGGTCTACGTACACACTCGATACAACTTCTATCTCTGTTTCCTTGTTTTTGTTTACGCGCCCAAATTCTATAATAATTTTCCCCTTACGAGGCATAACTCGCCAGCAATCTGCTTTTCGGGGATTAACCTTATTTTTGATTTTCAATTTTTTATGCACCGTCTCAGTTCCCATATTTACCTCATGTTGTATGAACTTCTCTTATCATTACTATAAACACGTACACAAAAAATATACCCAAAATAAAACTTCCTTTAAGTCTTATTTTAGGCTATTTTCTCTTTTGTAACAAGCCACTATATCTAGAAATTTTTTAACTTTGCAACCACAAATTGTAGTCACACGAACACTTTATCAATTTCCAACTATATTATGTATTAATTGGATTAGTTTTCATTTTTTCTTATATTAATAATATAACAGAAAAACGCGGCCATTCCATGACGTCTACCCGACAAAATAAAAGAGCCGCCCACACCTTACGATGCAGACGGCCCCTTCTCTCAGCCTTTCGGCTTTTCGTATTCCTGTGCTTGCTCGCTGTCCTTTATCCCTTTGGTTGTCGGGTCGGTCAACACACCGATGAAGGACAGGATTGCCATTGCCACCGTACCAATCAAATACGGGTTGCTAAAAAACTGCTGAAACACATTCGCAATGCTGTCCCACGTCGTCAAATCCTCAAATCCAAGCCCGAGGTATGCCAAGACGGGCGACAGAATCACGCCGATCAGTCCAATCCAAAACTGTGGACTTTTCACCCTTACCTTCCAGTTAATTTTGCTCATATTGTTTCCTCCTTACTCCCACAAAATACGCCATGTTTTCGGTCCGATGATACCATCCACCGCCCCGATGTCGCGGCCCTCGTTCTTCCGCGCCTGTTGGAAGCGCTTAACTGCCGCCTTTGTTTTTTCTCCGTATATCCCGTCGATCTTACCCGGCTGCGCCAGATGCTTTTCAAGCCGTTCCTGTGCCTGCCGCACATCAGCCCCGCGCATCATCGGGTCGGTCAGCTTTAAATTCCGCGTAAGACCCGGTACACTCGGCTCCGGCGTGGGTGCAGGTTGTGGCTGTCCGCCAAGTGCATACGCCTTTACCTCGTCAAACGGGAAATACTTGCCCGGACAATCCGTATCCGATACATCCTTGTGTCTGATGATCTCCGTGATGCCGTAATACTGCGCCACGTCTCTTGTAATCCGTTTTAAGCCTTCCTTCTGTGCTTCGGGCATTTCGTTATGCTCAAAATCTCCGAGGGCTACAATCGCCACAGAATCATCATTCATGCCCTTTGATTCCGGCGCGGAGTTGTTCACCGAACCGCCGCAATATTCAAGGCCGCGGCCCTTTACTACCGTTCCGTCAGGAAGCACGCAGAAATTATAATCAATCCCCTTGTGTCCCCTGCCTAAGTGGTAGGCATGAATTCCCTGCACCGTTTCCCCCGGTCCGCCGGAGGTGTGGTGCTCGATAATCCGCACCGTTTTTTTCCGGGGCGTAAGCGCCCCGTTAAACTTCAAACCATAATCCTGTACATACTCAAACATTGTTATTTCTCCTTTTTTTAATTTAAAAAGACGCTTTCCGCGCCTTATTTGTTATTGTTTATGTGGTCCGTAATTCTGTGATGGGCTTGCTTTGCGCTCTCTTCGACTGCCGTAATTCGTTCGCCGTGCTCTTGGATAACATCAACCCTCTCCGCCACTTCCTCAAGCCGAGCAATCCTATCCGAGTGTGCGTTTACATCACCCTTTATTTCCGCAATCGCCGCCTGCGTCCCGACAACTCCATCCTGTATATTATCAAGCTGCTGTTTGACCGCGCCCTTCCATTCGCTGTCATTTGAAATTTTTCTATCCCGCCCGGATAGCCACCCCGCAAGACCGACGAAGCCACCAATTATGGCGATCAATAAAGTGATCTCAATCTGCATCATTTTCCCCCATTATCTCATTCATTTGCTCTCCTGTAATCCACCCCATGTCAACAGCCCCTTGAAGTCCTGCTTTATCAAGCCGCCCTCCCTGATATAGTCGTTTTAATGTTTCAAACATTCAAATCACCTCCAAGCATCGAAAGCACTACTATGTCCAGTGTTTCCCGTATTTGCTCCATTTCAGATTTTGGCGGTTCTGGAATAGGCGGCTTTTTATTCTCCGCGATCTCTGTTATTTTTCCGGCCACAATTTTATAGTTGTACCTCCCGTATTCATCGTACAAGTTATACCGTCCCTGCACATGCGCATGTTCATCCCCTGGGCCTTCATCCAGCAATACATCGCCACCTTGCGGCTTCTCAAAAGCCGTTGAAAAAACCGCAAGCACATTTCCGCTTTCATCCGGCCGTGCATATACCTGATAAATTCCGTCCATTTATTTTCCTCCTGTCAGTAGATTTCCGCATCTAAAATTAACGTTCCCGCTGTCATATATGCGAACGCCGTACCTACCGGTACATTTGTAGCAATGCCATTTATTGCGACCAATATTTGTGTCGTATATGAATTTGAAACCGTCACATTTGAGCTTTGTCCGACCATTCCATTGTAGCCTCTTACTCGTACAGATTCGCCCGAAGGCAAAATGACAGTTGGTTTTACCCGGAAAGCCGATTGAATCGGATACATTATATCGGCACGCCCCGCCGCCGATACCCAACCATAGCCGCCGAACATTGGTGCGCAATAGCGCGACGCCATAGTCCGTTCGACAGACCGCGAGCGCGGAAAATGCGGGGTGGCTATTTCTCCAAGTTCGAGTTTTGCGGAGTATATTTCATATGATTGTGGGGTTGTTACCGCACCGATTCGCACGGGCGATATCCACCACGGCTTTGCATCATTGCCCGTAATCGGCGCCGCATCAAATGTGAAGGAAACTTTTTGCAGTTCGCCTGTCGAAATAAATGATTTATATACGCCTGTTGGGTCCTCAGGCGTACCTTGACGCCCTCCGCGCCCAATCAAAAACTCGACTCCAGGATTATCAAACTTCAACATAACGGAAAGGGTAACTCGTTCTGTTTCGCTCAACTCAAAATGCTGCCATTCCACAGGTTGGGCTATATTATGGTGCTGCGGAGCCCCTTCAACACGTATTCCGCCGTTTGAAATTGGAGATACCTTTTTGCACACGACGCTGGACGAACGCCATCGATTAGCTGTATAGGTTCCGGATGGCGGAGAGTTCCAAGTGGTTCCCCGATCCCATAAGGAGAAGGTTCCATTTATAAGCAGATTTTCTCCCGGCCGCGTTGTCCATACCTCATTTATTGCGTCAAGTACCTTTTTATTTGCCGTTTTAAGCGATTGGTACTCGCTGCCTGTAGTCACATAGGCGGACGTATCCTCCTGAGAGTTCCACCATTCATACCATGCTTCTTTTTCCGCATCCGACCAATCACCCCATGACTTTTGTGTCTCTGACAGCCACGCAGTATATTGATTGAAAATTGTCGTGGTATCGACCTGTGTTATTACACCCGTAACGTAACCGCATAATGCCGTATTCATTCGCGTATCAGTAATATCCGACTGGTTTATCTTCGTTGCGTTTTTCCGTACCTTACATTGCGCAAGGCATATCTGGTAAATATCAGAAGTCCTCACCAGCTCAGGCGGTACAGGCGTTGCCGCTGCCGCCCCCTCCACTTTCATTATTGTAATTTCCCGATTTTGCTTGTTAAGCTCAACAACAATGTTATCTATTCGGTCTGCTGATGCGCTTGCCGCCGAAAACTCAAAATTCACGGTTTCGGATTCTTTTCCAAACCTGCCTTGAATCCAACAACGTCCGGGCATGACCTTTACTCCAAATAAATCATCATCCCGTTCCATTACTTGGAGGTTATCACTCGGATTCGGGTAAACTCCGCTTCCCCATATTGACGAAAACATTGCCGCCATGAAATCGGAATCCTGCGCCCGGTCAAATATAGGCAACCCCGTTGCATCGTCAAATCCTATCACTTCACTATCGAAGTAACCATATTCCATAATCTTCCTCCTATTTATGCGTTGACACTTTCCAAAAATTCAAATAATCTTCACCAAAAATTGTGTTGACGCTCAGTGCATTGTTCTCCCACGTTTCTATGCACTCCGTGATCCGCTTTTCAACCGTTATCCCAAGGCCCGTATATTGTACAGTGCTGATATCGCCCAAGTCATAATCCTGCTTATAGATCAGCGACTTATTATATACAGATATTTCACAGTCCACGTTTTCGACGACAGCCCATGATGCTTTCTTCTCTTTTCCCCGCTGTTTGAGTATTGTACGATATACAGGCTCGGAGATTGGGTTTTGGTTTTCGTCCTCCATGCGGAGATCGCGTGCATCAACATACATTTCCCGCCGATCTTCTCCCGCTCCAACCTCATTCAATGTTTCTACGATTCTCGCGGAGCCTTCTCCTTCCCCGGCGATATATGCAAAATTTTTGTAATTCTCGCTGTCCTTGTAGTAATCGATCTGGTTTATGTTGTCGTAGGTGTCAGAAAAGACCGCCCAACTATTTTCCTCTTGATCCTGCGTGCGGTCCTTTCCATTCCAAACCCGAAATTCTATTTGATTAGTGTCGAAATCATAGACCGCCCCCACTGAACAACCACATTGCAGGCATAATTCGTAAACGTATTCCATCAGGTTATTGTAAGTAACCTGCAACGCTGCAACCTTACTCGTTGAAGCAACCATCCCCATGCGAACGTTTGTAATCTTTCGTGCAGTATCAGCAGGTGAGATGACATTCCTCGTAATCAAATCAGCAATTATAGGCCCGGCCTGCCTCTCTGTCGTTGTCGTATAGGTCGGAATTATAATCCGATCATCCAGAAACGATTCCAGAAATCTACCCGACAAAACAAACTGCGTTGCGCCCGTTTCATCCTGCAGCGATTCTACCCGCTCCACCCGGCCCGTTTCGATTGCATCCGGCCTATACAGGTACTTTGTTTCCAGCAGCGTCGCGTCTGGTTTTGCTGTTAATTGAAACTCGCCTACATCAAAATACTTACGATGCCAGATCAAAGAATAGAAATTGTCCAGTTCACCGAGCACATCATAGTTTTTATCCAATAGCTTTATATTCATAATCTAAATCCCAAGATAGCGAGGCGTATAGTACACATAGACCGCCATGTTTGTATACCCGACGTCTGCGTCATATTCGATCATATTTGACCCTACGTTTAATTGGAACATTTCCGAATCGCGGTCAATATACTGGAAAGAGTTGACACCGTTAAGCTCAATCCGCTTCTCCCCGCGTTCTGTGTTGATTGTCAAAACGTCCCCCTTCGCAAGAGTTCTTTTTACCCGGACGAATGCGCCGGATTCGTGTTTTATGATCGGATTGACCACCTCGCCTTGCGCTTCGATACGAAAAACGGCCCCCGCGTCTATGTCCCCGGTATTATCTAAATTGAGCCGTGTGTTAAATTGTCTGTATCCGGCTAAATGCCCTTTAATCCAGTGATATGTACCCCCTTTGTCCTTTGCGGCGGCTACGGGGCTTATAAACGGAAACGCAAACTGTTTTACGATGTTCGCAATGTTCTTTCCGAAGCTATCCATATCCCGGAAGAATGGATCAGCACAGGTAATGGCAACTTCAAAGGCGTTCCTGTTGCCTACCCTATTTTTAACAAATTGAAATTCAGAGACCCGCCCCATGATCCACCGCATATTTTCATACATTTTAATTTTTACTTTTATGTCCTCTTTGGGATTAAAGAACCGCACGAGGAAATCCCGCGTTTTGCTTTCGCATACCGCGGCAATACCAATCTCGCGCGGCTCTATGTTGTTCCCGTTGAGTATTGCCCCGTCAAGCTGTGCATTTGCCTGTAGGTTGGGGGAATAGTCCGACGCTTCGCACCCTGTCAGATCATATGCACGATTGACCTCCAGTACTTTGCCCGCACATTCAAGCTGTATATTGATTCTGTAGTCATCAAAGCCCATGAATAAGCTGTCTCCCCTTTCTTCGCAGTTCCCGGTACATTTTGCCCGGCGTTTGAGGTGGGTTCACAATGGTATTGTTTTGATTAAAGTTGTTTACTACTCCCGTGGGAACGCCATATCCTCCGCCCTTGCTAACGCCTACGCTTACAGGCACCTTTGTACTGCCCGCCTTGATAAGCGATTGCGTCATTTTATCAACGCTATCCAGTGCAAGGGGTGCCCCTTTCTTAACGCCTACAGCAATACCAGCTGGGAACATGTATCCAACCTCATCTTCAAACGCGCGTGACGGCGAATGAATTTTAGCCGTGCTTTTTGCTTTGCTGATCGCGGCATTTACTACATCCTCGATTGCAGACGTCAGAATACTTTGATTATTCCGGACGCCGGACGCCATGCCGGATACCATATTTTTGCCAATGTCACTCCATCCGGAAAGAGAAATCGACGCTTTAGCATTACTGATCGTACTCTTGGCCGCTGACGTAAGCGATTCTTGTTCGCCTTTTACACCCTGCACCACTAATACGATCATCCGTTTTCCAATATCTCCCCAGCTCGCCGTCGCCGCATTCGCCGCCGTTTTTGCCGAGTTCATAACAGATGTCATTGCGGACGAAACGGAGCTGGTTGCGCTCCTGATCCCGGTTGCATAACGCGACATCATGCGTGTGCTTTCGGCCTGTGCGTCACTGGATGCCTTTTTCAGAACATTCAGAATCGATGTTGACATACTTTGTGCCGCAGACTGCACGGATTTCGTCCCGTTCTTAATGGCTGTCGCCATACCATTCGTAATAGCAG
The DNA here is from genome assembly GCF_001678845.1 of Christensenella intestinihominis. Taxonomy (GTDB): domain Bacteria; phylum Bacillota; class Clostridia; order Christensenellales; family Christensenellaceae; genus Christensenella; species Christensenella intestinihominis. The sequence continues at coordinate 14,084 of NZ_MAIQ01000014.1, forward strand.
AATAATCCGCATTGGACAGGTTGGATACAACACGGTCTGCAATAGCCTGTGCCGCTTCATCCGGCGCTTGGCTTTGCTCCATGCTCGTGCCAATCGTCTGTCCAACATTCCCGCCCGATGCTTCAATGTCCCCTTTCCTGGCTTCGAGCGTATTCACCGTGGTATCTGCCGTTGTATTTGCTACCTGCGTGGCCCCGGCAAATGCCAGTTCATTCGCCTTTGCGGTCCCGGCCTCAATACCTGCCACATACTGGTCCCACTGCTCTTTTCCGCCTTCATCCCACTTTGAAACCATGTCATCAAGGAAGCGGGCATCTTCAATAGTCATATCTGCAAGGTACTGTTTTTGAGATTCCGGGATTTTTCCCATGATGGAATTATAATTATCCACGTACGCAGCGGTGACTTCGTTATTATGCTCTTGGATCGCAAGCCGCTCTTTTGCAGACTGTTGCTCCGAAAGAACGATTTTATCTTTTGTTGAGGTTGCCGCATCGACAATCTCTTGCTGTTGGCCTTTGTACTTGTCCAGGGCCTGCTGGTTGATGTCATTCCACCGGTCAAGGGTTGCCTGCTCAATCTCATTGAGCTCCTCGCCCTTTTTGCGGCGTTCCTCCAGACCGGCAGCGTAGGCCATATCTATTTCGACTTGGCCGTCCTTGATCGCCTGCACATAATCCTGCTCGGCTACAGCCTCCTTCGCGCGATTCTCCTTGATCGTATTGAATTTCTGGATATCTGCCTCTTCGAGCTGGCCTCCCGCGTCGATCAATGCCTGAATATTCGCAATTTCCTCATCGGTCATCTGGTCGCTGATTTTCTGATATTCGTCAACGGCCTTTATTTTGTCCTTATAGGAATTGAGAGCAATTTGCGTCTGTTTTTGCGCAAGTTCCGCTTGCGCTGCTTGTTCCCGAGCCAGACGTTGCGCTTCGTCCGAAAGATCGCCCATACCTTCTTCAAGGTCCTTATTCGCGTCCTTAAGTCCGTTATTATAAATACGAAGGTTTTCAGATTCATCAATCAATGAAGCATATTCTTTTTGGAGACCCGCTGCTTCATCCGCAGTTAAATCCATGCCGCTATTCAGTTTTGCATACACGGAAGATGCTTTATCATTCAGTTCATTTATGCGCTGCTGGTTATCTGCAATCAGCTTCTGATTATTGGCGACCTGCGTTTGTGCCGACTCAAGCAAAATTTCTGCTTCTGTCGCTTCCTGGGTTAGTTCGTTGGCGCGTTCGACCATAAGCGTGGCTTTTTCAAACTCCGCCTGCGCGTCAACAACTTTATTCCACTGCTCAGCATTTCCCGTGAGCGCCCCGGTGTTCTCGTCCACCATTTCGGACAGGCCGGAATAATTGCTTGTGAGCTGGGCGGTGATCGAGGCCATTTCCTGTTGCTCACCAGCGGTCAGGTCTGTCTTGCTTCTCAGTTCCTCCAAACGCTGTGTCATATTATGGGCTTCGTCAGCGGTTGCCTTGATTGAAGCCATATTTTTTTCGTATTCCGCCGCGCTCTGTGCTGCCGATTGCGTTAATTCATCTTGCGCCGCCACCATTGCCTCAGCTTCTGCGCGTGCGGCTTCCGCTTCCGCATTGGTGCGTGTTACCGCTTGCACGATCACAGCGATCAGTGCTGCAATAAGAGCGATGACAAGTACAATCGGGTTCGCAAGGAATGACTTGTTAAGTGCGTCAACCGCTTTTTTGAAAACAAGGGTTATCGCTGCGCCTATACTCATTTCGCCCGACAATACCATTGTCGCTGTTCCTGCAAGGGCTTGTCGTAACGTGAGCGCTCCCACTGCGGCGGAGGCATAGGAATTATCCATTGCGTACAATTTAAGGGCATATGACGCTCCTGTAGTAAGCGCATTGATCGCCGCCATTGAAGTTTGCACAGTCTTTAGAATCTTGAAGGCAACAAAGCCCGCGATTACTGCTGTCGCTGCAACAGCAACCTTGTCCAGATTGTTTGCCAGCCCTTTCAGCACAGATTCTATTCCTTTACCAAACTGCACCATGCCCTTTTTGACGTTAAAAGCAGCGTCAAGCTGCTCCAACATAGCGGCGGTCCCGCGCGCAATCGCGGCCCGCATATTATCCATACTGCCCTGCCAACTCGTTCCGGCTGTTTTCGCTGCGCCCGCAATGGAGGGAAAGCCTGTGGTCCCTGTACGAAAAGCATTGTTCATAACATCGATGAAATCCGATGTTTTGAGTTCACCTTTGCTCATCTGGTCTGTAACTTCTTCCGTGGATTTGCCAACGGCAGAAGCATAAATCTGAATGGCCGGAATCCCTGCTTCAAGGAGCATTTGTAGGTGCTCCATTGTGACGTTGCCCTTAGTACCCATTTTCTGTAATGCCATTGAAACGGTTTCGAGATCGGCGTTCGTCCCCTTCGTATAGAACGCAACAGCGTCAGCCCATGCGCCCATTGTGTCCGTAGCCTTAGAAACCTCCATGCCGGAGGCTACAAATGCTTGTACGCCTTTTGCTGCGGTGTCCAGTCCAAACGCCGTCCCCGTAACAATGCTATTCGTTTTCTCAAGCGCCATACTTGCCTTGTCTGCCGATCCCGTCATGGTGGTCATGACGCGCGAAAACTGATCCATTGTATCAATGCGCCTCATGGCGGCGTCGATTGATTCAACAACCATTCCGGCGATCTTGGAAACGCTTTGTTTAAGAACCTCAAACACGGCCATTCCTTTTACGATTTCACCCTGCAAACCGTTCATAGACGCTTTAAGGTCTTTTGTATTCAGATTTACGTCTATGTCTACCTGTCCGTGTGCCATCCGTTTTTCTCCTAAATTGAGTACAAAAAAGACACCCGCATTTGCGAGTGTCTAACATCTGTGATAAAAGCTACTGATATTACATTTTACATCAGGCTTTGAAGTAATTCTTCCTGTGGTAAAATATCAGGCAGTTCTTCAAACTCATCAGTTGTATAAGCGTACATTTTTCTTTCTTTCGACTCATTCGGCTTTTCTGCATCTCCCATGTCCGTAAAGGAACGAATGCTTATTTTCGATCCTGAAAAATCGTTGAAATACTCTTCAAGCCCATCCGTAGTAAATTGTATATACCTATATCCCGTACTATCATCTTCATATGTATTAACATACTTTAAATCATCAAATGACAAGCCATTATCGTAACAATAAATCGAGCATTCAAAAGGAGCTACCTCAACGTCCCTATCCGCCCAATATTTGTCATTATCGGATAATTGCAGAATACTACTCACATCAATCGTCAGGAGCACTTCGACTTGATAAGTCGTTTTTCCGTGGTTATCGTACTCCCGTTGACACATATCCAACGAGACTAAATCTATGGTCGAATCTTTATAATATGGGATGCTGTAAGGAAGAGAGTCGATTTCCACTGTATCAATTCCAGTATTATTGCTACATCCTGCCACCAATAGCCCGCAGGTCATTATCACGCATAAAGCAAAAACCAATCCTTTTTTCATATCCCCGCACCTCCCTTTTATGTCTCTATCCTAACACCCTGTCAGGCTTTTTACAAGACCGTTACAGGCCGTGCGGTGATCTTGGGGATAAATACTTCATAGGCTCCCCCATTCGGCTTCAAAGGCCTCCGCTTCGTGTAATTCTTCAATCGTCATACGTCGGGGAATCTGCACGCGCTCTATCGCCCGTTCCGCTTCCATGCGCTCCTTGCCTTTCATCTTCGATGTGTCCATAAATCGCAACTGGATTTTATGCACAAGCGAACTGCCAGAGGACAGGCAGCCCAAGAGGGCAAGAAAACGATACCAATGGATATCTTCTCTCAATAGGTCGATATTATATTCCCTTAGAAAATCGGAATATATTTCGTCGGCATCAAAATCAAAATCCATTTGCGGCGGTTCCCCGTCCTTCTCCGGCTCTGCCCCTCCGTTTATAAATTCTTGCATAAGCCCCCAGGCATTTTCCTGCGGTATTTCATCCGTATAAAAAAAACGATAGGCATACGCAAGACGCTGCTGCGGAGATTTCTTTTCATCATCGAGCACCCGCATAATCCGCATAATATTTCGGAACCGGGCATCAATCGGGTACCCTTCTATTTCCTCCGGGAAAATGTTAAGGCTGTGCCGTGAGAATGAAACGATGCTCATTTTGCCTTTTTAGCAGCAGGGCGCGTAGCCTTCGGTTTTGCCTTTGGGCTTTCCTTTGGCTTGTCCCCGTCGAGCGCATATTCCTCGTCTAAATCTTCCTGATAGGTCCTGACTACCGCCGCCGCGACCTCCTTCATAATGTCAATGGCCTGAACTAACCCAACAGGCTTCCCGTTCGCCATCTTATGCAACGCACCTTCGCCCAACATTACATCAATATAATCCCTCGCTTCAAGAATCGCTTTCGTGATTTTTTTGCGCCCCTCTTCCGTGTCTGAGGTAACATCCGTTAATTCCTTTTCGTACCGCTGCAAAAGATTATCTGCCCTTTCCAGAACGTCTATATCAGACTTAAGAATATCGAACACATAACCATTGATCTTGATCTTCTTCACTTCAATATCGAAATTAAGCTCTTTCATACAATCCTCCAAAAAAGGAAGGGGCCGTTATTATCCGGCCCCGCCATTCGTTAAACCTCTACTTCCATATGGAAGGTCGGCACATCATTCGCGACTACCGCCGTACCATGTGTTGGTGTGCCGCGCTGCCCGATAGTATAGGTAAGTGTGCCTGCTACAATATCGTAGGTATCAATCGTAATCAGCGCGTCAAACTGCAACGCGACGTTTTCCTGCGCCTCGGCAACAGTCTTTTTTTGCTGGTAAACGATCATGCCTTTCGTTACAGCGTCGGAACCTATGCCCTGCTTATCGTACAGGCCAAAAACATAATCATATACCGGATCACCGATATATGCTGTCTGTGTCTGCGCAATCGTGGGCTTATAGCTTTTCAGTTCATCGGTAGGGCCTTCATCCGCAATATAGTCGAATGTTTCCGTTTCCGCATTCATCGCGTGTGCGAAATCCGTAGAGGTCCGCGCCCGTTTCCAAGTCGGTTCCTCCGCTTCTGGCGTGGTGTTAAGAAAGAGATAGTTTAAATTTTTTTTTGCTTTCTCCAATGCCATGTTATTTTTCCTCCAAATATTTTAGTCTTACGGGAAACTGGAACTTTGCCATGCCCGATTCGTACATCTCCGCAAGCTGCGGCATATTAGACAGGTTTTGCAGTTCGTAGCAACTGTAGCCCGTCCCGAAATCCGGGTAATTTCCCATTTCTTCCTGTTCCTCGATCCAATCCTGCCAACCGCGTAGCGTAAGCATATTATCCGCATTCACATCGTCCGTTGTCTCTGACATTTTGAACATTACTTGAAACATGAAGTCATACGTTACTTCCTTCACGTCCCCGGAAATGAACCCCGGCTCTGCTTCGGAAGGAATCGGAACGATTGCACATTCCCCGTCGTTTGCCCCCAGCCAGTTTAAAAGCGGCGTGCCTGTGAGCGTGTCGCATTCCTGCGCCCATTCCAGTAATTTCTTGTCAATGTTTATTCGCTTCACCCGATCACACCCTTCTCTTCACGAATGCTTGAACGTCACTGATTAGCTTGTCCTTTTTCCCTGCGGTCATGGCTACACGGTCCCAATAGGCCGATGCGAGCCGATGCGTCGACTTCCCGAAGCGCATATGTGCGCCATGATAGATTTTCTCTGCATACGGTTCATTGTGCCGGATTACCGCTTTGTTTGGTAACGCGAGGATTTGAATGTTTTTAGCCAAGTATCCTTCGCGGTACGGTATGAACGCATAATACAGCCTGTACCAGTCCTGCGCGGCGTATTTCGCGGTTTTCGCGTTTATCCCCACATCGTCAATAATTCTTGGTACGGGCTGATTCCACTTGAACCGTATATTTTTCGCCATGCCCTTACACACCCTCTACTCGAATATGTTTTCCGTGCGCACTCCTTGTATTATCAGGAACCGCCTTGATCGTCATAACATCCGGCAGCAAAGATTTTTTAATTTCCGCTTCCGTATTGGGCTTTGTCCCGGTGATCTCCGCTGTTTGGATATCAAGGGCGGCGAGATCGCCGCCTTGCAGGGTGAAAAACTTCTTTCGATCCTCTGCGTTGAGCGCAGCCCATACCTGCGGCTTACGGTACAATTCGGAATACGGGACCACAAGCACGAGGCTATTCGCGATATTTGCTGTTCCTCCCGACACATCACGGTTGACATGGGTTTTCCATTTGCATTTCACCGGGAGTATATGCCGGAACCATTCATCTTTCCCGGTTTCTGGATTACGCCACCGATTCCAAACGGTCACATTGTCATTGCACCCAAGCATCACGACACCCCTCGGTAAAGCTGTTCTGCCGTGAAATATGTGCGGACGATATTAACCGTTTTGCGCTGCACGGTAACTTCATCATGCCCGGATGTATCGAGCGTTTCAGAATAGCCCTCATTAGAAAACGACTTGATAGCCGCCCCACTTTCCCCGGTCACGCTCTTACCCTGCAAATAGAATAGCTCCGCAAGTTCACATATGCCCCTTCGGTTCATTTCCGCTATGCGCCGCTCTTCCGCATCGGCTGTTCCTTCCGGGTGCAGGCTTTCATCCGTAATCCGATCAAACGTATACTTCCGCACCACGGCCTCCGCTTTCGCTTCATAGCGTATGAATGTTTCCTTCGGAACGACATTATATCCAAGCTCCGTGTAATCCTCATGGGTAACATACATACCGAATCACCATTAAGGGGCGCGATTTGCGCCCCTCACCTTTCTTATTTCCCTTTCGCCGTTTTCGGAGGCGTCGGTTTCCCGGCGCTCTCCGTATCCTTTGGCTTAGGCGTTTTCGGTTCGTCCTTGAAAACAAGCCCTACAATCTTACTCATAGCCCCTCCTTACGCCGTCGCTTTGTGATGCAGGTAAATGCCCGCGCGCTTATTTTCGTAAGCGTCAGCAAGGCCGTAAGCGCGATAAGCAAACTCCCATGCGTCCGCGTCCTTGTTGTCGTCCGGGGCCGTCACCTTGGAAACGGTGTGCTTTGTGTACTGCAAAAGCGCGGGCTTGTGGATCACCATAAAATTGATCTCCGCTGCGCCGTCCGCTTTCTTATAGCCGCCCATTTTTGTAGCGTCCGTGGTACCGTCGATAAGCTCAACCGCCGTATAGAAGCGCGTCTGCGGCACAAGGATTTTCTGGGAGAAGCGGCTGATAACCTCCTTGGATTTCGTTGTGTCCAAATCCTGAATCATGCCGTCCAGGGTTGGCGTGATGAACAGCAGGCGATTTTCATACGGCACCTCGTCCTCGTCCATTTTGTTTGTTGCCGCACGCAGGGCAGTAATAACCGCTGCGCCGTCCGCGAGGGTCGCGCCCGCGTCGACCTTGGAAATATCCTCAAGCCCCGCATACTCCGCGAAACGGAATGCGTCCATTTCCGGCACAACCTTTTCACGAATAAACGTGCTCGAAAGTTTCCCGAATGCAAGCGAAACTGTTTCCTCGTTGTCCATCGCGTCGATCATAAACGAACGTCCACGATCATAATTAAACTTAACGGTCTCGAACGTGAAATCCACATCGCCCTTGACGTACCCGTCATTCCTCTTGTAATCGGCAAGGCCGACCATAGAGAGCTTAGGAATAACGATCTCGTTTGCGTTCGCCCCCGCCGTCATGAGGGAAGCGTCGCTGTCCAGTACCGCGGTAAGCCCCGATACCTTGTAGACCTCGTCGAGAAGGTCAATGTACTTTTTGAATAGTGCTATCTGATTAGGCATTTTATATCTCCTTTACTTTTCCGGCGGCAATCCCATTACAGCACGTGCCGCCGCAATGTCGTCATTGTTTCCACCGCCGCCCGTGCCACCTGCTACGATTTTCGGCGTTGCTTTTTCGGGTTCAAATAAGAACTCCTTTTCCTCTTTGATTTTTGAAATTTGCTCATCCAATCCGAGGATATTTCCGTCATCCGTCAATTTCAGATTGTCCTTGTTAATCAGCTTCATCAGGATATCCGGGTCTTTGGCCTTGATATCCGCGAGCTTCGCGCCGAGCGCATGGTCGAATTTAATCGCCGCAATCTGATTGTCGCGGTCCTTTTCAGCGTCCTCCGCTTTCTGTTTCCAATCGTCGGAAGCCTTTTTAATTCCTTCCACATCCAGCTTCTTGAATCCTTCGATCTGTTCATTTGCAGCGGAAAGCTGACCGCTTAGGCTTTTGATTTCCGCGTCCTTTGCGGCAAGCGCCGCTTCGTCCGTCCCGGCCTTAGCCTTTACCGCCTCAACGTCCTTGCCATTCTCGGCCATGATCTTATCGATTGCGCCGTCCTCGATTCCAAGCTCTTTCAAAAACTCTCTCTTCATATTTCCTCCATTCGGTACGCTTTTATACGGGTGTCGCTTCCCTTGCCTATCCACATTCATACGCCTGTGGAACAGCTAATTTTTGTATCAAAAAAGGCACCTGCCAAGATGCCCTTATGATCTGTGTTTTTCAGCATATACAGCCTTACCGCTTATGCTCCGTCCATACCCGGAAACCTGCGTACGCTCATTTTGCTTTATCAGCCCTGCCTTCTTGCTGAAATCGTCGTAGTAATCACGCAGCCTCCGCAGTTTTACGCTCCCTGACACAAAATCGTCTTTGAGACCTCCATGATCGAACCCGATCAATTCCCGCTTCACCTTGCGTATTGACCGTTCAAGCCGTCTCTGCGTCTGGTTCGCTTCGTACAAGGTGTAGTGCTTCCCTTCGTAATTGATACCTTCTGCATTACGGCGTTTCATTTCCTCCAATTCGCTCTTGCTGTGCGCTGGTTCGCTGATATCAAGCATTACAGGGAATGCAATGTGCCGGCAGCCCAATGTCCCAACAGGACGAGCGAGCCGGTTGTTCAACTTCTCGTACTCTTCGTTGCTATACCGTCTGCCCTGTACGCTCTCATGGTCGGGGGCGCATCCGGCGTGTGCCGATATCTCCCATCCGTCCGTCCCGAGGTCAGCGGCATTTTTCTTCATGATCTGCGCCGCCATATCGGTAACGCCGCTAAGAACACATTGCCGCGCCGCCGCTTCGATACTTATAGTCCGGCCACTCGCGTAACCTATCGTAGTCATTCCGCGTTCGGTAAACGGTTTAATTGCTTGCCGGATTGCCGTATTATAATCTATCACCCCAGACGCAATCTGCATTTGCGCAAGACCAAGGGCTTGCTTATAGGCATCAGTCCATAGAGTAAACTGTCCGTTATTCATCACATAACCAGCCGTCCGCGTAAGGTTCGTAAGATCGCCCATTGCTGCAGCTATCGCCGCGTTTCCAATCTCCCGTGCAAAACTCGTATCAAGTGGAATCCCTACCACCTTGGATATTTTCGCTTGGTTGTCCGTCGCTACTTCGGCGGATTCTGCAAAAATGCGCTCCACCTCTTTACGCGAGGTCTTGAGCGCATCCGCGATTTTCTGATTGATAACGTCCGGCCCTTCTCCGAGGGCCTGCAATGCTATTTGCTGTATCTCCGCCGTCCTTGTTGCCGTACCCATTTTCCTGATGCGGCGGGCGATATCTTCTATAGCGTAATCTTCAACGGCATAGAGCAATTCAATAATAGGCTCCGGCAGCCCCTTAAGGTACTCAGGAGTAAGCATTATTCAGCACCTTCAAGTATTCGTTTTGCTTCCTCTTTCGTTATGCCAAGCGAGATGGAAATTATATTGATCGCCTGACCTACGGTAAGCCCTCCGGCCTGATATTGCGCTATAACCGACATAAGGGATTGTGTCTGTGCGCCGTTTAGCGTTTTCCCAGCTACTTGCTCCGCCCTGTCTACCGCTGCGTCAGCGTTGACCGCACCCGGTTCATCTTCGGGCTTGCTTTCCTTCGTGAGTTCTTCCATATCAGGGAGCAGCTTCCGGGCTTCTTCTTCCGTAATCCCGCGTGTTTCCATGAGGTATATTTCCGGCTTTAAAAGGCCTGCCGATACTTCTTGTAACTTCTTCTCGCGCTCTTTATCCTTGTCCACTACGATAGAATCATCCCAATCGAACGATGCGCTATACGCGCCGCCGGGCGCTAAATTCCCAATAGTGGCCCATACGTCCATTGCATAAATAAGCTGTTCAAGCGCCGCCTGTAATGCTTTCTGAACATCTTTTACGGAAGCATAGGAACGCTGCTTGCTTGCCTTTATTTCCTCCGCCGTTTTATCTACGTTCTGAGGATCGGACAGCGTTCCGTAAGCGAGCGAACACGCAAATTCCGCGCGCTGAAAAATACGGTTCAATCCGTTCACGAAAGAATCATCTCGTAACGGCGGCGCAAACGGCTGTACTGCTTTTGCGCCGTCCTCTGCCTCAAAGTCAAGCAAACGGAATAAGCGTTCCTTCCCTTTCGGCATTTCCAGTTTTCCCGTTTTGGGGTTCTGCTTGAATATATCAACGCTTGCATCAATCGCAAGCTCACCGCCTTCATACTCCCACAACAGGCGGCTGTATTGCTCGTCCGCTTCCCGAATCAGTTCAACGGCCCTTGAGTAGACCGACACGCCCAACGGCGAGGACGGGTCTATCGTATTGGCAAGCGGTACCCGGAAGTATGCGAACAACGGCTTATCCACGTTTTCAATCAGTGTGTAAGGGGCAATGCTCGCCCACTCGTCAATACTTGCAAGGTCGATTTCATTACCCGTTACACTCTTATTGTCCGATACATACGCCTTGTTTATGATCTCATAGCCTTTATCCGTAAGGTTATGGTGTTCAAACTTCGTGTAATACTTCGACCCCTTCGTCAATACCGCCACGAACACCGCGCCCGTTATCTCTGAGCCATTGTGCGCCGTAGGAAAAAATCTGTCGGCATGAACGGCATCAACCGCGATCCGCGTGCCGTCAATAAACGGCTTCAATGCGATTCCGCCTTTTGCGCATCCATATTCGCAGTATGTCCTCACGTTCCCAATCACTGGTTGGTATTGCTTATTAAGAAAATCCGCCCGCTTCGACCCCATGATTTCGGATTTCATCTCAATGGTTACAAGCCGTGCATACTCCGCTGCGATCGCACACGGCAGATTTAAGGACTTTACCCTTGACGACTTCCACGGCGGCTCATTACTGTACATGGATGACCACAGTGTTATCTTGTCTGCCATTTCAGGCGAGACCGCCACATCTATATGCAATTTATCCTTTATGATTGATCTATTTACCAATTTTTTCAGCACCTGCCTTATCCAGTCAAGAAACTTTTTTAGCATCATCGTCCACCCACTTTAAGCCTTTGGCATACCTACGCATGATTGTCTGCACAAGGTAACGTGTCTCATCGAGCGCGTGATCGTTTTCCTGAACAACCTCGTCTTTCTTCGCTTCCGCGTTCCAACAGTAAAGCCCAAACTCACGAATCGTGTCCTTGCAATCCTCATGTATTTTCAGCATTCCGACATTGAGCATTGTCGCAGTGTTCCTGATCCCGTCCAATACTTCATTGTGGGCGTTCCGCGTTGAAAATTTCCTGTGCCGCTTGATGCAGGTCTTGAACGATGCCGCCGATGGATCAATTACAACCGCCTGTATGACATAATCTCCTGCGAGCTCTTCAAGCATTGTGTAATATTCCTCGTCCGTTTTTTGACAGTCCTCCATCGCCCGTTTTTCCTCCCTGCGGCTATCGTGGTATACTTCTTTTATCTTCGTAGCTACCTTGCCGTTGATGCAATACAATCCCGCCGAAAACGGGTTCCGGGTGCCGTAGTCAACGCTGATATAATACAGGCCGCCTTTTGGTGCCTCGTGAACGACGTGCTTTTTCTCGTCGAACATCGGATACACCAAACCCTCGGCTATCTTCCACAAACCGAGAATATACCGTTGGTAAAACAGCCCTGTAAACTGACTTCGGTAACGCGCTTTCACCGCTTCGGACAAGCTCAGATTATCGTCCATTGTGAAATGGAGATATATCAGGTTCTTTTGCTTTTCTCCTGCCCCTATGTTGTCAATCCAATTTTCCTTGAACCAATGCTTAGGCCCTTCCGGGTTACAGTTAAACCACCACTTGGAGCCGTCCACTGAGCACCGCGCCGTTGCCTGATTGACAAACGATTCCGGCATAAGCGCCACCTCGTCAAAAAACGCTCCGGCAAGCGTGATACCTTGTATGAGGTCTTGGCTGCCCTCGTCCTTGCCGCCGAACAAATAGAAATAATTTACGGTGTCTCCACGCTTGATCACAAGCAGATTGTCCGTCCGGCGTTCCCTTACCTGATATCCTCTGGAGCGCAGCATCAGCTTAAGCCAAAATATGACGTTGCGCCGCAGGGAGCCTATCGTCTTTCCGCATATTGCAAAATTCTGATGGCTGAACCGCGCCATGCCCCACATTACAAAGGACAGTGACATGCAAAGCGTTTTCCCTGACCGGATTGCTCCGTCTGCTATAATACCGTCCTTGTCCTTGACCGGGCTATTGTCGCACCACCACGTCAGCACCTTCTTTTGCTTCACCGAAAAAGGCTTAAAAACAAAAACGGCATTGGATAATTGCCGTTTCATCGTGTCATAGTGCCGCTTTATGGATTTTTTCATTTCGGCAATCTTGCCGTCGATCTTACTCCACGACATGATCGTCACCGTCCGCCCATACGTCCCCGGCCTGTGCATTCAATGCCTCGAGGAACCCGTCATTTAATTCGGCGTCGCTCTCTTTATCGGGGAGCTGTGCTTCGACCTTCAAGAGTTCAATATCCAGCCTGCGTTTATCGTATTCGGCGGCGTGTTGGTCTTTCACATTTTCGCCTATCGTGTCCCGTATTGCATTGAACGCCTTAACGTCGCCAGTTGCAGCCGCTTTCAAGGCCCCCTTTACAAGAGCGGTACACATTTTCTTTTGATAGTCTCCGCTCTCAAGTATAAGCAAGAGTTCTTCTTTCAGCGTCTTTCGGTTCCTCCGGCTCTTCCCCGACGCTATCCCCGCTTTCCTTGCATTTGCTCGGCGTTCGCTCGGTGTTCGTTTGTCATTCGGTACTAAGTTTTGCTCATTCGCCATGCCCTCACCACGCCATTCCTATATTCCAACCCATACACCTCGCCTATCTTATATGTCAGCCCAGCTAATCGCCTTATCGGTTCTTTCTTTAAGCGCCGCCTTGCCTTGTCTGCCCTGCTGATCGCTATAGCCGCCGTTTCATCCCAGTAGTGCTCTGCGTTGTATTTGTCCATATCCGTCACCCTTTATCCAAAACAAAAACGCCACCCATCAGGATGACGCTTTCATATAATTCTACACTACTATTATAAACCTCATTTTGGACGCACAGTGCACACTTTACAGGCCAAGCAGATATTTTATATCGTTCATAAATTTGTTTTTGTAATTATAGAACTGCCGTCGTGATATGAAGATAAGCCCGTCAAACGCCTCGAATGGGTATTCCTTTGCGTTGAGACACGAAAGCCATATGCAGCGCCTGAGCGTCTCTTCCTGTTCTATAGTCTGCGATATATCCACGCCTATCAAGTGTCGCGCTTGATCTATTGCCTTAATCACTTTAGCCTTGTGTTCCCCTTCCAACCTCGCCAGCCTCTCCGCTGCCGACAAGGTGGGGTCGCCAATATAACCGCCTCTCGGCATACCGTCTGCCTGCCGTGGGCTTGGGTACAAAATTCTATCGCGTTCACATTGATACCATTTGCGATACTCGTCATACTTTCGGATATACTTTACAATTAATGTGCGTGTGTCCCTGTCGATCTTATATTTTGTCTGCACGAAATGCGCCTCCTGTGGTATAATGTATTTAGCGAATATCAAAACCCAAGAGGAACGGTTCTCCAGCCCGGAGGCTGTTCTTTTTGTTTAAACTATACTTTTACGGTTATATATGGAGTACAATTACATACCCCCGATCTTGGGCGGCCTTCGGGTCGCCTTTGTAATACAAATATTTTTATGTGAGGCTCTATATGAATAATACTTTCTCAATCACCGACCAATTAGCCTATGAGCGTACCCTGCTTGCCAATGAGCGCACTTTTCTTGCATATGTCCGTACTTTTATAGGCTTTGTTGCTTCTCTGTCCATGCCTTTGACATATCGTCCATCTTGTAGACCCTCAAAATTTTTTCCAGTCGTGTAATTTCTGCGTTTAATTCTTTCTCTGTAGGCTCCCTATACTTTCGCATTGTATTCTCTCCCTTCGTTCCCGTCCTACCGCACTGCCGTCAGCGCAACCCCAAGCACAATCCCCGCTGCCAGTCCTATGCATACCGCTATCAGGATGATTGTAAATTTTGTTTTAGTCATTTGCGGCCTCCATATACTTGATCGCTTGATCTGCGGCCTCCTGCAACGCTACAAACCGTTCCTGTGTCCCTCCGCCATCCGGATGGGCCTTTTTCGCTAATCCCTTAAACCGTGCTTTCACGTCCTCTACACTGGCAGGAATTTCTTCAAATCCCAATACCCGCAAACAATCCGGGACCAGCACAGGCGCAGGCAGATACTTCATGCCTGATAACCATGTCTGCAATTCATAAATGCCTCGCTCTGCCATCCGCGCAAGGTCTTCCAACGACAAAACGATCTGCGCAAAACAGTCTGAACCATAATTTAATTTGATTCCCAGCGCAGCGGCTTTTTCCCGCGTGTGATCGAACCGGTATAACTGGCCTTTTAGTTTAAATTCGACCCATGCGCCATGTCGGTCAAAATTGTAATTGCATTCATCGGCTCCCATACGTTCCATTACCAGTTCCAGCTTGCGTTCGTACTTCTCCGGCGACGCATATTGTTTTGTCGCTGCCATATTATTCTTCCTCCTGCACTCTCACGTTCTTCTGATATTCCCGCGCAAGCCGTTGCATAAGCGCAAAGACCAGCTTGTGGTGCGGTATTTTCAATTCCTGTTTTTTCGGTTTCTTAACACATACGGCCATCCCGAGCAGGTCGTTGTCCCTCGCCGTATAAACGCCGATCCCGTCCGGTATTTCGTCCTTCACCTGCTCATACAATCCATGCGGCATCACGTAGTAGTTATAATGCCCGTACCAGGACAGCGCCGCCTTGCTGTGGAAGTCTGCCTTTGATACCTTGAGCTCGTAACACCGCCAAATTCCACCGTCATAATTCCAACCGTGGGTTTCCAGAAGCAGGGCATCAACTCTTTCCCGGTCGCACAGCCTGACAATTCCTTCCTCGTAGGGCATAGCCACCTCAAACGCCATATAAAAACCATTTTTGCCGCGAGCCACGGCATTATATAATTTTCGTTCAAGCTCTTTCGTCGTCATTGCTCTGCTCCTGCGCTTCCCGCGCCTCAAGCTGTTTTTTCCGTTCCGGGATGACGTCGCTTAATTCGGATTCCCGTAACGCCCATTGTTCACTTCCCCAACTGTTGGGCGCAGAGCATTCGTGTATCAATACTTTTTTTCCGCCCCTCTTAGGCAACACAGTTTTCGGAATAAAACACCATTCCCCATTACCATGTTCATCAATTGGAATCCGTTCATACCCAAGCGCTTTCATATGTTCGGTAAATTCCGGCGCTACCTGAATGTATCCTTGCGCCACCCCATGACCACAGCAACACCCAATAGTTTCTATGCCTTTATTTCTCAATTGCATTACTTCGCCCTCTAAACAGTAATCTACAGGGATACCATCTTTTGTAGTCGTTTGGCAATTATAACTTCCAAACTTGACACTTTGACACCAAATATACTTCATTACGGTTGTCATAGCGTTTCTTAATTCATTCGTAAATGTAATAGTCCTTCTCTCAACATCTTTCCAAATTGGGTGATTCCTTTGCGATGCCGAGATAGCATCCGCAAATATTTTGCAAACCTCTTTATTGGTCATTGTTCCCCCTCCGTTCCGTGATTGCCGCGCCACTCTCAATGCTCGCAATCATCTCGATTAAATCCTTCGGTGTAATCAGCACTAAATTCATCGCCGTCCGGCAATAATGCGCATATACCTCTCACCTTGCCTTGATGTTTGCAGTGATCGCAATCATGCGGTATCATTTCCACCGCCGCATCTGCGCGTTTCTCTGCCATTTCAAGCGCTAACTTAGTGCTGACATATTTCTTCTGCCAGCTCTTGGCTGTTGCTGCTTCTAAACTTAGTTTTGAGTTTTCGGCCTTTATTGCCTCAAGCCGGGCGCGTAGGTCGGCGTTTTCGGCTTCCATTTTTTCTGTAGTTTTATTGATCTTTTCAAATTCATCTATGCCATATAGCGCCTCCAGTGCGTTTAAAATATATGATCGCGCTTCCTCCGGCGTCGCCCTGGTTGATCTGATCGCACGTTCTATGGCCTCTACATTTTTACGCTGGCGCTCAAATTTTTCAGCAATATCTGCATCAAGGCTTGCGCCATTATCAAAATCGTATTTGCTGGAACTGTTTCCTACTCTATGTCTTTGTATCCTATTGTTCATTCTTCCCCGATCCTTCCTCTGCGTCCATACGTTCGCCGTATGAACAATAGTCTTCTGGATCAACTAACCCGTTCCACCAGCTGCAAGTGCCGCCAAAAACGTGCTTTTCTTGATCTCTGTAACGTTTGCATTCCTCACACCGCACCACTGGTTCAGCGTCTACCGCTTCGATATTATTAATGGCAATATGTAATGCCATTTTCTCCTTATTGGTTAAATCAGACAGCTTTATGTACTCTTTTATTGCCTTGCGGCTGATCGTATCGCCTTTCATTCTTTCTCACTCCCTTCCGGTTTTGTCCGATAGAATTTCGGGAGCCCATTCTCTGAATCAAATTCTGTAGAATCAGTCATAACGATCAGCGTAGAAAGCTCGTCAACTATATTTACATAATCGATTACGTACCAGTATCCATCGTCAGCGTCATATACAGGCTCCCTTGTCATTTCCATCAGTTCTTCCAGTGTCAGCGGCTTCGGGGCCTCGCGTTGCTCCCGTTCCTGTTTCTCGCGTAGGGTTTCAAGTATTGCCGGTAGCGAATTCCGCATCGCAATTACCAGCTTCACGTCTGGATCGTCACCAGATACATACCCTTCGCAACTCTCCCCACCAAATGCGGTTGAATTGTCATTTGCGTCAGCTATATATCCATCAATCTCGTGTTCTACGCTTTTCCACGGTGCAGGTGATGCCTTTTTATCAAATTCGGTAATTTCGTTTATGGTTTTCTCTATCTCGTTCATTTCCACGCTTCCTTTCCCCGTTTTTCAAAAATGTATTCCATAAACGCTATCATTTGATCTTCTTCATCCGGGCCTAATTCCCCATGCCCCTGTACGGTTACAAGCCTTCGACTTTGTTTCTCGTTCATGGCTTCCTTTTCCGCCTCTACCGCCTTTCTGCACGCTTCGCATTTGGCATATTCATCCGGCAGCCATTCGTGAAACAACATGCATCTTGGAAGCCTCCGTTCTACCGGGGCCTTGTGTCCATGAGTGCGGTCACGGTGTTTATGATATTGGCACACTTCTTTTCCCCAAAAGTCCCCGCCGGCATAAATGCATCGGCTTTCATCTTCCGGGTCATATGGGACTTCATGCTCGACTGTTATTTTCATTTTTTGTCTCCTTTTCTCGCCATTCGCAATCTGCGGCGCATACCGGGGTAATCCCCGCCTTTTTATCATGCGCCCTGCAAAATTGGCACATTTGCTTTTTCATGCGCTCCCGCTCTTCTTTCAGTTCCGCAAGTTCCAAGTTTCTTCGTTCCAAGAGAGCAACCAATGGGCTTGTTTTTTCAGCCATGTCGCGCCTCCACGATCTCGTCCGGTTCAAGCGTAACGATTACGCCCTCACCCTTCCTGTAGATAAATTCGTCTGTGAATCCAGATATCCACTTGTTGCCATCGTCCGGCAATACGCCTTTCTTTTGCAGCGCATCCAGAATGAATTTTTTTCCGAATGCAACGTTATCCTTATCCCTCCGGCGGTTCGGTTCAAGCCATACGAAGGTCACGTGAACGGGTCTTTCCACTTTCCCGTGCAGGAAAAGCGCTATATCTTGGTCGACGCATTTTTTTATACGTGCCGCCTGATACTTGTTGCCTTTTGCGGCCCGCAAAAATTCATTCAGTCCCGGTAGCCGGAACGGTATTTTAAATTCCATTTGCCAGGTCCTCCATTTCCGCGAACGCATCTCGCTTTCGCTTTTCTTTTTCCTCCGCCGTGTAAGCTCGCTCGTCCACGTTCGGCGGCTTCCCTCGTCGCCGATTCTGATATTCGACCTGTTCCGCCCTTGCCTTTTCCGGCGTATCAATCCCATTTTCGAGCCATCGGTTCAGAATGCTCTTGGCATAACTCCAATTCCTCGCGTTGTTTTCAACAGCACGTTCAAGGGCCATCGTGATAAGTTCATCAGGCATTCCGTCCTCAATGAAGCTTTCGGCCTGTTGCATAATGAGCGGCGTAAGCACTCCAAAATTCTCTGTATAGAATCGCGTATACGCGCGCGCCTGTTGTTGTATCTTTTGTTTTATATTTCTTTCTTGGGTAGCGTGGGCGCTATCTGTGTCGGCCTCATTTTGAGTACTGTTATCGTCTGCGCTATCTCCTAGCGTAGGCGCTACCTGTGTCGGCTCCCATTCGTCATAATTTTTGTTGAATTCAAGCACCTTTGCCCGGTTGAATCCCGCTGGTGAAATCTCGCGCACAATCCCCCATTTTATGAGTTTTGCCATCTCACGGCGAACACTTGATATGTGCGTATCCGTGGCCCTCGCTATGAATGACTGTGATATGGGTGCGTTCTTGCGGTTATATCCGTAGGTGTAGCGCCATAAGATCATAAGGATTTTGTATTGCGTAGCGCTCAACTTCGCCGCATAAACAGCTTCAAGTATTTCATTTGCGATTGGTGTATATCCGTTTTCTTTTTGCGGCGCTGCCATGTCTGATCCTTTCGATTTATGTTATCCGCGCCCTGCCCGTTTGATTCAGGAGGTCAGTAAGACAGGGCGCGGTATTGATGGGGCTTTATTATCTAAAATATTGGGGCAAGGATTTGCACCTTACATGGCAGTTCTATTCGCCTCTGCGGTTGTTTGCCACCACATTGCTGTAGATACTTTCTGTGCTGCCACATATCGTATACTTCGGGCGAATAATTGCGTCTACCTATTCCGCCACCCAATATGTTTAGAACGGCAACTCCGCATCGTCCAACGGCTGGAAGTCCGCTAAATCTTCTGCGAACAATTCGTCCGCCGTCCTGCTCTCCTGTTCGTTTGGCTTCTGTACGCTCTGCGCTTTGCTCGTCATGAATTCCGCCTCGTCTACCACGATTTCCGTGACGTAGCGGCGGACACCGTTTTGATCTTCATAGTTGCGGGTCTGAATCGTGCCGACAACGCCAATCCGGGAGCCTTTGGAGAAATACTTTGCTATAAATTCTGCTGTGACTCTCCACGCTACGCAATTGATGAAATCCGTTTGCTGCTGTCCGTCCTGTGATTTATACCGTCTGTTTACCGCTACCGTGAAACTGGTAACGCTGATTCCGTTTGGCGTTGTTTTCTGCTCTGGAGACCTCGTTAAATTTCCTACAATGACCGCCTTATTGATACTCATCTAACAAATTCCTTTCCAATGCCCTTAATTTCATATGAAAACTGCAATGGTCGCTTCGCTTCATCAGTTTGAGATTTTCGATACGATTATCGCTTCGATTGTGGTTGATATGATGCACAACCTCGCTTTCGTTTAGAAATCTACCAATCAAACGCTCCATGACTATCCTGTGTTCAAACACATATCCATCCTTTGTCGCTCTTGGATGATCGGGCGCATATACAAGAATATATCCCGCATAATGCTCCTTTTTGTGGCCTTCCTTGTATACACCATCAAAATGTTTTGAATGGGATTCTGCAATCTTTCTCTTTGTTTCGTCCGATAAAACCTTTCCTTTGTGGACATTGCTAATCTTGCGCCGCGCTTCCTCACTGTGAGTCTTGCCTTTGAACCCCATATGCGTTGGACGCGATTCAATCCCATATCTTTTTACATAATTGTATACACTTCCTACAGCGACGCCCAGTTCTCTCGCGATTATATTCATCGGTTTTCCATCGCGGATATATTTTTCACGCAGCACGTCTTCACTAATGATCGCCTTATTCATACTCTCAACTCCTTTGGTAACTTGTGATACACCCTGTCCTCGTCCGGGAAATTCGGGTAGAATCCGTCCAGATAGTCCCGGAATGCCGCCTTTATCATATTGTGCTCGGGTGAATCTTGATCGTCATACTTCCTGTGCCACTCGATATTCATTACTGCAAGATTCTCGGGTATGCCTAACCCGCCATGTGATCGCGGGATATAATGTGCAATTTGTAGGTCACATGTTTTGCCGCTTATAATGCAGCATGGATATCCTTCTATGCTGTCTCGCTCTTTCACAATTTCCCGTACTTCAATCGAAATATCCGTTGCCTTTGTCATTGCCTTTTTCATGCTGCCTGCGCCTCCCAGTATGAAAGCATTGCGTCGAGTTCTGTTTGCGGCCTCGTTTGTAATTCGAGCGCTTCGCAATCTTGTATAAGCGTATCAATCAGCTGTGACATCTGCTTTGTGTTGTATGTGCTGCTCCCGTAATATGCACGAAGTGCCACAAACCCTTCCTGCGGTGCGTAGTCCTCTATCTCGCAAATCCATCCAACCCCGTGCATCGCCCATGATTTTTTAAAGGTTTCTACCGCATCGGCGTTTATCTCGATCCGCTTATATATGTTTTGAAGTAGAATATGTTCCCGATAGATTTCAACATCCTCTTTATTTATGCGGTTCCCGATCTTCCGGCACAGTTCCCACATATAACGGTTCGCGGACCCGCTCCTTCTCTGGCGAAATACGGATAACGCGGCGGTAAATATTTTTCCGGCCTTTTCCTTTGCTTCGTCCAGAAAATCCCGGGCCGCTTTTTTGTAATCCCTGCACACGCGAAGCATTAGCCACAGGTCGCCCGTTTCGTAATCATCCCAAATCCGCGCATCGTCAAAGTTTACTTGTCTCATGCCCCGTCCTCCATTGCTTTCATGTCTGCCTTTTGGTTCAGATAGTGGATTGCGTGCTCGGCCTGCTGGAAGGTTGCCTCCTCCCACTTTTTAAGTTTCATCGTCTTTAACAGGGACGCTTCCTTGATGTTCAGAAACTCGCAGCCTGTTCTGATCTTCTTAATTTGATCTACCGTGGCCATGTCAATATTTTCCATCTGCCATTCAATATCCGAGGGAGATATAAATTCGTCCTTCCGTCCTCCCTTCGGTGCACATGTACCATACGAATATACCTGTATGCCTTTATCATCCTCGACTGTAAGCCCGACGATCTTCTCCGTCTCTTCGTCAACCTCGAGCTTGCCAACGTGCCATTTCATAAACGGATTAATAAGCTCGTATTGCGGCTCGCCGCTCACAACGATCTGCTCTTTTTTGGCGTTCAACTTCGGCTGCACGCCTCCATTCACCCAAATAAAAAGCCGCGTGTATAATTCGCGCCCGATGCCCCAAGCCGTCGCCGCGCGTTTGAATGCGTCGGAGGCCTCACCCTTTTCTTTCTCCACATTGCTCTTTGTTCCGCAGTCCTGCTTTGAAATCCACTGCTTTAGGTCGTTGTTCCATACAGAGATCGTGCAATACAGATTCCCTTTGATCTCCTGATATTCGTTCTTCCAACCCATCATTCCGAATACTTCGTCCAGAATCCGCTTATCACAGCGAGAATCCTTGTAAAGGAGCAATTGATAACCGCCCTTTTTAATCCTTGCAATCCGTATTTCTATTTCATCCGCACGCAGCGGCCTTATCTTCCCTTCCACCTTCATGCACTCCTTCTGTATGGGATAGGCTCCCGGTTCTCGTACCAGTCAGCAAAGGCGTATAAATCGTCCTTCGCGTATTCTTTGAAAATTTCCGCCCACATATCCCGGGCGGGTTCCTGATCGTCGATCTTCTCTCGGATGAATTCCTGCTCGTTCACTTTGAGGTAGTCCAGGAATGAACCCCATTCGCTCAAGACAAATTCCTTGTGGTCCTCCGGCGTTGCGTCTTTGAATACAGCCTTGTTTTTGCATTCGTCCGAGCAATACCATTCGCCATCGTATTGGACCGCATCTTCCGCATAGGCTTCATGGCCGCATACGCAATAAACAATATCGTCATACACTGGGGCGGTCGCTTCGTTTTCAAGATGTTTTGCGTATTCGCTCACTGGTTATCCCTCCACTTCGACAAACTCGCCACCCCTGAGGGCGTAGAACGTGTTTGCCTTAACGATTTTTCCGTCCACGATTGCGGATTTAATATCAATAAGCGGGTACGTTTCACCGTTCCATTCTGCGCGTTCCGCAACTACAATCGCACATCCAAGCGCACCTTTGGCCCTGCTATCGTATCCAGTAGCTATAGCTATAGAATCCGTACCACTAACCGTGGCGGCGCTCCGGTAGCCTGTGTTGGTGGCGGCGCTCCGGTCGCCTGTGTT
>NZ_MAIQ01000015.1 GCF_001678845.1 Christensenella intestinihominis
TTCGATATTCTACTTCTCATTTCTGAGAATACACAAAATTTGAAACGCTGCCACCAATTAAGTCAAATCCGAACGTCTATTTTTTGGGTGAGGTGTTCGGATTTGTTGTATCTTGCTTATAACACAACAAACATCCACTACCCTTGGTTCTTTTAGCTATAACAGCTTGCCATTCATGTCCCTTATCACAAGTCCACCATACCTTTTTATTAGAACCTGCAGTGACTTGGTCAGGTTTCAAGGCTTCATTTTTAGTAGGATGCCATTGCCTAGCAATATATGGATGAGTAGTTTGCAAATCATTGTATCCTTTTAATATCTTACGATTAGAGCAGTATGGGCAACTATTTCCATGTGAGCGGCTATTCGGTTTAGCTTGCCATTCATGGCCCTTTTTACATTGCCACCAAATTTTTTTGTGAGAGTTAGCAGTAATATTTAAGGGAGTTAACATTCCATTTTTAACAGGGTGCCATTCCTTCGCAAGCATAGGGTTTACCGTGGCTAAATCATTGTAACCTATCCAAACTCTTCGTCCTGCACAATAAGGGCATCTCCGCCCTACTGAAAACTCACTAATTTCCATTTCCCACTCATGGCCTTTTTCACACCTCCACCAAGCCTTTCTAAGTGTTTTTGGCGGAACATAATTAGGATCAATTTCTTTATTTTTTTCAAAATCCCAATACTTTTTGGCTTCTGGATTGTTGGAAAATAAAGAGTGTACTTTTTCCTGCGTACGACACTGAAGATAAATTTTGTTTTTATCTCGATCTATATTTATATTAGGATTGTATTCTTGGCCTGTTATTTTGGTTAAAAACCGAAAGATTTGCTTGATTGCCTTTTCTAACTCTGAATAATTAGTTTGATGATATTGATAATAAATAATACCAGATGTCTCATCAACAGCATATTGTGTGTGGGTTTTTACACGAATTAATGTTATGTCATCCTGATTAAGAAATACATTCTTCTTTTTTTCTCTAATCTGAGCATTATATTCTCTATGAAACCATCCATCATGCTCTATTCCTATAGCCAGAGAGGGAATGAAAATATCAATTTCTTTTTTGTGAAATGAATATCTATTAAATGCTTTAAAAAACTTGGATATATAATAATATATAGCTTGTTCGGCAAAAGAAGTATGATGCTCACGCTTGCAAATTGGGCAACCAGCTCCATTAGCACGGTTGCTTATTAAAGCCTGCCATTCATGCCCTTTATGACATAGCCACCAAACCCTCTTTCCTGTATATTGAGTCACATCAGCAGCAGTTAATTGATCATTCTTGATAGGATGCCATTCTTGTGCAAGTATGGGATTTACTGTAGCCAAATCATTAAATCCCTTTAGTATTTTCTTACCAGCACAGTAAGGACAACCACTTCCTTCAATACGGCTAGCTATAACAGCCTGCCATTCATGGCCATGGTTACATATCCACCATGCTTTTCTTCCAGAATTACGTGTAACATTATAAGGTGTTAGATTTGCATTTTTAGTGGGATGCCATTCCTTAGCAAGTGCAGGATTTATTGTAGCTAAATCATTATAGCCTATCCAAACCCTTCGTCCTGCACAATAAGGACAACCCTGGCCAATAGCTCTACTTTTTACAGCAGCCTGCCATTCGTGCCCTTTATTACAAATCCACCATGCTTTTTTATGTGATCCTATAGTGACCTGCTCAGGCTCTAAGTCTTCATTTTTAGTAGGATGCCATTCCTTAGCAAGCGTAGGATTTATTGTAGTCAAATCATTATAGCCTATCCAAACTCTTTTTCCCGCACAATAAGGACAACCCCATCCAACTGTTCTGCTTGCAATTGCAGCTTGCCATTCATGTCCCTTATCACAAATCCACCATACCTTTTTTTTCGAACCTGCAGTGACCCGGTCAGGTTTCAAGTCTTCATTTTTAGTAGGATGCCATTCTTTAGTAAGCGTAGGATTTATTGTAGCTAAATCATTATAGCCTATCCAAACTCTTCGTCCTGCACAATAAGGACAACCCTGGCCAATAGCTCTACTTTTTACAGCAGCCTGCCATTCATGCCCCTCATTACAAATCCACCATGCTTTTTTATGTGAACCTGCGGTGACCTGTTCAGGTTTTAAAGCTTTATTTTTAGTGGGATGCCACTCTGTCATCAGTTTTTTTGATAGTGGATTTGACATATTTATTTACCCTAAATATCATTTTATATTTTATAAACATATAGCCCGTATAAGAAGATTTTGTTACCTATAATAATAGTTTAGTTTATATTTTTAAATTAAGCAATAACTATCAGGTATCTATTACAAATAATTTCCTGCAATAACAGAAACCCGATTATGCCCCAACTGCCGTGACACGTACAGCATCGCCTGTCTATCATAAACAATTCCTTTCTTGTCTCTTCTGCAATAATACTTTTCTTTGCGATCCAGCCCATCCATCGGTCTTTCCATGATCCGATAAAAAGCAGATACGTAATCCCTTCTATAACCATGTGCATCCATATGAGAATGCACCTTCCCGAACACACTCTTTCTGCGTACATCGGCATATTTGGCTACAGCCTCATAGCATCCCGACAAAACCTCTACATCGCGTATCTTACCGCCTTTTCCAACCACATCAATCAGCTTTAGTTTTCCCCATCCTCATACTGTATTTGGTGCGGACTGAGTGCTTCCAACTCATGACGCCGTAACCCTGTCGCCTTTGCAAAGTTGATGACATCTTTATTGTTTTCTTCCGAAAAGCCATAATCCCGCACAGCTTTACCCCGGCTGCGCTTGATATCTGCCCGGCGTCGTTCCGGCAGTTTAATGTTCAAATCCTGTGCATGGCATTTGTACAGCTTACATAGAGCGGAACGCTGTGTAGTAAGGGTGTTGGGAGATAGCCCCCTATCCATATTGTACTGGAGGTATGCTTCTATATAAGGCCGCGTTTTCTTAAGCGTATTGTACTTGTGCTCGGCATGTACCCATTTGGCAAAGGAACAGCATTGTTTTAAATATGTTTCCAGTGTGTCATAGGTAAAAATTCCTTCCGGCGTGTGTGTTCCTTCCGCTATTTTCGCTGAGTATCGGCTGTCCCCATCCCGCATCTGTTCTTTTAGTACTTCCTGCACCTGGTAGATAATACTTCCCATAAAAAAAGCTCCTTTCTTTTTGTAGACGAATGTTAAGCAAATGATAGACCGGGGATTTTTTATCCAGCTCCCGAATGCTGACGCCCCATATCCGATAATTTCTCAGTCACGCCTTCTTTCAAAAAAACGCTTTACCAATCTTCTCTAGTTACCATAGATATTCTTTTCTAGCTGGGTTGAGACGATTACCCGTCGATAAATCGACGTGTAATCGTCTCAACCAGCCATGTATACCGGGGCATGGCATACACTTCTTTTGTGCTCACGTTTAAGACCACTCTTACGAGTGCAGTCATTTTGAGCTTGCGTGAACGGCCACCCTTACGAGTAAGCAGTCAAAATCATTCCTCCATTCGTCTGTTCATAACTACATCTTTAATATGCAAGATAACATCATCACTCAAGACGCAAAAAACGGCCCCATCACTTTGGAGGGGACCGCCTGACTGCTACTCGACCGCAAGCGCAATGCACAGCCTTATCTTTGAAGACTGTCACTTCAACCGAAGTGTGTCGAGTGGCCTATTTATAGTATGATTGTTTTATATGAAATGAGTAAATAACTCAGTGACAAGTTCATTTAAGTTATTCGCTATCGCTTTCTTCATCCGATTCTACGAACTCCATAATATCGGCGCGTTGACAATTGAGCTTGATTTTACAGGATATTGTGGACAATCTATCTTCTCGTAGTGCCGAATATGCTTTAGCTGTTGAAAACTACAAACAGCTTTACGATGAAACGGCAGACGTCTTAGAGGGAACCAATATGCTGAAAAGCACGGATTTACGGTTATCCATGCATATATTGACCGTGCGATGACTGGAAGAACAGATAATAGGCCGGAGTTCCAGAAGATGATACAAGCAACAGCCAACATGCAGTTCCAATACATCCTTGTGTGGAAGTTTGACAGGTTTTCCAGAGACCGTTTTGACGCTGCCATGAATAAGCGCATAGCCAAGAAAAACGGCGCTAAAGTCATATCTGTAACCGAACAGGTGCCGGACGATCCGTCCGGCATTATCCTGGAAAGCGTTATCGAAGGATTTGCAGAGTACTTCTCAGTGCAGTTAAGCGAAAATGTAGTCAGAGGAATGGACGAGAGGGCGCTGAAATGCCAAACCAACGGTGTTGCGCCCCCTCCCGGTTATAAGGTGGAGAACAGTCATTTTGTTATAGATGATGAGATGAAACCGCTTGTTCAGCGGATATTTGAAATGTATGCTAAGGGGTATCAGGGGCCGGAAATCATAGCAGAGGTTAATCCAAAAGGCTTTCGCAATCACAAGGGCCAGAAGCTGGATCAAAAGATGCTGCACAGAATATTGAAGAACCGCAAGTATATTGGGGAATACAAATGGCGGGATATTGTCATTGAGAACGGTATTCCTGCCATTATAGATAAAGATACGTTTAGTAAGATGGAACAGCGTATGAAGAAGCGAAGGAAAGCGCCGGCTTCGTCTAAGGCTGTAGAACCTTATATACTGAAAACAAAGCTGTTCTGTGGTTGCTGTGAAGGGCCTATGGTGGGCGACAGCGGAACAAGCAGTAATGGAACAGTCCATTACTACTACTCCTGTTTGGAGCGGAAAAAGCGCAGGGGTTGTAAGAAAAAATCCATCCCCAAGCAATGACTGGAGGCTATGGTTATTTCCAAGCTGCAATCAGAAGTTATGAGACAAGATGTGCTAGAGGAAATTGCTGATTCTATCCTTGAACATCAGGCTATGAATGATACCGCCTTGCCTTTGCTTGATTCGCAGCTTCGTTCTGTAAACAAGAAACTCACCAATATCATGCAGGCGATCGAATCAGGTATTATCACAGGAACAACGAAACAACGGTTGGAAGAAGAGAAAGGCAATATTGAAATACGAATTGCACAGGAACGCTTGTCAAAGCCGATACTGACAAGAGAACTGATTATGAATTGGTTCGAGGGTTTCCGTAACGGTGATATTCAGAGCCTGAAATGCCGTCAATTACTTGTTGACTTTTTTGTGCACCGTATTGTTGTTTATGATAAGCTGGCAATGCTGATTAACTACCAAAATGGAACAAAGGACGTGAGTATTCCCCACGCCCTTTGTTCGGATATGACTCTATCTGGCACACCACGTCGCGGCAAGTTCCGCGATTCCAAAGCCCTCGCAAAAGCGAGGGCTTTTTCATGCTCCACTGCCGCTCCTTTTCCCCACGCGACCCGCTGCGCGGGGCTCGCGCGAGGCCCTGTTTTTAGCTGCATCTATTTTGTATGTGAAGCGTACGGAATGGCTTTTTATATTGGGGGATTCGAACCGAAAAGGTTCTTAAGAGCGCGAGCCAGAGGCGAAGTGCGATATACAACTTGGATTCTCAAGCATTGTTCGGGTCCGATAAGGTTTGGGACAGAAATCAACATATCCGGAAATTTCGTGACGACGGCTTTGCAGACGGGTATGGCGATCCAAAAAATGTATACCGGAATCAAAAGGATTTGGGATAGGAAACGGCTTTAATCTCCGTATAATGAGAAGCATGGAGACCTATCATTTATCAAAAAGGAGACAGTGAAAATGGCGTATATGAAGGAAACGTACCTGACCAGCTACGAAGAAGTCCTCGAACTCAATGCCGAGCAGATGGAAACGCTCAAGGGACGGGTGGAACAGGAGAAAGCGGAACACCCGCCGCGTCACCTCGACAGTGAATGGGGACGGTTTGAGGGCCTGCACGGCCTTTCGGAGGAACAAATTGACGACCTGGCAAAAAAAGTGTTGGCGGAAATGACACTGGAGCAAAAGGTTAACCAAATGAGCGGCGACGAATCGCTGGATTCCATTGCGCTCAGCATAACGCGGGAATATAATAAAACGCCTTATTTCGGAGGGGAAGACATAGAACTCGACCTGCCGGCAGTCAAATTTTCAGACGGACCGACCGGAGTGGTAATGTATCACTCAACAGCTTTTCCGGTTCCGGTCGGACGCGCGGCCTCGTTTGACCGGGAGATGGAATATGAAATTGGAAACGCCATCGGAACGGAAATCAGGGCCCAGGGCGGCAACTATTACGGAGGAGTATGCATTAACCTGGTGCGGCATCCGGCCTGGGGCAGGGCGCAGGAATCATTCGGGGAAGACCCTCATCTTTTGGGAGCCATGGGAGAAGCGCTGACGAACGGCGTACAGAACCATGTCATGGCCTGCATTAAGCATTTTGCGGCGAACAGTATTGAGAATACGCGGTTTGAAGTGGACGTGGATATGGACGAACGTTCCCTGCGTGAAATTTATCTGCCGCATTTTGAACGCTGCGTAAAGGCGGGCGCGGCCTCGGTGATGAGCGCATATAATTATTTCAGGGGCGAGCCGTGCGGGCACAGCGCCTATCTGCAGAATAAAATTTTAAAGGATGAATGGGGATTCCGCGGCTTCATTCTTTCGGACTTTGTTTTTTGCGTGCGGAACACGGAGGACTCCGTAAACGGCGGCATGGATATCGAAATGCCGTCCACGATCCATTGGGGCATGAAACTGGTTGATGCGGTCAAAAACGGTAGGGTGAAAGAAACGGTCATTGACGACGCCGTACTGCGCCTACTGCGACAGAAAATACGTTTCGCCCAGGTGACCGCAGGCAAAAAGCCCGAGCCGGAAAAAATTGTTTGCAGGGAGCATATAGACCTTGCGCGCCGCGCCGCACAGGAATCGTTCGTACTGCTTAAGAACGAAGCCGTATTGCCGCTGAACGATAAAAACGGACAAAAAATACTTGTTGCCGGGAAGCTGGCGGGAGAAGTCAATATCGGCGACGGAAAGGGCTCGAGCGCGGTTCGCCCGCCTTACGCCGTAACGCCCCTCGAGGGAATTTATCGCCGGGCAAAGCAAGCCACAATCCTTTATGACGACGGCGCTGACCTGGAGAAAACCGCCGGGAAGGCAAAGGACGCGGACGCCGTCGTCATCATTGCAGGGCTTACCTGCGCGGACGAGGGAGAGTATATGGAAACGTTCAGCGGCGGCGCGGACGGTATTGTGGGCGGCGACCGGAGCGACCTGCGCCTGCATGAAAGCGACCTGCGCCTGATCGAGGCGTGCGCGCGCAATAACCGGGCCGTTACGGTGTGTGTGATGGGCGGAAGCTCTATTATTATGGACCCATGGTGTGAAACTGTGCAGGGAATCATGATGATCTGGTATCCGGGAATGGAAGGCGGGAACGCACTGGCGGATGTTCTTTTCGGGGACGTATCACCCAGCGGGAAGCTGCCCGTTTCCATTCCAAGGGACGAGAGCCAGCTTCCTTTCTTTGAGGTAAACGCGGTAAAAGCACAATATGACTATTACCACGGCTATTTTCTTGCGGACAAGGAAGGCTATGATATGCGCTATCCGTTTGGCTACGGGCTTTCTTATACGGATTTTGAGCTGAAGAACCTGCGTGTGAGCGCAAAGGCCGCCGGGGAAGGAGATACCGTAAAGGTGCTGGTCGATGTGACGAACACAGGGGATGTGCCGGGGACGGAGGTCGTACAGCTTTATACGGGCTATTTGAGCCCGTCCGTAGAGCGGCATCCGAAAGACCTGCGGGGCTTTGAACGCGTGGCGCTCGAGCCGGGGCAGACGAAAACGGTCAGCATTCCGCTTGCGATACGCGACCTCGCGTATTACGACGATACGAAAAATGAATGGATTGTGGACCCGATCTGCTATCGCGTGATCGTCGGGACTTCCTCACGGGACGCGCACGCGCTTGAAACTACGCTGGAAGTGCAATAGGAAAGAAATTAAAAAAGCGCCGTAAGGCGCTTTTTTAATCCGGATTTTTGAGGCGGAATTCCGTGGGAGTGTAGCCGCTTTGTTTTTTAAAGATTTTATCGAAATATTTTGAATTTGAAAAACCGCATTTGACAGCGATATCCGCAATTTTTTGTTCCGGGTCCTTAAGCAGGCGCTTCGCCTCCTCGATACGCAGGTTTGTCAGGCATTGCAGGAAGCTTTTGCCATAATATTGCTTGAAAAGGGAACTTAAATAGCTTGGCGTGAGCTGTACCTGCTCGGCCGCGTCATTGAGGCCGATGTCCGAAGCGTAATTTTCCTGGAGGTAGCGGAGCACACGCTGGATGATATCCTTGTACTTTTCGTTGCGGTTGGCGGAGATACTGCGGATGATTTCAAGGATCAAGTCGTCAAGGTCCTTTTTTGTGACGAACATATGCTCCGGGGATGCGGATTTTTTCCTGACATCCTCCAGCAGGCTGAGCAGGCGTTTCCCGGAAATGCCGGATTCATAAATAAATTCCTCCAGATGCAGGATCAGCCCGCGCAGCGCAAGGTGTTGGGTATGGCGCTGGAACTGGCCGGAAGAAAACAGGAGGTCAAAGAACAGCCCGGTGTTGGCGGAGGCAAGGGCATAATCGGAAGACGAAATATTCTGGAGAATATTTTTTTCGATATCGAGCAGGGAAAGCTGCGTGGAGGTATGGCTCGAAAACACCTCGGTGTAGCAGCGCACCGGCGAGGCGGATTGGTAAAAGCGGTCGTGCAGCGTGGTGGCGGCCTCGCGGAAAGCATCGGGAAGCCCGGCTTCACTGTTGTGTACGCCGGAAAGCCCCATGGTGACCGAAATATGGTTGGAGTCGGTGAGGAATTGCAGGATGCGCTCCGACCGTTCCGTCACCTCTTCGCTGAACTCCACCTCGCGCGGGGCATGCTCGGAAGCGATTACGCCGCACAGCAGGTCTGTATTATTCTGGGCGAAAAAAATGTCATAGCCCGTATATTCGTTGGAAAAAAGCTCGCGCAGGGAAAGCACGAAACAGTTGAAGTCCAGCGCGGACATGCTTGAAGCGGAGTCGCAGCCGATCGCAAAACACATATAGGAAGAGGAAAAGGAACGAATATGGAATAAATCCAGCGTTTGCCGGATTTCCTCCTGGGAGCGGAGCCGCTCCTGCGCAATTTCAGTGAAAAAGTGCTCCAAAAGATACGCGCGGTTCTGCTCGATTTGCGCGGCCATCGATTCTTCCCGCCGCTGGGCCTCACGCTCCCGGTCCAGCGCGCCAACCGCGGTGAGGAGGGCGCGGTTCAGCTCCTGGGGATCGACGGGCTTGCAGATATAATCGACAGAGCCGTAGGTAAGGGCCGGACGGAGGTATTCGTAGTCATCATAGCCGCTGATTACGATGACCTTTTTTTCAATGTTGTTTTCCTTTAATTCATGGATGAGCGCGATGCCATCCATCACCGGCATTTTGATGTCCGTGATAATGATATCGGGGTCCTGGCTGATTATGAGCTCCGAGGCCTCGAGGCCATTTTTTGCAAGGCCGCACACGGTAAGGGGCAGATGCTCGTAATCAATGGAAAATTCGATGTTTTTGCGGATCAGGCTTTCGTCGTCAACGATTAAAACTTTATACATTGGGTCCTCCGTTTTGTTCTTCGTAAGGCAGGATGATCGTTACTTTTGTATAATGCCCGGCAGATGAGGTAAAGGAAATTCCATACTGCGCGCCATAGCGGAGCCGTATCCTCTGGTGGATATTATAAATTCCATAGATATCGTTTCCGGGTTTGGTGTCCGGCTGCAGCGTTTCCTCAATCCTTTGCAGGGTTTCCGCGCCGATGCCGCAGCCGTTGTCGATAACCTCGATCACGAGCCGGTCTCCCCGGCGGAAAGAGCGAATGGCAATGATGCAGTTTTCTTCCTTATATTCAAAGCCGTGGATGATTGAATTTTCGACCAGGGGCTGCAGGAGCAGCTTGATTACAGGCTGGTTTTCCGTTTCCGCGCCGATCCGGCAGATAAGACGGAATTTCCCGTCGTACCGGATATTCTGGATATAGAGGTAGTTCCGTACGCGCTCAATTTCCTGGTTCAGCGTTAAGAAGGCGTTTCCCTTATTGACGCTCAGGCGGAGCATATGGGAAAGGGCGAGCACAAGCTGGCTGATGTCCTTATATCCGCGCAGGATTGCGAGGCTGTTGATCGATTCCAGCGTGTTATACAGGAAATGCGGATTGATTTGCTCCTGGAGCGCGTTGATTTCAACCATCTGCTTGGCAATTTGCTCGGCGGAAAGCTCGTCGATCGTATCCTGCAGTTTTTTCAGCGTGTTGTTGAACTGCAGGGAAAGCTGGTTGATTTCGTCCGTACCCCGCACGGGCGCGCGCACGGAGAAGTCGCCCTTTTCCACCTGCGGAAGCATCGCCGAAAGCCTTGTGATAGCGGAGGTAAGGCCGCGCGAGAAGAAAAAGCTCAGGAGCGTGCCGATCACCATGGACAGCAAAAAGGTCATTAGAATAATATAGAAAAGATTCGCCAGGTTATTATCGATATAATCGAAGGGTGTGAAGCTGACGAGATACCAGTCATAATTCTTCGAGGGAGACCAGTTGACCAGATAGTCCACATTGTTGATGGTGAACGAAAAGGAGTTCTGCTGCGCGAGGATATGGTCGACAAAGGGCAGGTGGGCGGTATAAATATCCAAAAAGGAGTTTTTGGAATGTGCAATGGCTGTTCCTTCGTTATCCATAATCAGGTAGGAGGAGCCGGATTCATTGCTTTCAACGGTGAGGGCGTCCGTCAGGGCGGATTCTTTGAGATTAACCAGCATCAGCGCGCCCGGCTCCCCGGCTTCATCGTAGGAGATTCTTGCATTGCATAAAATCCTGTTGTTTTCCGTCAGCAGGTGCGAGGTTGTGTAATAATCATAAATCCATACCGGATCGCCCTTTTGCGCCTCCGCAAGCTGGAAAATGGAGCTTAGCCTGATCGAATCCCAGGCATAATCGAACAGCTTGCCCTGGTGGAGGCTTACCGCCTGCGCGCGTGAGATGTAGATGGATGAAAGGTCGTCGTTGGAGTCCATCAGGACATTGAGCAGCTCGTTGGGAACCGTGGAGGCCGCCTTGGATTGCTCTATATCGGAAAAATCCGTGTTCAGGTAGCCGTTGATGACGGTGTTTTCATAAAGCGCCGCGGAGGTCTGTTCTACGGCGTTCATGCTCTGGGAAATGTTGTCGTCAATTTTGGAAAGCGTTCCGTAAAGCTGCTGGCTGATCTCTTTGGTGAGGATATCACGGTAAAAAACGTAACCGAAGCCTTCCGCAATCAGTGTCACGATGATTACGAGCAGCAGGAAGAAGCAGACGGTTTTTCGCCGGAAGGGAATACTGAAATACCAAAATGACAGCTTGCTCAAAAAACGATCCATTATTAAACTCCCTGTATAAAAACACCAAAAAATGAATGAGAAATTACATATAAAACTAAATCTATCATAACACGATACCCCGGACGGGCGGTATCCCTTTTTTTTACGATTGGAAAGGGGAAAGCGGGAATCGTAAAATAATACACCCTATTCCAAAGAATTTTGAGTATACAGGAGGGCCTTTTTTCAGTATGATGAAAACAGCAAGCAAGACTTGCTCAATTCCGGAATGAAGAGTGATCACAAATGAAAAAACAATATGGAACGGTTACGGGCCGCATCAAGCGGGCCGTAGCAATAGGAATGGCGGCTATCTGCCTGTTGGCTTTGTGTGCATGCCGTACAACGGAAGGCGCTATCGTATTTGAAGAAGAATCGGTAACGGAAGTGGGAACAGACATGAAGATCATGTTTATTACGCCGCTTGCGAAGCACCCGATCTGGCTGGAAGCCAAAGCGGGGGCGGAGGACGCCGGGAAAGAACTGGGAGCCACCATTACATGGCGCGGGCCGGATATCACGGATTCAAGCTACATGGTTGATGTCATGGAAGAGGCGATTGACCAGGACTACGATGCGATTATCGTATACCCGATCGAGCCGGAGCTGTTTGTGGACGTTATGGAGAAAGCAAAGAAAACCGGCATACCGGTTGTAACGATCTGCGGCGATTCCGCTCCCGGGCTGCGCGATTCCTATGTGGGTACGGATGTAGAGCGGTTTGGACAGGAAGCGGCCGAGCTGATCGGACAAAAATCGGGCGGCCGGGCGAACGTTGCGGTCCTGTGCACGGATTACGACGTGATTAACCAAATCCAGGAATACGAGGCGTTTTTAAAAGTTCTGGAAGAGAAATATCCGGATGTGAAGGTAGTGGTCCGGGAGACGGACAATACGGATTCCTTGAAAGCGGTTCAAAGGACGTATGAGATACTTGAGAACTATCCGGAAATCGATTTTTTCTGGTCCATGGAAGGCGCGGGCGCGCCGGGCGTCGTCCAGGTCTTAAAAGAAAAGGACATGCTGGACAAGGTTACGGTGCTCGGGACGGATTCAATGGAACCGATGCTGGACGCTATTGAAGCGGGAGAAGCATGGGGGTCGCTGGCACAGAACTTTTATAAGATGGGAAAGCTCGCGGTGGAAAACGCAGTAAACCATGTAAGCGGGAACGACGTGCCGGACACGACGGATTCGGGCTTTGTGTTTATTACACAGGAAAATGTGCAATCGTACCGGAATGAAAGTATTTTTTGAACAAAAAAAGCAGGAGGCACTATGGAAAAGTTAAAAGACCGCAGTTCTGTAAAAAAGATCATAGGACAAATGACACTTGAAGAAAAAGCAAGCGTTTTGACCGGAGGGTCTCTTTTTTTCGGCACCGGACTGGAAAAATATGGGATTCCGTCCCTGTATTTCCTGGACGGGGGCACGGGTGCAAATTATTTCCAGATGTATCTGGACTGTTTTTGCAAAAACCATGAAATGTCTACGGAAGGCGGGGGCGCCATTTTCGATATCAATTCGGAAGCCCAGGTCGTCCCGGAGCTGCTTGCGCTCGACGCGGACGAACAGGCGGCGGCGCAGGCTGACGGGGAGACCCGCAAAGAAGTCGCCGCGATGAAAGAAAGAATGAAGGCGTATATCCCCGGGGGCGTGATGCCGGGCTGCTTCCCGCCGGGAATCCTGCTCGGGGCGACCTGGGACAGGGAAAATATCCGCAGGGTGGGCAACGCGCTTGGAAAAGAGGCGAATTATTATGGGGTCGACGTACTGCTGGGGACCCCTAATGTCAATATTCACCGCGACCCCCTCGGCGGGCGGGTGTTTGAAGGATATTCCGAAGACCCCTGCCTGGTGTCGGAACTGGCCCCTGAGCTCGTGACGGGCGTACAGGAGGAGGGCGTGCTTGCCAACCCCAAGCACTTTGCGGCCAACAACCAGGAAACCGACAGGAGGGGCGTAAACGAGACAATCGGGAAACGCGCGCTGTATGAAATTTATTTTCCGGGTTTCAAAGCCTGTGTGCAGAAAGGAAAGAGCAAAACCGTTATGAGTGCGTATAACGCAATCAACGGGGAATGCTGCGCAATGAACCATTGGCTGCTGACCGATGTGCTGCGCGGCGAATGGGGCTTTGACGGCTTCGTCGTATCGGACTGGGGCGGCGTGTACGACCAGGTCGAAGCGCTTAGGGCCGGGAACGATTTTGATATGCCGGGGCCGCGAAACACCGCGCCCATCGTGGAGGCGGTCAAAGATGGAAGACTGCCGGAAGAGGCGCTCGATACGGCGCTTGAGCGGGTCCTTGGTATGATGCTCGAAGCCCCGGTCATGACGGGAAAAAAGACGGAAAAGATCGACCTTGAGGACTCCCGGCAGGCGGCGTATGACGCGGCAAAAGAGGGGATCGTCCTTTTAAAGAACGAGGGAGGTACGCTCCCGTTTCCGGAAGATGCAAACATTAGCTTTTTTGGAAGTAAAAGCAGGAAGTTTATCGAAGCGGGCGGCGGCAGCGCGAATGTTATCACCGACCGGACGAGCAATGTGTATGATTGCTGCCGCGACATTGCCGGGGACGGCCGCGTGCGCTTCGGCGAAATCACCGAGGATACGGACGCGGTGGTGGTTACGGTGGGCGTGATCGGCCAGGAAGGCTTTGACCGCGCGTCGCTGAAAATAGACGCGGAGGATGAAAAGGTACTGAAGGACGCCCTCGGGAAGGCAAAAAAAGCCGGAAAGAAAACGGTCGTGATCTTGAACGTATGCGGGCCGGTGGACGTAAGGGGCTTCATTGACGATACGGACGCGCTGCTGTGCGTGTTCATCCCCGGAATGGAGGGCGGCCGCGCGGCGGCGGATATCCTCTACGGAACGGTAAATCCTTCGGGCAAGCTGCCCCTGACCTTCCCCAAACGGTATGAGGATTGCCCGACCTACGGGAATTTCCCGGGACGGGGCGGCAAGGTCATGTATGGCGAGGGCATTTTCGTGGGCTACCGCTACTATGATTTGAAAGGGATTGAACCGATGTTCCCCTTTGGATTCGGGCTTTCCTATACGCAATTTGAAATCGGCGGGCTGCATTTGGACCGCGATTGTATGAATGCGGATATGGAAGGCGACGACCTTTCCGTAACGGTGAAGGTGAAAAATACCGGAAGCCGCGGCGGAAAAGAGGTGGTCCAGCTTTATATCGCACAGGAAAAGCCGACGCTGGTAAAGCCGCCCAAGGAGCTGAAGGCGTTCCGCAAGGTTTGGCTTGAGCCGGGGCAGGAAAAGGAAATTACATTTACGATCACCGCCGATATGCTGAAAAGCTATGACGACGGCACGGAAAAGTGGCAGGTCGAGCCGGGATATTACAAGGTGCTGGCAGGAAATTCTTCGCGGAATATCTGCGCGGAGGTGCCCTTTGAAGTGAAGGGCTATAACCCTTACGGCGTGAACGAAGATACCCCGCTTGGAAAGCTCGTTATCATTCCCGGCGCGCTGGACGAGCTGATGAAGCATTGCCCCGAAGGCAGGCTGACGCGGGAAAGCGTGGAACTCAGCATTCTCTTTGCGGCGACGGGCAAGCTCAGCGAGTATTGGGACAAGGTAATCGCTCCGGCAATGGAAGGCGTTGGGGAAGACGAGAAGCAGAAGCGTTACCGCACAATGCTGGCGGCAATGAACCGTTTCCATTAAATATAAAGAGTCTTGAACGTTTTGTGGAATCACAAAAAACGAAAAATATTAGGAGGAAAAACAATGAAAAAAACACTCATGGTAGTATTGGCGCTGGTAATCGTATGCGCATGTTTCTTGACGGCATGCACGGAAGCTCCGGCATCGACAGGAGGAACGGCGGAAAGCTCTGCGCCTGAGGAAAGTTCGGCGGCGGAAAGCGCGGAACCGGCCGGCGGGGCAAGCGAAGCGGCAGGAAGCGGAACCGGCGGCCAATTGCTGATCGGCCATAACAACATCCTGAAAGGGAACTATTCGGTCGATATCCTGGAAAATACAATCCAGGCAACCTGCGATGCACTGGATATCGAACTGATGGTAACCAACGATGAAACACAGGTGGAGAAATCCGTAACGAACGTGGACAACATGATCGCCGCAGGCGTGGACGGACTCATCTTCCTCGGGATGTCCGATACGCTGTTCCCGGTGATTGCCGAGAAATGCGAGGCGGCAAACGTACCGTTTGCGATCGTAGACCATATCCCGGCGGACGATGTGGCGGCACAGCTCCAGGAAAGCCCGATGTATGTGGGCGGCGCTGTAACGGACGATTCCGTTACGGGGAAGACCATCGGCGAATATGCGGCGTCACAGGGCTGCAAGAAGGCAATTGTCGTAACGGCGCTCAACACGGACCCGACGCACATCAAACGCGTGGAAGGCTTCACGGAAGCGTTTGAGGCGGCAGGCGGCGAGGTTCTGGACGTTGGCTGGGGCGAACCCACGGTAGACAAGGCTCTGACCCGCGCGAACGACCTGCTGACGGCGCATCCGGATGTTGACTGCGTATATGGAACCAACGGCGACGTAGCTTCGGCGACCATCCAGGCCCTGGAAAAGCATCCCGAGGTAAATGCGAAAATGTTTGCGACCGACCTTGACCCCGCTGTTCTGGAAGGCCTCGAAAGCGGAGTCGTTGCCGCGGCAAACGGCGCGCACTGGGTTGGCGGAGATTTTGCGGCGGAGCTGCTGATTAATTACCTTGAAGGGAACCCGATCAAGGACGCCGACGGAAAAGCGCCCCTGTTCAAGGTAAGCGCCGCGGTGCTCCCGAGCAGCCTCGTGGACCTTTACAACCAGTTCTGGATTAACTCGCAGCCGTTCTCCGACGAAGAGATGCAGGCAATGGTTGGCCCTGGCGTAACCTATGACACGTTCAACGATGCAATTTCGGGCTATACTGTGGAAAGCAGGCTGCAGGCAAAGGTAGACGCCGGACTGCTGACGCAGGAAGAGCTGGACGCGGCCCTGGCCGACTGACAAAAAGGAAAAAAGATACGGCACGCCCTCCCTTAAGGCGGAGGGCGCGCCTTGTATCGGCATTTGGTTCCCTTTTTGCGAAAGGAGCCGTAGGAGGGAGGTTGCTATGGGAAATACAGGCAGCGGCCGGATCAATTCCGAGCTGCAGACAAAGGCGGCAAGCACGCAACGAAAAACGACGCTGCTCGCGATTGCCGCAATTGTCGTGATTTATATCATATTGAGCGCGGTCACAGAGTGGAGGTTCCTGACAGGCCCCAATATGCTGGCCATCCTGACCAGCTCGATTGTGCCGGCATTGGTGGTGCTGGGCTTTATCTTCATTTTTACATCGGGAATCATGGACCTTTCCACCGGGGCAATGATGATACTGGCAAGCAATGTGGGCGGTATTCTCGCCGTGCAGCTGGGACTTGGTTATTTCGGACTTATCATCGGTTCGGTTGTAACGGCGATCGGACTGGAATTACTCAATGTAAAATTAATCCTGGTTACAAAAATTCCGGCATGGATTTTTGGGCTGGGAATGACGATGGTATATGAAGCAATCGGGGCGCTGTATAATGCGGCGATGATTGCGCAGGGAACGCAGTCAATTTCCCTTGGAGACCTCTACCGGGAGCTTGGCGCGCCGCCGGTGAACGTGATTGTGATTGTGGTATGCGTGGTGGTTGCATTCCTTATTTATAACAGGACAAAGCTGGGCTTTGGGCTGCGGGCAGTCGGCAGTAACAGCGCCGTTGCGGGAATGATGGGGATTAACGTCGGCAAAACGGTATTGATGGCGAGTGTTGTGGGCGCGATGTTCCTCGGGCTTGCCAGCGCGGTAAATATGAGCTTTGCGGGGCGTGTAGCGCCGACGACGGGCCTGGCCAGCATATCGGTTATATTTACCCCCCTGGCAGCGTTCCTGCTTGCCAAAGCATTCGACCGGATTTTTAATATCACGATAGGAGCGATTATCTGTGCATTCCTGCTGACGTCGATTTTCAACGTGCTGACACTTCTCGGGGTGCCGTCCGGCACGCTGCAGCAGGTGTTCATGGGCGCTGCCGTAATCATCTGCGGCATCTTGTCACAGAGGAAGTATAAGGGGGTAGTGCAATGAACGGAGCTGAGAAAACTATTTTCCGTGCGGAACATATGAAAAAATATTTCGGCGCAACCCATGCGAACGACGATGTTTCCATTACGCTGGAAGCGGGGGAGGTGCGCGGACTGATCGGCGAGAACGGTTCGGGAAAATCCACGCTGATCTCTATGATTGCGGGGCTTGCCCCGAAGGACAGCGGGGAAATGACGATGAACGGCGCGGCCTACCTTCCGGAAAACCCGATTGACGCAGGCGACCATAAGATTGGTACGGTCGTCCAGGAGCTGGGCCTTGTCGACGGCCTGCCGATTGGCGTGAATATCTTCCTCGGAAGGACGCAGCGCTTTGAAAAGGGCGGCGTGCTGGATATGAAGGCGCTCTACAAAGCCGCGGCGGAGCAGTTTGAAAAATGGAATTTCCCCGTGTTCCCGGTGCAGTCGATGACGGGCTCGCTCTCTGTGGAGGAAAAGAAAATCGTAGAGCTGATCCGCGCGCTTTCCATCGGTCCCGACCTGTTGATTCTGGACGAGATTACCCAGGCGCTTTCCCTCAATTACCGGGATATCCTCTTTGAGGTGATTAAGAAATTCAGGAACGACGGAAAAACGGTTTTGATGGTGACGCACGATGTGGAAGAAATGATCGAAGTGACGGACAGCATCACAATCATGCGGGACGGAAAAATTGTGGGGACGTGCCGGTGCGACGAGGTTTCCCCGGACGACGTGAAGCGGATGATGGTCGGCCGGGACCTTGAAGGGGCATATTACCGCAGCGACCAGAAGGAAAGCTTTGAAGACGAGGTTGTCCTGAGCGTCAAGGGCCTCACGAGCGATGCGTTTGAAGGAATCAGCTTTGATCTGCACAGGGGCGAAATACTTGGCTTTTGCGGCCTTTCGGGGGCGGGCATCCACGAGCTGGCGGAAACCCTCTTTGCGGTGCGCCCGTCACAAGCGGGCACAATACGGCTCACCCAAACGGGCGCTGTGGTGAAAAGCCCCCGGCAGGCGATGCTGGAAAAGATGGGCTATGTCCCCAAGGACAGGGATAAACAGGCCCTGATGGTGAATGATTCCATCGAGGATAACGTATGCCTGGCGGCTGTAGATATGACGGAAGGAAAGCTTGGCTTTTTAAGCCCCAAACGGCGGCGGGAGGTCAGCAAACGGGTCGTTCAGAAATTCGAGGTAAAGACAAAGGGCATTGCGCAGGTAATCAGCGGTCTTTCCGGCGGAAACCGGCAAAAGGTGAACCTTGGCCGGTGGATGATACAGGATAAGGAAGTGCTGATCCTGGACTGCCCGACGCGCGGCGTGGACGTGGGGGTTAAATCCTATATTTACCGTTCCATGCTGGAAGCAAAGAAGCAGGGAGTTGCCATGATCGTCGTATCGGACGAGCTGCCCGAGCTGATTGGCATGGCGGACACCCTGATGGTGATGAAGGCAGGAAAGCTCGCCGCGGTTATGAAGAGGAGCGAGGTCTTTACGGAAGAAAAAATAATCGAGGTGATGCTGTAATGAAAAAAGATTTCTGGACATTTTTCCAGCGGCTGTTCCCGTTTGTCGGCCTGATTGTTATTATTGTCATTTTTACAATTATCAACCAGGGCAATATGTGGTCGGCAACCAACCTGCTTACGGTAATCAGCATTATGATTCCTCTTTGCCTGGGCGGCGGCGGGATGGTATTTGTCGCGGCGCAGGGAAGCACCGATCTTTCCATGGGCTCGCTGGTGGCGCTGTGCGGGACAATTGCCGGGATTGCAAGCATGTCCCTTGGCTTCTGGGCCTTTATATTGATCTCGCTGGGGGTTGGAATCGGCGTGGGGATTCTTAACGGCGTAATTATCAGCAAATGCAAGGTATCTTCCCTGATGGTTACCCTGGCAATGCTGATCGCGCTGCGCGCGCTGGTGGCATTTATTACCAACGGGCAGGTATTCTTCGTGGATCAGCAGATTTTGATGCTGAACCGTATGGAGATTAAGCTGCCGATTTTCCTCGGGGTGATCGCCCTGATGTGGTATTTGTTTGAATATACGAAAATTGGATATTTCTCACGGTGTATGGGCGAAAACCAGACGGTGGGTAAATTCGCCGGGATTTCAGTTGCAAAATACCAAATCCTGGGCTTCGCCCTTTCGGGGGCGATGGCCGGTATGATCG
Organism: Christensenella intestinihominis; assembly: GCF_001678845.1. Lineage (GTDB taxonomy): Bacteria > Bacillota > Clostridia > Christensenellales > Christensenellaceae > Christensenella > Christensenella intestinihominis. Next base: position 19,617 of record NZ_MAIQ01000015.1, read on the forward strand.
GGATTTTCACGGTGGGCAACATTGGCGGGATTTCCCCGACGATGGGAAATTTCCTGGAGCTGCAGGTTATGATTGCGATGTTCGTGGGCGGCGTTCCCGTTACGGGCGGCGCAGGCAGCAAATTTTATAAGGTGGTCGTCGGCGCTCTGATGCTTGCGTTCCTGCAAAACGGATTGACGGTCAGCCGCGTGAGCGCGGAGATGTCCGAACTGATCCAGGGGATTATCCTGATTTGCGTGGTATTCTTCGGGCTGTTTGTCCGCCAGAAATATATCCAGCGGCAGATCGCGCGGGAGCTGCAATAAAAAACAGCTTAACATAGTTCTTTTTTACTTCCTTTTGGATGCACGGCGTTTTACAGGGATAGCGCCGTGCATCTTTTTTTTTGCGCAGCAATAATGAAAAAAGGCCATTCTAAAGTCAGAATGGTCCTTTTTAAGTGAAACGTTTTTTCGGAAACGCTTATTTTTTGCCGGAGAACCACTGCACTACAGTGATAATTCCGAAAATAATCAGGAAAATGCCAAGCAGCGTCCCGAGGAAGTTTGCGCCTGCCGCCATGCAGATCAGCACAACAACGCCGAGGATTATGGTGATGATGGACAAAATTTTTGACGCCATGCTGCTGTTCGGGGCGGTTGTCAGGCTGATAACGCCGTTTACGATCATCCAGATGCCAACGATCAGCGGAAGCACGATCCCGGCGGCCGGTCCGCGGAAAGCAATCAGCAGGATACCGAGGATGGCCACGATTATGGGAACGGTGTAGGCGCCGAACACCCCGGAATTTTCCGTGCGCTTACTGTAATTGGAAATGATCGTAATTGCGCCGTAAGCGATCATGATAATGCCGAGGATGAGGATAATGACTTCCATTCCTCCGACAGGGTTGAGAAGCAGGGCAATTCCTATAATAAAGAGAATAATGCCCAGGATCAGATTTAAGATATTGTTTTGTTTCATTTTAAAAGTCCTCCATTTTTTTTAAATGATTTGCATCCTATGATTAACCGCTCCGGGTTTACCGTAAACCATTTCATGAAATCTTTAATCTTTCTTGGTATCGTGACGGCGGAAAATGGACCCCTAAAAAGAGTCCCTAAATTTTAATCTTTTAAGATTTTCATCAAAAAGTGCTTTGTGGAGCGGAATTTTGAAAGCCGCGGGAAGCCCGGAAGATTAAAACAGGCCCTTTATGCGTTTAGGAAAGATGGGCGGGGTTAAAAATGGAAACACAGCAACCGGGGAGCTTCCCGGAACAAAAAGAATGGAGGAATCAACATGTACAAAGAAGAAAAAATCAATCGGCTGCAGGAAGATGTAGCGAATGAACAAAAAAAAGCGGCGGACAAACTGGACAAGCTGGATTCAAAAATTAAGGTAGAAGAACTGAAGGCGCAGAAGAAACTGACGAAGCTTGAAAGCAAACGCGATGTGGAAATGAAGCTGGCCCAAAAGGACGCCGTGGAAATGAAAAACGACGCGCGTATCGAGCAAAAGACGCAGGAAACGGAAGCCGCCAAAGACATCAGGCAAAATGTGAGCGGAAATGCACATATGTAAATAAAGGAGGAATAAAATCATGGCACAGATGCAGACAGAGCATAAAACAGACAAAAGCGCCGGTGAAGTCATCGGCAGCGTATTGAACCAGGCAAAGGACGGACTGATCTCCTTTGGCGAGACAATCGCCAATAAGTCCAAGGAGATGGTGAACACCGCAAAGGTGAACGCACAGGTTGCGGCGCTCCAAAAGGAGAATGACGAAAACTACATTAAACTGGGAAAAATGGTCCGTGAAAAGGAAGAATATACGGATGAAATGCGCGAAATCGGCAAAAAGATTGACGAAAATGAAGACCAGATTAAGGAAATAGAAGCGCAGCAAAACGACGGTGAATCCGGCGAAAAAGGACAGGATATGAAAAATTCCTCACAGGAGGAAAAAGGAGACAATGAGTCCTCACGCCAGGAGGTAAAAGCATCGGAAGACGGGAACGGCGATTCCAAAGAAAAAACGGAAGTGAAGATGTCCGCAGACGATGACCAGGCGGACAGCGCACAGGAAGACGTCAACCGGCAATACCAGGCTTCGTCGGACCAAACCGTAGATAAGGTGAAATCCCAGCAGGTATATCACGTATAAGCCGCTGTGCGGAAAAACCAGCACGTATACGCGGGCAAACCGCCGGCGTTTACAATAAAAAATGGAGGAATAAATTTATGGAAACAACAAGAAAGACAAAATCTACCCCGCATAAGGACGTAGAAAAGAAGACGAGCAAATATGCAGACGGCAGCAAGAAAGTGGAAAAGACCACGGCTAAGAAAAAGCTCGACGGTTCCACGAAAGTGACGCATAAAGTCGAAGCAAAATAAAGCGCCGGACTGACACCTCTTGCCCCTGAAACGGGGAACCATAAAACAGCTTCCGAAGCCGGAAAACAGGTTCTGGCAGCGGAAGCTGTTTTTGCTGTTCCTTACCGGGCGAAAAAATTTTCATAAAGAGCACGGAATGCTTGACAAAATAACGCGTTTCGTGCTATATTCAAATCAGCAGTTCGGATGTAGTATTAATGATTTCACATATTTTGCAAGTCATTTATTACGGTAGATGCTTTGCAAAATATGTGTTTTTTGTTTCATGGCCGGGTTACGGCCTGTGATACCGGGGCAAAAGCCCGGGTATTCGGCAAGCGCCCGTACGTGGGTTATTATTATTAGGAGGTACTGGTTGATGAACAGCGGTACGGTAAAATGGTTCAATGCAGAAAAAGGATTTGGCTTTATCTCGGATGACAATGGTGGCGATGATGTATTCGTACACTTCTCGGCGATCCAGACTGATGGATATAAGACACTTTCCGAAGGTCAAAAAGTAACGTATGACACAGAGCAGGATACGCGCGACTCGAGCAAAATCCGTGCGGTCAACGTTTGCCCCGTATAAGAAAGCATGAATCAAAAAAACACTCCCGAAAGGGAGTGTTTTTTGTTGCGTTTCAAATCCCTTATCCGCATTTATACGGAAGAAGGATGAATGGAATTATGCGTTTTCAATAAAGTCGATAATTTCTTCTTTCGATTTTACACCCACAAACTTGGACATCTTTGCGCCGCCGTCAAACAGGTAAACCGTGGGGATGGACATTACGCCATACTGCTGGGCAAGCCCCTGCGCTTCGTCGACGTTGACCTTTACGATTTTTATACGGTCGCCAAGGGCATCCGCAACTTCTTCAAGAATCGGCCCGAGCATCTGGCACGGTCCGCACCAGTCGGCATAAAAATCAACCAATACAATTCCTTTTTGCTGAATCACTTCGGCATCGAACTGGGCTTCATTAATGTGTTTAATATTCATTTGATCCACTCCTCGCAAATATTCTTGCTTATTATTAAACAGTCTCGGAATATGCGAAACATCTAATTACACGCATATGGAGGATTATTTTAACAATCCCTTGCTTTCCTTGAACACCCAATCCCTTTGCAGGGTAAAGCTTGCAAGGAAGATCACCAGGTCCACAATAACCTTTAACATGGTGTTGACCGCGTCGCCGCCGCCCAAAAGCGAGCCGATACCCCATACAAGCAGCCATGAGGCGACAAGCTGGCCAACCGCGAGGATCACGAAACGCACCACAGCCCCCGTGGATTTGGCGTTGGAGTTAAAGACAGCCCCGCGGTTCAAAAGATAGGTTGCAATCGAGCAAAGGATGCGGGACAGCACGGTGGCGGTAAGGATTTTAAATTCGTCGTCCATGCCGGAAAACAGCTTCTGGAATACATAAAACGTGCCGATATCCACCAGGTAGGCAATGAAAGCGGCAATGCTGAATTTGATGAATACCTGGTAGAGCTTGCCGGTGGAAAGGAGAATGTTCCAGCCGGGCGCTTCATTTGCGGAAGCTTCCACAGGGACGCTTTCCACGGCAATATTCCCGGAACGCGCAGCGAGGGGAATATTTTGGAAAAAGGCCCTGTCCTTTGTTTTCGTGCACGAAATGGTTTCGAGGACATCGCGGGACATCCCGTAGAGCGAGGTCGTGATATCCTTTGCCTCGATGCCCGAAAGGAATCCATAAATATTTTGCGGAAGGGATTTTTTTTCGGGCAGAACGCGTTCGCCCAGATAAACCTTCGACGCATCCGCGAGCAGCGCGTCCGCAACCTTCAGCACGTCCGCCGCGGAAAACCCGTCGCCGGCCCGCAAGGTGAGAAACAGTTTTGCTTCCGAACCCGCCAAGGCGTTTCCAAGGCCTTTGCACAGCCCGGAGTCTTTTAAGACCTCCACGGGCATACCCGCCCGCGCCAGTTCCTGTTCCAGATTTTCATTATGCCCGAACAGCAGGACATTGCAATTTTCGTAATTCATAATGCTACTATTTTATCATTGAACGCACGTTCATGCAATGAAAAGTAGTGGCGGCCCATAGATTATGCCCTGTCCTTAAGAACCTTGCCGGGATTCACGGAATAATCCAGTTTTTCGTTCGTCAGGTTGATGTTGTAGTAGGGATCATACGGATACTTTTCATCCCATTTGGACAACCATAATGCGGCCTCGCGATCCAGGCGTTCCATTTTTTCCGACGTAGTTTCAAGCCCGCGGGTCTTTGATTCGTTATGGTAGAGCTCTGCAAACGGCGTCCACAGGATATAATATCCCTTTTCACGAACCTTGAGGGACAGGTCGACGTCGTTATAGGCAACCGTGAACCTTTCATCAAATCCGCCGACCTCATGGAAAACGGAAGCGCGCATCATGGCGCAGGCGGCCGTTACGGAGGAGACATTGTGCGTGGCAACCAGCAGGCCAAAATAACCGATATCGAACCTGCTCAGGAATTTATGGGGATGGTTGGCAACCGGGCCTATTTTAAGGACAATTCCACTGTGCTGGATGGTATTATCCGGGTAATAAAGCTTCGCGCCGACCTGCCCGATTTCCGGCCGCATTGCGTGCATTGCCATTTGCTCAAGCCAATCCGGGCTGATTACGGAAACATCGTTGTTCAGGAACAGCAAAAGTTCCCCCTTTGCCTGGGAAGCGGCATAATTATTGAGGGCAGAATAGTTGAATGGATGATCCCAGCGGACAATATGAATCCGGGAATCCTGTTCAAGCTGCGCATAATAGTCGAAGGTTTCTTTCTCCGTGCTGTTGTTTTCTACGATAATAATTTCGTAGTTCGGATAGGTCGATTTTTCTTTAATTGACGTAATACAGTTTTCGAGCGTCCCTTTTTCGTCCCTGTTTGGAATAATAATGGAAATCAAAGGCTTGGGATCGGGCAGATCATACCTTGTGATATAATAATTCGGATATTGGCAGCTGCCGACATGTGCGTTTTTAACGCCCAAACGCTGGTATGCCGTTTCGACAGCAAGCCGCCCGGCCTCCACCGTATAGCTTTTTGCCGCAGAGGAAAGCGCAGTCGAGCCTTCCGATATTCGCCAATGATACAGGATATCGGAAATATGTCCGATTTTTTTGGCCTTTTCCGTCGCCCGCAAAATGATATCAAAGTCCTGCGCGCCATTGAAACGGTCCTCGAATCCGCCGATTTCGTCGAGCAGGGATTTTTTGAAAACCGAAAAATGTGTAATATAGTTGAACGTATGCAGGGTATCGGGGGCAAAATCAGGCTTGAAGAAAGGATTGAAACGGTATTTTCCATCCTCTGTGATTTTATCTTCGTCCGAATACATGAATTCATAGTCGCGGTCTTCGTTTACAAGCGCGACATAAGAATAAAGGGCGTGGGGCATAATCAAATCGTCATGGTCAAGCAGGGCGACATAATCTCCCGCGGCCATCTGAATCGCTTCGTTCGAATTCCCGGAAATCCCTTTGTTTTCTTCGAGTTTCCGGTAACGTATCCGCTCATCCCCATAGGATGCGGCAATTTCACCCAGGTTTTCCGACAACGTACTGCCGTCCGCAAGGCACAATTCCCAATTTGCATAGGTCTGTGCCCGCACAGACTCGATCATCTGCCGCAGGAATTTTTCCGGCGTATTAAAAAGCGGCACAACGATACTGATTTTCGGCATGTAATCAAAAACGTGTGCCCGCTGGTTTTCGAGGTCTTTTTCCGTTGGCGTATTATTGGCGATCCAATGGAGATATTCGGCATTGTGGACGGTATAAAACCGGCATCCGACGCTTCCGCCGCCCTCCACGGAAAAACCATGCCGGCGTTTTTTCCGGTTTACATAAACGCCGCAGCCGTTCCTGCAAGCCAATGAAACGGTGAGCGTTGCGCCGGTGATATCACAAACCGGAAGGAAATCAACCACCGTATAATCGTCGTGCGCCACATTGCAAATTTCGGCATGAAAAAGAACGGTCCCGTCCTTTGAGATATCCAGCTCTAAAATGCCTTTCCCCTCCGGGTTTTGTGTCAATAATTCAATACGCCCGATGTTGGGGACGGATGAGGTGAATGTAAACGATACCCGCTCTTCGGCTTTACACCCTTTTTGTTCCGCGGGATTTTTCATGAACGATTCGCACGCGAGCTCGCCGCCGTACATATTATTATTTACAATTGCCGCACCGGGGCCGTATTTGATTTTTGAGCCCAGCTTATGGAAAAATTCGCTCCACCCGTAATCCCGGACCATGACGGCGGCCCGTTTAAAGCTTTCCCCCTTAAGATGCTTTACAGTTGAAGCCAAATTCCTGATTCTTGACATTACATTTCTCCCAAATATATAAAAATTTTTAAAAACCGCCTGTTACACAAATGCGCCGTAAACCAGCTTATACAGCAGGATCATTCCGCCGATGAAAGCAAACGTCCCAAGCAGGGCGACCCAGAAAGATTTCGGGACTTTTTTCTGCTCTTCCTTCTCCGCCTCTTCAAAATCTTCGAGCTGCGCCTTGCATTTTGGGCAATATTCGGCGGAATCTTCAAATTTTGTGTGACACAGAGGACATATTTTCATGATTCGTCTCCATTTTCATTTTTGCGCATGCGCCGACGCTCCCGGCGGTAAAACTTAAGCAGGATTCCGAATAAAACGGATAATCCGGCAACCGCGATTACGCACATCAGGACACTGCTCGACAAAAAGATGCTGCTGAGGATAAAACAGATATATGAAAAAGCGCTCAGCTTTGAAAGGCCGCGCCGCAGTAGTTCAATCAAAAGAAGCACGACGCCCGCAAAAAAGGCGATTGTGCCGATTGTCTGGCAGTTCATCCATAGTGTCATATCCATCATAAATACCTTGTTCCCATTATAGCATGACTGTATGGTTCGATAAAGTATGGACACAAAAAATTTACGGAAATTTTGTTAACAAAGTATTCCTTATATGTTACTATTATAATAAACATGGGTATTTGAAAACAGATCATAAAAGGCGGAAATAATGGATATTATCGATCAGACGCTGGCCTTTGCCCGGCGTGAGGATAAGCCCGTGATCGTCGTTTACCAAGGAAAAAAAGGAATTACCCAGCGGCGGGTCTATATCCGGAATATCGCCGGAGATAAAATAACGGTGTATTGTACGCAAAAAAAGGCGATTCGTGTTTTTGACAGGGCAGGGATGTTGTCCGCGATGCTTGCGGAGGAATAGTAAGGATCGAGCGATGAAAGAAACAGGCGAAGAGAAAAAGCGTGAAACGATGGAGAAGCTGGATGAAGCGATGCGCAGGTTTGCGCGGGAGCGGGAAAAGCTGAATCAAATGAGCTCCGAGCGGATTGCGCTTGGCAAACCCCTGACCGACGAGGCGCTTTTGGCGCAAAGCAGGGCCTGCTGTGAAATTGGCGTTTCTGTTACACAGCTGCAGGAATTCCTGGACGAAATTGAAGGAGGCTGATTTTTGAATCGCACAACCTATAGCACAGAATATATATCTTCCATTATCAATGCGATGAGCGACATGGTGCGGGTTATTGGCCGGGACGGACGGGTCTTGATGACAAACAGCGCCTTTGACGAACGTTTCGGGTATGAAGAGGGAATGGAATGCTATACGCCGTTCCACCAGGAAACCAGGTGCGAACGCTGCCTGTCGCGCGAGGTAATGCTGTCGGGCGAGACGCAGCGCCTGACGCGCAAGCTTTCGGGGCGGGTTTATTCGGTGACGGTATCTCCCCTGAAAAACGAGGGAGAAAAAACGATCGCCGCCGTAGAGGTTTTCCGCGATATTACCCTCGATTACAACATCAAACAAAACCTGCTGATGCAGAATGCAAAGATGCAAAAGGATTTGCAGCTTGCGCGAAAATTGCAGGAGGCGCTTGTAAAGGGCGCGCTCCCGAAGGTCGGCAGGGATTATGAGCTTACGGCGGGGTTCTTCCCGTGCGAAGCGGTCGGCGGGGATATTTACGACTGTACGGTCTATGACGACAAGCTGGTGATGTATGTGGCGGACGTTTCCGGGCACGGCGTTATGCCCGCGATGCTCGCGGTCTTTTTCTCGCGAGTGGTGCGCGCGGCCTGCCTGATGGGGAATTTCCTTCCGTCGGAAATACTCGCTTATGCGGAAAAGGAATATCTCGATTTGAATCTTTCCGATTCGATTTATATTACCGCGTTCATTACGGTGATCGATTTAAAAACAAACCGTGCCGCGTATTCCAATGCGGGCTTTTCGGTGATGCCCGTCGTTTACCATGAGGGAAATTTTGAAGAATTGTATATGCCGTCCCATCCGCTTTGCGATTGGTTTGGCGAGGAAAAATTCCAGGATGGATTTTTTGAATTCAAAAAGGGAATGCGGATGCTGATCTATACGGACGGGGTGGATAATATCCACAGCGATCCCAAGGTTAAGGACAGGCTGTTTGAGCTGCTGGGGAAAAAAGAGTTCAGCAGCAGCCAGTTTATTGGCGAAGTGAGGGAAGAACTGCACAGCAAGCCGGAGGATGACCTGACAATGCTTCTGTGCGTGAAACAGTAAAACCGGGGGAAGTATTTTGACAGATTTTTGGGAGCCGCTCAAAAACAGCCTGATGGCGTTTAACTGGATGGACGTAATCGACATCATTGTCGTTGCGCTGATTTTGTATTGGCTCATTAAGCTGCTTGCAAAGACGAGGGCGATCCGTGTATTGATCGGCCTTGGCGTGATTTTGATTTTGGCGCGCATTTTTGTGGCGATGGGCCTGCAAACGGCAACCTGGCTGATGAATGCGGTGATCCCGGCGGGGGCGATTGTTATTGTGATCCTCTTCCAGCCGGAAATACGCCGTGCCCTGGAAGCGCTCGGCCGCGGAAAGATATTCAGCTTTGCCACCAAGTCCCAGATTGAAGTACAGAATGCCGAGCATATCATTGAAGAGATTTCGCGCGCCGTGCTGAACATGTCCAAGCAGAAGGTAGGGGCGATCCTTGTTTTCGAGCGCAAAACGGGCCTTGCCGACGTGCTTGATTCGGGCACGATGCTGGATGCGGAGATTTCAAGCGAATTGATCGAAAACATATTTTACCCGAATACGCCGCTGCATGACGGCGCAATGATTCTGCGGGACGACCGCATTGTCGCGGCGGGCTGCTTCCTGCCCCTTTCGGACAATAAGCAGGTGGCGCAGGAGCTTGGTACGCGGCACCGCGCGTCGCTTGGGGTTTCCGAGGTGTCGGACGCGTACATCATTGTCGTTTCGGAAGAAAAGGGAATTATTTCCTTTGCCTACGACGGCGTTTTGAAGCGCTTTATTGACGCAAAGGCATTGAAGGAAATTCTGGAAGAGCTGTACATGCCGCAGATGGGAAACAAGGAGCAGGGGAAGCTTGCGTCCTTTAAATTCAAGCGCAAGGTGGGTGATGACAAATGAGTAAATTTGTTGCGGTCATCAAACGCCTTTTTGTACAGAACTGGAAAATGAAGCTGATTGCGCTGATTTTTGCGTTTATCCTATGGAGCTTTGTGATCGCGGAGGACAATCCCTACAAAACCAAAACCTTCCGTGATTTTCCCGTTACCTATGCCGCGGCGGATGAGCTGCGGCAAAAGGACCTGACGACGTCGAAGCCGCTGACCGAGATTTTGAGCACGGTGACGGTGACGGCGCAGGCGCGGGCCGACGCCCTCCAATATCTAAATGAAAACATGATCCAGGTGACGGTGGACCTTTCTTCGATTGACGGGGTGGGCGAATATACGCTTCGTGTGGAAGGAAAATCCACCCTTAAGGACACGATTGTCAACGTGGAGCCGTCGACCGTTACGGTGGACGTAGAGGAAATGGTGCCGATCAGCGTCCCGGTTGACGTCCAGCTCACCGGCCAGCAGGAAGGATTTTATTACGGGGAGCCGGTTCTCGAAAACGGGACGGTGGAGGTGGTCGGCGCACGTTCCAATGTGGAGAGCGTCGCCAAGGCGGTATGCAGGATTGATGTGGAAAACATGACGGAGCCGACGACCGCAAGCTATAGCGTTGTGTATGAGGACAGCGACGGCAATGTCCTGCCGACCAACAACTTTACCGGAAGCGGTTCGGTCATTGTCGAGGTGCCCGTATATCCGCAAAAAGAGGTGCCGGTTGACCTTGAAACGGTGCGCGGCACTACGTCGGGCCTTGCGGAGGGCTATGAAATTACCAACGTAACAATAGAGCCCCAGAGTGTAAAAATTGCCGGGAAACTGGAAGATATCGACCCCGTCAAGTCCGTTTCGTTAGAGCAGATTACCCTTGACAACGCCTCGGGCGATACGATTGTGGAGGCAAATGTGAAACTGCCGGAAGGCGTGATTGCGGCAACCCCGGGCAAGGTGCAGGTGCAGTTTACGATTACCCAGCCCGAGCTCAGCCAGACCTATTCGGCAATGCGGGTCGCGGCCCGGAACCTCGAGGACGACGGCTTCGACGTTTCCGTTGCGCCCTCTGCCGTCGACGTTACCGTGTACGGCACACAGGCGGCGCTCAACGATTTTTCGGCTTCGAAGCTGAAACCGTTTGTCGACCTGACCGGGCTTGGCAAGGGGATACACCAAAACGTGCCGGTTAAATTTGAAAACGAACCGGACCTCGGGGTGCGGCCCGTTGCATCCAGCGCAACGGCTACGGTAACGATCAGCTGAAAATTTAATCCAATTGAAAGCAACGCAGGGGCACCGTTACGGTGCCCTTGCTGTACGGGAGGAATTTTATGAAAAGATTTAATATATTTGCGGGGAATTATGGAAGCGGTAAGACGGAAATTTCGCTTAATACGGCGCTGGAGCTTGTAAAAAGCAGGAAGACCACGCTGGTGGATATGGATGTTGTAAATCCGTATTTCCGGAGCGCGGAGAGCGAAAAACTCCTGGCGGACCACGGCATTCGCCTGATTGCCCCGCCGTACGCCAATACGAACGTGGACGTTCCGGTCCTGTCCGCAGAGGTAATGGCGGCGTTTGAGAGTGAAACGGCGGTGTTTGACGCGGGCGGAGACCCGGTGGGGGCGGCCGCGCTGGGCGGGCTTTTGGCGCAATTTAACGCCCACCGGGACGAGACCATGCTGTATTACGTTGTGAATGCGCGCAGGCCGTTGCAGCAGACAGTTCCGGAAATCATTGAAATGATGGAGCAAATCAGCGCCCGCATCCGTCTTCGGGTAGACGGCCTGATTAACAACACCAACCTTGGACGGGAAACTACGGCGGCGGACCTTGCTCACGGGCAGGAAATCTGCCTGGAGGTGAGCCGTAAAACCGGGGTCCCCATTTCCTATCTGGCGGGCAAGCCGGAAATCCTGGAAGCCTTCCGTCCGCAGGGCGGAGGAATCCCCGAAATACCGCTTGCCATATACACTTTCCCGGACTGGCTTGTTGACGATATACATGAAAAGTGATATCCTATTAGGAAGCGCTTTTGAGCGTTCTTGTGCATCATAAACGAAAAAATTTACATAAAAAAGGTGAGAAACAATGGCAAAATTAACAATTTATGAGGATACGTGCAAGGGCTGCGGCCTGTGCATTGGGGCGTGCCCGAAGAAGCTTTTGGCGATTGACAAATCGCACCTCAACGCGAAGGGGTACCATCCGATCGGGATCGAGCATATGGAAGAGTGCATCGGCTGCGCGTCGTGCGCGCGCATGTGCCCGGATTGCGCGCTTGAAGTAGACAGATAAGAAATTATTTAATTTTTAGGATAAGGTGAATTTATATGGCGAAGGTATTAATGAAAGGAAACGAGGCGATTGCGGAAGCCGCGATCAAAGCGGGCTGTACGCACTTTTTCGGTTATCCGATCACGCCTCAGAATCAGATTCCTGAGTATATGTCAAAGCGTATGCCTCAGGTAGGCGGGACGTTCATCCAGGCGGAAAGCGAAGTGTCGGCGATCAATATGGTATATGGAGCCGCGGGCGCGGGCGCACGGGCGATGACGTCTTCATCCTCTCCGGGAATCAGCCTCAAGCAGGAGGGCATCAGCTATATCGCGTGTGCCCAGCTTCCGTGCCTGATTGTAAACATCATCCGTTCCGGGCCCGGACTCGGCGGGATTCTTCCCTCGCAGGGAGATTATTTCCAGGCGACAAAGGGCGGCGGACACGGCGATTACCATTTGGTGGTGCTGGCGCCCTCGAGCGTCCAGGAAGCGGCCGACCTTGTGGCGGAAGGCTTTGACATTGCCGACCAGTACCGCATTCCGGTTATGATCCTTGGAGACGGTATGATCGGCCAGATGATGGAGCCGGTGGAGTTTAAAGAGCATGAAGGCCGCAAGCTGCCGGAAAAGACGTGGGCGGCCAATGGCTGGAAGGATAAATCCCATCCGCGCCGCATCGTGAATTCGCTCTATATCGAAGCGGAAGCGATGGAAGAGGTAAACTGCCAGCTGCAGGAAAAATATGCGGAAATCACGAAAAACGAAACGCGCGTCCAGGAGATCATGACGGACGACGCGGAATATATTATCGCGGCCTTTGGAACGACGGCCCGCATCGCGAAGAACGCGGCGTTAAAGGCGCGTGAAATGGGAATCAAGGTTGGCGTAATCCGGCCGGTCACACTGTGGCCTTTCCCGACGGAAGCGTTTTCAAAAGCGGCGGATAAGGCAAAGGGAATTTTGTGTGTTGAGATGAACACCGGGCAGATGATCGAAGACGTAAGGCTTGCGGTCAACGGAAAGGTCCCGGTGGAATTTTACGGAACGACGGGCGGCTTTGTTCCTACTCCGGCCGCCGTTGTGGAAGCGCTGGAAAAATTGAAGGAGGGCAGATAATATGGCTAAGGTGTTTCAGAAAACCAAAATGCTGACGGACGTGCCCTTCCACTATTGCCCGGGATGCACGCACGGTATTATCCACAGGCTGGTTGCCGAATGTATTGAAGAAATGGGTCTCCAGGATAAGGCGGTTGGAATCGCGCCGGTTGGCTGCGCGGTATTTGCTTATAACTATTTCGACTGCGATATGATGGAAGCGGCCCACGGGCGCGCTCCGGCGGTTGCAACAGGAATTAAACGCACATGCCCGGACGACCTTGTGTTTACCTATCAGGGCGACGGGGACCTTGCGTCGATCGGCACGGCGGAGATTGTGCACGCTGCCGCGCGCGGGGAAAAGATCACGGCAATTTTTGTCAATAATGCGATCTACGGCATGACGGGCGGTCAGATGGCGCCCACCACCCTTGTGGGACAGGTCACGACAACTTCCCCTTACGGCAGGAATCCGGAGACGCAGGGCATGCCCGTGCGTATGTCCGAAATGCTGGGGACGCTTGACGGCGCCTACTATATCGAACGGACCTCCGTACACGATGTGCCCAATATTGTCAAGACGAAAAAGGCCATTAAAAAGGCATTTGAATACCAGATGGAGGGCAAAGGCTTTTCCATGGTGGAAATTTTATCCACCTGCCCGACAAACTGGGGGCTGAATCCGGTGGAAGCATTGAAATGGCTTGAGGAAAATATGATCCCTCACTATCCTCTGGGCGTAACAAAGGAGGGCAGGTAATCATGACAGAACAGATTATTTTGGCAGGCTTCGGCGGACAGGGGGTCCTGCTCGCCGGGCAAATTATTGCGTATGCGGGGATGAACGAAGGAAAGAACGTTTCGTGGCTTCCGTCTTACGGCCCCGAAATGCGCGGAGGTACGGCAAACTGCAACGTTGTGGTATCGGACGAAGAGGTTGGATCGCCTGTTGTGGTAGAGGCGGATTGCGTGATTGTGATGAACCGGCCTTCCCTTGAAAAGTATGAAAAGGATTTGAAGCCGGGCGGACTGCTGCTGCTTGATTCCGACCTCATCGAGGTGGAACCCACGCGCAGCGATATCAAGGTTGTCAAGGTTCCGGCGAACTCCCTTGCGGAGCAGGCGGGAAGCATCAAGGCGGCCAATATGGTGATGCTGGGCGCATATAATGAATGCGCGCACGTTGTGGAGAACAAGACGATCATCGAATGCCTCGCAAAGATCATGGGGGAGAAGAAAGCGCACCTGATCCCGATGAACGAGCAGGCGCTTGAGCTTGGGGCGCAGACCGCGCGCTAAGGAAGAATGAAACCAGAAAGAACCGCTTCGGCGGTTCTTTTTTGTATGCGAAGCGAAATCCCCCCGCTGCGCGGGGGAGTTCAAAAAAGGCGAAGCC
>NZ_MAIQ01000016.1 GCF_001678845.1 Christensenella intestinihominis
ACCTCGCCTTCCGGCGCGGCCACGGGCAGCATCGCGGACGGCGAAAACGTTGTAGCGTTCACGAACAACTACGAGCCGAAGCAGGGACTGACGGTCAAAAAGACGGTAACGGGGGCAAACGCCCCGGCGGGCGACACGTTCGAGTTCACGGTGAACGTGGCGGGCGCACCGTACGCAGGCCAGGAATACAAGCTCTATGGCGCGGACGGGATTGAGATCACGGCGGGCGGACCGTTCTATACGGACGCAAGCGGCAAGCTGACGCTTACGGCAGGCCAGTACGCGGTATTCGGCGGCATCCTGCAGGGAACGGAATACGAGGTTGTGGAAACGCCGAAGACGGACTATGTACAGACGGCGACGGGCGCTACCGGAACGGTATCCGACGTAGGCTCGACGGCAGGCTTTACAAACAGCTATGAGCCGCAGCGAACCCTCACGGTTGAAAAACAGGTGACGGGCGACGCCCCGGCAGGCGCGGCGTTCGAGTTCACGGTCAGCGTAGGCGGCAGCGCGTACGCAGGCAAGGAATACAGGCTCTACGGTTCCGACGGAAACGAGATCACGACAGGCGGGCCGTTCAAGACGGACGCAAGCGGCAAGCTGAGCCTTACGGCAGGCCAGAAGGCAGTGTTTGAAGGCATCACGGCGGGCACGGCGTACGAAGTGAAGGAGACCGCGAACGCGGACTACGAAACGACGGTCACGGGCGATACGGGCAGCGTTGCGGCAGACAACAGCAGCGCGGCGGTGTTCACGAACAATTATGCGCCGAAGCGCAGCCTGGAAGTGAGCAAAACGGTAACGGCATCCCCGGGCTTCACGGCCCCGGACGGCGACACGTTCACCTTCACGGTGAAGGTGGGCGGCACGGTATACCGCTACGCGAAGTATACGCTGTACGACATCAGCGACCCGGCGGCGCCGGTTGTAATTCCGGGCGACAACTACATGACGGACGGAAACGGCAGGCTGACGCTCACCGCGAACCAGAAGGCAGTGTTTGAAGGCATCGCGGTCGGCACGACCTATGAAGTGACGGAAAGCGCGAAGGACGGCTATGTGGCGGACCATACGTCGCAGGACGGCAGCATTGCGGACGGCGAAAACAGCGTGGTATTCACGAACAACTACGAGCCGAAGCAGGGCCTGACGGTCAAAAAGACGGTAACGGGGGCAAACGCCCCGGCGGGCGACACGTTCGAGTTTACGGTGAACGTGGCGGGCGCGCCGTATGCGGACAAGGAATACGACCTGTATGAAGGCGGCGTACAGCAGATCGGCGTGTACAAGACGGACGCGGACGGGAAGCTGACGCTGAAAGATAACCAGGAAGCGGTATTCGGCGGCATCCTGCAGGGAACGGCGTACGAGGTTGTGGAAACGCCGAAGACGGACTATGTACAGGCGGCGACGGGCGATACCGGAACGGTATCCGAAGCGGGCTCGACGGCAAGCTTTACAAACAGCTATGAGCCGCTGCGGACCCTCGCGGTTGAAAAGCAGGTGACGGGCGACGCCCCGGCAGGCGCGGCGTTCGAGTTCACGGTCAGCGTAGGCGGCAGCGCGTATGCAGACAAGGAATACAGGCTCTACGGCTCCGACGGGATCGAGATCACGGCAGGCGGGCCGTTCAAGACGGACGCAAGCGGCAAGCTGAGCCTTACGGCAGGCCAGAAGGCAGTGTTTGAAGGCATCGCGGCGGGCACGGCGTACGAAGTGAAGGAGACCGCGAACGCGGACTACGAAACGACGGTCACGGGCGATACGGGCAGCGTTGCGGCAGACAACAGCAGCACGGCGGTGTTCACGAATAACTATGCGCCGAAGCGTAATCTGGAAATCGAAAAACAGGTAACTGCGGCTCCGGGCTTCACGGCCCCGGATGGTGACGAATTCACCTTTACGGTTACTGTGAACGGCCTGTTGTACCGCTATGCGGAGTACAAGCTGTACGACGTAAGCGACCCGGCGATGCCGGTTGAGATTCCGAGCGGCAGCGGCTACATGACGGACAAGAACGGCCAGCTGACGCTTACGGCAGGGCAGAAGGCGGTGTTTGAAGGCATCGCGGTCAATTCCTCTTATGCGGTGACGGAGAGCGCGAAGGACGGCTACGTCCAGACCTCGCCTTCCGGCGCGGCAGAAGGAAACATTGCGGATGGCAGCAACGTGCTGACATTTGTAAACAACTACGAGCCGAAGCAGGGCCTGGCCATCCAGAAGACGGTGACGGGCGATGCCCCGGCGGGCGACACGTTCGAGTTTACGGTAAACGTGGCGGGCGCTCCGTACGCAGGCCAGGAATACAAGCTCTATGGCGCGGACGGAAACGAGATCACGGCGGGCGGCCCGTTCAAGACGGATACGGACGGCAAGCTTAGCCTCGCGGCAGGCCAGAAAGCAGTCTTCGGGGACATCCTTGAAGGCACGGCCTACGAGGTTGTGGAAACGCCCAAGGCGGATTATGTGCAGACGGACCCGGCAGACGGCGGAGCGGCAAGCGGAAGCATCACCTCCGCAGGCAGCACGGCGGGCTTTGTGAACAGCTATGAACCGCAGCGCAGCTTTGTGGTCAGAAAGACAGTCACGGCGGAAGCGGGCCTCACAGCCCCGGACGACACGTTCGAATTCGTGGTGAAGGTAAGCGGAGAAGCGTATGCAGGCAAGGAATACAGGCTCTATGGTTCTGACGGGATCGAGATCACGTCAGGCGGACCGTATAAGACGGACGCGGACGGCAAGCTGACGCTGAAGGCCGGGCAGTATGCGGTATTTGAAGGCGTGACGGCGGGCCTGCGGTATGAAGTTACCGAGACCGCGAACGCGGACTACGTGACGACGAGCACGGGCGATACGGGTAACGTTGCGGCAGATAACAGCTCGACAGCGGAATTCACGAACCACTATGCGCCGAAGCGTAACCTGGAAATCGAAAAACAGGTAACGGCTTCCCCGGGCTTCACGGCCCCGGACGGCGATACATTCACCTTCACGGTGAAGGTGGGCGGCACGGTATACCGCTATGCGGAGTACAAGCTGTACGACGTAAGCGACCCGGCGGCCCCGGTCGAGATTCCGAGCGGCAGCGGCTACAGGACGGACAAGGACGGCAAGCTTAGCCTCGCGGCGGGCCAGAAGGCAGTGTTTGAAGGCATTGCCGTCGATACGGCTTACGAAGTCGTGGAAAGTGCGAAGGACGGCTACGTCCAGACCTCGCCTTCCGGCGCGGCAGAAGGAAACATTGCGGACGGCAGCAACGTGCTGACGTTTGTGAACAACTATGAGCCGAAGCAGGCGCTTACCGTTCAAAAGACGGTGACAGGCGATGCCCCGGCGGGCGACACGTTCGAGTTCACGGTGAACGTGGCGGGCGCTCCGTATGCGGACCAGGAATACAAGCTCTATGGTTCGGACGGAAACGAGATCACGGCGGGCGGACCGTTCAAGACGGACGCAAGCGGCAAGCTTAGCCTCGCGGCAGGCCAGAAGGCAGTCTTCGGGAACATCCTTGAAGGCACGGCCTACGAAGTCGTAGAGACGCCCAAGGCGGATTATGTGCAGACAGACCCGGCAGACGGCGGAGCGGCAAGCGGAAGCATCACCTCCGCGGGCAGCACGGCGGGCTTTGTGAACAGCTATGAGCCGCAGCGCACCCTCACGGTTGAAAAACAGGTGACGGGCGACGGCGCTCCGGCAGACGCGGCGTTCGAGTTCACGGTCAGCGTAGGCGGCAGCGCGTATGCGGACCAGGAATACAGGCTCTACGGTTCCGACGGGATCGAGATCACGGCAGGCGGACCGTTCAAGACGGACGCAAGCGGCAAGCTGAATCTTACGGCAGGCCAGAAGGCGGTCTTTGAAGGCATCACGGCGGGCACGGCGTACGAAGTGGAAGAAACGCCGAATCCGGATTACACCGCTTCGCAGACGGGCGGAAAGGGCACGGTTGCCCTGGACGACAGCTCGGCGGCAGTGTTTACAAACAACTATGCGCCGTCGAGGGATATCGTGATTTCAAAGACGGTCACGGGCAGCGGCGTTCCATCCGGCGCGGAATTTACTTTCACGGTGAAGGTGGACGGAGCGGCATATGCCAACAAGGAATATAAGCTTTACAACCTTACGACGGGCGCGGCGATTCCGGGCGGCCCGTATGCGACGGACGACGACGGACAGCTGAAACTTACGGGCAACCGCAAGGCCGTGTTCAGCAACATCCCGGTGGGCAGTACCTATGAGGTTGTGGAAACAACCACAGCGGATTACGTAACGGCCCCGGCGGACGGCTACAGCGGCAGCGTCACGGTAGACGGCGCACAAGCGGCGTTTACAAACAGCTACGAGCCCAGGCGCAGCCTCGAAGTCGATAAGACGGTCACGGGCGAAGATGCCCCGGCGGGCGATACGTTCGAGTTTACGGCAACCGTAAACGGCGCTCCGTACGCGGATCAGGAATACAGGCTGTACGACAAGCAGACCGGAACGGAAATCACGGCAGGCGGCCCGTTCAAGACGGACGCAAGCGGCAAATTCACACTCGCAGGCGGGCAGAAGGCCGTATTTGAAAACATTGCGGTGGGAAGCACGTATGAAGTGAAGGAAACCGCGAAAGAAAATTATGCGCAGGAAAGCCCGGCGAACGGAACCACTTCCGGCAGCATCGGCATGGGCGGCGCTGAGGCGTCGTTTGTAAACGGCTACCTCAAGGCAAACATCGAAGCTTACAAGACAAGCGATAAGATGTTTGACGAAACAGACCGCAGCGAGGTCGTGGGCAAATATGTGCAGCCCGGCGACGAGATTAAGTACACGCTCCACGTATCGAATACGGGCGCGGCAGACGCGCAGAACGTGACGGTACGCGACTACATCCCGGACGGGACGACGTATAAGAGCGGCAGCGCAAGCCACGGCGGCGAGCTGAAGGCAAACGCGGCGGGCAAGGATTATGTGAACTGGAACATCCCGTCCATCGCGGTCGGCGAGACCGTGGAGGTAACGTTCACGGTAACTGTGGATGAAATCCCCGAGGGCGGCGCACCGGTCACAATCCGCAATGCGGCAATGCACGATAACGGCAACCGCGACCCGAAGGACCCTGAGGACCCTGACCCCGGCACGCCTACCAACGAGGTGAAGAACCCGACGCTTGTGATGGTGAAGGAAGTAAGCCCCGAAGGCAATGTGCGCGAAGGCGACATCCTCACGTATACGATCCGCGTGATCGCGTCCGAGGGCGGCGCGTCCGGCATCGAAGTATCGGATGAACTTCCGGACGGACTCAGCCTCGTAAAGGGAAGCATCCGCTACACCCTCGCGGGGGGCAGGCCCGCATCGGCAGGCTGCGAATATATTGACGGCACAGTTTACTGGCCGGCGGTAGACGTTCCGGCAGGAGAATCGACCTTTGTCTTCCGGGCAATGGTAGACAAGCTTGCGGATGGAACGGAAAGCCTTGAAATCAAGAATACGGCAATCGTTAAGGCTCCGGGCACGGAACCGAAGCAGACGACGGAAACCTCGAGCACGGTGAACGCCCGCCAGGCGGAAATTCACAAAACCGCGGCGCTCATCGAAGGCGGCAGCGCGCTTCCGGAAGACAACGGTACGGAAACCGCGCCGGTGCAGACGCAGCTTCTGCAGGTGGTGGAATACCGCCTGCGCGTGACCAACACCGGTTCGGACGCCCTTAAGAGCGGCGACATCGTGGTGACGGACAACTTCCCGGCGGGAACGTCGTACGTAAACGGTTCGCAGGCAGACGCGGTATTCAGCGGCGGCAGCGGAACCAGCACGGCGACCTCCACAAAGGAAGTGACGGCGAGCGGCGTGAAGTGGACGCTTTCCGGCATGTCGGCAGGCGAGACCGCAACGCTCGTGTTCCGTGTGAACGCTCCGCAGACGACGGACGATCCGGCGACAGAAGAGCATGAACTCTCCCGCGTGTTCGATAATATCGCGCACATGACGGATAAGGAGATGAGCGAAAAGACCTATACCGAGACCGTAACGACAGTGGATGAAAACGGTGATGAAACGCGCCATACCACGACGGACAAGGTATATGAAGAAAAAGAATATGAAAAGGATTCGGAAAAAACGTGGCATGAGGTGAAAGAACCCCTCGTAACGGCTGTGAAGAGCAGTATCGTGGCAAGCCCCGCCCCGGGAGAACTGATTCCGGTGGTGCGCGCGGGCGATACGATCGAATATCGGATCAAGCTCGAAAACAGCGGACTTGCGGCTGCGAAGAACGTACAGGTGCGCGACTATGTACCGGCGGGCACGACGCTTGTAGATGGAAGCATCACGGCGGGCGGCACGGCGGATGCGACGAAGACGCAGATCGACTGGGTGATCCCGGAGATCGCGGCAGGGAAGGACGCCACCGTATCGTTCAAGGTAACGGTGAACGGACTCGCGGCAAGCGAAGCGTCGGGCATCGTGACAAACGGGGCGTTCTACCGCGTGCCGGGCCCGGATGAAGAACATCCGGAAACGCCGGATAAGCCGGACGAATCATACGACAAGACGAACGAGGTAAACCACCAGCTTACTTCGCTGGTGAAGGTATCCGACCCGATGGGCGGCACAGACGCGGCGAGCGCAGTGCCCGTGAAGCAGGGACAGCTCGTGAAATACACGATGCAGTTCAACGCAGAACAGCCGGTAACGGATTTTGAACTTACGGATGCCGTGCCGGACGGCATGATCCTTGTGCCGGGCAGCATCTATTACGTAACGCCGGACGGCACGAAGGTGCCGGTTGCGGACAGCGCCTACAATGCGAACACGCGCGTTATCACATGGCCGAAGACAAACGTTTCGGCAGGACAGACGGCATTCGTGTTCAGCGTAATTGTGGATAAGCTCCTTCCGGGCGAAACGTATATGCTGTATGAAAACACGGCGCATGCCTCGATGAACGACGGCAATGGAAACCGCATCGAAGAAGACACCAACACCGTTACGCACGAAGTGCGCGAGGGTAAGGCGGACATCACCAAAACGGCGGCGCTTGTCACAAGCGGCACGGCGGGCAGCGAAGAACGCGGAACCGCTGCGGACCCGGTAGGCACCAAGCTTTCGCAGGCTGTGGAATACCACCTGCGCGTCAGGTATACGGGTACGGAAGGCGCGAAGAGCGGTAACCTCGTCGTGACCGACCCGATCCCGGCGGGCACCGTCTATGTGGACGGCAGCGCAACCGGAACGATCACGACGGCAGTGGCAGGCTCTACGGCATCCGTAGGCGCGGGCTCGCTGACGGCGGACGGCATGAAGTGGATTATCAGCGGCATGTCACCGGGCGAGGAAGCATTGCTTACATTCCGCGTAACGGCACCGGCCACGGCGGGTGAAAGCGGGGTCCAGGTCTTTGAGAATACGGCGAACCTGATCGACGAAGACAAGAAAAATGCTACGGACGAAGACGGAGCCGCGGTATATGGCAGGGACGAATATGATAAGGACTCCGAAACAACCTATCATAAGGTAACGGAGCCGAAGATCAGCGTGGAAAAGACGAGCGACAAGATGGTCGGCGGCGACCCGGATGTGCAGGGACAACTTGTAGCGCCGGGCGACGAGATCACCTACACGCTCAAGGTCATGAACTCCGGCACGGCGGATGCGCAGAACGTAACGCTGAGGGACTACATCCCCGCGGGCACGACGTATAAAGCGGGCAGTGCAAGCCACGGCGGCAGCCTCCGCACCGTGAACGGAAAACAGTGCCTGAACTGGAACCTTAATGTGCCGATGGGCGAAGAAAACGCGGTCTATGTCACCTTTACGGTAACGGTAGACGCGCTGAGCCCCGCGGATAACCCGGTAGAGATCGTGAACGCGGCAGCGCACGATAACGGCAACGAGAACCCGAAAGACCCGGGCGACCCGGAGAATCCGGATACGCCGACCAACGAAGTCGAGAACCCGACGGTGTACTACGAAAAGTCGAGTACCCCGGCAGGCGGCACGGTGGATGCGAACGGGAACCTTGTGAACCCGGGGCAGGTCCGCGAAGGCGACATTATCACGTACAACATCAACGCCACTGCACCAAAGGGCGGCGTTAAGAACGTGGTAATCACAGACACCCTGCCGGACGGCGTAAGCCTCGTGGCAGGCTCGGTGAGCTACAAGCTCGGCAACGATGCGCGGGTAACGCTGGACGAAGCAGACGTACATGCAGGCGGCGTTGTCACATGGCCGAAGGTGGATATTCCGGAAGGAACGTCGAACTTCCGCCTGAAGGTAATGGTGAACAAGCTGGCGGACGGCGAAACAGAGAAAGCGCTCAGGAACCATGCGGTCCTTACACAGGATAACCCGGGCGGCGGGGAAGATGTGGATTATCCCCCGACCAGAGAGGTAACGCATGAGGTGAAGAGCCGCTGGGCGGATATCACCAAGACGGCGGCGGTGATTGAAAATGACACTGCAAAGGGCGAAGACCGCGGCACGGAAGGAACTCCGGTTTATACGGAGCGGCGCCAGATCGTGGAATACCGCCTTACGGTGACGAACACCGGCGCGGACGGCATGAAGAGCGGGGACATCGTGGTCACAGACCCGATCCCGAAAGACTGCACGCTTGTGGCAGGCTCCATCACCGGCAGCATTAAGAATGCGGTTTCCGGCTCTACGGCGACTGTAAAATCCGCGGAAATGACGGCGGATGGCGTGCGCTGGGTGCTGAATGGCCTTGACAACAAAGAACAGGCCTACCTCACATTCCGTGTGAGCGCGCCCGCGACGAGCGACGACCCGGCGACAGCGGAGTACGAGCTGCAAAAGACGTATACGAACCAGGCGACCATGACCGACCAGGCCATGAAGGAAACGCAGCATACGGAGACGGTTACGACCGTAGACAAGAACGGCACGCGGACGCAGCATACGGCTGGTGAAACCATCTTCGCAGCAGAAGAGTATGAGAAGCCTACGGAAATCACTTACCATGAGGTGAAGGAGCCGCTGGTGACGATGACGAAGTCCTCCGATCCGGTAAGTCCGGCGGCAAACGGGTTGATCCCGGTTGTGAGCGAGGGCGGAGAAATCACCTATAAGCTGACGCTTGTGAACACAGGACAGGCGCCCGCGACAGACGTACGCGTAGCGGACTTCATTCCGCAGGGCACGACCTATGTGCCGGGCTCCGCGGAAGTGACGGGCGGTACATATACGGCCGCCGCAAACCGGATCGACTGGAAGATCGCAGAGATACTGGTCGGCGCGCAGAACAAGATTGTACTGAGCTTCAAGGTTACGGTGGACAAGGCGGGAGCAAACGCCCCGGGCGTGATTACGAACACAGGATACTCATACGTACCCGATCCGGGCGACCCGACGCCTCCGGTTGACCCGAACGACCCGACGCCTCCGGTTGACGAGTACACTCCGTCAAACGAGGTGCAGCACCAGACGCACACATTCGTGAAGACGTCAAGCCCGATGGGCGGAACGGATGAAGCGAGTGCCAGGGAGGTTCGGCAGGGACAGGCCATTACCTATACAATGCAGCTTCATGCAGCGGACCAGGTAAACAACGTGACGGTGAAAGACACCGTACCGCAGGGCCTTGCCCTCGTACCGGGCAGCATCGAGATCGTCAGCCCGAACGGAACCGTTACGGCAGTTCCGGACAGCGCTTATAACGCCGCGACGCGTGAAATCACGTGGACGGCGGGAAGCGCTTCAAAGGGCGTCACGGGCTTCAGGTTCAAGGCGGTTGTAGAGAAGCTCGCGGCAGGAGAGACAGCGAAGCTGTTCAAGAACCAGGCGACCATCACATACGATCCGGGCACCGGAACTCCGGTAACGGAAGATTCGAACGTGGTGACGCATAAGACCGGGACGGGAACGTCCGCCATTACCAAGACGGCGGCGTTGATTGAATCGGATACCGCGAAGGATGAAAACCGCGGTACGCAGAGCGCACCGGTGCAGACGCAGCGCGGGCAGGTTGTGGAATACCGCCTGCGGGTAACGCACACAGGTTCGCCGAGCGGCAACCTCGCAATAACCGACGCGATTCCGGACGGTACGACGCTTGTGGAAGGCTCGCCGAGCGGCAGCATCCAGAATGCGGTTCCCGGCTCGAAAGCCAAGGTGGCGTCCGTAGCTGTGAAGCAGGTGGCGGCACCTGACGGACAAATGAAGAACGGGGTTGAATGGATTGTGAACGGGCTTTCCGAAGGAGAAACGGCATACCTCACGTTCCGCGTGACGGCGCCGCTCTATACGGACGACCCCAGCACCCCGGTCCATGAGCTTTCGAAGGTGTTTGAGAACACCGGCAAGCTCGAAGACAAGGGAAAAACAGACCTCGTTTATGAAGAGGATACGGACGGCCACAAGAAGGGCGATCCGGTTTACGCGGACGATGAGGCCACACAGGTAACAGAGACCACATACCATGAGGTTAAGGAATCGGCGCTTGAAGTGGTGAAATCCTCCAGTCCGGGAAGCGGGACGGAAGTGAAGGCCGGAGATACGATTACCTACCAGATAGGCGTATCCAACAAGGGACAGGACGCGGCAGAGAACGTAATCATCCGCGATACGGTTCCCGAAGGCACGACGCTCGTTCCCGGTTCCGAGAAGTGCAGCGTTTCCGGGGTCACTGCCGCGAAGGCACAAATTGGCGGCAAGGACGGACTTGCGTGGGTAATCCCGCAGGTAGGTCCGGGAGAAACCGTAACCGTGAGCTTTGCGGTAACGGTGAACGAACTGAAGCAGGCCGGAACGGTCAGCATCGAGAACGTTGCACAGGTGAAGGAACCCGCGGCGGGTGAAGACCCGGGCAATCCGAAGGATGACGGGTTCCAGAACACCAACAAGGTAACAAACAGCCAGTCGCAGACCTATGCGGGAGCATTCCCCAAGACGGGCGACGAAGGCGGACTGCCGATGGGCATGCTGATGCTGCTCATCGCGGCGGGCGGAATACTCACGGCACTCATTGTGCTGGCGGTAATCCGCAAGCGCCGGCAGCAGGCAGTCGAGGCCTATGAGGCATACCGCGAAACGCGCCGCAGCAGGCGCTAAATAAAAGGAGGCACGGAAGGGGGAAATCCCCCTTCCCGGGGCCTCGTTTTATAAAAACTTATAAAAACGGACTTATACCCTATGAAGCTTATTTTCACAAGCAACACATGGAGAAAAAATAATGCATAACGGCAGAAAAGTAAGCAAGCTTTTTAAAAATATAATTACAATAATTGTCGCGGTTGCCGTGATGATTGGAATGGTTGTTCCAACCGTCGCAATGGAAAATGAAGAGGTTCCGGCAGTCATGGAAGCCGGTCTGCCAGCGGAGGAGTCCGGCCAGGCGGAAGAAGACGGCGCAGAGCAGGCGCCGCCGGACAGCGACGGGGAAATTGCCGACGCAGAAGCAACGGCCGGGCCTGAGCAGGACGAGGAAGCGGTTCCCGAAGCAACGGAAGTTCCCGCTGCGGAGGAGGAAGCAACCGCTGAGCCGGAACCCGGGCAGGACGAGGAAGCAGCCCCTGAAGCAACGGAGGTTCCCGCTGCGGAGGAGGAAAACACGACGGAGCAGCGCGATGCAGGGGAAGTTTTGGCGCCCCTTTCGCCCGCGACAGCGCCGCAAAGCGGCGATATCATTGTGCCGTTTGACGTCGTTGACTGGAGTAACCAAATATCAGACCTTAACGTTTATGCCGTTTGGCTCAACCAGGCAGGAAAGGAAATTTCCGCGCCGGCGGGGGCGTCGATCAAGGTAGAACTGATGGACAAGGGGCCGCAGAACTCCTATGCGGGGTGGACGCTTTCAAATACGCCGTATGGTACATCACGGAATACGGATGTATTGAATGCGGACAATGATTTCAGCGGCTGGTTTGGAAATATTATCCTTGCGCGTTCAAAAAAGCTGGTCGTAAGCGGCGTACCGGAAGGATACACAGTGACCTTTGGAAACCCGAAGGACAATGATACCGTAGGCGAATATCCATACAACTTTGGAGACCCGATCAGGTATCCGGACTACTACGTCAACCTGACAAAAACCGATACGGAGCCCGCGCCTACGCTTTCAAAAATCGAGGTGACGGAGCCTCCCGCGCGCGAAGCATACACGGACGGCGAGTATTTCAGCCCGGCGGGCATGGAAGTTACGGCCACATACTCGGACGGCTCGACAAAAATAGTAACGGGCTGGACGTACAGCCCGACGGGTGCGCTGACGACTTCAGTTACGGAAATTACAGTAAGGTATACGGAAGACGGAGTCACCAAGACAGCGACAACGCCAATCACGGTTATCGAGGGAATCAAACTGACGGGCCTTGCAGTGACGAATCCGCCGACGAAGACGGCGTATACGGAGGGCGAAAGCTTTAACCCTGCGGGCATGGTGGTAACGGCGAGCTACTCCGACGGCTTTGACGTCGACGTATCAAGCTACACGTATAGCCCGACGGGACCACTCACGACAGCGGACACCGAGATTACGGTGAGTTACGAAGAAGGCGGGATTACAAAAACGGCGACCACGCCGATCACGGTCAGCCCTGCCACTGTGACGCTTGCGGGCATCACGGTGACGACGCCGCCGACAAAGACGGTATATACGGAAGGCGAGAGCTTCGACCCGGCAGGGATGAAGGTCACGGCTGCCTATTCAAACAGCTCTACGAAAGAGGTAACAGGCTGGACGTACAACCCGGCGGGACCGCTGACGACTTCAACGACGACGATCACGGTAAGCTATACGGAAGGCGGGGTTACGCGGACTGCGACCACGCCGGTTACGGTCAACCCTGTGACGCTTACGGGTATCACGGTGACAACGCCGCCGACAAAGACGGTATACACCGAGGGCGAGAGCTTCGACCCGGCAGGGATGAAGGTCACGGCGGCCTATTCAAACAGCTCTACGAAAGAGGTGACGGGCTGGACGTGCAGCCCGTCGGGCGCGCTGACGACTTCAACGACGACGATCACGGTGAGCTATACGGAAGGCGGGATTACGCGGACTGCGACCACGCCGGTTACGGTGAACCCGGTGACACTTACGGGTATCACGGTGACGACGCCGCCGACGAAGACGGTATATACGGAAGGCGAGAGCTTCGACCCGGCGGGGATGAAGGTCACGGCTGCCTATTCAAACAGCTCTACGAAAGAGGTGACGGGCTGGACGTGCAGCCCGGCGGGCGCGCTGACGACTTCAACGACGGCGATCACGGTGAGCTATACGGAAGGCGGGGTTACGCGGACGGCGACTACGCCGATTACGGTGAACCCGGTCCCGGTGACACTTACGGGCATCACGGTAACAACACCGCCGACGAAGACGGTGTACACGGAAGGCGAGACTTTTGACCCGGCAGGGATGAAGGTCACGGCGGCCTATTCAAACAGCTCTACGAAAGAGGTAACGGGCTGGACGTGCAGCCCGTCGGGCGCGCTGACGACTTCAACGACGACGATCACGGTGAGCTATACGGAAGGCGGGATTACGCGGACTGCGACCACGCCGGTTACGGTGAACCCGGTGACACTTACGGGTATCACGGTGACGACGCCGCCGACGAAGACGGTATATACGGAAGGCGAGAGCTTCGACCCGGCGGGGATGAAGGTCACGGCTGCCTATTCAAACAGCTCTACGAAAGAGGTGACGGGCTGGACGTGCAGCCCGGCGGGCGCGCTGACGACTTCAACGACGACGATCACGGTAAGCTATACGGAAGGCGGGATTACGCGGACTGCGACCACGCCGGTTACGGTCAACCCTGTGACGCTTACGGGCATCACGGTAACGACGCCGCCGACAAAGACGGTATACACGGAAGGCGAGACCTTTGACCCGGCCGGGATGAAGGTCACGGCTGCCTATTCAAACAGCTCTACGAAAGAGGTGACGGGCTGGACGTACAGCCCGGCGGGCGCGCTGACGACTTCAACGACGGCGATCACGGTGAGCTATACGGAAGGCGGGGTTACGCGGACGGCGACTACGCCGATTACGGTGAACCCGGTCCCGGTGACACTTACGGGCATCACGGTAACAACACCGCCGACGAAGACGGTGTACACGGAAGGCGAGACTTTTGACCCGGCAGGGATGAAGGTCACGGCGGCCTATTCAAACAGCTCTACGAAAGAGGTAACAGGCTGGACGTACAGCCCGGCGGGCGCGCTGACGACTTCAACGACGACGATCACGGTAAGCTATACGGAAGGCGGGATTACGCGGACTGCGACCACGCCGGTCACGGTGAACCCGGTCCCGGTGACACTGGATAGTATTGCGGTCACGACACCGCCGACAAAGACGGTATACACGGAGGGCGAGAGCTTCGACCCCGACGGGATGAAGGTCACAGCGACCTACTCGGACGGCACGGATAAGGTGCTGGGGGATAGTGAATATAGCTATAGCCCGATGGGCGCATTGAGCACGACGGATACAGAGATAACCGTGACGTATACGGAGGATTCGGTCACAAAGACGGCAACGACACCGATCACGGTAAACCCGGTCCCGGTAACGCTTACGGGCATCGCGGTAACAACGCCGCCGACAAAGACGGTATACACCGAGGGCGAGAGCTTCGATCCAGACGGGATGAAGGTCACGGCGACGTACTCCGACGGCACGACGGCGGAGGTAACGACGTACACCTACAGCCCGAGCGGTACGCTGGCAACGACGGATACCGAAATTACGGTCACCTACACGGAAGACTCGGTCACAAAGACGGCGACTACGCCGATCACGGTGAACCCGGTCCCGGTGACGCTTACGGGCATCACGGTGACGACGCCGCCGACAAAGACGGTATACACCGAAGGCGAGACGTTCGACCCGGCAGGGATGAAGGTCACAGCGACGTACTCCGACGGCACGACGGCGGAAGTAACGACGTACAGCTACAGCCCGAGCGGTACGCTGGCAACGACGGATACCGAAATTACGGTCACCTACACGGAGGACTCGGTCACCAAGACGGCGACCACGCCAATTACGGTGAACCCGGTCCCTGTGACACTGGATAGTATCGCAGTGACAACGCCGCCGACAAAGACGGTGTACACCGAGGGCGAGAGCTTCGACCCGGCAGGGATGAAGGTCACGGCAACGTACTCCGACGGCACGACGGCAGAGGTAAACACCTACACGTACAGCCCGAGCGGCGCGCTGGCAACGACAGATACCGAAATTACGGTCACCTACACGGAAGATTCGATCACCAAAACGGCAACCACGCCAATTACGGTCAATCCGGTCCCGGTGACGCTTACGGGCATCACGGTGACGACACCGCCGACAAAGACGGTGTACACCGAGGGCGAGACGTTCGACCCGGCAGGGATGAAGGTTACAGCCACATACTCCGACGGCACGACAGTGGAAGCGGTTGGCTGGACATACAGCCCGAGCGGCGCATTGAGTACGACAGATACCGAAATAACGGTAACCTACACAGAGGATTCGATCACAAAGACGGCGACGACGCCGATCACAGTGAACCCGGTCCCTGTGACACTGGATAGTATTGCGGTGACAACGCCGCCGACGAAGACGGTATACACCGAGGGCGAGAGCTTCGATCCCGACGGGATGAAGGTCACAGCGACGTACTCGGACGGCACGACGGCGGAAATAACGACGTACACCTACGGCCCGAGCGGCGTACTGGCAACGACGGATACCGAAATTACGGTTACCTACACGGAGGATTCGATCACCAAAACGGCAACCACGCCGGTCACAGTAAACCCGGTCCCGGTAACGCTTACAGGCATTGCGGTGACAACGCCGCCGACAAAGACGGTGTACACCGAGGGCGAGAGCTTCGACCCCGACGGGATGAAGGTCACGGCAACCTACTCGGACGGCACGACAGCAGAGGTAAACACCTACAGCTACAGCCCGAGCGGCACGCTGGCTACAACAGATACGGAGATCACGGTAACCTACATGGAGGATTCGGTCACCAAAACGGCGACCACGCCAATTACAGTGAATCCAATCCCGGTGACGCTTACGGGCATCACGGTGACAACGCCGCCGACAAAGACGGTATACACGGAGGGCGAGACCTTTGATCCCGACGGGATGAAGGTCACGGCGACGTACTCCGACGGCACGACGGCGGAGGTAACGACGTACACCTACAGCCCGAGCGGCGCACTGGCAACGACGGATACCGAAATAACGGTCACCTACACGGAGGATTCGATCACCAAAACGGCGACCACGCCAATTACGGTGAACCCGGTTCCGGTGACGCTTACAGGCATTGCGGTGACAACGCCGCCGACGAAGACGGTATACACGGAGGGCGAGAGCTTCGATCCGGTAGGGATGAAGGTCACAGCGACGTATTCGGACGGCACGACGGCGGAAGCGGTTGGCTGGACATACAGCCCGAGCGGCACGCTGGCAACGACGGACACCGAAATTACGGTCACCTACACGGAGGACTCGGTCACCAAAACGGCCACGACGCCAATTACGGTCAATCCGGTCCCGGTGACGCTTACGGGCATCACGGTAACGACACCGCCGACAAAGACGGTATATACGGAGGGCGAGACCTTTGATCCCGACGGGATGAAGGTCACAGCGACGTATTCGGACGGCACGACGGCGGAGGTAACGACGTACACCTACAGCCCGAGCGGCGCGCTGGCAACGACGGATACCGAAATTACGGTTACCTACACGGAGGACTCGGTCACAAAGACGGCGACTACGCCGGTCACGGTGAACCCGGTTCCGGTGACACTCACAGGTATTGCGGTGACGACAC
This sequence comes from Christensenella intestinihominis, assembly GCF_001678845.1. GTDB lineage: Bacteria > Bacillota > Clostridia > Christensenellales > Christensenellaceae > Christensenella > Christensenella intestinihominis. Next base: position 16,794 of record NZ_MAIQ01000016.1, read on the forward strand.
CACCGACGAAGACGGTATATACCGAGGGCGAGACATTCGACCCGGCAGGGATGAAGGTCACGGCGACGTACTCGGACGGCACGACAGCGGAAGTAACGACGTACACGTACAGCCCGAGCGGCGCACTTAATACAACGGATACCGAAATTACGGTTACCTACACGGAGGGCTCGGTCACCAAGACGGCGACCACGCCGATTACGGTCAATCCGGTCCCGGTGACGCTCACAGGTATTGCGGTGACGACACCGCCGACGAAGACAGTGTACACCGAGGGCGAGAGCTTCGATCCTGACGGGATGAAGGTCACGGCAACCTACTCGGACGGCACGACAGCGGAAGCGGTTGGCTGGACGTATAGCCCGAACGGCGCACTGGCAACAACAGACACCGAAATTACGGTTACCTACACGGAGGATTCAATCACAAAGACGGCGACCACGCCGATCACGGTGAACCCGGTCCCGGTGACGCTGAATAGCATCGCGGTGACAACGCCGCCGACAAAGACGGTATACACCGAGGGTGAGAGCTTCGACCCCGACGGGATGAAGGTCACGGCGACGTACTCGGACGGCACGACGGCGGAGGTAACGACGTACACCTACAGCCCGAGCGGCGCACTGGCAACAACAGACACCGAAATTACGGTCACCTACACGGAGGACTCGGTTACAAAGACGGCGACGACGCCAATTACGGTCAATCCGGTCCCGGTGACGCTTACGGGCATCACGGTGACAACGCCGCCGACAAAGACGGTATATACCGAGGGCGAGAGCTTCGACCCCACTGGAATGAAGGTCACGGCGACGTACTCGGACGGCACGACGGCAGAGGTAACGACGTACACGTATAGTCCAAGTGGTACATTGAGTACGACGGATACGGCGATTACGGTTACCTACACGGAGGATTCGATCACAAAGACGGCGACTACGCCGGTCACAGTGAATCCAGTTCCGGTGACATTGGACAGTATCGAAATCACAGTCCCGCCGACAAAAACGGTATATACGGAGGGCGAGACCTTTGACCGGACGGGAATGAAGGTAATGGCAAAGTATTCGGACGGCAATACGAGGGAACTCATGGATTACGAATACACGCATGAGCCGGACAGGGCGCTCACCGTCAGTGATAACCAGGTTGTGGTCACGCATGAAGGACATAAGGCGACCCTGCCAATCACGGTAAATCCGAAAGCGGGCCCGGAGCCGACGCCAACGCCAACACCGGAGCCGACGCCAACGCCAACACCGGGGCCAACCCCGACGCCGGAGCCGGAGCCGACACCGACACCGGGACCAACACAACCATCAGAGCCGACGCCAACGCCGGGGCCCACACAGGGCCTGCCCATTGGCGGAACAGGCAATGGCAATGACGGAACGGGCGGCGGCGCAGATGATGGGACTGCAAATACGGCTGTATCCCCTTCGGATGATTCCATGCCGCAGACGGGGGTTCACGATACCGTAGCGGCAATGACAGCCCTGTTCTTTGCGGCAGCGATGGTAATATTCCTGCTCCTTGCGCAGGCAATAAGGAAAAATGAGGTCAGCGTGCAAAATGGCCGGACCGTTATCAGGAGGGAAAGAATTTCCCTGAAACAGAGGGATAAGTCTTTCGGCAAAATGACGGCGGCCGGGCTGCACCATAAGATAAAAAAACAGGAGTAGAATGGCAAAACACGAAAAAAAATCGAAAAAGGGAATATGGCTCTGGATCGGGATCGTAGTGTGCGTCTGCGTGATGCTGTACGCCGGGTCTGAGATATATACGCAGACAAAGGATTACGCCCAGGGCGATCAGGTATACGGCACCCTGCAGGATGCGGTTGTAAAACAGGACGCGGCGCCCGGACAGCAGGATGTACAGGGAGGCCTGCCGGATACCGGCGGGGCCGCTGCGGAAAGGATCGACGTTGCGGCGCTCCGCCAGTATTCCGGCGGGGCCGTAGCCTGGATTTATTCCGAAGATACGGTGATCGATTATCCTGTGATGCAGGGAACGGACAACAGCTATTACCTGACCCACCTGTACGATGGAACAAGCAATAAGGTTGGGGCAATTTTCCTGGATTACAGGAATGCTTCGGATTTTTCAGACCGGAACTCGGTGCTGTACGGGCACCATATGAAAAGTGGAAAAATGTTTGCCAGCCTGGAAGGATATAAAGACCAGGGTTATTATAATAAGCATACCCACCTTTTCCTGTATACACAGGGCGGAACCTACCGCATCGACCTGCTGGCCGGATATGTGGTGGACGGCGGGGCAAACGATATTGACTTTAACCCGGATGATGGGGCCCTTCAGGCTTTTGTGGCGGAAGCGAAACAAAAATCAACTTTTTCTTCCGGCGTTACGGTCGCCGCGGGGGACAGGCTGGTGACCATGGTCACCTGTACGTATGATTTTCAAAACGCCCGCTATGCACTGGTGGGAAAACTGTCGAAAATTTGACGGCGGAAAGCGCGAACCCGGGAAACAAGAAAGGTCAGGGTAAATTTTGTGAAAACGATGAAGAAACATTTCAAAAAAATACTGGCGGTGACGATAGCGGTGATTATAATGCTCGCTATGGCGGTGACGGTAGCGGCGCAGGAGTCTCCGGCAGAGGAAAACCAGCCGGACGGCGAAATGGCGGCGATGTCCGAACAAGCCCCGGAGGCTGAGGAACAGGCCGGGGAAACGCCTGTAGTGGCAGAGCCTCCGGCGGACCCGAGTCCGTCCGCAGCCGCGCCGGAAGCACCGGAAGCGCCGGAGCCGTCAGAAACGCCGGAGAAACCGGAACCGTCGGAAACGCCGGAGAAACCGGAACCGTCGGAAACGCCGGAGCCCGCCCCGTCGGCAGATGGAACCGCCGCACCGGAGCCCTCCGCCCCTGCGGAAAGCGCTCCGCCGCAGGAAGAACAGGCAGAGGCAGAACCCGCGGCGCAGCCGGAACAGGCCGAACAGCCGGCCGCCCCCGCGCAGCCGGATGAAACGGAAGCCCTCGCGCCCGCAGGCGGCGAAGAGAAAGAAACGCCGAGCTATGACGCGCCCGCAATTTTCCTGACGGATATCGTGGCAAAGGGCAATAACGATACGCTGGCACTCACGGAAGAACAGCTTGCGGAAATCGAAAAGGACTTACCGGAAAACCTCAGCCCCTACCGCAGGGAAATCGTTTTAAAGGCTTACTCCCTTGTGGGGAAGGTACATTATTTCTGGGGAGGAAAAAGCACTGCAAGCGGCTGGGATATACGCTGGGGAAACGACGCAATCGTGGGCAGCGCAGGCAGCAGCCAAACGGGCACGGTGCGTTCCTACGGCCTCGATTGCAGCGGCTATGTCCTCTGGTGCATGCTGAATGCGGAGGAAGCCTTTGCATCGCAGCAGGAATTGGCGTTTGACCAAAATGGCATCGTCAACCAAACCGGGTACGGCACGGCCGGCCAGTGGGCGCATTCCTATGAAATTACATGGGAGGAAGCACAGCCGGGCGATATCGTATTCTATAAAAATCCGCAGGACGCGGGAATCAACCATGTGGGAATCCTTGTCGGTACGGATGAAGAAGAAGGAACGCTTGTGGCCCATTGCTCTTCTTCAAAAAATAGTGTCGTAATCAGCCCCCTTGAAGGGTCCGGATTCCGCTATGTCCGTCGGCTGGCATATATGGACGAACGGGAAACCATGCAGAACCAGCAGGAAAAAGCTGAAATTAAGGTTTCGACCGCGCCAAACGGGTTACCGTTAATGTTAACGGAGGAACAGGCCTACGAAGGAGCAGTCCTGAACGGATGGGCGGTTAATTAACGGATTTATTTAAGCAAGGAGAACTTATATGGGAAGGCTTGGAAACAAGATTTTAAACGCAATTGGATTTGAGGAGGCGCCGGTCAGTGCATACGCCGAAGGCAATGACGGCGGATTGGCGCCGGATGAACCCCGGGAGCATATGCCTGCCCGGAAAAAGGAAAAGGGCAAGGTTATCCGGATGTATGATGCGGAGATGAAAGTCCTCATTTACGAACCGAAGGAATATGAAAACGCCCAGGGAATCGCCGCGGATATCGAGCGCGGCAGGCAGGTGGTTGTGAATGTGGACGGACTGGAAAACGGCGACGCACAGCGTATTGCGGATTTTGTAGGCGGCGCGGTATATGCCATGAAGGGGCAGATTCAGTGGATAACGCCCACCCTGTTCATCGCTGTGCCCGCGAATGTGGACGTTGAAACAGACGGCGGAAACTTTGAAACGCAAATGGAATTTAACTGGTAATTGATCGGAATGAAAGGATATAGAAATATGAAAAAAAGAAAAATGTTGATGATTCTGGCACTTGTGGCGGCGCTGCTGGTGGTGGCGACGGGCTGCATGTCAAGGACGGCGGAAACGGTCGAGGTTGGGGGACAGCAGGTCGCTACCCTGTATTCCGTGATCGGGGAACGGGCGATTACGGGAACGTCCACCAGCACGGGCACCGACGGTTCTAAAACCGAGGTCACCTATGGCAACGGCGAAGTATCCGTGACCGACGTCAACGCTTACCTTGAGAAGCTTGTAAAGGAAGATGGTTTTACGGTGACGCAGGAAGTGAAAAACGACGGAACCGGGCAATCCTACCAGATTGGAAAACAAACGGACGACGGGAAAATGCTCCTGATCGATTTCTATTTTGTGGACGGACAGGAAACCGTCATCACCTATCAGGTTACGGCATAAATTAAAAAAGCAAACAGAAGCTCTTGCCCTGAAAAGGACAAGGGCTTTTTTGTTGCGCAAAAAGCCAATTCGTTCCGCGCGGAAGAGGGCGGTATTCCGGGGGAGTTCCCTGTGTCGTTTATGCTTTAAGAATTGCCGTCTGGGCCGGAACCGCCCAAAACCCGGTTGCCTTGTGGTACAAAAATAAGGTGTTTAGTCATAATGTCATAATAATATCCCGATAAAGCAACAGGGTATACCGCGGCCATATGCTTTGGCCCGGCGACAAAAAGTGGAAAAGGAGAGAAAGATGGTAAGACTTAGGAAATGGAAATGGCTGGCAATACTTCTCGCTTTGGTAATGTGCCTGGGCGTTGTGGGAACCACAATGGCGCAGGAGCCTCCCGCCGATGTGTCCCTGGCGGCGGAAGAAGGGACTGAAGCGGCGGAAGAACCGCCTGCAGAGGATGAAGCTCCCCCGGAGAGCGAAACGGAGGCGCCGGAGGAATCCGCGGAACCATCCGGGGAAGAAACGCCGGACGAAGAAACGGACCCCGAACCCTCGGCCACTGCAGCTCCCGAAGACGGGGAAGCGGATCACGAAAAAAATACTGCGGAAGAAAACAAGGAAATCGAAACCCCGGGAGAAACCCAGGCGCCGGAACCTACGGCGACCGCAAAAATCCCCGAGGTAACCAGCCTCATGGCGGAAGGAACAGAGGTTGTGCCGTTTGCAATCACTGGCGGTGCCTGCGGCGCTTCGGCGGCATGGACGTTTGACGACGTTACGGGCGTGCTTACCATTTCGGGCACGGGAGATATCGATAATTACACATCGGCGGCAGATGCGCCGTGGTATTCTTACCGCTCGGGTATCACGTCGGTCGTCATCGATGCCGGAATTACGAAGCTCGGCAATTATGCGTTTGCAGGTCTTTCCAATATGACCTCTGTCGCGATCCCCGCAAGCGCGACATCGTTTGGGTCCTATGTATTCGAGGGCTGCAACTTTCTCGGCTCCGTCACGATCCCGGACGGAACCACCGAAATTGGGGAGTATATGTTCCATAACTGCGGTTCCCTCAACTCGGTAACGCTTCCGGACAGTGTCCAAACGATTGGGACGGACGCCTTCCGCAACTGCGGCGCGCTCGGGTCCATCACCTTGCCCGCGGGCCTCCGGGAAATTAAGACGGGCGCGTTCACGGACTGCGATTCCCTTACGGGGGTGACGATCCCCGCAGGTGTAACGGCAATTGGCAACAGCGCGTTTATGAATTGCCGGGCCCTTACGGAGATGACGATCCCCGCGAGCGTGAAAACGATCGGAACCAGTGCGTTTACGAATTGCGTGGGAATTGGGGACGGAGATTTCACCTTTGAAAATATCGATAATATTACGACATTAAACAAATCCGACCTGTGGGAACGGTGCTGGCTGGATCAGCTGAAGCTGTCCGCGCCCACATTGCCGGCAAAGCCTGCGGCGCAGGGATACGACGGCAGCGTTGACGTTTCGGACTATGACGATTCCCATGAAGGAAACAACAACAGCGCCACGTGGCTTACCAAAGCCGCAAGGTGGAAAAACGATGAAAAGACGGAGGCGGAGCTGCGGATTGACGCCTCTTACAACGCTCTGGCCAACGACATCGATACGGTGTTTACGCTGGACGTAAGCGGCAGCATGGGAAGTACAACCAACCTGAAAAGCAATCTTTGGAAGACGATTTTTTCCACGCTGGCGGCAAGCGAAGGCCTGCTGAACACATCGGGCTACGATAACCGCGTGGGAATCGTAGCGTTCGACCACGCCGTGCTGGAAGAGCTTGATTTTACCGGGAGCATTTCCGACGTGCAGGATTTCCTGTTCAACCTGGTTTCGAGGAGCGGCGGCACGGAACATAACGCAGGACTGCAGGGAGCCTACGACATGATACAGGGACGCGCGGACAAAAGCAGGGACGCAGCGGTGCTTTTCCTGACGGACGGCGACGTTTCGGGTTCGCACTCGGCGGCAGGTGCGATTAAAGGCGAAGGAATTCCGCTCGCCGGAATTGTGTATAACGCCTCCATGAATTCGGATTTCATCAACCTATGTTCGCCGGGAATGGCCTACAAGGCGTCCAACGCGGATTTAAGCGCGGTGTTCAATGCCGTTGTACAGGGGCTGACGCGGGTTTATGTTTTGCGCGATGTGATTCACCCGGATAATTTTGATCTGAAGAGTGGAAGCGTAAAGGTAACCTACCAGGACGCCTCCGGCAATGAGGTTGAAATTCCCGGAGCCGTTACGGTGGACGACGCCAGCGGGAAGACAACCCTTACGTGGCAGATGGACGGCACGCTTCCGCGGACGAACTATACCGTGACGGCGGACCTCGACCTGAAAAAGGATGCGGATGGAAAATATCTGACGGGCGACCTGCCCACCAACGAAGGCTTTGCGGCGATCAATGCGGTGAACCAGGTGGAATCCCCGGTGCTCGTGCGCGAGGCGGCGGTACAGCCGACGCCTACTCCGGCGCCCACCGCGACGGCCGCCCCGACGGCGCAGCCGTCCGCAGACCCGACTGTCCAGCCGACTGTGCAGCCAAGTGTCCAGCCGACTGCTGCGGCAACAACGGCGGTACAGCCCGATAGGCCGAAAACAGGAGACGAGACCAACCTCATGCTGTGGATCGTGCTGCTTGCGGCAGGAGCCGCCTTGCTGGCGACGGTCCTTGTCCTGAGGAAACGGCTTTCAAACAGGTAACAGGAGAAAAAAGAGCCTGCGCTTGAAATAAGCGCGGGCTTTTTTTGCGTTTCCCGCCGCTTTTGGTATACTGGTACCGGGAGGGCAATATGGAATTTGGATATACCATTCCCCTGCAAAAGTATGTGGGAATCAAACGCCTTGGCTATGGAACGGAGTCATCCCGGCTCTTTTGCTGGGATATGCACGTCATTCGCCTGCACGGCAGGGAATGCTTGCTTGCGGTGAACTGCGCAAACCGCTATACGGTGGCGGCGGGGATGGCCCCGGCGGATTGGAACCGCCTGCCCGCCGCGGCGCTCGGTTGTATCCGGGCCGCGCTTCTTGCGGATGGTTTCCCGCAGGCGCAGGTTGAATGGTATTTGGAGCAGGCGGGGAATGTACGCGTTACCCGCACCCACGGACGGCGGGAGGTCGCGTTCCTGAACCGCGCGTGGGACGATGCGGTGATGCAGGACTGGCTGTTTGACCCGCAGGAATCCTGCCAATTCCTTTTGAATCGCGGGGTCAACGGCGTTTCCTGCCGCTGCGCCGGACACGAGGGAATTGGAATTCCGCAGGAGCGGATGGCGCTGGACCTTAAGGAGAACAGCGAACATGTATTGGCCCGGCGCCAAAAACGCGGTCACAGGGAAGGGAGCAAATAAAGAAATGGAGCTTTGCTATACGGAAGAAAAGAAATTCAGCAGGGAAGACGTGCAGGGGCTGTTCCTGTCCGTGGGCTGGATATCGGGCGAATATCCCGCGAGGCTCTACCGCGCGCTGATGAATTCATCCGCCGTTTTTACCGTGTGGGACGGAAGCAGGCTCGTAGGGCTGCTGCGGGCCATGGACGACGGCGAGCTGGTGGCGTTCCTGCATTACCTGTTGGTACGCCCGGATTACCAGGGCCGGGGAATTGCCGGGAGGCTGGTTGCGCTCGCCAAAGAAAAATATAAGGATTACCTCTATATCAACATCATGCCGGAGGAAAGCAAAAACGCCGCGTTTTATGAAAAACACGGGTTCCGCCGCATGGAAGACGGCGTGGCCATGCAGATATGCAATTTTGCGGGCAGGGAATGAAGGATAACAGGGCATAAAATGCGGACAAGGACGCTTTCGGCGTCCTTTTTTTATGCGAAGCGAAATCCCCCCGCTGCGCGGGGGAGTTCAAAAAAGGCG
>NZ_MAIQ01000017.1 GCF_001678845.1 Christensenella intestinihominis
TACATGCGGTTTCGTTCTTTCAAACTTACCCTTTGCCATTGCTTTTTTCTCCTCCCGAAAAATCTTTTTGTTGAATGAAGTTTCCACCTCAAATTAGATTTCAATTGACCTAATACGCTATATTACACTATTTTAAGGTCTGCGCGGCCTTTTGTCAAGCAAATTACCCGCCCCGGGCGCGGCTTTATCCCGCTTCCGGTATATCGCCCTGCTCCGGTTCCGGATCGACCGTTTCGGTTGGCTTTGCAGACGGTTCCGCCGACTGGCTGGGTTTGGCGCTCGGCTCCGTACTGGGCTCCGGGCTTGGCTGCGGATTGTTGGCCGCTTCCTCCGCCGCCTTCAGCTCCGCCGCCTGCGCCTGCACATCCTCGAGGGACGTCCCTTCGGCCGGGAGCGGAATTCCGCTGCCAAGCTCCGCCACCGGGGCAATGGCATGGTAGGTGGAGGTGGTCACTTCGTACCAGTCGCCAACCGGTTTATCCGTTTCCTTATTAACCTGCCGTGCATAAATTGTATATTGCTCGTAGGACTGGCCTACCTTCGTGCGCTCTACCTGGTATTTTTCGAGATCGGTGTTCGTCTTGTACTGGATTGCGGGCATGGCTTCCTCGCCCGTAAGCTTCTGGTCGAATTCAAGGTAATAATCCCTGTCTTTCGGCCCCCAGATTTCCACCGTGACCTTGGAATCGGGAATATTGCACTTGATAATCATGACCATATCGGACTCGTACGGATTCTTGACTTTAAAATCCGGCCCGCCCGTGGAGATCGTCGCGTCCATTCCCTTGGGCACGTATTTCGCCATGATGGTGTGCGGCACACGCGCCACAATGTCCATCTCCGCCTTGAGGGCGGCGTTATACATGGTGGACGACACCTGGCAGATGCCGCCGCCCGGCTGGTCCGTATAGGTGCCGTTTTCAATGCCCGGGGCCGCTTTCCAGCCTGCTTCCAGCGTCCGGTCCCCGGCCGTATCGTTAATCGAGAACACCTCGCCCGGTTTAAAGACCGCGCCGTTGAGGACGTCGCTCATCTTCCATACGTTATATTTCCTCGCGTCGCTGCCGCCGACTGTCGTGGTGGCCGAGCCCATGAGCACAAGCTCTCCCTGCGGCGCTTCCGTGCTTCCCTGCAGCACCTCGACCTGCGCCTCGAAGGGGGCGAAGGTCCTCGTTTCAATCTGGTTTTTCGCCGTGGTTTTGATTTCGTCCACATTGACCTTCCAGCCGTCCTTCGGCTCCTGCTTCACGATGGAGCCGCCTGTGGTCAAGTCGTTTTCATCCGAAACCTTGTCGACCGCATAGGAAGCGTCCACCGCTTCCTCTCCCCACGAGGCGCTGTCCGCGTCGATACGGGAATCGAGCTTTGTTTCATCGAACGTATAATCCAGCGAAAAATCCTTCGACTCCGGTTCGCCGAATATCAAATCCCAGCGCTTTCCTTCCCGGCCATAAAGCATCGCCTCTTTCAGCTGGTCTTCATAGCCTACGGAAAGGCCAACCTCCGCAACAGGATAGGAATATTGTTCGCCGTTCACGGTGAATTCAATTTTATTGTCGTTGAGCAGCCCGTCCGCAACGGGTTTCACCTTTGCTTCACCTTCCGCATAGGTAAGGCCGCCAAGCTGGACTCCCTCAACGGAAACCCCTTCTACGAACGTCCCGGTGCCGAGAAGCTCCTGCTGATCTTCGGCCGAAAGCTTTACCTCCGAAAACATGTACGCACAAAAAACAATCGCAATGACCACTGCGGCAACCACCACACCGAACGTCACGACTTTCTTTTTATTCACGACCCTGCGTCCCCGCACAGGTTTGTAGTATTTCATCTGCCAATTCTCCAAACTGCTCTGATCTTGCGATACTTTTCGATAATATTAATATATCGCATCCCCCTGAGATTGTAAACCGATCTTCCCATTATTTAAACAATTTTCATATTTTCGTGTCCCGGGCAAAGGCGCTTTCCGCGAGGCGTCCGGACCGCCGGGGCAAACTAAAAAGCCGCCCCGGAAAGGGCAGCTTTTTGGTAGTTGTTCCTTTACGCGCCCCCGCCGTCCTCCGCGGGAACAGTCGGGGTCTCAGGCGCCTGCGTCGGCTCGGTCGGCGTTTCCGGCACCGGCGCCGGTTCGACAGGCGTTTCCGGCGTTTGCGTCGGTACGGTTGGCGTTTCCGGCGTCTGCGGTGTTTCGGGCGGCGTCTCCGGCGCTCCCGTCCCGCGCCTTACCTTGGCCGGTTTGTTATCGTAGGTCTCAACGCTGAACTTCTCGACCTTTACTTCGTTGCCGTCCGCATCATAATAATGCTTATACGTCTGGTACTTCTTGCCGATATGCTCCTGGATGATTGTCTGCTCCGTACCCTGCGGCAGGCTCGGGTCGTCGATATAATTGACCTTTCCGCCGCCGAAGGTGCCGATCAGCTCCGAGGTGAATTCACGGCGCAGGCCGTCCTCAAACTTCGGGCCGTAAATCTGCATCCGTATCGTTCCCGCCTGCCCGTCGCACTTGGAAATGATATAAATCGGGATATCGTAATTATTTTTGATTTTGAAATCCGGGCTTCCCGTGGAAATCGTCGCATCGAGGCCCCCCGGTACATAGTCAAGCGGCCAGGAGTGATGCGTACGGTCGACCACCTCTACCTCTGCGCGGATGACCGCCCCATATAAGGTGGAGTTCGTCTGGCAGATTCCGCCGCCCGCTTCTTCCTTATATTCGCCGTCCGAAATTCCGGGCGCGCCCTTCCAGCCGCGCGAATAGGTGCGCGGGCCCGCTTCATCGTTGATGGACCATGTTTCGCCCGGCAAAATCTCTATTCCGTTGATAATATCGGCCATCTTCCAAATATTATACCTCCGTCCGAAAGCGGAAGAGGTATATTTTGTTTCAAAATCGCCGATTACGTCGTATTTGTCTTTTATCTGTTCGCCTGTGATCTCCGGCTGCGTCACCTGCGCGTTTGCCGTTACCGGCTCAAAGTTATTCTGCTCGAGCTGGGCATAAACCGCGGCGGCGAGCTCCTGGTCGTTCACCTCAAGGCCGGTTACCGAGTCTTTATAATCGATTTCCACATCCGTAAACAGTTTATCTTCGTCCCGCTGCTTATTGACCACTATGGAAGCGTTCTGTGCGGGGATATTGATCTTCTCGTCGTTTGCCTGGATGGAGGCGAGGATCGTGGCCTCATCGTAGGTAAACGGCATTTCAATCTCCGCCCCCTGCGTTTTTGCGGTTTCGATTGCCTGGCTGCGCTGCGCGAAAGACCCCTCGCGGCCATAAAGCATCGCCGTTTTAAGGGCTTCGTCCACATCCGCCTTCGCGCCAAGCTCGGCGCTGGTGAGCGTGTAAGTGTCTTCATTCACCTTATAGTCGATGGAAACATCCTTTAAGGCTTCGTCTACCCTGGCCTCGACTTCCGGACGCGCTTCGTCTATTGTTTTGCCGGAAAGGTCGACCCCTTCCATGGAAACGCCTTCATAGAAGGTGCCGTCGTCCATGATCTGCCGGAGGTCGTCGCCCGCGAGGCCGCGGCTCTGCCCCAGGAACAGGTAGGCAAGTACGGCTGCCGCCGCTACGGCCGCAATGACCACAATCAGGATCACTTTTTTCTTCGTGCTCCACGGAGTGCGTTCCCGCTCCACCCGCAGCGGTTCTTCCAGCTTATTTTTCCCGAACGTCCGCTGTTCCGAAGGTTCGCCGTCCGTTTCGTAATCCTGCTCCGGCGGAGCTTCGCCCGCTTCCGGTTCAGCGCCCGCCGCCAAAATATCTTCCGTTTCCGGCGCGGCGTCTGCCGCGGACACATCCGCCGCAGGCGCGTTTTCCGGTTCGGTCATGCTTTCCGGCCCGGCATCCCCGCGGTCGGCGCCGCTTTCCATTTCAGGTGCATCCTGCGCGGGCTCTTCCCCGATTTTACGCGCCGTGTGCTTCCTGTTTTCTTCTTCGTTGTTGTTCTCAAATTCCCTGGACATAAATTACCCTTTCGTGGTTTCGGTCAGTTCTATTTAGAAACCGGTGTGATGGTATATTGGCGGTTCCTCGGCCCGTCGAATTCACAGAAATAAATTCCCTGCCAAATCCCGAGGCAAAGCTCTCCGTCCTTTACCGGCACGCTGACGTTGTTGCCGACAAGAATTGTCTTTAAATGCGCAGGGGAATTTCCCTCCGCATGATCGTAGGAAATTTTGGGCGTCAATGCATCGAGGGCGCGGATCATATCCGAACACACGTCCGGATCGGCGTTTTCCGTGATTGTAATCCCCGCCGTCGTATGCGGCGAATGCACCAGCACGATCCCGTCGCGGAGCCCGCTTTTCATGACTTCTTCCCGCACGCTGCGCGTAATATTCACAAAGGCTTCTTTTTTATATGTTTGGAGTTCAACCGTTTTCATATTCCCGTTCCCTTGATCTTCTCTTTCAGTTTATAGGAGAGCACGTAAAGGCTGTCCGAAAGATGCACGTTCTCCACCGCCACGCCGCGCCGGACCGCCACGTCCGCCGGGGCAAAGTTCCAGATTGCTTTGATGCCGAAGCTTACCAGCAGGTCTGCCGACTGCTGCGCATATTCCTTCGGCGTGCAAATGATGGCGATATCAATATTTTTATCCCGGAGGTACGAATCCAGCATGGAAATATTCTGTACCTCGCGCCCTTCGATTTCCGTGCCGACCTTAAACGGGTCGTTATCGAAAATATCCACCACGTTGAAGCCTTCGAGCATAAAATTTTTATACCCCATCAGCGCCTGGCCGATACGCCCTGCGCCGATGATGATGACATTATACCGCTGGTCGAGGCCCAGGATATGGGCGATTTCCTTTTTAAGTTTTTCGACGCTGTATCCATATCCCTGCTGGCCAAAACCGCCGAAGCAGTTGAGGTCCCGGCGAATCTGGGAGGCATTAAGACCCATTTCGAGACTCATCTGCGAAGACGAAATTTTATCAATTCCCTTGCCTTCAAGTTCTTCCAGATACCGGTAATATTTTGGCAAACGGCGAATCACCGCCGGTGAAATCTTTTCGCTCACAGGCGCACCTCCCGTAATTATCTATATAATCTATTTTATTATACTACACACAAACTTCCTTGTGTGGAAAAAATTTGCAATTATTTCACATTTTCATACTTTTAATCCGCCTGAATGTCGATTACCGATTGAGAAAACCGGGAAAAAGTGTTACATTTAAAAAAACAATACGGTTTCGGTCTGGTTTCCGGAAGGAGGAGTGCCATGCGCAGGCGCAAAAACACACAGGGATTTACACTAATCGAGCTTATCATTGTAATTGCCATCCTTGCGGTTTTGGCCGCCCTTTTAATTCCCAGCCTGATCGGCTATATTTCCACGGCCCAGGAAAGTTCCTGCCGTTCCAACCGCGCCACCGCAAAGCGACTTTTGATTTCCGAAACCGCCCTCCACGGGCTGGAGGAAGGGGATGCCGCGCAGTACCTTGCCGGGAGTAACATTTCGCCCGGCGCGATCTGCCCGGCCGGGGGAACGGTTGCTTTTCAAAAAGACGAGGATACGTGGACCGTATCCTGCAGCATCCACGAGGACGGAGACCCGGGCAAAAGCACCGTGGAGGTTATAAACGAGCATATACAGGACCTGATGGATAAGGCGTTTGCCGATTATTTCAAAAGCCGGCCTTCCGCCAAAGAGCTGGATTCCACGGGCACAAATTTCGGCATGGATATCCGTGCCGGGCTGGCGGAGCTGCTGAACATCCCGGCAGACCGGGCCGGGGAATACGACTTCCGCATTTACCACGACACCCTGAACGGGAAAAACGAGTATTATGTCTATGTGTTCGATTCCCTCGAGGGGCATTCTTCCGGCGACAGGATTGCGGCTACCCGCTATGTGTTCCAGACTGACGCAGGCGGGAACCCTGTTTTGGACGAAAATGCGACAACCACGGGAACCGGACAGGTATCGACCAAGCTCGTCGACAACAAGGATGAAATTAAATACCTGAACACCTCCGAGGCTTCCTGGCAGCAGGACCCGTAATGGCGCCGGGCCGGGCGTATGGCGTTTCCTGAGCAACGAAAAACGGATTTACCTTCTTTTGGACCAAGGGTAAATCCGTTTATTTTTCGCTGCCTGTTCCTTCGGCCATAATCCGGCCTTGTCCCGCAACCGAAGGATTCCGAGACTATTGCTTCCCACACGGAATTGCTCCGCAAGGGGGCATTTTCAATCGGGATTAATAATAGTAATCCATCATATTAAGGAAATCATAGCTTGCCGTTGCAAGGCCTACGAACAGGACCGCAAGCATAATCCAAATGATGACCGCGAGCACAATGGCAATAATGCCGCAAATGATACCGGCGGTTGCCATGCCTGTTTGCCCGGCCGGCAATCTCTTTTTGGAAATATTGCCCATCACAATGCCTGCGATGCCAAGGACTATGGCAAGGATCGGCACCCCACACGTCACAATGCCCACGATGCCGCATACCAACGCGCCGATGCTGAGGCCTTTGGCGGTGTTATCCTGGGCCTGTTGATACTGCGGTTGCTGGTACTGCGGCTGTTGGTACTGTGGCTGTTGCTGGTATTGCTGCTGCGGCTGCTGGTAGGGCTGTTGGGGCTGTTGCCCCGCCCCCGCCGGTCCTGCATCCTGCACGGGCTGCGCCGTTCCCTGCGCGCCTGCTTGACGCGCCTCGTTTGGCGCGCCGCAATAAGGGCATCTGTCCACAGTTTCGTCATACTGTTGATGACACTGTTTGCATTCCATCGATCAGTTTCCTTTCGTTATCAATACCAATACCACGGACTTGTTACGGCACTCCAAACCACGCCAACCAATATGGTCATAATGAGGGCGACCACAAGGCCGATGATTCCACATACGAGACCCGCTGTTGCCATGCCGTTCGGTGCTTCCTTCCGTGACAGGATATAGAAAATGATTGCCATTGCATTAATGATGAGCCCGACAAACGGAATCCAGCAAAGAATCAGGCCGATAATCCCGCATACCATCGCCGCAATGGACATTCCCTTTGCCCCCTGTTGCTGCGGCTGCGCATACTGCGGCTGGTACTGCGGCTGCTGGTATTGCGGCTGGGCAGGCTGCTGGTACGGCTGCTGCGGCTGCTGCTGGTACGGCTGTTGCGCCTGCTGCTGGTACGGCTGTTGCGCCTGTTGCTGCGGCTGCTGATATTGCGGCTGCGGTTGCTGCGGCTGAACAGGCTGCTGGGCCTGGGTGGCATTTCCGCAATAAGGGCAGGCGGCCATATTGCCGTCATACTCCTGATGACATTTTTCACAAATCATATTTGATATGCTCCCTTCTTGTATTCCCTTTATTTATAACATATTTACAGTACATTATCAAAGGGATATTCTTAAGATTTTCTGACAAACAGGAGGCGGAATCCTTAATTTGCTTTTTCCTGCAAAAAGGACCGTATTTTATGACAATATGCGCCTTTTACGGTCATATTTCCGGCGGCGGCCCGTTCCCTTGCCGGATACCGTAATTTTGATGCGTAACAGTGTGTACAAAAAAGGGCTGGATTCCGCAAATCCAGCCTTTTGCCATTCGCATCAAAACCATAGTTCGGGGGGCTTCCCCCGCGTTATAAACGGCCGTTTCTTATACGGCGCCGCCTAGCCCGTTACCTGCATGGACATTAAGAGCATCGTGATGACCACGGTGCTGATGATGATGGAAAGGGAATTAATCATACTGGCAAGCGCGACGTTGCCGTTGCAGCGCTCTGTGAATACGGGCGCCATTGCAGCGATCGGCCCGAACACCAGGATTACGAGCACCTGCCGCACTTCGAGCGGGAAAGGAACGCAAAAATAGAGCAGGACTGCAAACGCCGCCGCCATGCCATACCGCCATGCAAGCGTCCTCGCCGCATCCTTCAGGTATTGCTTCTCGAGAACCGGCTCAAACATCATTCCTATCATCAGCATCGCAACGAACGCGTTCGCCGCGCCCACCGTCGAGGACACTGTTACGGCAAATTCCGGCAGTTTGACGTTCGCAAAGGCCAATACCAGCATGATGATATACACGTCAAAGGGAACGGAGGAAAATAAGGTCTTGAGGAATCCGCCGGGCCCGCGTTTTTCCGTTTCGCCCGAAACCGTTTTTGCAAGGGCGTACGTCCCGCCCGTGCACATGATCGAGTTGCCTGCGTCGAACATGCAGGTGGCAACCACCCCATACGACCCGAGGAAGCTTTGCACAAAGGGAAGGGTGAAGCAGCCGATGTTATACCCTGCAAAATTAATCATGGAAAAGGCCTGCATATCCTGTCCGCGCCTGCGCGCCGTCAGATAACCGATCATGGACATAATCAGGTTGCCCCCAAGACCGATAAAGATAAGCCAGAGGAGGGAGGCGTCGAAATCAAACGCGGCAAAGCTTGTAATTACCGCGCCCGGAAGCGTAATATTGAGGGCAATTTTTGAAACGAGCACATAATCCTTCGGTTTGAAAAAACCGATTTTTTTCAGCAGGTAGCCCAACGCAATGATACAGATGAGCCCCAGCGCCTTTAATAATACCTCGAGCATCCGGCCAATACTTCCTTCCCCGCCAGTCATACCCATATATTATATACCTTCGCCGACAGGGGGCGCAATAACCGATATTCCGGTCATGCCCGGCATAGATTTAGGATGAGTGCCGACAAAAATACCCGCAAAAAGCGCGGGCCGGGATTCAGCTTTTCCACGGGCGTTCTTTACCGAGCCATCCCTGTCCGATCCAATATTCCCTGTCTTTCGGAAGATAATCGTTCTTTTTTTGGACGGACCGCATAAGATAAAACATCAGTTTCTGGCTGAAGGAGCCAACCTTCCCCGACCGTACGCGCCGCTGTACCCGTCTTGACAGCGCGCGGACCTGCCGCTTGATTTTCCTCTTTTTCCGTTCCGCCACCTGCTCCCAGTCCATCGCGAACACGTTTACGCCATACCGGTAAACCCTGGGGATGCAAATTCCCGTCAGGCATGCTTTCATTGCCTTGTTTGCGGCCCGCGTGCCCGCGCCGCCCGCAGTGGAGACCACAAGGCCCGTTTTGCGGTACATTTCCGGGTTCGGACGGTGTACCATAAACCGGAAGCCGGTGTGGTCGAGGAAGCATTTCAGCTGCCCGCTCATGCCCAGAACATAAACCGGGCTTTGCAGGATCACGAGGTCCGCCTCGTCGAGCGCGCAAAGTATTTTTTCCACGTCGTCCGCATGCGGGCATGTTTCCTCCCCATTTTCAAAGCACGAAAAACAGCCGAGGCAGGGCTTTGAGAAATCCCGCGGGAGCCAGAACTCCGTCACGTCCCCGCCGAGCTCGTCCAGGAACATTTGTGTGATATACCGCGTGCTTCCGCTGCGCATCGTCCCGTTTACCACTGCGATCTTCATTTCTGTTTCTCCTTTTCATTGATCCCGTCGCCGATTATCCTGCCGAAGATTTTTCCATGCACTCCGCCCCGCACGGAGCCGCCGACAGTTCCATAGACGTTTTTTCCCACATGGCCCGTGACATCCCCTTCAACCGTTCCCCATACGCTGCCTTCCACATTCCCATAAATATTTTTTGCCCGGCCGATCACGCTTCCCTTTACGTCGCCGTAAATATCGCCGTTTACAGAGCCGAAAATTTTCCCGACATCCGCATGGATATCCCGGTTTACCACACCGAAGATATTTCCGTAACAGGCGCGGGGCTTTTGCTTTTCGGGCTTGCTGCCCATAAGCTCGTCCAGCGTAACCCCAAGAGCCGCCGCAAGTGCCGGGAGGAGCGCCGCATCGGGCATGGACAAGCCCTTTTCCCATTTGGAAACCGCCTGGTACGATACATCCATCCGTTCCGCAAGTTTTGCCTGCGTCCAGCCAAGCTCCCGCCTCTTTTTCCTGATGATTTCGCCGACCGTCATTTTGCTCCCGCCTTTCCGTTACTAGGCAAAGTATAAAATGAAACAGGATGGAATGCAATCAAAACGCGGTGGATTTTCTCAACCGCCGGTTGAAAACAGGGCCGCCGCCTTGTTTTAAGCGGCAGCGCCTGCGCGGCAAAAAGAAAACGGCGGGGATATATCGCCCCGCCGTTTTCACAGCATGTTTTGTTATTTGTAGGAGGAAACAAAACCTTCCCTTATACACTTTTACCTGATAATCAGCGCGAGAAACTTCAAGGGGTCGTCCCCATACTGCTTGATGCCGTGCCATTCCCCGTCGTAGGTGATGGATACGTCGCCCGGCTCGAGAATGACTGTCGATCCGTCGTTGTCCGTGTATTCCGCTTTTCCCTCCAGGATATAATAAAGCTCATTATCGCCCTGGTGCTGGTGGTATTTTGCATAGGACGCCACCGGCGCGTCGACGATCACCATTTTCGTAACGGTAGAAAGCTCCCGGTCCTTTACAAGGTTGGTGAGGGTAAACGTCCCTTCCCCGCCCTGCGGGTTATACTCCGGCTCCCGGTCAATCTGCGCATCCCTTTTAATCATTGCTTTTCTCCTTCCACAATCGCAATTCCATTGCTCGTTCCGATGCGGTTGGCGCCGGCATTTATGACCTTCATCGCCGATTCATAATCGCGGATTCCGCCCGCCGCCTTCACGCCTATCTCCGGGCCGACCGTTTTACGCATGAGGGCAACATCCTCCGGGGTGGCGCCGCCCGTGGAAAAGCCTGTGGACGTTTTTACAAAATCGGCGCCCGCCTCTTTTGCCATCCTGCACGCTTCCACCTTTTCCGCGTCCGTCAGCAGGCACGCCTCGATAATGACCTTGACATGCGCCTTGCCCTTTGCCGCTTCCACAACCGCCGCAATGTCTTCCTTGACCGCATCCCATTTATGGTCCTTGGCCTGTCCGATGTTGATAACCATATCCACTTCCTGCGCGCCAAGCTCTACCGCGCGTTTGGTTTCATAGGCTTTTACCTCCGGCGTGACCGCCCCGAGCGGGAAGCCCACCACACAGCACACCATCACATCCGAGCCCGCGAGAAGCTCCGCGCAAATCGGCACGTTCGTAAGGTTCACACATACGCTTGCAAAGTGGTATTTTTTTGCCTCTTCGCACAGTTCCCTGACTTTTCCTTCCGTTGCATCCGGTTTTAAAATTGTATGGTCAATATATGACACCAATGGCTTATCCATAATTTATTCCCTCTTTCACAATATTTTGTCGATTTCCCCACGCATCGGCATGGACGGCGCCGTGCCGAACTTCTGCACCGCGAGCGACGCCAGCGCATTGCCGAATTCAACGGCTTCAAACAGGTTTTTCCCTTCGGAAAGCGCCGTCACGAAACCGCCGTTGAACGCGTCGCCTGCGCCGGTGGTATCAACCGCCTCCACAATGCGTGCGCGGATCATGCGGGATTCGTCCGGCGTGCTGGCAAACACGCCCTGCTTGCCCATGGTGATTACAACCTGCGGAATTCCCCAGCTGTGGAATACATCCGCCGCTTTTTTGGCGTCCGCCGCATCCTCAACGGGTACGCCCGTAAGGGCGGCCGCCTCCACCTCGTTCGGGGTGACAACGTCGGCCCTGCAAATAAATTCACGCGACACCTCCCGCGCCGGTGCGGGATTGAGCACAATCCTCACCCCCGCCGCACGGGCGATATCCATAACGCGGTCAAGCGCGTCCATATTCACCTCAAACTGCACCAGGAGTATCTCTGCCGCTTCAATTGCGGGCCGCAGGACCCCGATATCCGCATCCGTAAAATTCGTACATGCGCCGGGCACCACCACTATCTGGTTTTGCTTCGATACCTGATCCACACAGATCAGCGCGATACCCGTGCCTTTTTCGTCGTCGGTGAGAACATAATCCGTCGAAATATGCTCCTGTGCGTAAAAATCGCGCGCAAGGTCGCCGAATACATCCTTCCCAAGCTTGGTTGCGAGAGTGATGTCTGCGCCCGCGCGGTGCGCGGCAACGGCCTGGTTGCTGCCCTTGCCGCCCGGCCCGATTTTGAACATTTCACCAAACACGGTTTCCCCCGCCCGGGGAAGGTGTTCCGCGGTTCCCGTCAGGTCGGCGACATAGCTCCCGAACATCACGATTTTCTTCTTCATAATCCTTACCCTTTATCGCTTTATTGATTCGCCATCGCGGCAATTTCTTCGTACACGCCGCAAAGCGCGTAATAGGAATGGTCGAAAATTTTGAGCATCTTCTCATACCGCGCGCTGTTTTCAGCGACCGGCCGGAACACGCCGACCGGATATACGAATTTGTCTACCTCGCCAAAGTCCTTTAATTCGCCTACGCCCACGCCCGCACATACCGCCGCGCCGATGGACGTCGCTTCCTCCAGATGGTTGAGTGGTTCCACTTCAATGCCGAAGATGTCCGCAAAAATTTGCAGGCATACATCCGACTTTGCCAGCCCGCCGAGCACGATGATGCTTTTTACATCGATATGCGCGCGCATGATGTCGAGAATCAGCCGCAGGTTCATACCAATTCCTTCCACGACGCTCCTGAGCATATCCGCATGCGTATGCTCCATCGTCAGGCCGATAAACGCGCCCTTGGCGTTCGGATTCCACCGCGGCGACCGTTCGCCGATCAGGTAGGGCAGGTAATAAAGCCCGTTCCCGCCCGCGGGCGAAGCTGCAATTTCGCCGTTAATCAGGTCGTAGATGCTTACGCCCTCCTGCTCTGCGCGTATGGCTTCGCCGCCGCACATCTGTTTTTTCATCCATGCATAGGAATTGCCCGCCGCCTGCATCGTCCCGCAGGGGGCGATCAGCCCCGGAACCGCATGCGCCCAGTTGAAAATACGCATTTCCTCGTCGAAGGCCGGTTTTTTAGTCGTTGTCGCAATCCAGGAGGAGGAACCGAGGCAATTATAGGTAATTCCTTCGGAAACCGAGCCCGCGCCCACCGTAGCCGACGTTCCGTCGCCGGCGCCGATTACAACGGGAATCCCGGGGATAAGCCCGCATTCCTCCGCCGCCTCTTTTCCGAGCTCGCCCACCACATGCGTGGAAGGAACCGCCTCCGGGAAGAGGCCCCCGTCGACGCCGACGGCATCCAATATTTTTTCCGACCACCGGAAGGTGTTCAGGTCGTATGCGTTCGTGCCCGTCGCATCCGAATAGTCGGTGAGGAAACGTCCCGTCATTTTATAGGCAATGTAGTCTTTGGCGTTCAGCACCTTATAGATGTTTTTGTAAACATCCGGTTCGTTGTTTTTGATCCACAGGAGTTTTGCGAGCGTATAGGACGCACTCGGCCTGTGGCCTGTGATGTGATAAAATTCATGGGTGTCGATACGCGCCCGTATAAACTCTTCCTCCGCCACGGCGCGCATATCCGCCCATATGATATGGTCCCGGAGCGGCACGCCGTTTTTGTCGAGGCAAAGGCAGCCCATCATCTGTCCGGAAAACGAGATGGCCGTGACGCTCTTTGCGTCGATTCCCTGCATCAATTCCTTTGTGGACAGGCAGACCGCTTTCCACCAGTCATCCGGGTTTTGCTCCGCCCAATTTGCGTTGAAAAAATTTGTGTCATAGCTGGCGACCTTACTTTTTACATGTTCACCGTCCGTGGTAAACAATGTAGCTTTATTTCCGGATGTACCCAGGTCGTGCGCGATCAAATACTTTGGCATATCGATATCCTCATTCTTTTCTGATGTTTACTATACTGATTCATATAATATAGTTTTATATATTACTCTTTTTTCTATATTTATACTACTTTTTCTTCGCCTTATCAATCAATACCGCAACAATAATGAGCGACCCGATGCAAATTTCCAGGATGAATGAGTTTACCCCGAGGAGATTGCCGCCGTTCCGGAGCGTCTGCATGATAAGGGCGCCGATTACCGTGCCCACGATGCTGCCTTCACCGCCTGACAGGCTCGCGCCGCCGACAACGGAAGCCGCGATTGCGTCGAGCTCATAGCCGTCGCCGCCCTTCGGCAGGCCGTTTCCTACGCGGGACGCAAGCATGATGCCCGCAACCGCAGAACACAGCGCGCTCACAAGGTAAATCCCGTAGATGTTGAGCCGGATATTGACGCCCGAAAGGCGCGTTGCCTCTTCGTTGCTGCCGATGGAATATACGTTCCGGCCAAACACCGTAAACTTCAGGATCAGCAGCGCAATAATAATGGCGACAATCCAGATGATTGCCAGCGCCGGAATTCCAAGGATCGTCGAGGTGGCAAAATTGATGAAGTCGTCCGGCATACCGGAAATCATACGCGCGTCGGTAATCAGCATGATCACGCCGCGTACAATGGTCATCGTACCAAGGGTCGCAATGAACGGAGGCACCTTGCCGTCATGGACGAGCACGCCGTTCGCAACGCCTATCCCGCAGCTTGCCAAAACCGCCACGAGGACAGACGGCGCAATGCCCCAGCCGCCAACCATCAGCATGGAGGCGAGAATCCCCGAAAAACCAACGATCGCGCCAACCGAAAGGTCAATGCCGCTTGAAATAATTACAAATGTCATACCAATTGCAACGACGCCATTGATCGAGGTTTGTTTCATGAGGTTCGACATGTTATCCCACGTCATGAATTTATTCGACGCGATTGACAGAACGATAAACATCGCAATGAGAATGATGAGGATCATCATTTCCCCCGGCAATGCGCGTTTTTTCTTTTCAATAGGATTGATAGCTGTTTCTTTATTCATAATCCCTACTCCTTTTCTTATACCATGCCGGATGCAAGACGCAGGATGCGCTCTTCGTCCAGTCTGCCGTCAACCATAAACTCGCTGCGGTCAATGGTTGCCATCTGCTTCCCTTCCGATATTACCATCAGCCGGTCCGCAAGGCCCATGACCTCCGGGAGGTAGGACGAAATCAGCACAATTGCTTTACCCTGTTCGAGGAGCTGCTCAAACAGGCGGTAGATTTCCACCTTTGCGCCGACATCGACGCCCACCGTGCATTCGTCAAAGATAAATATTTCACTGTCTGCGCATAACCACTTTGCAATTACAACCTTCTGCTGGTTGCCGCCCGAGAGGTTCTGCACCTTTTGCTTGATGGACGGTGTTTTGATACGGATTTGATCTTTATAATATTCGGCACGTTCTTTCTCTCTGTTAACATTGATTACTCCGGCCTTCGAGATTTTTGAATACGAAGCCAGATTGGTATTCACTTCAATGGAAAGCCCCATTGAAAGTCCTTGCGTTTTCCGGTCTTCCGGCAGCAGGGCGACGCCGCTGTCGATCCCTTGTTTCGGCGACTTGTTGTGAACCTCTTTCCCGAGCACCTTAACCTCGCCCGAGTCATACGGGTCCGCGCCAAATACGCCGCGCATAATCTCGGTGCGCCCCGAACCGACCAGCCCGAACATGCCCAGGATTTCGCCGCGGCGCACCTCAAGGCTGATATCTTCATATACGCCTTTGTGGGTAAGCCCGTTTACCTCAAGCACCGTTTCGCCGGGTTCAAAGTGCTTGATCGAGTACATATCGCCCACATCCCGGCCAACCATCATGCGCACGAGGTCGTCTTTGTTGGTATCCGCAACGTTGACCGTTTCCACCAGCGCGCCGTCCTTTAATACCGTTACCCTGTTGCCAAGCTCAAAAATTTCTTCAATGCGGTGGGAAATATAAATGATGCCGCATCCATTATCCCGAAGCTTGTTGATCAGCTCGAACAGGACTTCCACCTCTTCATTTGCAAGAAGCGCCGTCGGTTCGTCAAACACGATCACCTTTGCTTTTTCATGCACGATTTTTGCAATCGTCACCATTTCCTGCTGGGCGATGGGAAGGTCTTTGATCCGCTTTTTGGGATCAACCTTAATATCGAGCTCCGTAAGCGTTTTTGATGTTTCGGAGTTGATTTTCTTCCAATCCACAAGGCCCGCCTTTTTGGGCAATTCCCCCAAAAAGAAATTTTCGGCTACGGAAAGGTGCGGCGCAAGCGTGATATCCTGATAAACGGCCCCAAGGCCAAGCTTTTTCGCCTGCTGCGGATTCCTGATCTGTACTTCCTGTCCCTCTACAAAAATCTTCCCCGACGAAGGTTCGTGGACGCCCATAAGCGCTTTAATCAGCGTAGACTTCCCTGCGCCGTTTTCCCCCATCAGCGCATGGACCTCGCCTGCCCTTACGTCAAAATCAACGTCTTCAAGAGCCTTCACGCCCGGAAAAATTTTCGAGATTTTTTCCATTTTTACCAGTA
Organism: Christensenella intestinihominis; assembly: GCF_001678845.1. Lineage (GTDB taxonomy): Bacteria > Bacillota > Clostridia > Christensenellales > Christensenellaceae > Christensenella > Christensenella intestinihominis. The sequence goes on from NZ_MAIQ01000017.1 coordinate 16,175, forward strand.
CGTTTTCCATAGACTAATCCATCCCTTTCATTCATTTTGCGGCATTCAGCCGGGGGAGGAAACAATCCTCCCCCTTTGAAATACCGAGTTATCAGAGAGTTCTGCTTAGCCTATTTTTTTGATGGTCGGATCGAGCAGTCCTTTGATCTCTTCGTCATCCATGTTGTCCTTCGTTACAACCGTAACGCCGGTATCCACATAGGATTCGAGGGTTTCGCCGGCAATTGCCTTGAGGGCGTCTTCCACGCCTTTATAGCCCATGCCATAGGGGTCCTGGAGAATCAGGGCGTCAACAGCGCCTGTTCCAAGGCCTTTGATCTCTTCCGGGTCGGAGTCGAACGCAACCAGTACGAGGTCGTTTTCCTTGCCTGCTTCCGTGATGGCACGTGCCGAACCGGAACCAACCGTGTTGTTGTCGGCAAAGAAGCCGAGGAGGTCGTCGTTTGCCGAAATCTGGTCGGCAGCCGCATCCATTGCTTTCGTCATGTCGCCGTCTACATATACGGTTTCAATCAGTTCAATATCAGGAGCGATTTCTTTCATCCTGTCGATAAAGCCCTGGTCCCTGTCGGTCAGAACCTGGACGCCCGCCATGTTGCTGATAACGCCAACTTTGCCTTTCAGCTCTTTGCCTTCAGCCTTGAGCTTTTCAACGAGCGTATCTGCCGCCGTTGCGCCGCCCTTTAAGTTGTCTGTTGCAAGAAGGGTGGAAACTTTGTCCGTATTGACTTTATTATCAACCGTGATGACCGGAATACCCTTGGCGACCGCATCTTCAAGTGCCGGAACCGTAGCGTCGGAGCTTGTGGAAGCGATAACGATTGCGTCCGGTTCCCTGGAGATGATTTGTTCCAGGATGGAAACCTGCTGGTCGATATCGGATTCATTCGGAGGTCCGTCCGTCGTTACCTTGACTTTGTCCGGATTTTCAGCCGCATAGTTTGTTGCGCCGATCAGCACATACTGCCAGAAATCGGAGTCTGTCGCTTTAATCAGCACTGCGACGTCTTTGGGTTCGCCGTTATCCGCCGGGGCCTCGGAAGCCGCGCCGTCGTCAGCCGGAGCCTGCGAAGCTTCGCCCGCAGCGGATGACTCGGCCGGAGCCTGCGAGGCCGTGCCGCCTTCTTGTCCGCAGCCAACGAGCGCCACGCTCAGGAGCATAACTGCAACTACCATGATCGCTAACATCTTTTTCATCTTTTTTTCCTCCATTTTGATAGATATATTTTGGCCATATTGATTGGGGGATATGGCCTTTTTTGTTGCAAAAACAATTCTGTTTCTGCAAACTTACTTTTTCGTTGATTTTCGTATGTATTCGTATACATTTTGGAGTGTATACGAATACATTTTTTAGTAAATAAAAAACTTTTTTATTCTGCTTTCAAGTTTTCAATTTGGATGCAAGATTTCCTGATGCAGAGCTGCGTCGGCATCACAATACTCCTTGGCGGAATGTCTTTGCCTTCCTCGCCCTTGCTGATGCGTTCCATCAGAAGTTCGGCGGCAACCCGGCCCATATTTGTGTTCGGCCTTTTGATGACCGTAATCGACGGCTGCAAATGGGCCGCAAATGGAAAATCGTCAAACCCCACAAGCGACACTTCCTCCGGAATGCTGACTTTATAATCAACCAGCGCTTTGTATGCGCCCATTGTGGTCAGGTTATTTCCGCCGATCATAGCCGTTGGCCGGTTCTTCAATTGTAAAAGTTTCTGTACTGCATGATATCCGCCCTCTTCCGTAAAAAGTCCTGGGATCAGGTACTCCTCTTTGACTTGGACTCCATTTTTTTCCATTGCCTTCCGGAATCCGTTCAGGCGTTCAACACCGGGCGTCAGGTCCTGCGGGCCATAGATCATTGCAATATCCGTATGCCCGAGGGACACAAGGTAGTCTACAATCTGGCCTACCCCGCCCATATTATCAATCATCAGGTAGTCGTTTTTCTGTACCCCGGTGGACTTCCTGTCGATCATGACGACGGGAATGCCCATGTTGCGGAAAACATCGATATATTCATTGTCCGAATCGACAAATACCGCCAGCAAACCTGCAACGCGGTAACGCAGCAATGTTTCGAGCGCTTTTTTCTCTTTTTCAGGGTCGTCCGCCGCATTTTCAAAGATAATGTCATAACCTTGCTTGAAGCACATCTCCTGGAACCCGGAAAGCATTGCGATAAAGAAAGGATTCTTGATATCGGGAACCAAATAGCCTATGGTTTTGGTATTCGCCATACGCAAATTGCGCGCCATGGCATTCTGTACATAACCATTTTCCTTGATTACCTGTAATACTTTTTTCGCTGTTTTCGGAGAAACTTTTTTGTCCTTGTTGATGACTCTTGAAACTGTGGCAGAAGATACACCCGCCAGTTTAGCGATATCTCTTTGATTCAATCTTCCGCACCAATTGTATTCGTATACATTTTCCTTATGGCTCAATCATAGCGGCTCTTTTTTTATTTGTCAACACCTTTTTCATGAAAAATGTAAATTGAGAAAAAAAATGACTTTTTTTATCCTGCCTTTTTATTACAAAATAAAAAAATCTCCTGATTTTCAGATACAGAAGCATCTTTAAATCAGGAGATTTTTTGTTTTCAGGAATTCGGGTTTCTCGCCTTTATCTCATAAGCATTCCAATTTCTTATACACCATGTCATATTACACATCCAACCCGTCAATTTCTTCCTGTGTCAAAATGCCTTTTGAAATAAGCAGGGCGGAAAGCGCTTCGCATTTTTTCGCTTTTGTTTCCAATTCCGCGATTCTCTTTTCCTGCTCTTGCGCCAATCCGATCAGATACGGTGTGAATTTGCTGTAATCCACCGCATCCGGCCTGCCTTCACGATCATAATTCACAGGTGCCGTTAGTCCTATTGCGTGAAGCTGCTCCGCAATAACGCCCGTTTCCACCTTCCCCTCCTGATCGCTCTTGTACATAAATCGTTTTACCGCAACGCGCAGGACTTTATGTAGTTCTTCATCGTCAATATCTACAATGTTTTTTTTGTATCGCTTAGATGACTGTTGATTGAATGCGCTTGCTCTTACGGGACGCCATGCGCCAGTAGTATCCGCTACATCAAACGATGTACAATACGCACGAATATATCCACGCGTTTCTCCAAGAGAAAAGATACGCAGAAGAATCTTTTGTATAATATTTGTTCGCAATAACGTTCGTTGGTGTTGTTATTCCTCCAGTTGCCGTGATCGCCCCTCCAGCAGTTATTGCGCCCGTGGTCGATGCTGACGCTCCTGTAATCGCACCGCTTACAGACATTTTTGCTCCCGTAATTGTACCGTTTGACGATATATTTCCATTTGACGATATATTTCCGTAAAATGAAGCCGAACGCCCGGTATTAATCTCAACTGCAGTTGCCAGATGGGCTCCGTCCGGCTTCAACTGCGCTATTCGGAATGAACCTGATGAACTGTTGCTATCTATATACCATCCGCCTACAGCGCCTGTCGGCGCATTTTGCATCATACGCAGATGTGTATTATCCTGAATAATCCATAATTTTCCGTTTAATTTTTGGTGTCCGCTGGCCTGCAAATAGTTCTCCGGAAATTTTCCTCCAAGCTTTTCCGCGTCAATACCTGCGTTTTGAAGCTTCCGGGTGATTTCTGTAATATTTCCATTTTCGAGCTTCACAACCGCGAGTTCCTGTTCATAAATTTTCCCGGTGCCGTTAATATCCTCCTGCGTCAATTGCGGGAAATTCGCAGTCGTCGAATAGACGATCTCCGTCGCCCATTGCGCACATTCTTCCTGCGTATTGGCATTATTGAGGTCAATTTTGGATTTAAGCTGGGCATAACCGTTTTGCAAGGGTTCTTCCAGCGGAAAAACCGTTTTGCCATCTACCCAGATCATGCGTCCGCACATCGTAAACAGCCCCGACGCAATTTCAATTTCTGTGCTCGTCGACGTTATTTCACATCCCCACAGGATGCCGTCATGCGGATAAATATTCCGGTATACGCCTCCGTCGTCCTTTGCCCTTGCAATCTGTTCGTCAAATGTAATTGGTCTGATCATGTTTTTTCTCCTTTACTAAATTAATTTTTTAAACGGATATGTAGTGCGCAATTCGCCGCACTCATATTCCGTAAGTCCGCTGTCTTTTTTTACCCGGACCGCCGCGATATAGCTGTCAAACAAATTCCCGTCAAGCGCAATGGTTACCCGGTCATAAAAATCATAACTGCGCGTTCAACGCGCAGTTTGCACTAACCCTGTAAGGGTATTT
>NZ_MAIQ01000018.1 GCF_001678845.1 Christensenella intestinihominis
AGGCGCTGCCAGTATCAGGGCCCTTATAGGGCCAGTGCAAGCCACCAGCTTAGCTGGTGGTCCTGACTGCTCTGAAAAATTACGCTTTATTGTCGCAGCCGAGGACATCTACGATTTTGTGGGCAACCATTTGCTTGATTGCTTCCCGTGCTGGTTTCAGGTACTGGCGCGGATCGAAATCAGCAGGATGCTCTGCAAAGTGTTTGCGGATCGTACCCGTCATTGCAAGGCGAAGGTCGGAATCAATATTGATTTTGCAAACCGCACTTTCGGCAGCCTTGCGGAGCAGCGCCTCCGGAACGCCCTGGGCTCCCGGCATATCGCCGCCGTATTTGTTAATCATTTCAACAAATTCCGGGATAACGGAGGATGCGCCGTGGAGAACGATTGGGAAGCCCGGAAGGATTTCCGTTACTTTCTCGAGAATGTCAAAACGCAGCTTCGGCTCGCCCTTGAATTTGAACGCGCCGTGGCTTGTACCAATCGCAATTGCGAGGCTGTCCACGCCTGTTTTGCTGGCAAATTCATAAACTTCCTCGGGACGTGTATAGGAAGAATCCTCAGCGGAAACCTGCACTTCATCTTCCACGCCGGCAAGACGCCCAAGCTCTCCCTCGACAACAACGCCGCGGTCGTGCGCATAGTCAACGACACGTTTGGTTACGGCGATGTTCTCCTCGAAAGGAAGATGGGAACCGTCAATCATAACGGAGGTAAAGCCGCCATCAATACAGGATTTGCACGTCTCGAAACTGTCACCGTGATCAAGGTGCAGGCAGATCGGGAGGCCGGTATCCTCGAGGGCAGCCTCAACAAGCTTTGTCAGGTAAATCGGGTTTGCATAGTTACGCGCACCTTTTGAAACCTGCAGAATCAGCGGGGCGTTCAATTCCTTTGCCGCTTCCGTGATCCCCTGGATAATTTCCATGTTGTTCACGTTAAATGCGCCAATCGCATACCCGCCCTTGTATGCTTTCTCAAACATTTCTTTGGTTGTAACTAATGGCATCTATAAAATCCTCCTTATAATAATTCAAAAGACAAGTTCATTATACTATTAGAGAAAAAAAAGTACAACCTGAGAAACAGGGTTAATTTCCAGATCGAAAAATTTTTGAAGAAGGAAAAATAGAGAGATGAGAATAAAAGGATAAGTTGACATTTTCATAAGAAAAAAGTAGCATATTGGGGACAGGAGGCGGAAGAATGGAGCAAGTCAAAAAGAAAACTGATTGGCGCGGGATCATTTTCTTGCAAGCAATTATTGTAATTTATACATTTTCAAGCGTATGCGGCAAGATGGCCACGCATGGCAACGAATTTATGTCCAGGATGTTTATTATTTACATTCTGCTTGATTTTGTGTTGCTTGCGGTTTACGCATTGCTTTGGCAGCAGGGGCTCAAACGGTTTGATTTAAATGTTGCTTATGCAAACCGGTCAGTAGCGATCATATGGTCGATGGTATGGTCCGCACTTATTTTTCGGGAAGGAATCACCGTGGCGAATATAATCGGGACTGCGATTATCATTACCGGCACGATGTTGGTGAATACGGATGCTGAGTCTAAGTAGCGTATTAATTATGCTGTGCGGCGTAACGATTGCCGCGTTTTCGCAAATATTACTTAAAACAAGCGCAAACCAGGAATATGCGAGCTTTTGGAAGCAGTACCTGAATAAGCGTGTCATCTTTGGATATATGATGCTGCTGGTTTCTATGTGCTTTTCCATATGGGCTTATTCCGGGATGGACTATAAATATGGTCCGGCAATTGAGTCTGTGGGTATGGCACTGGTTGCCATTTTAAGCTGCGTGATTTTAAAAGAAAAAATGACAAAACGAAGACTCGCGGGTACGGCGCTTATAATTGTGGGCCTGATTGTTTTCTGCCTGTGAAAAAATGAGCGAAAGCGGGTTGCAAAACCCTCTGTAATCACATATAATATTATATGTACGCAAAAAATTAATTAAATAAATAATTTAGGAGGATTTTACATTATGGCTATCAAAGTTGGTATCAACGGTTTTGGTCGTATCGGCAGACTGGTTTTCCGTGCTTCTACGAAGAACCCGAACATTCAGGTGGTGGGGATTAACGATCCGTTTATTGATCCTAACTATATGGAGTATATGCTTAAATACGATACGGTTCACGGCCGCTTTGACGGGGAAGTTTCCCACAAAGACGATGCAATTGTTGTGAATGGCAATGAGATCAAAGTGTTCGACAAAATGAACCCGGTTGAAATCCCGTGGGGAGAAATCGGTGCCGATTATGTTGTGGAGTCGACAGGCGTATTCACGACGACGGATAAAGCGAAGGCTCATCTTGAAGCAGGTGCAAAGCAGGTTGTGATCTCTGCTCCTTCGGCGGATGCTCCGATGTTTGTAATGGGCGTAAACAACAAGACGTATGATCCTTCCATGACGATTGTTTCCAACGCATCCTGCACGACGAACTGTCTGGCGCCTCTGGCGAAGGTCATCAACGACAACTTTGGTCTTGTCGAAGGTCTTATGACGACGGTTCATGCGACAACGGCGACCCAGAAGACGGTTGACGGTCCTTCCAAGAAGGACTGGAGAGGCGGACGTGCTGCTGCCGGCAACATCATTCCTTCTTCTACGGGCGCGGCAAAGGCTGTTGGCAAGGTTATCCCGGAACTGAACGGCAAGCTGACAGGTATGTCCATGCGCGTTCCTACCCTTGACGGTTCGGTTGTAGACCTTACATGCCGCCTTGGCAAAGACACGACCTATGAAGAAGTTTGCGCAGCTGTTAAGAAAGCTTGCGAAGGCGAGCTGAAGGGCATTATGTCCTACACGGAAGACGCTATCGTTTCCAGCGACATCCTCGGCGACGCTCATACGTCCATCTTCGATGCGACGGCTGGTATCGCTCTTACGGGCAACTTCATGAAGCTCATCGCCTGGTATGACAACGAGTGGGGTTATTCCAATAAGGTTCTTGACCTCATTTCCTACATCGACAGCGTGAAATAAGCGATAACCATGCATGTTTGAGCGGTTTTGCATCGTAAGGAAAAGACACCAAAATCTTTCAGGATTGCAGGAAAAACCGCTTCAAGTACGATAACTGTTGGTAAAGTCACACCGGCAAGTACGTGTTACCAAGCCGTTATCATAACAGCATAAAATAAGCACCTTTCTTAACGGGTTTATATTCGGAAAGAAAGGTGCTTTTATGTTGCAAAAGGATTTACTGTTGGAATTTGAATTTAACTGTCAGGTAAGAAAATTATCGCCCCGAACCGTAGGCAATTACAAAAAGCAGATTCAATATTTGCTGAATTTTCTGGAACAGAAATACAGCGTTACTGTTCCGGAAGAAGTAGAGCCCACCATGATAAAACGCTTCCTTGTCACTATGACCAATTTAGGCAGGAAGGAAAGTACCTAAAAGCAACCCCAAGACACAACGGCAAAGTGGAACGAGTCCACAGGATAGATCAGGAGAGGCTTTATGAAGGCAGGAGCTTCTACAGCGTAGAAGATGCGAATATACCAACTGAAACGATACCAGAGAAATGACAATCGTTTTCCGTTCATCATGCTGGAGCGCAAGTTTTCGCTTCAGTACTACAAAGACCTCCTCGTCAATGTGTAACATATCTTTTGACATTGTACAAATTTAGTTCTGATTGGAATTGAAAGAATGAAGCTTAGATGATATAATAAAAACACTTGCTTTAACTAAAAATATTTAAGTCGTATGAGGTAATAAATGAAGGTTGTAATTTTAGCGGGAGGCTTTGGAACACGTATTAGTGAGGAATCTCATTTGAAGCCAAAACCGATGGTAGAAATTGGCGATAAACCAATACTTTGGCACATTATGAAATATTATTCCTCTTTCGGGTTTAATGATTTTGTTATTTGTTTGGGATACAAGGCCTATGTTATTAAAGAATTCTTTGCAGACTATTATCTGCACATGTCGGATATTACCTTTGACTTCAGAAATGAAAATAAGATGATTGTCCATGATAATTTTGCTGAACCATGGAAAGTCACGCTTGTTGATACGGGACTCAATACCATGACGGGTGGAAGAGTCAAGCGTGTACGGAACTATATTGGTGACGAACCATTCATGTTGACTTATGGTGATGGAGTTGCTGACGTGGATATCAAGGCGCTCCTCGAATTCCATAAAAAGCATGGGAAGATTGCTACAATGACAGCGATTCGTCCCAGTGGCAGGTTTGGGATATTGGATATTGAGCAGGGAAATGCGATCACCTCATTTCGTGAAAAATCCCAAGAAGATATGGGATTGATTAATGGCGGATTTATGGTATTTGAACCTTCTTTATTCGATTATATTGAAGGCGATGCTACTGTTCTGGAGCGCGAACCGCTTGAACAATTGGCGGAAAAACGCGAGCTTATGGCTTTTAAGCATGAAGGGTTCTGGCAGTGTATGGATACGATGCGCGACCAAAAATTGTTGGACAAATTGCTTGAGGAAAATAAAGCACCATGGAAGGTGTGGAAAGATTGATGTTTCAAAAAGACTTTTTTAAGAATAAACGTATATTTCTCACAGGCCATACGGGCTTCAAGGGTTCGTGGTTATGTGAGTTATTATTGTTATGCGAAGCGGAGATTACAGGGTTTTCATTGATTCCTTCAACAACTCCGGCACTTTTCCATCTGGCGGGAATTGAAAAAGACATGCATTCCGTGATTGGAGATATACGCGATTTAAGCCAATTGGAGGATGCAATGCGGCAGGCGAATCCTGAGATTGTAATCCATATGGCCGCACAGCCGATTGTCCGGGATTCATACGCAGACCCGGTGTATACCTATGAGACAAATGTAATGGGAACGGTGAATGTGCTTGAAAGTATCAGAAAAGCGGGCGGCGTACGTTCTTTTTTGAATGTTACAACAGACAAGGTATATAAAAATAACGAGTGGGAATGGGGCTACCGTGAGACGGATGAGCTGAATGGGTATGATCCTTATTCCAATTCAAAGTCTTGTTCTGAGTTGGTGACAGATAGCTATAAAAAGTCATTTTTCACTGAAACGAATACGGCAATTTCCACTGCGCGTGCAGGCAACGTGATTGGCGGCGGAGATTTTGCGAATGATAGGATTATTCCCGATTGTGTTCGGGCGGCAACGCTTGGAGAGGACATTGTAGTCAGGAATCCTTATTCGATACGTCCCTATCAGCATGTGTTGGAGCCTTTGTGTGCATATTTGACGATCTTACAGGGACAGTACGAAGATGCGGAATTGAGTGGGAATTATAATATTGGGCCGGATTATGCAGACTGCGTTTCAACTGGCGAACTGGCAACAATGTTTTGTGAGTCGTGGGGAGGCATTACATGGAAAAATGTATGCGAAGAAAAAGCTGTCCACGAAGCGAGTTTTTTAAAGCTGGATTGTTCCAGGCTAAAGGCTGTCTGGGGTCTGAATCCCCGTTGGAACGTAAGAAAAGCGATTGAAAAGGTAGTGGAATGGACTAAATGTTGGCAGGAAGATGGGGATATTAGAAACTGTATGCGTGAGCAGATAACAGAGTATTTGGAAGGATAAATAGAATGTTTGAGGATAAAACAGAGCAGGAGGCGCGCAGGGAGATACTGGAAAGCGTCGGAGAATATTGTAAAAAATGCAAGTTAGAAAAAAAACTGTTTTCCGAAGGAGACCGTATTACCTATGCGGCGCGCGTATATGATGAAAGGGAAATGCAGAATCTTGTGGATAGCGCGCTTGAATTCTGGTTGACCACGGGAAAGTACGCGGAGCGTTTTGAAAAAGAGTTTTCAGATTTCTTGGGAGTGAGGTATTGTTCGCTGGTGAACTCCGGTTCATCGGCCAATCTATTGGCGTTCATGGCACTTACTTCTCCATTGCTCAAAGAGAGAAGAATCCTGCCGGGAGATGAGGTTATTACGGTTGCCGCAGGCTTTCCAACAACGGTAGCTCCGATCATACAATATGGGGCTGTTCCGGTTTTTATTGACGTGACAATACCGCAGTATAATCTTGATACTGCACAATTGGAGAATGCGCTTTCGGAGAAAACGAAAGCTGTTTTTGCGGCGCATACACTGGGGAATCCATTCGATTTAAAAACAGTAAAAGAATTTTGTGATAAAAATGATCTTTGGCTGATTGAGGACAATTGCGATGCGCTCGGTTCAAAATATTGCCTTGACGGGCAGGAACGGTTTACGGGAACCATTGGGGATATTGGCACATCAAGCTTTTATCCGCCACACCATATGACAATGGGAGAAGGCGGAGCCGTTTATACAAATGATGCTCTTTTGCATAAAATCGTGAATTCTCTGCGCGACTGGGGACGTGATTGCGTATGCCCGTCCGGGCATGACAATGTGTGTGGGCACCGATTCGACAGGCAATATGGAGAACTTCCGTTCGGGTATGATCATAAGTATGTTTATTCTCACTTTGGATACAATCTAAAGGTGACGGATATGCAGGCAGCCGTAGGCTGTGCCCAACTGGAGAAATTCCCGTCATTTATCGAAACGCGGAGAAGAAACTGGCGAAAATTGCGCGACGGTTTAGCCGGGCTGGAGGATAAGTTGATTCTACCTGAGGCAGAGGGAAATTCCGTTCCGAGCTGGTTCGGTTTTCTGATTACTGTAAAACCGGAAGCGGGGGTCAGCCGTGAAAGACTCGTGGAAGAAATAGAAGGACATGGTATTCAGACGCGCAATTTATTTGCCGGGAATTTAATCAAGCACCCCTGTTTTGACGAAATGCGCGCCGCAGGGACGGGCTACCGTGTGATAGGGGAACTTGCGAATACCGATAGAATCATGAACGATACGTTTTGGATCGGCGTGTATCCAGGAATGACGGATGAAATGATCGAATATATGATTGAGATGATTAAAAAAGCAGTGAGAAATAGAACGGGAAGGTAAGAAGCCGTATGAATAAGAAAATTGTTGCTTTTGGTGAGATTATGTTACGATTGAAGGCGCCGGGTTATGAACGATTCTTTCAATCAAATACACTGGAAGCGACCTTTGGAGGCGGGGAAGCAAACGTAGCTGTTTCTTTGGCTAATTTTGGAATGGATGCGGAATTTGTGACAGTGTTACCGAATACCGATATTGGAAAAGCAGCCGAAGCCGAGGTGCGTCGCTTTGGCGTGGATGTTTCTCATATTGCCTACAGTGATAACGCACGGATGGGTATTTACTTTCTGGAGGCTGGAGCGGCGCAAAGACCATCAAAGGTGATTTATGACCGCAGTGCTTCCGCAATTTCACAAGTTGCACCTGGGATGATCGAGTGGAAAAAGATTTTTGCAGAGGCAGCGTGGTATCATGTGACGGGAATTACACCAGCAATCAGTATGGAAGCTGCGGAGCAAACGATTGCGTCATTAAAAGTAGCAAAAGAGGCTGGCGTTACAGTCTCATGTGACTTGAATTACCGGGCAAAACTTTGGAATTATGGGAAGAAAGCGCCGGAAATAATGCAGGAAATCGTAAAATATACCGATGTTATTATTGCCAATGAAGAAGATTTTCAAAAGTCATTGGGGATATATTCTGAAATTGAAGCTGGAAAAGGAGAACTTGATCTCGATATTTATCGTAATATTAGTGAACAAGTATTGAAAGATTTCAAAAATGTAAAGATTGTAGCGATTACCTTACGAGACAGTAAAAGCGCGAATCGCAATGGGTGGTCGGCTTGTTTAAATGACCGTGAGCAGTTTATTCACAGCCAGAAATATGATATTACAGATATTGTAGATCGTGTTGGCGGTGGAGATTCATTTTCAGCAGGTCTTATTTACGGTCTGCTAAATGGCTACTCGCACGAAGCGGCCCTTCAGTTTGCTGTTGGGGCAAGTTGCTTAAAGCACTCCATCATTGGTGATTTTAATCGAGTATCAGTGGAAGAAGTTAAAAAGTTTGTCAGTGGCGATACGAGTGGACGAATTCAGAGATAGGATAAAGGAAAGAATATGAAAATCAGACTTGCGGATTATGTTGCGGATTTTTTGGCAGAAAACGGAATTCATGATGTATTTACAGTTGTCGGCGGTGGTGCAATGCATCTAAATGATGCTTTGGGCAAAAATAAAAATTTGCATTGCATTTATAATCATCACGAACAAGCGTGTGCAATTGCTGCAGAAAGTTATGCGCGTATTCATAATAAAATTGCTGCTGTGTGCGTGACAACGGGCCCAGGAGGAACTAATGCTATTACAGGCGTTGTCGGTGGATGGACAGATTCGATTCCGATGTTTATCATTTCCGGACAGGTAAAATATTCTACCTGTGCCCGTAGCACGGGACTGCCGCTCAGGGCTATGGGAGATCAGGAGTTTGACATAACACGGGCAGTTACATGTATGACAAAATATGCGGAAATGGTGATTGACCCAAACGAAATAAAATATCATTTAAAACGAGCATTATTTTTGGCAAAAAACGGGAGGCCGGGCCCGGTGTGGCTTGATATTCCAGTTAACGTACAAAGTGCAGTAGTTGAGACGGATGAGTTAAAAGATTATGACTCGGCAGAAGATGAAAAGCGTGAAAATCCGGTTGCCCCAACTCAAGATATAACCGATGAAATTATTCGCCGATTAAAAAGTGCTAAGCGTCCTATAATTTACGCAGGGAGCGGGATCATGGGAGCGGGAGTACATCCTGAATTTATGCGGTTGGTGGAGAAGTTGAACGTTCCCGTAGTTACGGCATGGAACAGTATTGATGAGATGTATGATGAGCATCCGCTTTATGTGGGACGTGGTGGGATCATGGGGGATCGTGCGGGGAATTTTGCTGTTCAAAACAGCGACCTAATCCTTTCACTTGCCTGCCGGTTGAGTATTCGACAAGTAGGTTATAACTATGAAACATGGGCTCGTGAGGCATATAAGATTGTCGTGGATATTGACGAAGCGGAATTGAGAAAACCAACGATTGCTGTAGATATGCCTGTTCACGCAAATGTAGCCGATATAATTCGACTTTTGAATAAAAGTGCAGAGGGACATGTTTTTGACAAGGAAGAGTGGGTGAAATGCTGTGCGGAATGGAAGGCTAAATATCCGGTGGTATGTCCTAAGCACTATGAAGAGCGTGAGCTCGGTAATCCTTATTGCTTTATCAAGGAGTTGGCAGCCAGGCTGCCCGAAGGACAAATAACGGTGGTTGGGAATGGCTCTGCATGCGTCGTAGGAAGCCATGGATTTCACATAAAAAAGGATCAGCGTTTTATCATAAATTCCGGAATTGCATCTATGGGATATGATCTTCCCGCGGCAATTGGAGCATGTTATGCGAGCGGTGGAAAAGAAATTATTTGCATTTCCGGCGATGGAAGCTTGCAGATGAATATACAAGAATTGCAGACGATTATTACGAATCGGCTTCCGATCAAATTGTTTGTAATTAATAACCAAGGCTATCATTCGATCAGGCAGACACAAAATTCTTTTTTTGGGAAACCCCTCGTAGGGATAGGGCCAGAGAGTGGCGATCTGGGTTTCCCTGACCTTGAGAAGATTGCGCAGGCGTATGGGTATCCGTTTGTACGTTGCGAAAAAAATGGACAAATGGGTGAATGTATCGAAAAAACGCTCAAAAACCCAGAATATGCAATCTGTGAAGTGATGGTAACGCCGGAACAGAACTTTGAACCCAAATCTTCGTCACGGCAACTTGAAGATGGAACAATCGTTTCGCCGCCGCTTGAAGATTTAGCACCCTTCCTTGATAGGGAAGAATTGAAAGAAAATATGATTATACCAATGGTGGGCGAGGAGTAAAAATGATGAAGTACATCATAATGGGTGCGACTGGGATGATTGGCATGGCATTAATCAGACAAATTCTAGAAAATGGTGATTATGTGCTTGCAATTGACCGCCCATGTGAGAAATTAAATAAACTTCCAAAAAATAAGAATGTCCAGATATTGGAATGTGATATTGCTAAGCTTCACTCTATAGAATTAGAAACGCAATATGATACGTTTTTTCATTTAGGATGGAAAAGCACCTCCGTGCACAGTAGGGATGATGTATTTTCGCAAGAGGAGAATATTCGCTATACATTAGATGCGGTTGAGTTAGCGAAAAGGATTGGATGCCAAGTATTTGTGGGAGCAGGTTCACAAGCGGAATATGGACGTATAGAAGGATTAGTCGCTCCGGATAGCCCAATTCATCCCGAAAATGGGTATGGAATTGCGAAATATGCAGCAGGCAGATTGAGCCGGATTTTATGTGAGCAGATAGGTATGCGTCACAACTGGGCGCGCATTTTAAGCGTTTACGGCCCAGGAGATAATGATTATACGATGATTATGTATTGTATAAAAACTTTGCTTGAAGGGGAATCTCCCCAAGTTACAAAATGTGAGCAGATGTGGGATTATCTTTACTGCGATGATGTCGCTCGAGCATTGATTGCAATTGGAAAAAATGGAAAAAGTGGTAAATCCTATTGTGTGGGAAGCGGGCGGGAACGTCGAATGAAAGAGTATGTAGAAACCATAAGAAGTTGTATTGACAAAAATGCTGAAATTGGTTATGGAAAGCGAGAATATAATGAAAAACAGGTAATGCGGCTGTGTGCTGATATTTCTGATTTAAAGGCGGATACTGGTTTCATTCCTCAAATTCCGTTTGAAGAAGGAATTCAAAAAACGATTGAATGGTGCAGGGGGAAAAGATGAGCAAGATAAGCATTGTTATTCCGACCTATAATGAGCAAGAAAATGTCGTTTCGTTATCAGGGACGATTATTAATATATTTGAAGAAAAGCTTCCAGAATATGATTATGAAATAATCTTTATTGACAATGATTCTTCGGATAATACACGCGTACTGATTCAAGGGTTGTGCGCTGAAAATCAGAAAATCAAGGCGATTTTTAATGTAAAAAACTTTGGACATATCCGTTCGCCCTTTTATGGCCTTTTACAGGCGGATGGAGACTGCACTATGTTGATGTGTGCCGATTTCCAGGATCCGCCGGAGATGATCCCGCAGTTCGTAAATGCATGGGCAGAAGGATATAAAGTAGTGATCGGTATCAAAACAAACAGCATGGAAAATAGGCTAATGTATGGTGTAAGAAAGCTGTACTATAAATTGATTAAAAAAATATCCGACGTAGAACAAATTGAAAATTTTACCGGCTTTGGGCTTTATGATAAAAGTTTTATAGAAGTTCTAAAAAAATTAGACGATCCAATGCCTTATATGCGTGGTATTGTGGCGGAGCTGGGATTTAAGCGGAAAGATATTGAATATGAACAACCAAAACGAAAGGCGGGGAAGACGAAAAATAACTTCTATACATTATATGATATGGCGATGCTCGGAATTACTTCCTATTCTAAAGTCATTTTAAGATTGGCGACAATTATTGGCTTTGTTTTTTCAGCAGCGAGTTTCGTGATCGCTTTGATCTATTTGATTCTTAAATTGACGAACTGGTATGGTTTTGCGGCGGGTACTGCCCCTATATTAATTGGATTATTTTTATTCGGCTCTGTGCTTATGTTTTTTATTGGTTTTTTGGGGGAGTATATTTTGAATATCAATACCCGGGTAATGAAACGGCCTCTTGTGGTTGAGGAGAAACGGATTAATTTTGGGGGAGTAGAAAGACAGAATAAAGAAAAGTAATTATTATGAAAACTAAACTCAAATTGGGCTTTGCAAAGGACTTATCATACAATCTTCTGGCTATAATAATCATGAATATAGTGATACAGTTTGTTATCTATCCCTATCTGAACAGGAATATGGGAGAAGAAGCTTTTGGCAATGTTCTGTATCTATTATCGGTTGTAGCAATATTGGCGAATTCATTTGGGATGGCACTTAATAATACGAGATTGGTGATCAAGCCGCAGTTTGAAAGCCGAAATGGTGATTACAATGTATTAATGGTGATTTTCTGTATTATATCATGTGCTGTAGCAATTGTTGTATTACATTCTTTAGATACATTAACACCTATAAATGGTCTGTTTTTTTGTGTATTGACAGTACTTACACTAATTCGTTATTATTCTGATGTTGAATATCGGTTGACACTTCGTTATAGGCGCTATTTTGTTTATTATATTATTATTTCTATCGGCTATTTATTAGGGATTATCCTATACAAATTTACGAAAAATTGGTTTTTGGTTTTGGCTTGCGGGGAGCTAGCAGCAGTTTTGTTTGTTTTGCCGCAAAATACAATATATCAGAAACCGTTTATATGCTCAAAGCAGAAGGCAAAGGTATGGAAAATAACTGTAACGGTTGCTGGGTCCTATTTGATCGCTAATTTTTTTCAAAATATAGATAGAATTGTTTTACAGAATTTAATGGGTGGAGACGCAGTTACTACTTTTTATACAGCATCGGTTTTAGGTAAAACTGTCGCATTATTAATTGGACCGATTAATGGGGTGATGATAGCTTACCTCGCGCGGTATAGTGGAAGTTTTTCCAAGGGAATATTTTCGAAAGCTGTCTTATTGGCAGTAGCTTTATCAGGCATCTGCTTTATAGGATGCATTCTGGTTTCGCCATGGCTTATTAGGACTTTCTATCCTAATGTATATAGTACAGCCAATGGCTTGATCGGCATCGCAACACTTGGGCAAATACTTTTTTTTACAGCGGGCCTTTTGTTAGCTGTTATCTTAAGATTTTGTCATCAGAGGTATCAGTTTACAATCCAAATTATTTATGGTATTGTTTATGTGGCCCTTGCGGTTCCGGCGACAATTAATATGGGAATCGAGGGCTTTGCTTATGCTACGTTATGGGCAAATCTAATACGATTTGCTCTAGTTTTGGTAGTGGGATATAAAGATGCGGGAAAACGTGAGATAAAGGAAAAAGCAAGCAATGAAAAACAATGAGAT
The DNA here is from genome assembly GCF_001678845.1 of Christensenella intestinihominis. Classification (GTDB taxonomy): domain Bacteria; phylum Bacillota; class Clostridia; order Christensenellales; family Christensenellaceae; genus Christensenella; species Christensenella intestinihominis. The sequence continues at coordinate 12,930 of NZ_MAIQ01000018.1, forward strand.
GCAAAAAATTCATGAAATAGCATTCAAAATTTTGTGCGAGATAGACCGTATCTGTGAAAAGAATGATATAAAGTATTTTTTGAGCTCGGGGACTCTCTTGGGGGCAGTAAGACATCAGAACTTTATTCCGTGGGACGATGATGCGGACATTGCTATGACACGAGAGGAATACAATAAGTTCGCAGAGGCATGTAGAGATGAACTAGGAGACGATTTTGAGTTTCTATCATGTGACCAGTCTGGAAACCATTTTGTAGATTTTATTCCGGGAGTTGTCTATAGAAAGTGTAGATGGTTTGATGAGCAGGAAGAACAAAAAGATGCTTATAATTTTGTTAAAACAGATATTTTTATATTAGAGCAGTCTTATAATCAAAGATGGAGGGAAAAAGTTCGAGTTGCTCACATGTTAATGATTTATGGTTTAGCAATGGGACATCGTACCAATATTCAATGGAGAAAATTTAGCGGTGTTACTAAATTAGCGATTTGTTTTTTTTCAAAACTTGGAGAAAAGATTCCTTTAAAAAAATTGCGGGAAAAGTATACAAGGGTTTCCACAAAATTGCAAGGGAAAAAAACGAATCGCTATTTATCTAATGTACCGCCACCGTGGCTTTCTTTGAAATTGGTGCATCAGTACCCTGCAGATTGGTTCAGCGAAAGCGTTAGATTACCACTTAATGGAAAAGAATTCCCGGTACCAAAAGACTGGGATAAATTGTTGGAACTTTCCTATCATAATTATATGGAATTACCTCCAGAGGAAGAACGGAGAGGTAAACATATTAATATGAATACGTTTGAGATGCTGGAATAATTGAAATGGAGTATTGAGGGAGATGATGATGAAAGGATACATGATGAAGCATTTAAAGGCTCTAGTAACTGCCGAGATTTTTATCGGGGATTTACAGCGCGCATATCCTGAAATTGATTTTGAATTTTGTGGATATGGGCATAATTTTAAGATGCTGACACCAGAAGAACTCAAAAGGAAATGTAGAAATGTCGATATTATTATCAGCGAGTTTGATACGATTGATGAATCCGTTATGAGGACAGCCCAGAAACTAAAGTTGATTATCTGTTGTCGTGCAGGTGTAAAAACTGTAATTGATCTGGATGCCGCGAAACGCAACGGTATTATGGTGTGTAATAATGTCGGCAGAAATGCTAATGCGGTGTCCGACTTTACGATAGGTTTGATATTGGACCTTACACGGAATATATCAATGACAAATAGAATGATTCAAGAGGAAATTCTTACCACAACAAAACAGACAATGCCAAGAGAATATCAGGATTCTCTCTGGGGATTAGAAAAAGAGAGCCCATATATTGCTTTCAGAGGCCGAGGATTAAGGAATATGACCCTAGGCCTTGTTGGATTCGGATGCGCTGGACGTTTGGTTGCAGAAAAAGCAGGATGGTTCGGTATGAAGATCATTGTGTCGGACCCTTATGTGGATAGGACAACTGTTCCTAAAACAGTTGAAGTAGTAGAATTTGAAGAACTGTTACAAAGAGCAGATATAGTGAGTGTTCATTGTGCTGGGGGTAAAGATTTGAAAAATATGTTCTCGAAAGAACAGTTCAGATTGATGAAAAAAGATGCTTACTTTATTAATGCTGCAAGAGGATACTTTGTAGATGAGTCAGCATTGATTGATGCGTTGAATAATGGGGATATATGCGGGGCGGCGTTGGATGTTGTAAATGAAGAGCCTATGAGGCCGGATAATCCGCTTTTAGAAGCAAAAAATCTTGTTATTACGCCTCATATTGCAGGCTCTTCAAGTGATACTCTGCGGTGTGGCACCGATATGGTAATAGAGGCGCTAGAAAGTTATTTAAAGGGTGAAAGACCGAAGCATTGTATTATTGGATGATAGAGGAATTATTATGGGAAAAACGATAGGAATTATTTTAGCTGGTGGCATTGGCACTAGGATGGAAGCGGATAAGCCGAAGCAATATCTAAAGTTGTGCGGAAAAGAAATTTTATCTTATTCTATAGAAGCCTTTCGTTCCGCAACTACTCTAAATGATTTTTATATTGTTATAAATGACGATAAAGAAACAATAGAGCGTGTAGAAAAACAGTATGGTGTGAAGACGATTCGCGGCGGGAAAGGCAGAAACGACTCCTTTCGGAATGCTTTGGATTATATTAGAACACACGTGTCGGATTGCGATCAGATTTTTGTTAATGAAGCTGCGAGGCCCATGATTACTCCTCAAATAATTGATTTTTATATTAATAAATTGGAACAATACGACTATGTTTATACAGCAGCTAAAATAACAGATTCTTTAGGGACTGTAACTAATCGGTTTGTCGACAGATCAAAATTTTTGCTTGTCCAATCACCTGAAGCGTATCATTTTAAGCAAATTGATCAATATTTCAGTGCGTCTTCGGAAACTACTTATTCGGGGCATGATTTGCCTGAAACTTTTACAGCCTATCAAAATTTTAATTATCGAGACAACTTTAAAGTGACTTATCCCGAAGATATTGCATTGGCGGAGTTCTTACTTCAAAAGCGGAGCAAAAACAAGATATGAATAGTTATATTTTAAAAGAAAAAATCCGATTCAAGGATCGTAAAGAGTATTATTATTATCTTTTATTGATGGTAATTGCTATTGTTGCGTATTACAGTTTTTTTATAAACCGTTATTTTCCAGACACAGTAGGATGGCAAAGTTTTTCGTATAAATTGATGCAGAACGGAAAAATGGTATACCGTGATTTTTTCTATTATTTGCCTCCAATGGAGCTTGTTTTTTCGAATGTTAGACTCGCGATTGCAGGTGATTCTTTCTTGGCTTTACGGATTATAGGCTTGATTGAAAGAGTCGCGATGTTTATCTTGCTTTATAATATTTTTACTCGATATTTCAAACCGCAATATGTTTGTTTGAGTTGTATTGTAGCGGCCACATTGATGTCTGTAAGCCCTCATGATCTTCCTGGCGATTATAATCAGACTTACATATTCCTCATGATAGGAATAATATATTTTTTTATTAAATTTTTTGAAAGTGAAGGCAATAATAGGAAAGAAAATCTGTGGTTATTTTGTTCTGGCATATTGTTAGGGACATTATTTTTGTATAAGCAGTCAATAGGAGTTATCGCTCCTATTGCCTTTCTAATTGCTATGATTGTGATATGTGTAATCCAAAAAAGCAAACAAATTGGGAGATATATTGGGATTTGTATTTTAGGATTTGTAGTACCTGTAGGAATTTGTATGATCTGGTTGTTAGCAAACAATGCATTTTGGCCCTTCCTTGAGCAAGTATATCTAAAAGCAACATCAAAAGGCGGTATAGGAAATGTTTTTGGCGGTGCATTGAATGCACTTGTTAATGAAAAGTATCTGTTTATATTTTGTGTGATAGCTGCTTTACTATTCTTGGGAAGAATCTATCAAAAAAGAAAGAAGAATATTCGAAATAAAGATTTAATTAAAGGTGGAATGATCGCCGCGGGTGGATTGGCAATTATTTTATTCTTATTAAATTATTACGACCTTAGTATAGCCTTTTTTAATGCTATACTACATAGCGGATATATATATTGTTGTGCCCTTTTGATTTTAGCAGGAGTAATATATTACGTTTATCAGTGCTTTTTGAAACAGCATATTGGTTTAGAAAACAATAGTAGGCATGAAGATATTTTCGTTTTTGCAGTTATTATTGGGCTGATTCTTTATAGCTATTTGTTGCTACGCTTTTTGCCAATAGAGAATATAGAAATCTTGTTAGCTGAATCAGGATTTTATGCTGCTTGTGCGGCAATACCTTATTATGGTTTTTATACAGCGGTTGCAGTAACGGTAATATGTATTCTCTATTTTGTCTTTAAGAAAAGGCCATACCATTCATATAGTATTATGATTTTGGCTTTTGGAATTATGATTTGCACCGTAGAATCTGCGATGACATCGACGACAACAATTGGGATCAGAATGGTATCAATAACGTTGCCGTTGATGTTAGGCTTGCTTCTATCTTATGAAATGCCAGGAAGAAGGCTGAAAAATGTATTGGTAGTTGTTTTATGTATAATAACCTGCTCACTATGTTTGGCACAAAGATTGGTTCATCCTTACGATTGGTGGGGTTGGACTGACGAACCAATAAGTAATGAAACCAATTATGAAGTTAATGTGCCAGGATTGGAGGGCTTTAAAGTATCGAAACAGTCTAAAGAAGTTTATGAAACGGTTACAAAATTAATAGAAGAAAATAGTGATGAAAATGATTTTGTATGGGGATTTCCCCATATAAAGATTTTTAATCTATTAACGGATCGAATGGCCCAGCCGACTTTTGTTCCGGTATATTTTTTTGATGTTTGTCCAGATAATTATGCTATCGACGACCTTAAAATATTGAAAGAAAACAAACCAGATATTGTAATTTGGTGTGATATTGGAGAAGATGGCTGGACAACACATGAACGGGTATTCCGTGAGGGGAATCGTTCAGGACAGCGCGATATTCGCGAATGGTTTGAAGGCATTCGCGAAACAGACTATATAGAAATTGGAAATATATATAACCTTACTATTTACAAATTAAAAGACGATCCAAATACTCTAAATGTAACTAATGAGAGCGAGAAAATAAATGTTGCTGAGGGCTACTGGACAAAAGAGGCTAATCTATTATTAACTTCTTCCTATATTACAGAAGAATGTGCAGCAGATGAAAACCCAGAGGCATTTTTAGGAAGTGTTATTTTAGATAAACAAGAAATAAAACATTACGACAATTTGAAAGCAATATCGAATAGTACTCCTGTGCAATGGCAAGAGATAGAGTGGACTAATGATATGGTCCAAAAGGTTGGGATGGAGAAGAGTAAGGGAAGCATAGAGGGGAAATATAGTATGAGTGTTCCTACTGATGGATATGCAACCCTTAGTGTTCCGATTCCTGATGAGATGCAAGGAGAAAATAAGCTGGTCCTTGTTGAATGTAATATTTGGTGTTCAAAGGATTCGGAGATAGTAAATAAGAATAAGACACAAAGTATAAGTTTAAAACAGGGGTGGAATAAGTGCACGATTACGAGTTTTGAGAACCCTAATGATCCGTTTTTATTGGGATTTTACGAAGGCGACTATATTATAAAAGATTACAGAGTCTATGCTAATCAAGGAGATGCGAATTTTATTACTGATCCAAACTATTTTAATGAGTTGAAAATAGTAGTCGATAATTCAGCTATTCTAGCAACAGATTTGGCAAAAACCGATGTGTTTTCCATCTCGGTCAATGGAAAGTCGGTTGATATTATTGATGTCAACAATGGAGATGCAGGAATATATTTGGAACCGGGGGAATATTATATTTCAGTAATCCCTATGTCTGTTGGAGTTAGCATGGTATCTGTAATAGTTACTCTCTTGATTATAGCAGGAGAATTTATATGGTTATATGTTTTAAAGAAACGGGGAAAAAAGATATAAATTTTAGCGGATAAATATCAAAAAATAAATGCAGTTCGTCGTATTGGCAGGGGCACATATTGGTTTAGGATTGTATCCTAGGGGGAAATCAGCTAATTCAAAAAATAGTTAATAGGAACAAAACAGCCAGTAGCCATTAGTATAGAATATGTACCGACGAAGATCAAGAAGCCGCCAATCAAAGTGAGTAAAGTACATCTTAACAATAGTCAGATGCAAGTAATTTAAAGTCGTTGGAATCTAAAGTAGGTCTTAACTTTTTTTGGGCATAAATGATTTGTGGCTTATTGGTACCGTCAAGGCAGCGTTTCAAATTTTGTGTATTCTCAGAAATGAGAAGTAGAATATCGAAC
>NZ_MAIQ01000019.1 GCF_001678845.1 Christensenella intestinihominis
TGTTTGATATCAAAAAGCTCCGCGTCCGTTTTCTCCGCGAGACCGCCCGCGGCCACCTCGAGGATATCAAAGCCGAGGTCCGCCACCTTCTTGCAGTAGGCCGCGTAATCCGCATTCCACTCCCGCTCCCAATACGCAAAATATGTCCCGAATTTCATTCGCTTGTCTCCTTACCTTGCCGTTACGTTCAGAATTACCTTCTGGACGTCGTCTTTATGCTCCTCGATATACCGATAGGCCTCGGCGGTTTGTTCCAGCGGGAACTCCCTGCTGATGAGGGACTTCAAATCCGCCTTCCCGTCACGCACGAGGCCGATTGCCTCGATATAGTCTTCCTCCGTATACATCAGCGTCCCGATGAGGGAATATTCCCGGTCCTGCACATTGGCCAGGTTGACTGCCGCACGGTTGCCATATACCCCTACAATGACGATATTAATTCCTTTTCTTACAATATCCAGGGCCTGGTTGAGCGCCTTTTCATTCGCGCTGCATTCATAGACCACATCCGCCCCGTCTTCGCCAAACTTTTCACGCATCACCTGCGCAACATCTTCGTTTTTAATATTTACCGGATAGTCGATTCCGCATTTTTTTGCCATTTCAAGCTTATAGTCCGATACATCGGTAATCATGACGGCCGCGGCGCCGAGCCCTTTTGCACTCTGGGCGACTACGTTTCCAATTGTTCCTGCACCGATGACCCAGACTTTTTTTCCTTTTACGTCGCCAAGCCCCCGTTTTACCGCGTGCACGCCCACCGCGAGCGGCTCGATAATGGTTCCTTCCCCATATTCCGTATGGTCCGGTATTTTATAAACCAGTTCTTTTTCCACCGCATAATAGTCGGAGCTCGCCCCGGTATCCTGGCAGCCCCATACCGCAAGCTCCTTACAGACGTTATAGCGGCCCTCCCTGCACAAGCTGCATTCGCCGCAAATCTTTTGCGGACGGTAGATGACACGGTCCCCGGGCTGTATGGTTTCAACCTTTTCGCCCACTTTTACAACTTCGCCCGTCGCTTCATGGCCAAGCACAATCGGGCACGTAATAAATGGATGCTCGCCATAGTATGCATGGATATCCGACCCGCAAATCCCAACTGCATGCACCCGGATCAGCACCTGGGTTTCCGTGATTTCCGGCACGGGTACTTCCCGGATTTCAAATTGTTTCGGCGCCGTTAATACTACTTGTCTCATTTTTTGTGTCCCCTCTTATTTTTATCCGAAGGCTTCCCGGAATCCGGGAAGCCTTCGGAATAATGATAGCCTGTCTGGTTGGTTTTATTTGTTTTCCGCTTTCAGCTCCGGAATGGACTGCGGGAACTGGAATTCCTGCGTCTTATAGAAACCAATGTTTGCGTCGTACATTTCGTCAACATTTTCCTTGCTGATAACGCCCGGGGTAAACAGGGATTCAAGCGGAAGGTCGGAGCAGTCCTTGCCTTCTTCAAAGATAGCATGGATAAAGTCAATCGCCCATCCGCCCTGTTCAATACCGGAATTGAGGCCCGTGCACAGCAGGTCGCCGTTTTTGATAAGGTCAAGGCCTTCACGCGTGCCGTCCGCAACCGAACCAACCTTTACCTGGTCTTTCATGTTCGCGGATGCGAGCGCTTTGATCCCGCCTGCTGCCATAAAGTCATTTTCTGCAATCATGAGGTTCATGTTTGCATTGGCGGTGCACAGGTCTTCCGCTGCCGCAAGGCCTCCTTCAATCGTCCAGCTTCCCGTACCATAACCTGTTACCTGGAAGCCCGCTTCGTCGCTGCCGCCTTTTCCGTTCGATTTGATTTCCTCGAACAGGTTATAGCCGGCCAGCCATGCGTCTTCATCCGAAGCGTAGGGAGTCCCTTTTGCTTCCATCCTCTGTTTCAGGATGCCGGATACCGCGCCGCACAGACGGCTTTCCGTGCAGGAACTGCCCATTACGCCGACAATCATCGTTGCGTTGATCTCTTCGTCCGCCGCAAACTGTTCCGCCATATACTGCCCTGTCAGGTAGCCGTTCATGAATGTATTGGAGCAAAGCGTGGTAAGGGCCGCGCAGTCTTCAGGAACCGCGCCTACGCAGAGTACCGGGATGCCGGCTTCCACCGCGCGGTTGATATCCGCCACCGGCGCGCTCGAGTTGACCGGATCGACTACGATGATATCAACGCCCTGCGTGATAAAGGTATCGATGTGCTGGCTCTGCGTCTGCGGATCATCCTCCGCAATCAGGAACTCAAGCTCATAGCCGTATTCTTTCGCTTTTTCTTCCGCGCTGTTCTTGACCGCGATAAACCAATCGCTCGACTGGTTGATTTCCGTCCAGCCAATTTTCAGCTTTCCTTCCGTTGCGGGTTCTTTGGGCCATGCCTTGTCAAGGTCCGCGCGGTCTTCCACATATGGGTTGACGATGCCCGCGAGGGAGAGTTTGGGCATGAGCTGATAAATTTCATGCACATCGCCCGAGGCGGTCTCAGCCGAGGCGGATGCGGGAGCCGATTCTTCAGCGCTCGCTTCCGTGCCTGCGCTGGTTTCCGCCGGTGCGGACGCGGAAGCCGATTCCGTCGCCGTCGTTTCCGCCGGGGTGCAGGCTGTCATCAGGAGCAGCGCTACCACTACAACTGCCAGAAGAGAATACCATTTTTTCATTTTCATTTCTTTTCCTCCATTTATTTTTATTCTTCGTAAAGAAATGTTTAATCCTGGTTTTTTGTGCTGACGCTCTGCACGAATACAGAGGCCAATATGATAATGCCTTTTACGATCTGCTGCGGATAGGCCGGAACGCTTAAGAGGTTCATGATATTTGTGATAAGGGCGAGGATCAGCACGCCGATGATCGTCCCGCCGACAGACCCGCGCCCGCCCGACAGGCTTGCGCCGCCGATGACGCAGGCCGCGATTGCGTCAAGCTCGTAGCCTTCCCCGGAAATCGGCGTTCCCGTCCCGGAGCGGCAGGTCATGACGATTCCGGCCAGGGCGCACATAAGGCCGCTGATGGCATAGACCGCGAATTTATATTTTTTGGCGTTGATGCCCGCGAGGGTAACCGCGTCCTGGTTGGAGCCCGTCGCGATCACGAGCCTGCCGAACACCGTATATTTGGAGAGCAGCCAGAACACGACCAATACTGCGACGCCGAGGATAACCGGCCACGGGACAACCCCTACTCCCTTGCTGCCGAAATCAAGCAGCGCCTGCGCTCCCGTTCCTTCCGGCCAGCGGATTGGCTGGCCGTTGGTGACCAGGTAGGCGATGCCGCGCCCGATTGTCATCATGGCGAGGGTTACGATAAAGGCGGGCATCCGCAGGAATGCGATAAACGCGCCGTTGACGGCGCCAAGCGCCAGGCCAACGATGAGCGTGAGGGCGACCCCCATGAAAATACCGAAGCCTGTCGTCCAGTTCCAGGACACGATACTGACCGAAATCATCATGCCCGCAACGGCCGCGATGGAGCCGACCGAAAGGTCGATCCCGCCGGTAAGAACCACGAGCAGCATTCCCATTGCGATCAGCATGATCGGCGTATTTTGCCGGAGAAGATTGAAGATGTTCTGCGTGCTCAGGAACACCGGGGACAGGATCGCCGAGATGATAATGAGCGCCGCCAGGATCAGTATGGCGTTATACCTGATCAGGAATTCCTTTACAGTCATCTTTTTTTTGATTTCCATCATTTCCGTATTGCCTGTTGTGTTCATATATTTTCTACCCCCATTGACAGTTTAATCAGGTTTTCTTCACTGATTTCGTTTTTATTGAGCTCGCCCATGACCTTTCCTTCCCTCATGACGAGGACCCTGTCGCTCATTCCGATAATTTCCGGCATTTCCGACGAGATCATGATGATGCTCGCGCCTTCCTCTGCCAGCTGGTTGATGATCCGGTAAATTTCGACCTTGGCGCCGACGTCCACGCCCCGGGTGGGCTCGTCGAAAATCAATATTTTGCAGTTGCTTCCAAGCCATTTGGCAAGCGCTACCTTTTGCTGGTTTCCCCCCGAAAGGCTCGAGGCGTCGTTCTCAATGCTTCCGATTTTGATTTTGAGTTTATCCACGAGGTCGCCGATCACCTCGTCTTCCTTTTTCCTGTTGATCCACCCGAGCGCCCCGGAGAGCTCCTTTAAGCTTGCAAGCGTCATATTCACACGGATTGGCTGGTTGATGAGGACCCCGTGCTTTTTGCGGTCTTCGGGGAGCATGCCGATGCCGAGCGATACCGCTTTCTTTGAGGAAGTGATCTGCACGGGCGTTCCGCCGAGGGTAATGGTTCCCGAATCCTTCTTATCCGCGCCGAACACCGCGCGCAGCGTTTCCGTCCGTCCCGCGCCGACAAGGCCGTTGATGCCGAGGACCTCCCCCTCCCGTACCTCGAAGGAAACATCCTGCACTTTTTTGCCGCAGCAAAGGTTTTCCACCTTCATTGTCACGCCGCCGATCTTTGCGTTCCTCGGCGGGAACATTTCGGTGAGGTCGCGCCCGACCATCATTTTGACCAGCTGCTCTTCCGTGATATCTTTGGTGGTGACGGTATCTACATTCTTCCCGTCTTTCAGGACCGTAATCTTGTCGCACACCGCAAATATTTCGCTTAGGCGGTGGGAAATATAAATGATACAAACCCCCTGCCCTTTCAGGGTTTCGATGATCTTAAACAGCTGTTTTTCTTCGCTGGACGCGAGCACCGCCGTCGGTTCGTCGAACACCAGCACGCTGGAATTGCGCGAAAGCGCCTTGCTGATTTCAACGACCTGCTGGTAGGCGACGGAAAGGTTTTCGACCTTTTCCCGTACGTCGATGTGCCCGAAACCAAGCCAGTCCAGTATCTTCCGGGCCTGCCGGTTTAAATGGTTCCAGTCGATTACCGGTTTCCCCTCGCCCAGGTTATCAATCAGTATATTTTCCGCGACGGTAAGGTGGGGCGCCAGGGCAAACTCCTGGTAAATGACGGATATTCCCGCGTCGCGCCCGTCCTTTGTGCTGTTGATTTCCTTTTTTTCCCCGTTTATCCTGATTTCCCCATGATCACGCGAATACGCGCCTGCGAGTATTTTCATAAGGGTCGATTTTCCCGCCCCGTTTTCCCCCATCAGCGCGTGGACCTCGCCGCGGTCCGCACAGAAATTCACGTGTTCCAGGGCGGCGATCCCGCCAAAACTTTTGCATATATCAGTCATTTCAACTTCATGCGTATATGCCATATTTGCACCTCTTTATTCATTTTATCTTTGGCTAATTTAATTTGTGGAATTTGATTAAGTGCATTATACTAAGGATTTGTGTGAGGACAAAGACGCGCCGGGTCAGAAAAAGGGGGGTGATCTCCCGTACTTTTCCGGGAGGCTGCGGAGGCTTAATCCATAAATGGAATAGGTTTTCCCGCTCCCGCGGCGCCCCATCTGGAACCAGACCCCCCGAATCCATAATTAGACCCCTACTTTTTTTCAGCGGGCATCGGGTATAATGATCGGAGAAAAAAACATTACTTTTCGTGTCTTTTTTGAAATGATCCGTACTTTCCGGTTTGCTGAATAGAATGCCTGCCCGCTTGCAGGACTGTTTGAAGGAGGTCTTCCGCTTGAAAACTGAATTGCTTCGCGTTGAATTTTTATGCAAATTTTTTCATCAGGATATGATCCTCGACCATATTACCTTCAATCTATTCGAAGGGGAAACGCTGGCGATCCTGGGGGTGAACGGCGCGGGAAAGACGCCGCTTGTGAGAATCCTCGGGGGAATTTTGCAGGAGGACACGGGGAAGCTTTTCTTCCGCGAAAGGCTGCTTTCCGATTATTCCCTGGAAAAGGCGCAGGCGCTCGGCATCCACATCGTCCAGCATTGCGGGCGAATCGTCGATTCGCTCTCCATTGCCGAAAACATATGTATTCCGGCGCATCCCCGCGGCTGGATTCATTACCGGAAAATTTCCGCCCGGGCGAAGGCGCTGATGCGGCTTGTCGGCCTTGAACGGAGCCCCTATGCCCTGACCCGGGACCTGAGCGCTTCCGAAAAATCCCTTGTCGAGCTTGCGGCTGTACTGAACCTCGGGCCGCGCCTGTTGATTTTTGACGAACCGCCCCTGCCGTATTCCGGCTCGTTTAACCAAAAAATCCTTAACGTAATTGCGCACCTGAAAGCAAAGGGAGCTTCCGTCATTTATGCGACGGACAATATCCGGGATGCTTTGCAGGTCGCCGACCGAATCCTGGTATTGCGGGACGGGGTGGCTGTCGGGATGTTTGACAGGCAAAGCCCTTACTTTAACCAGAAAGACCTTTTGACCGTGATGGCGGGTAAGGGCGGAGGCGCGCGGGCTTATGAAGAGGTGCGGCGGGACGATGTAATTATGGAGGCCCGGAATCTTTCCTGCCGGGTTCTCCACGATATCAGTTTCCAGATTTACCGCGGTGAAATTTTGGGAATCGTGGGGCCTGTGGATTCCAATAAAAGCGTGCTGCTCCAACTGCTCTATGGATTTGTCCACAAAACCGGAGGCGCGGTTTTGATTGACGGAAAGCCCGCCTCCATCCGGTCTCCGCGCGACGCCGTACGGCTCGGCATTTCATACTTTACATCAATGAAGGAAAAATCGCACCTCCTTCCGGACCTGACCGTGATGGAAAACATTACCCTGGCCGCCGCCGGACGCGTCAGCAGCCTGGGATGGATCAAGCCGCATATTGAAAAGCATTATGCCGCAAGCCTGCTGGAAGCATTTTCCATCCCGCCTTCCGTTCTTCCGATTGTGGCCGGGCGGCTGAGCAGCGGGCTGCGCCAGAAGATTCAGTTTATCCAGTGCCTGGCGGCAAAGCCCCGCATTATGCTCCTTTATGAACCGACCAACGGAATTGACCTTGAAACAAAGAAGGAGATACGCGCGGGGATCAAGCAGATGGCGGAGGAGGGCTGCACGTTCGTTATCGTTTCCTCGAACATGCAGGAAAGCCTTGAAATATGCGACCGGTTCCTGGTATTGAGCGGCGGGGCGATTAAGAGAGAGCTTTCAAAGCCGGAAGCGGAGCAAAGCAAAATTATTGAATTGATGCAAAAATAGACAAAGGAGCACACAGATGATAAAGACAATAATTGTGGATGACGAGGTTTGGGTGTGCAAGCTGATTTGCAATATTGTGGATTGGGAAAGCTACGGCTACGAGGTGACCCGGCAGGTATACAGCGGAACCGAGGCTTTGGAGGCCATTGCCGCGGAAAAGCCCGACCTTGTGTTTACCGATATCCGCATGCCCGGCATCGACGGGCTGAGCCTGATCCGCGAGGCCGAAAGGATCAGCCCCGGGACAAAATTTGTAATTATCAGCGGCTACAGCGATTTTGAATATGCCAAAACCGCAATTGACCTCAATGTGCTCGGATATCTTTTGAAACCTGTTGAGCCGGAAGACCTTTCCGCCCTGCTCGTCCGCCTTAAGGACAGCGTTTTCGGGAACACGGCGGAGGAATCCAGTTCGCTCCACGAGGAGCTTAAAAAAAGCAAGCGGCAATTCCGCGAGCAATTTATGTACAATTTTCTGATGGTAAATCCCCAGCCGTCTTATTTTTCATTGGAACAGTTCAACAGGGAATCTGGATTTTCCTACCGCGACGGATGCTTCCAGGTATTCCAGATGATGCTGGACGAAAAAAGCGGGACCGCGCCGACCGCGAGCCCCGTTATTTTCCAGGGGATTATGGACCATTGGTACCGGCTTTTGAAGCCCTGCTGCTTTGACGTATGCGTTGTCCGCGCCAACCTTTCCGCCGTATGCGCCGCCAATTTTTCGCCGGAAAGCGAAGACCTGATCCGGGTTACCGCGGAGGAAATTTTCCACCAATGCAGGAATTACATTCCCGATATTTCGCGGTACAGCGTGACGCTCGGCGCGGGCAGTATCGTACGTTCCTTTACCGAGCTTCCCGCCTCCTTCCATTCCGCGCAGGACGCGGTGCGCGCGCGTATGATTCTCGGGACCGACCGGATTATCAGCCTCGGCGGCCAGACGCCGTCCCCGGAAATCCACGAGCTGTTCCCGCCCAGTTACAAAAACCTGATTTTGCGCTATTTGAACCATACGTGCGAATACAGCGCCCGGGAGGCCACGGCGTATATCTTTGAAAAATTTGATAAAAACAAGCTTACGGACAACCCCGGCATACTTTTCCGCTTCGCCCTTGAATTTATCAATTCCCTGTATGCCGCCCTTGCGGGCTGCGGCATATCCCTTGCCGGAATGCAGCCGCAGGAGGCGGCAAAACAAAAAATCGAATCGTTAAATTCTGTCGGCCAATTGAAGCAATACCTGGCGGAATTGCTTGAACTGGGGCGGAAAATGTGCGATTCCCAGAAAAACAAAACGGTATCCACCATCGAAATCCTGAGGAATTATATCGAGGAGCATTTCAGCGAGGATATCAGCCTGAGCGACCTCGCCGCGCAGGTGTACCTGAACCCCAAATATGTCAGCGAGCTGTTCAAGAAGGAAACGGGCGTTAATTTCAGCGATTACCTTTCCGCCGTGCGCATCGGAAAGGCCAAGGACTATCTGGTGGACCCGCGCTGCCGGGTCAGCGAGATCGCTTCGCGCGTCGGTTACAGCGATATCAAATATTTCAGCAAGCTGTTTAAAAAGATCGTAGGAGTTACCCCTTCCGAATTCAGGAAGCTGCACTGCTGACCAAGGAGCGTATATGCCAAAATTTTTTACTTCATTCAAAAAGCGCATCGAGAAGCTGGTTTCGGGGGTCAGCAGCCGCAAGATCGGGACGGGGCTTACCGTCCTGCTGGTTGCCTGCGCCGCGATTTTTGTGGCCCTGCCCGTCGCGTATACGCTTTTTTCCTCGGAAACCCTGCACCAGCAGCGGCTGGCCCTCGGCCGGGCCGAAGCCAACCTTGCCTTCCAGGAGCTCGACCTTTTATGGGGCGGCGCGCCGCCGGAGGACAACTTTGACGACTATTCCGGGCGGCTTGTCCTTACGGACCAAAGCGGCAAAATTATCTTTTCGTCCGTGCCGGATTTGGACGGCCAAACGGTGGAGGACGGTGACAGCACTGTGTTTTCCCATTCCCTCGCGAACGGCATAACCGCATATTACCTCTATCCTTCCTACCGGATGGATATGGTGGTTGCGGTATGGATCAGCATTGCTTATGTCGCCGTTTTTATCTGCATCCTTTTCGTCATTAAACGGAAGATGTATGACCCGATTGCCAAGGTGGAGCGCATTCTGCACGGCGTAATCGAGGGGGAAACCGATTTCACCTTTGACGCGGCCAGGAGGAACGATCCGTTTTCCCCGATTTTTTCCGATTTGCATACCCTGTTTGAAAACATGAAGGCCCTGACCCTGCGCGAGTCGAACGCCCAGCTGATGAAAAAGCAGGCGGAGCTCGACGCCCTGCAAAGCCAGATTAATCCGCATTTCCTGTATAACACGCTGGAGGCGATCCGCGGACAGGCAATTGAATACGGGCTGCAGGATATCGAGATGATGACCCGTTCCCTGTCCAAGCTGTTCCGCTACAGCATCAGCAACCACAACACGCTGGTGACGCTGCGGGAGGAGCTCGACAATGTGGACAATTATTTATATATCCAGCACCTGCGCTTCAACAACAAATTTACCAAAATCAGCCGCATCGACGAGGACGCCCTCGATTACCTTGTGCCCAAGCTGATTATCCAGCCGATTGTGGAAAACGCGATTTACCACGGGCTCGAAATGAAAATCGGGCAGGGGAAAATCATGATAAGCGCGTACATTACCGAAACAAGGCTGATTATCGATATACAGGACGACGGCCTCGGGATCAGTGAGGAAAACCTGCGGAAGCTGAACGCCACCCTTTCGGAAGGAAATACGCAAATTAAGCCGCATACGAAAGGCTCGTCCATCGGCCTGCGGAACGTAAACGCACGAATCCGCCTGACCTTCGGCGAGGACTACGGGATCAGCGTGTACAGCACCGAGGGCACGGGCACGGACGTCCAGTTAAAGCTTCCGCTGACGAAATAAATTCCGACAAAAACGCCCGGGGAAATTTCCCCGGACGTTTACCGTTTTTCCGTACACTATAAGGATTAATCCGCTTTTTTGAGCGTAAACGTGAAGGTGGTGCCGTCCTGCGCGTTCGAGGTGACCCAGATTTTCTGGCCGTGCGCCTTGAGGATGTTTTTCACAATGGAAAGGCCGATGCCCGTTCCCTCTTTTTCCCGCGTATGGGATTTATCGATCTTATAAAAACGGTCGAAAATATAGGGAATGTCTTCTTCCGGGATCGCGCCGCCGGAATTGTTGATGCTCACCCATACGGAATCGCCGTGCACCTCGTTGGATACGCGGAGCCTTCCCCCTTCGTCCACAAATTTAATGGCGTTTTCAATGATGTTGTGCAGCACCTGGGTGAGGCGGTTCATATCCGCGAGGACATACACCTTGCCGTCCGTAAGGTCCGCCTCCACCTCGAGGTCCTTCGCGCTTATTTTGCTCTCAAAGGAGATCAGCACGCGGCGGATAAGCTCGCCGATATCCACATGCTCCATTTGCATGGGAAACTGGCCCGATTCAATCTTGGCAAGGTCGAGCATATCGGTAATGAGCAGGTTCAGGCGCTTTGATTCGCCAAGCACGACCTCAAGGTAATGGTCGATCTCGTCCTTTGGTATCGTGCCGTCGAGCGCGGCCTGCACAAGGCCCTGGATGGACGTAAGCGGGCTGCGGAGCTCGTGGGACACATTGGCGATCAGGCTTTCACGCGACGCTTCGTACTTTTTAAGGTCCCGCGCGACGCTGTTGAACGTATTTGCAAGCTGGCCGATTTCATCCTTGGAGCTGACCTTCAGATGGATATCGAAATCCCCCTTCGCAAGCTGGCGCGCGCCAAGGGTTACGACGCCAAGCGGCCGCAGCATGCTCCTCGAGAGGATATAGGTCAGCACAATGCCGAGCGCGGCCGAAATTCCCGCCGCAAGCACGATCTGACGGTACATGGCCATGAGGGACTGCTCCATCTCATAAATCTGTTTATGCACGAACACATAGCCCATGATCTGGTCGCCGTTCATGACAGGCGTGGCGACGGTCAGCACGGGCGTATTAAACACGTTATTTGCTTCGGTAATTTTGCGTACGGTATTGCCTTTATTGAGCTCGGCAATCATATCGTCATAATAGGTTTGGACTTCTTCCTGCGTGACATTGGTATGCCCGCTGGGGTCTTTCATCAGCCATCCGGCAAGGTCGCTGTTGATGATCCAGATGGCGTTGTTGTTTGCTTTCGCCTTTGCGGCGATCTGGTCGTTGAGCTGGTAGAAGGACAGGGCCCCGTTGGCGTAGAGGTTCACCAGGTTCTCCACGTCGTCCGCCGTGGAGGTCATCTGCTGCTTGCTGTCGTCGAGATAGGCGTTGCGGACGACCTGGCTCATCATAAGGCCGGACAAAAGCAGGGCGATCATTATGATCGCCATGAAGAGCAGCATTATTTTACCAAAAATGGTTTTGATCATCTGTTTTCCCCGTCTCTTTGATTCCTATGGGATCATTATAGCCGCTTTTTATGACCAAAGTGTAAATAAACAATAAATAAATCTGCGCGCGGGGCTGGGGCCGCGTCCCTTAGGATGCGGCGCCGGATAGGCCGGACGGCGGGAAGCCCCGCCCGGGAGCCTCTTATACCTCGAACTTATATCCCACGCCCCACACCGTTTTGATCTGCCACGGCTCGTCATCCTTAAATTTCTCGCGCAGGCGCTTGATGTGGACGTCTACCGTGCGGGAATCGCCGAAATATTCAAAGCCCCACACCTGCTCTAAAAGCTGGTCGCGGGTGAACACCTTGTTCGGACGGGAGGCGAGGAAATACAGCAGCTCGATTTCCTTGGGGGGCATCTGTACTTCCTTGCCCTCGTAAATCACCTGGTAATTCTGCATATCGATTTTCAGGTTCGGGTATTCAAGGATATCCGATTTATCTTCCTGGTTGCTGCGCCGGATGACCGCCTTGACGCGCGCGACCAGCTCCTTCGGGTCGAAGGGTTTTACGATATAGTCGTCCGCGCCGAGCTCGAGCGCCAGCACCTTGTCAAACGTTTCCCCCTTGGCCGTCAGCATGATGACCGGCACATTCGATTTCGCCCGAATCTGCTTGATGGTTTCAATACCGTCCTGCACGGGCATCATGATATCGAGGATCACAAGGTCGTACTGCTTGCCGAAAAACAGGTCGGCACCGATTGCGCCGTCCGCCGCTTCCGTGACCTCGTAGCCTTCCTTACGCAAATATAGCTTAACGACCTCGCGGATATTTTTATCGTCATCTATGACCAGAATGTTCTGTTTCATCGGTTTTCTCCTTTTTTACCTGAACCGGTTCCCGGTTCATTCATGAATCTCCACTACCTTTATACCACTTTCAAGGAGCAATGCGCAAGTCACGCCGCAGCCGCCGCGCAGGGTTCCGGTAAACGTACCGTCGTAAATTTTCCCCGCGCCGCACGAAGGGCTTTTGGACTTCAGCCACACTTCGTCCGCCCCGGTTTTCCGGACATACGCGAGAAATTTTCGCGCGCCGCTTAGGAATTCCCGCGTGACACATTCTCCTTCTTTATTATAAACCCCGGCGTTGCCGCATAAAACGTCAAAGCCGTCTCCTTCGCGTATTTCCGCCGGGGGGCGCGGTATTTTGAGGCCGGCCATCGCTTCCGGGCACGCGAGGACCGCGCGGCCTTCCCGCACGGCGCGGACGACCTCCGCGTTCGGTTTTGCGCTTCCGTCATATCTGCATTTTTTGCCTCCAAGGCACGCGCTGGCAACGATCATGGCGATCTCCTCCAATCACAGCCCCTGCGCGGATGACGCACACGGGCCTGTCAACGGGCGGCATACTATGCCGCCCCTACATTTTGAGCGTACACAGGATGGATGCAGTTCAAGGCAAACGGGCGACCCGCGGAGGCGTATTTAAACATACGCCGCACACGCATGAAGTATCCAATTTAATCAAACCGAAGGTGTAAATTAAATTGCGATAGTCCAGTGGTTCTTTTTTCTTTGAAAAAAGAACTTCTCTCGTAACCTTAAACTTCAAACAGCCGATCCTGTGTGCGCGAATCACTTTAAGGTCACGACCGTCACACCGATTCCGCCCTCGCCGTATTCCCCCAGCCGCTGTTTCGCGACGTGCGGATGCGTCCGCAAATACTGCTGGACGCCGCTGCGCAGCGTTCCCGTGCCCCGCCCGTGCACAATGCGTACCTCGGCATAGCCTGCGAGGAACGCGTCGTCGAGATATTTATCCAGGATGATGAGCGCGTCGTCGACCGCCTGCCCGTGCAGGTCAAGCTCCATCGGCACGGCCTTCCCGCGGTTCAGGGTAACGCGCGACATGGCTTCCCGGGCGCGCTTTGCCTCCGCCTCCCTGCCTGCCGCAAGCTCCGTATAATGCAATTCCACCGTCATGATGCCCGCCTGAAGCTTCACCATCCCTTTTCCGTTCGGCGGCTCTATGACCGTTGCGGGCGTATCCATGGAAACGATTGTGACCGTATCGCCCGCGCGGATATCCTCCGGCTGCAGGGTTTTGACCTTCTTTTGCAGCTTCTTATGCTTTTCAATATACTGTTTTTTATGATCGAGTTTTTCGCGCACCTTTTGCACGGTCTTTGTCTGCTGGGACTCGTCCTGTTTCTTTAGTTTTTTGGTTTCCCGGATGACCTCTTCCGCCGTATCCTTCGCGTCGTTTATAATTTCGATTGCTTTTTCATTTGCCTGTTCAAGCATCTTTTTGCGCTTTTCATTCAGGCGCTGCGCCTCTTCCTCGGCACGGCGGCGCTGCTTTTTCGCTTCCTCAAGCGCCTGGTATGCCTGGTTCATCATCCTGTCCGCACGGGACTGCGCCTTTTCGGCGGTCTCGATCAGGCGGCTGTATTCCACATGCTCCTCATCCATATACTGCCGCGCGCTTTGGAGGACGTGCTTCGGCAGCCCCAGCTTCTGTGAAATGGAAAGCGCATTGGAACGCCCGGCCACGCCCATCAGCAGGCGGTAGGTGGGCGTCAGCGTCGCCGCGTCAAACTCCATGCTGGCATTTTCAAAGCCCTCGCGTTCGCCCGCGAACACCTTCAGTTCGCCGATATGCGTCGTCGCGATTACGGTGCATCCCTTGCTGTCGAGCTCCGCCAGGACGGCCTGCGCAAGCGCGCTGCCCTCCTGCGGGTCCGTGCCCGCCCCGAGCTCGTCAAGAAGCACGAGGGAATCGCCGTGCGCATGCTTTAAGGCAAATATAATGCTCTTCATATGGGCGGAGAAGGTGGACAGCGATTGCTCTATGCTTTGTTCGTCCCCAATATCCGCAAAAATCCCATCGAATACCGGCATCCGCACCGGCGATTTCGCCGGAAGGAAAAAGCCGGACTGCGCCATTGCCGCAAAAAGGCCCACAAGCTTCAGCGTAACCGTTTTTCCGCCCGTATTGGGACCCGTAACCACAAGCGCGCGCACGCCGTTTTTCAGGTTCAGGGAAACGGGAACCACCTTTTTCGGATCGATCAGCGGATGCCGCCCTTCATTGATTTCAAGCGTTCCCTTTTCGGTGAATGTGACGGGGACCGCCTTCATTTCAAGACCAAGCGACGCTTTGGCAAAGAGCACGTCGAGCTCGGTCAGTATTTCAATATCTTCCCGCAGTTCCTTTTGGTAAGGATACAGCAGGGACGTAAGCTCCGAAAGGATACGCGAAACCTCGCGGGCTTCCTCGCCCTCAAGCTCGCGGATGCGGTTGTTGGATTCCACAACGCCCGCCGGTTCCACAAAAAGAGTCGCGCCGGAGCCGCTTTTTTCATGGACAATCCCGGGAACGTTACCCTTGTATTCCGCTTTGACGGGCACCACAAAACGCCCGTTTCTTTGTGTAATGATCGTATCCTGCAAATATTTGGCATCGCCCTGCGAGCGAATCATGGATTGCAGCTTTTCCCGGATCGCTTCGTTCTCCTTGCGCATTGCGCGGCGGATGCGGGAAAGCTCGGGCGAGGCGTCGTCCGCCACCTCGTCCTCCGACAAAATGCTGTCTGAAATACGTTTCAGGGCCACGCCGTCATAATAAAGGCCGCGCGCCATCTCCGGAATCAGCGTTACGTCTTCATCCTTCGCCGGTTTTGCCAGCGGGCCCGCCGCTTTGGCCGCGCGGAACACGCCCGCCGCGCGCAAAAGCTCGCCGCACGAAAGGGCGGCCCCCGTTTTCAGCCGTTTGAGCTCGGCCTCAATGTTTGAAAAAGCGCGCAGGGGATAACCCGGGCGCTTAATGAGCAGGGTTTCCGCTTCCATCGTCTTTTCCATGGAAAGTTTTGCCGCTTCATGCGTACTCTCGGGATGGATTTTTTTCGCCGCTTCCGTTCCCGGGGCGGAGACCGTCTTTTCCGCAAGCCGCAGGAGTATCCTCTCAAATTCCAATGATTTTGGTAAGTTCATTTCATTCGCCATAACAGAGATATTATATCACACTTTTTTTGTTTTCGCGCAGCAGCTTGTTTCCCTCCGGCCGTGTAGAATAATCATAACTGCGCGTTCAACGCGCAGTTTGCACTAACCCTGTAAGGGTAT